>JASHNU010000036.1 GCA_030041475.1 Candidatus Sulfotelmatobacter sp.
ATGCGGCGGCACAATCGCCTGCTCCACGGTTGGGGAGTGGTATGCGGCGCCCAGGTGTGCCCGGCAACCACCACCAATTCCGACGGCACCGTCTCGTTTACGCCCTGGCAGGTCAAGGTTCAGAAGGGCTACATTCTCGGTCCTTATGGCGACGAAATCATCATCGATTGCTGCCGCACCGTGGATCTGCGCACTTCCGGCGTGTCGGGCGTTACGGGACAGCCCTGCGTCGATGCTCCTGACCCGTGGTGCAGTGAGGTGTTCATTCCTCCTTCAACCACCAACCTTCTCTACATTGCCGTCCAATACACGCAGTGCATGATGCGTCCGGTTCGCGTGCAGCCGGTTGGTTGCGGTTGCAACGACAACACCTGTGAATACTCGCGCTGGCACGACGGATATGAAATCGGAGTGCTGACCTCGTGCCCGTCCTGCAACGCGTGCGATACCACGGCGACCGGTCTTATCACCCCGGCCACCGCCAGTTCTGTGATCACGGGCGGTATTACTACCTGTCCAGATTGCTCATGCGGACCGTGGGTCTGCCTGGCACAAGTGACTTTGAGCTCCGACGGGTTGGGAACAATTCAGCAGGTTGACAATTGCGCTTGCCGGCGCATGGTTGTTTCACTATGCGGTTCCTGGTGGAGTCCGACCTGCACGGTTTCATCGACCTCGGTCACGAGCGTGGCTCCTACGAATCCTGCCATCGCGGCAGCCAACCCAGTGCCACAGGTTCCTGCTGATGGGGTAACTCAGTACCCAATCACCGTCACCGGAACGAACCTTGAAATCGGAGCCAACGTTCCGACGGGTCCGCAGGTTACATACAGCTTCGGCCCGGGCATCACCGTAGCTGTGGCCGGTCAAACCAATTCACTCCAGACGGGCCAAACTGCCGTCTATCTCACAGTAGAAGCCGAAACCAGCGTGCAAACCGGGGTCCCATACAACCTGACGATCATCAATGCCGACTGCAGCGTGGTCATCTTTCCGAATGCGATTCAAGTTGTTCCGGGGGGGACGTCGGCCGCCGCTGCGAGCGGATCCGGTGCCTCTGGTTCCGGTGGGGGCGGAGGCGCGGGCCTCGCCAAGCAATCGCCATCGAAAGCAGCAGCGATACGAAAGGGAGCGTCGCAAGCAGAGTCGGGGGCAGACAAGGCGAGTAAGGGCGCGAAGTCCTAGTGCTTGCCGCGCGACTCGACATATCCGGAAACTGAGGCAAACGAGCGGGATGACCCATGAAAGAGCAGGACAAGGGACGCGCCTCGTCCGCAAGATTCCACGAGAAATCGCACACGCGCGCGCAGCCCAAGCCGAAAGAACGATCCGAGCCGGCGCGGAATCCTGTGTTTGATCTGCAGCGAACCGTCGGCAATCAGGCCGTAGCCAGCCTGCTGGGATCGGGAGCGATTCAGGCGAAGCTGTGGGTCAGTCAACCGGGCGACGCGGATGAGCGCGAAGCCGACCGCGTCGCAGACCAGGTCGTCGAACCTGGGACCGCGTCGGCGGTTGCATCTCCCGCTTCGGGCACCATTCACCGCAAATGCGACTGCCCCGGTGGGGTCGCATCCTGCCCGGCGTGCGAAGAGGAAGAAGTCGAACAGGCAAAAGGGATTCATCGCAAGTCCACTCAGTCTTCGCAGGAAGAATTGTCTGTCCGCGACGATTTTCTGCAAGCCCTGGGCTCAGGCCAACCGCTCGGGGCCGAAACTCGCGAATTTATGGAGTCTCGGTTCGGCGAGGATTTTGGACGGGTGCGCGTTCACACAGATGAGCAAGCAGCAAATTCAGCCCGTTCACTCAGAGCCAAGGCCTACACTTTCAATAGCGATATAGTCTTTGATTCTGGCGCGTACGAGCCAAGCACGCCCACCGGTAAGAAGCTTCTCGCGCATGAGTTATCTCACGTAACCCAGCAGCGCGGGGGAAGCACGACCGCCACCGCGCCAGCCAGTCACCCAAAGATTCAGCGTCAATTTGGCGAGATCGTAAGCGTACTGACAGGAGTCCCTGAACCAATTGTCGATATAGCGATCTCTCCATATCGCCAGTTCGCTGGTGACCTCGTGGCTTCGGTAAAAGAGGCCCCCGACCACGCGGCCGAAATTCTGGTCGGGGAAGTGTGGGATGCGATCAAAGAGCATTGGCTTAGTTTCATTCTCACGACCGCGGGACTGATAGGCGCCGAAATTGCGGTTGGAATTCTTACCGCGGTTCCGGAACCAACCCTGATTACCAAAGCGATTGCTCTGATACTGCAGCTGCTAATCATTGCCATTATCGGCTATTTCGCCGCCGTGGAACTGGTGGGAGTTTACGAAGAGGGGCGTAACTGGTTCTCCTTGGCGAAAGAGGCCAACGGAGACCCAAAGAAGATTACAGAGGCATCGAAATCCTTTCTGCGGATGGTACGGCACATCATTCTCGCCATCTTGGCTGTCGCGGGGGTACGGGCCAAGATTCGAGGCGGGTTACGCATACCGGGCGCGAGTGCCGCGTCCGGGGATATTCCACTTACAGAACCGCCCACAGCCGTGAAGGCCCCGCCTGGCGAGCCCGCACCTCCGCCTGTGGTGGCGAAGCCGCCGACCGTGGAGCCGGCTCCGCCGAAGGCTCCTCCGCCGGTGCCAAGGCCGCCGACACCAGAGCCTCATGTCCCGAAGCCGCCGACTGTGGAGCCGGCTCCGCCGAAGATTCCTCCGCCGGTACCGAAGCCACCGACACCGGAGCCTGAGGTCCCGAAGCCGCCGGTGCCGAAGCCACCAATGGTGGAACCCAGACCTCCCCGGGTGGAACCATCAACCGCTCCCAAGCCTCAGTCTCCGGAGCCCCAAGTGCCCAAGCCAGAAGCTCCCAAGGCCAAGCCGACGGAGGAGGTAAAGCCAGCTGAGGAGCTAAAGCCTGCTGAGAAGGCTGAAGAGCCATCGTCGAGGAAATCCGAGGAACCGGCCAGTAAGGAATCTCCAAAAGCAGGACTTCAAGAACGCCTCGAACAGATTCGACAGGAAAGGGCGGCCAATAACGCAAAGATTAAGGAACTGAATGAGCGGATTCGGGCCGCAAATGAACGTGCAAAGGAAGCTGGCGAGGAGGGCAGTAGTGCCCGGGGCGAAGAGCGTGCGCGACTTCAGGAAAAAGCACAACGGAACGCCGCGACACGGGATCGACTTGTTAACGAAAGAAATCGCTTGCAGAGTCGTAATGAGGATTTGAGCAATGAAGAAGCCCGCTTGCGCCGCCCACCGATTGCCAAGCCTACAACCTGGCAGGAGGCGGAGGAAGCGCTACGCAAAGAATTTGGCGGCCAAAAGAAAACGATGTCCACTGACCTTGGCGAAAGGGATATTGATTGTTACACGCCCGACGGCATCGCAAGGGAGGCAAAGTTTGGACCCCAGTCACTGACTGAAGAGCGGATCCAACTGGAGATCGACAAAGATGCTCAGCTGCTAAAGTCGGGCAAGGTCAAAGCTGTCGAATGGCATTTCTATGAAAATGTCAAGGGTCTATCTGGAGCGAGCGGGCCACTGCTACAGGCTCTGAGGGATGCCAACATCAAGATTGTCCCGCACTAGAGGAGCCCTGAGTAGATGCCTTGAGCGCGTTTCGGAAAGTCGCAGGTCCTTATAACTATGCAACAGGAGGGCGGATAACTCGTGAGTTACGCATTTGATCTGGTTCATTTGCCACCTGGCGTTGACCGGGAAGAAGCATACGAACATATGCAGCAACAAAAGGCGAATTCGTTTGAGCATTTGAGCCGAAGTCAGAGGCTCGGTCCGATCGATCCCGCAAAAGAGGAAGTCAAGCGACGCCTCGCAGCAGCTCTTCAGCAGAGACACCGTTCTCTGAAAACGTTTGAGTTCGACTATTCGCGTATAGCGCAATCCGAAGGCATATCCGAATCCGAAGCTCGTCGTCTCTACCGCCACCTGGAACTCAACGATCCACAGCTCTCGATCAGGATCTTGCTCTTTGATGACGAAGCAGGAACAGAATTCGCTTTTTCTGGAGATGCGGGAGGTTGCGCAAACGCCCTCCGAGAACTGTGGGATTGCTTGGAGATTATGGAGTCGGCTGGCGGGTATTCCACGCATGATCCGCAGCTTGGCAAGTTCTTGGATCTTAAGTCTGACTTTGGACTTGTGCTCAAGTCTGTTTGTGGTGTCGAAGAGAATCGGGGATCGGCCGAATAGACGCCCATGAGCGAGAAAGCCACTGCGACGGCAACAACGGAAAAAGCGTCTCAGCGAAGCCACGGGATTAAGCTGAACCCTGGAGCATCGTGCGCAGGGCTTTCAGGAAATCCTCTTTTCAACCTGCCACAGACTCTCGGCAACCAGGCGATGCTGCGGTTGCTCGACGGTGGAGTAATTCAGGCCAAGCTTCGCGTCAGCCAGCCCGGAGATCCCGACGAGACCGAAGCCGACCGCGTCGCCGAAAAAGTTGTGGCCAAATCCCGCGCACCAAAGATCCACCGCAAGTGTGCCTGTGACGGAGGAACTCCCTGCGCCAAATGTGCGGAGGAGCGAGAGGAAGAGACCATTCACCGCAGCCTGGCAACTCCACAGCTGCGTTCGCCGCTATCGCTGCAGCGTTCTCCTGCAGACCCGACCTCAACGGCTGATCCGGTGCCGGCCGCACCCGAGAAGCAGCCGCCGGGCGCCAAGACGTCAGGGACACTGGTTGTCGAAGATAACGCGACCAAGGTCGAGCCTTACCAGATGCGCAAGAGCCAGTTCATCGCTCTTCTTCGTACTGATGCTTGTGCCGCTGCCGATGCTGCCTTAGCCTCAGTCAAGCACACAACGAAGGGCTGCCCCTACGTTGCTAAATGGCTCAGCTTTTACGAGAAGCAGAGCAGCGAGCACATCGAACGGACCATTCGCAAATATGCTCCGGAAGCGGCCAAGGCGCGCAGCGCGCACGAAGCGATTCGCATGCTGGTGATGCGGATTGAGCGAGCCGCATTGACCTGGGCCAAGACGGGAAAAGTGGAGGGCCTGCCGGAAGATCTGGCCAAAGAGTTGCCGGGTCAGGGAGGTTTTCTTGGGGCCATGCAGAGTCTTGCTTCGTCGAAGGTGGGCGGAGCGATTCTCGGTTTCATCGGGGGAACGAAAAAACCGGAAGCGGCCGGTGAAGGCGAGGTGCAGCGCAAGGCGCGAGGTGGAGAAGCGGCTGCATCGCACGATGCCGCGCCAGCGCACGATGCTGCCGGGGTGAAGGCGCAACTCGGCGGCGGGCATTCGCTGGATTCGCGCGTGCAATCGCAGATGGGGTCGGCGTTCGGGCACGATTTTTCGGGCGTTCGCGTGCACACCGATTCGAGCGCCGCCAAGCTATCTGCAGATTTACAGGCGCGGGCGTTCACCGTTGGAAAAGATGTAGCGTTCGCCTCAGGCGAATACCGGCCAGGCACGCTCATCGGTGACGCCTTGATCGCTCACGAACTAGCGCATGTCGTGCAGCAGGGGGGCGGTAATGCGTACCAGACGCCCATGCGGAAGGGGAATGGAGATTACGGAGCCCTGGAGGAGGATGCGGACGCGTCCGCGATCGGCACAGTCGCTGCCTCGTGGATCGGTGTCAAGGGCAAACTCGCAGATATCGGAAGGAATGCGGCCCCGCGTCTTAAGTCAGGTCTGAAGTTGCAACGGTGCAGCGAGGACACACTGTCTGCTTCCGATGTCGCTGTCAATCTGAAAGTTTCTCCTGCTGACGAGAGTTTCATGGATGAACTCGAAGGGCTCGAAACCACGGTCTATCCAGACTATCGGGCCTGGGTTCAGGCAGTTAATTTGGCGTCTACCACAACCGCACTTTCTCCGGGGATGGCTGGAGGTACGACGCTTACTCCGGACGTGGGAGCAGCAGTGGCCAATGTGTATGTGATGACGCAGGCCGAGAAGAAACTGGACGCCTCCCTTGAAGCCGAGGGCCTCCCGCCCGACGCGGGAGCGTTCGACCAGCAAGTCAGAAAGTTTGAGAAGTTTTTTGAGGACTACACAAAGAATGAGGGATTTCAGATCCTCGCCGAGAATGAGAAGTTGGTCGAAGGCGAGATAAAACAATACTCCGGTGACCCAGCGCAGGGAGGTGTTGCCGCCTTAAAGGCAGCGCTGCTCCCCTTCAAAGG
>JASHNU010000037.1 GCA_030041475.1 Candidatus Sulfotelmatobacter sp.
CAAGCGCCGTTTTTCGGGCGGGAAGGTGTCGGCCATGATAGCTTGTGCCATGGGTTGAAGTCCGCCGCCGCCGGCGCCTTGCAACGCGCGGAACACGAGCAGAAGCCCAAAACTTGGCGTCAGCCCGCACAGAATTGAGCTGACCGTGAAGATCGCGAGACACGCCATAAAAAATCGCTTGCGCCCAAACGTAACCGCAAGCCAGCCACTGATGGGGAGAACAATGGCGTTCGAAACCAGATAGGAGGTGAGCACCCAAGTGCTGTCGTTGTTGCTGACGCCCAGACTGCCGGCCATATAAGGTAAAGCCACATTGGCAATGCTGGTGTCGAGCACCTCCATGAACGCGGCCATGGCCACAACCACCCCAATAAGCCAGGGATTGTACCTGGGCGCCCATGGGGATTGTTCCAGGGGGAGAGCTTGGGCAGCAGCGCTCATCGCAGATAGACCTTTGGTTCCACGCTCATGCCTGGACGCAGCTGCAGGTCGCGGTTTTCGCCCTGATCGAGCACGATCTTCACCGGAATCCGCTGCACGATTTTTACGTAATTGCCGGTCGCATTTTCTGGAGGCAGGACGCTGAACAGCGGGCCCGTGGCCCCAGCGATGCTGTCCACACGGCCCTTATAGTCGCGGCCGCTGGAATCCACCTGAATCTGCACAGGCTGTCCCGGGCGCATGTGTTTCATCTGGGTCTCCTTGAAGTTGGCCGTGATCCACACCTCCCGCAGCGGCACAACCGTCAACATCTGCTGGCCGGGTTGAACGTTCAAGCCGACGACAACGGTCTTGGTTACCTCGCCACTTTCTGGCGCAATGATCTTCGTGTATTGCAGGTTCAATTCCGCCTGCTGCAGCAGGGACTGTTTTTGCTGGACGTCGGCGATCGCTGCTTGCACGCGTTCTTTGGTGGAAGATACCAGTTGTGGACCGGTCTGCGCGTAGTCGTGGTTAGCTATCGCCTGCGTTAGGCGACTCTGGGTTTGTTGTACAACCTGCTGCGCGGCAGACTCGTTGGCTTGGGCGGCGGCGACGTTTGCAGTGCTTGATTTCGCGGTGGCAAGCGCCTGGTCATAGATCTGCTGTGACACCTCCCGCCTGTCAACCAGCAGCTTATATCTGCGGAGATTATCTTGCGCATTCACGTCGTTCGCCAGAGCGGCCTCCACCTGCTGGTGAGCGGCAGCCAATTGCTTCTCAGCGGCGGCGATCGCGGCGCGTGCGTCCTCTATGCCTGAGGAAGTGAACTGCAATTGACTGCTTGAATTCACGGAAGTGATGGGCACAGTGATATTGAGCGATCGCGCAGTAGCCTCGGAGTTCGCAAGATTTGATTGTGCTTGCGCGAGGGCTACCTGGTAATCAGTAGGATCGATTTCAACCAGCACGTCGCCTTTTTCGACCCACTGGTTGTCATTGACATTGACCTTCACAACATAACCTGATATGCGGGCGCTGACGGGATAGAGGTGGACATCAACCTGTGCGTCATCTGTCGATTCGTAGCTGCCCAAGTAACGCCAGAGGAACAGGCCGCCGACGATCACGACCACCGCGATGATGAGAATCAATATGTTCCGGCGGCGCCTCCGGCGTCCCGCAGGCGAATACTTATCCCGAGGCGAAAGGGTTGAAGGCGCCGTTTCTTCAGACCGGGGCGTTGGATTTGGCGCTTCTTCAGAAACAGTAGCAGATGCGTTTTGTTCCGCCATGTTCATTTTCCTCGAAAGAATTCCTTCACGCCCTGCTCTCCAGCCCCCAGGGCGCGAATGAGTGAAATTTTCGCGAAATTGTAGTTGTAAAGACTGGAAATGTATTGCTCGTGAGCGCTGGCGACCGCCTCTTGTGACTGTACGACCTCGACTGTGTCAGTGACCCCGGCCGTGAAGCGATCACGTGACTGCTCAAGTGTTTGATCGGCCAACTCGATGTTGCTCTCCGCCACCTTTACTTGCTGGGCAAAAGACTGCAGGTTCAAGAAGGCGGTTCGCACATCTGCCTCAATCTGTGCTCGCAGGTTTTCCAGTCGCTCACGGTTCTGTTCCACCTGGGCATCAGCCCGCTGAATATCACCATGAACGCTGTTGCCGGTAAAGATCGGAATCGATAGCGTTCCCCGGACGTCGTACACCCTCGTTGAATCCGAGGGATGATCGCCGCCTGTTCCATAATCAGCACCGAAAGACAGCGACGGGAAGTAGCCGGCGACGGCGGCCTTGCGAGATAACTCAGCGGCGCGAAGCGCGCTTGCGGCGGCTCGATAATCGGACCGTGACCCATACGCGCGGGTTAAAGCTTCATCGACGGTCGTATTCTCGATCGGCTCATACGGCGATTTGTCGGTGAGGTCAAAATCCTGATTCGTGGCCAGACCGATCGCGCGCGCTATGGTGATCTTCTGAATGGCAAAGTCGTTCTTGTCCTGGATCAGCTGCTGCTGCCTGGTCTGCAGCTCGACTTTGGTGCGCAATGCGTCGATATCAGCAGCTGTACCAGCGGTGACCTGATCGGTCGCTTGATCAAAGACCGCTTGTGCCGCCTCGACCTGGGCTTCATCCGTTGTAATCCGCGCCTCATCGGCAATCGCCTGGAAGTAAACGTTGCCAACGGTCAGGATGACGAGGTCATGAGCGTCGAGGAGCGTATAGTCAGCCGATTTTACATTTTCGACAGCGGCGCGAGCGGCGTTAATGGATTTCCAGTCGAATAATGATTGGTTCACGGCGGCGCGAGCGTCAAAGTAAGAATACGGCCCTATTGAGGGAGAAATATGGAAGAGCGCGGCGACCCCTGCAAGTCCTTGTTCGTCAATGTTGAGTTTGGACGCTGCCACGTAAGGTGCGGCTGTCACTTGCGGCAGCAACGCGCTCAATTCCTGCCAGCGCTGTCCTCGAGCGGCAACGGCATCAGATCGTGAAAGTAGTAGTCCGAGGTTGTGCTTGAGTCCGAGATCAATCGCATTTTGCAGGGACAGCGGCATGCGACCCGCGATGAGCTTCGCCGGCACGCTGCCCGAATAAGGATTTGCTGCATTTCCAGTCGGAAGACTTTGCCCTGGAGAACCCGGAACAGAACCCGAGTAGGTTTGTGCATGGGAAATCAGCGCTCCAACAATCAAGGCTTTTGCGCACAAAAGACGTATCGGGGCTCCTGAAGAAACCACAAGAACCTCCTAAACCTCGGATATGCCCGCGGGAAACAACGAAGATAATACGCCACTTGGACGAGCGATCTTTGGAAAAGGTTTCACTGCGCCTGGATCAAAATACACGCTTGACCGGGCAAAACCCCGAGTTCACCGTAATGTGGACGGGGGATTTCACTTCCCCCTCCCGTGCCAGCCTTGAATTCTCTAAGGAGTACGACCCGACAAAATCCATGAACACACAATCCAACCGAGTTGAGATACCGCCTGAAAAAACAGGGGACAATCGTTCAGCGGATAAGGACTAAAGCCATCGCCCTAACGAATTAGTTCTTGAAGGCGATGGCATGAGCTGGATTATCGCGTATAAATCCCGTCTGGCAAAAAAACCAAATGGGAGAGTGCGCCAATGGGTTTCATTCAAACTCCAGTCGAACCTTCCAACGAGGAGGCCTGGATCGCAAAATACCGCGCTGCGCTGTCGGTACCCATATCCCAGGATCAATCCCGGTATGCCAGGATTCGTCACTCCGTTTTGCGCACGTGCAAACAGTTTCTAGCACAGGTTTTCAAGGGTGCCTGCGGCGTGGTGGGGGCAGCAAAGGGGCCCGTGAAGACGTAAGCCCCAGCACTGGTCGCACACTCGTCTGGTGCACGCGATATAGCGATACGAGAATCGTCACCTCTCGCTGAATAGCCCAGAACAAAGAATTTCAAGCCCCCGCCCATGACCGGGTTTTTCTTCGGCGTCGGCAGTGCGCGGTACCCCTCTTATTTCTTCACCCCCTGCTTCCGATTGATCTCCGTCGAAAATTCCGTAATCAAGTTCACCAGCGACCCATACGCCGCCTGCCCCAGCACCGCCCATCCTCCATTTGCCCACGCATTCTTCGGACTTGGCTTCCACGCCGTCGACAGTAGGCCTCCTCCAAACGCCCCGCCGTACAAGGCCCATTGCGGACGCAAATTCCCCTCGCTCTGGTCATAAGTCAAAAAATTCCGCATGATCGCATGGTGCAACCGTTGCTTGAACCGGTCGCACTTGCACTTGTCGTAACGCACTTCGTATCCCAGCTTCGCATTTCCTAACGCCGCAATTGAATTCGAAGTGAAAAACTGCCCCTCGCGTGAAGCAAACCGCTCCGTGTACCCGGCCCACCCATCGTCCCACTGATGGGGCACGCCGCGCGCCTGGTCCACTCCGGCCGCAAACATTCTCTTCAGATAATCCTCAGGCCGGGTGAACGTTTGCCGCAGGTAATAATCCAGGCGCTCCTCACGGTTCAGCGGCACCAGCTTGCGGTTTCTGCCCACATAAATTCCCGCAATCCAGTTCGACTCCCAATCCCGTGCCCTTTTCAATCCCGTCTCGGCCATCTCCTTGGCCGCCTGCACGGTATTGTCGCTGCTCTCTTTCTGGGGCGTCGGGTTCTCCGGTAAGGGCTCGGGAGTCTTCTGCTGCGACGCTGTCAGGCTGCCGCTTTGCGGATTTTGCGGAGAATTCTGTTCCGGAGTAGGCTGCGCACCCGGAGTCTGTTGCGGCTCTTGCGCCCACGCGGCCGCTATAGCCAACGCCAGCACCGCAATCGCGAGACGGGCGAGAACATGCCTCATCGCTACAGTCCTTTATGCTTTCTCGCGTGCATCGTTCCTTTATGTACCTCTGGCCGTTGTGGTGTGCAGATTCCGTAGTGCTCTCACGCGTCCAGCCCTCGTCGTCGCCACACCCTCACAATGCTAAACCCCCTTGGATGCGGTCGCTTTACAAGCGCGTTGCAGGCCAAAGCATGGATCGTACCGAGGTTTTCTGGGGATTGTTTTCAAGTAAGCGCTCAGAGTAACCGCACTTTCGAATCCCGAAAGAGTCTGCCGGAAGGAAAAATCGGGAGTACACGAGGTTCGGGTTGTGCCGATGGCGTTAGTGGCGCCCGCATAAGGCTGTGCGATCGAATGAATGATGCGCTCTTCCGCCGCAACGTTACCCTCTCTCAAACGCGTGCTTCTTCTCTAGCTCTGCCACGGCGTTTCGCATCGCGCCCTCGAATCTTTCCGCCTGCGCCAACAGCCCGGGCGCAGCCTCGGCCCATTCCTCTTCCACACTTATCAGTCCATTGGCGGCGACGAGGCTGCGGCCGATCTCCACAAGTTGGGACGACGTCGTTCCCAAATATTGCGCATCGGTTGGATCGCCGATCCAGACGCGCTTCTCATCGCCGCCCAGCTTGGTCTGCCAATAAACCTTTCTTTCGATAAAGGTCGCGATGACCTGGTCCCCGGCTTTCCCAAACACCCATTTTTGCCGCTTGAAATCGTAATCCCGGCTGGAAAACGCCACCGGCAGCAGCTTGCCCGACTTCGCAAACTCAATCTGCTTGTGATCAATTTCCTTTCGCAGTGCGTTGATCACCGGCGCTTCGGCGTCCTGCGGCTCCAGCGAGGGCAGCACCTCCCGCACCGTAGCGGACAGATTCAATGACACCAGCGCGTGCAGCCCCTGCGAGTTCTCCATAAGGATATCCCCATGCAGCACCCAGAAGTCAGCTCCCGAAGTCGAGCGATGAAACGGCCAGTCGAATTCAAAACTCAGCGGCAGTCCGCTTAACGTAACCCAAATTTTCTTGCTTTGCGGAGCTCTCAATTTTCTCCTCCTGGCAGACTCGTCCCGCGATGGGCTTAGCGGCTAGTCTCGCACTGATAACACCCGGCAGGCAAAGACGCCGAACTTGTCGATTTCTCGTAGACTGTCTGGCAGGGAATGATGATTCGCAACGAGAAGAAGGTGGGTTCCAGGGGCGGCCGTCTGGTCATCCTCTGTGGCCCTTCCTGCGTCGGCAAGACGCCGCTGCATAAGTCGCTGGCCAAATTTCACCCCGGGTTGAGCGCGAAATTGCACAAGCTCGTGCTCGTCAACAGCCGCACGCCCCGGCCCGGCGAAATCGAAGGCAAGGATTATTACTTCCGCACGCGTGAACAAGTCGAGAAGTTGCGATCCGACAAACGCTACGCGGTTCTCGAAGTTCGCGCCGATCTGCAGGCGCTCAATATTCCGGAACTCGAATCCCTATTGGAAAAAGGCGACGTTTTGTTTGAGGGAAATCCCGGAATCGGGCGCGCATTGCAGACCCATCAGCAGCTCGCAAGGGTACAGAAGCTCAGCGTGCTCCTCTCTCCCTTGTCGAAAGAAGAAATCACATACCTGCAATCGCCCGAACGGAACGTCTCGCTTCCCGACCTTCTTACCGACATCATGCGCCGCAAGCTGCTGCGTCGCACCACGCGACAAAAGACCAATTTATCGTTACCAGATTTGGAGGATATCGAAAAGCGTGCTTCCGCCGCCTATCGCGAACTCCAACAGGGCTGGCAATTCGATTACGTCATTCCCAATCACGACGGCGAAGACAGCGACCATTGGGAGGCGTTTTACTACCCGATCGGCGAAGCCCGCCAGACGCTGGCAGCGTTCGCAGCGCTGCTGAGCGGGTCGATACCATCTACCGTCGAAAAGTGGGAGCACAATCTCGTCCCCTGATATTGCCGAAGACCGCGGGGCGCAGGCTGACCCGCAATTTCGAATATGATTTGCTCCTGGTCAAGCCTGGGCTTAGAATTTCCGCTCTATGAAAAAACTCTGCGTCTCCCTCTTGTTGGCTCTTGGTTTTGCCCTTCTTCTGGAGGAAGTTCGTCCTGCGTCGGCTCAGCCGTCTCTTCAGGCCGCGAACGCACAAGCGCCGGAAAAGCTCTCTGCCGACACTCCCAAGACGACTGTGCAGGGCAATGCCTTCATCGCGCCGCAAGACTGGTCAATTCGCGTCCGCGGACCGGCCACTATCCTCGAAGCGCCCGAGGGAGATTCCTGGGTTGCGCTGGTCGACGTACAAGCCCAGGGACCGGATGAAGCCCTGGCTGCCGCCTGGAAGGCGTACAAGCCCGATGCTAAGTGGCCGCTCAAGGTCACGAACGATCTTCCCGACCGCGATGGCTGGAGCCGCCGCCGCGTCTATGCTTATCAGACTTCGCCGAATGAGAAGCGCGGAGTGGCCGCGATCGTCTATTACTCAGGTTCAAGCTGGACCGTCATTATCGAAGATGTTGCGGATGCGGTCGCGGGCAAACGCGGCTCTCAGATTGCCCTGATATTCAGCCGCTTGTTGCCCAAGGGCTTCACCCGCGAGTCCTTTGCCGGAAAGAAGGCGAACACTCTTGACCAGGCGCGCATTGCGGAGTTGGGCCGCTTCGTCGAACAGGGACAAAAAGCCTTGGGCGTTCCCGGGGTTGGCCTTGGAGTGGTGCAAGATGGCAAGGTCGTCTTTGCCGGCGGGTTTGGGGTGAAGGACCTGGGCGGCACCGAGAAACCGGATGGCGACACGCTGTTCATGATCGCCTCGAATACCAAGGCGATGACCACGCTTTTGCTCGCCAAACTCGTCGACGAACATCGCATCACATGGGACACCCCGGTCATCAAGATTTTTCCAAGTTTCAAGCTGGGCGACGCGGAGACAACCCGCAGCGTTCTGGTCAAACATCTGATTTGCGCCTGCACCGGAATGCCGCGGCAGGATCTGGAATGGATCTTCGATTATGGAAAGATGACGCCCGAGAGCACGATGGCTCTTCTCGGCACCATGCAGCCTACGTCGAAATTCGGCGAACTCTTCCAGTATTCCAACCTTATGGCTGCAGCGGCAGGCTATACCGCAGCCCACGTGATCCACCCCGGCATGGAGTTGGGAGCTGCATACGACAGCGCCATGCAGTCATATGTGTTCGATCCATTGGGGATGAAGGAGACGACCTTCGACGCCAAGCGGGCTTTGTCCGCCAACCACGCCGGCTCACATTCTCCCGACATTGATGGAAAAACCTCCAAAGCGATGACGGCGGTAAACGATGCCGTCGTCCCGGCGCGGCCCGCCGGCGGCGCCTGGAGCAGCGTCAACGACATGCTGAAGTATATCTCCATGGAACTCGCGGAGGGCAAGCTGCCGGATGGAACGACTTACATTTCGAAAGAACCGTTGCTCGAGCGCCGCGCTCCGCAAGTCAGCATCGGCAAGGATGTCACCTACGGGATGGGGTTGGAGGTCGATACGACTTACGGCGTACCCGTAGTGCATCACGGCGGCGATTTGATCGGATATCACAGCGACATGATGTGGCTGCCACAGCAAAACGTGGGCCTAGTCATCCTTACGAATGCTGACCCTGGCTGGCTGCTGCGCAACCGCATCCAGCGCAAGTTACTCGAGGTTCTGTTCGACGGGCATCCGGAGGCCGAGGGGCTGCTGAATGCTGACGCAAAAAGTTTCTATGCTGACCTGGCCGCTGAGCGCAAATTGATGACCATCCCGGCCGATGCGGCGGAGAGTGCGAAGCTCGCCAGACACTACGTGAATGCAAAGCTCGGTGAACTTAACGTCAGCACATCGGGATCCGCAACGATCTTCGATTTTGGCGACTGGAAAAGCGAAGTCGCCAGCCGCAAGAATCCGGATGGCACGATCTCCTTCATTACCATCGTACCGGGCGAGTTGGGATTTGAGTTCGTGGCGGGCTCCGGAGCGAAACGAACGCTGACGATCCGCGACGCGCAGCACGAATACGTGTTCGAAGAACGTTGACGCGAGAGATTGCCTCGAGCGCCAAGCTAATCCACGTGCTCTCCTTCGGCAAACCCCGGCTCAGCCGGCGGCAGTACATCCAACTCGCCTGCGACCCAGACGTAAAGCGTTGGCAGAAGGAAGATGCTCATCACCAGGTCTGCGATTAGGCCGCCGACGATCACGATAGCGAATGGCCGCTGCGAATCGGAACCGATAGCGTGCGACAAGGCCGCGGGCAACAATCCCAGCGTTGCCACCAGCATCGTCATCATGATGGGACGCAACCTGAGCACCGCTCCTTCGACTGCCGCGTCTTCGATGGAATACCGCCGCGCCCGCAACTGATTGATGTACTCAAGCATGATCACGCCGGTCTGCACTGAAACTCCAAACAGAGCCAAAAATCCCACGCCGGAAGAAACGCTGAAGTTCGTTCCCGTAAACAGAAGCGCCAGCAAGCCTCCAACGCGCGCCATGGCCACGTTAGCCAGTATCAGCATCGCCCATTTGAATGAGCGGAACATCGTATAAAGGATGATGAAGATGATGAAAATCGTAATCGGCAGCACGATCAGCAGCCGTTCGTCGGCCCGTTTCTTGCTCTGGTATTCACCCTCCCAATTGATGTGATATCCCTTGGGCAGTTGAACCTGCTTGTTGACCTTGTCCATGGCTTCTTCCACAGCTCCGCCCAAATCGCGCCCGCGCACGCTGTATTTAATAGCCACGTAGCGCTGATTGCCCTCGCGGTAGATTTCCGATCCGCCATCTACCACGGAGACTTTGCATAGCTGCGCCAACGAAACCCGCTCGCCGGTGGGAGAAAGCAGCCGAATTTTCTCGATGGCCTCCTGCGTGTCGCGATATGGAGGCAGATAGCGGAGCACCAGATCGTAGCGCGCCTCGCCTTGCAGCACCTGGGTAAGCGCGTTGCCGCCGACCGCGGTCTGAATTGCGTCCTGCACGTCTGCAACGTTGATCTGATAGCGGGCGGCGGCATCCCGATCGACGGTGAGATTCAGATTGGGTTGGCCTAGAACGCGAAATACGCCCAGATCCTCAATGCCCTTGACTTTGCCCATAATGCCGACAATCTGATCGGCTTTTTCTTCCAGCACTTTCAAATCGTCGCCATACACCTTCGTCGCCAGCTCGCCTTTCACCCCGCTGACCGCCTCTTCCATGTTGTCTTCGATTGGTTGAGAAAAGCCCCAAACTACGCCGGGAATTTTGTTCAATTCGCGATTCATGGCGGCGATCAGTTCGTCCACATTCTGATGGAACACCGGCCGCCACTGCTCTTTGGGTTTAAGATCAACGAAATATTCAGTATTGAAGAAACCGGTCGTATCGGTTCCGTCATCCGGACGGCCCACCTGGCTGGTGCACTGCGGCACCTCGGGGAACGAACAGAGCACGATTCGTGCCTGATTGGAAACTCGAATGCCTTCGTCCGGTCCCGTGCTGGGAGCGAGCGTACCGCGTACCCAAAGAGCGCCCTCATCCAGGTGAGGGAGAAATTCGGAGCCGATGACGCCGCCAAAGGCGAGATAGATCGCCACGAAAAGGCTCACCACTCCCACCCCTACCGTGAGCGCTCGCTCCCGAATCGCCCAGCGGACGGCATGGCGATAGCGTTCCGTCAGAAACTCCATTACCGGATTGCGCCACTCCTTCGCGCCTTTGGCGAAGGCGAAACTGGCCAGCACGGGGGCGATCCCGATTGAAAAAATAAGTGCTCCCAGCAGCGCGAACGCGACCGTCCACGCCATGGGGTGAAACAACCGGCCTTCGACCCGCTCAAGAGTAAAAATGGGCAGATACGCGGTAATGATGATCGCGATGGCATAAAAAACCGGGCGCTGCACTTCATGGGCCGCTTCGCCAATTTTTTCTGTAGGCGTTGCACTGCCATTGTGGAAGCTCATGTGGCGCACGATGTTTTCGATCATCACCACTGCGCCATCCACCACCATGCCGAAGTCCAGCGCGCCCAGAGAAAGCAGGTTGGCGGGGATCTGGCGCAGATCAAGGCAGATCGAGGCAAACAACAGAGAAAAGGGAATCGTCGCCGCCACAATCAGCGCGCCGCGCACGTTGCCAAGGAAGGCGAAGAGAATGATCGTGACCAGAATCATTCCTTCCGTGAGGTTATGCAGCACGGTATGACTGGTGAAATGCACCAGATCGCTGCGGTCGATGAAGGGAACGATCTTCACTCCCTTGGGGAGGATGTGATCGTTCATTTCCTGGATTTTGGCTTCGAGGCCTTTGAGGGCGGGATCGGCAGGCGCGCCCTTGCGCAGAAGGGCGATGCCAGAGACGACGTCGTCGTTGTCAATGATCTTTCCGTCTTCTTTGTGGATGGCGCGGGCAAACTGGCCGAGGCGAATTTTCGGGCCTTGCGCCACGACGGCGATGTCTTTGATGCGAAGCGGCGTGCCGTTCTTGGTGTAGACGACCGTCTCTTCGATGTCGTGGACGTGGTCGACGAGTCCGACTTCGCGGACGTTGATCTGTTGCAGGCCGGCCTGGATGAAGCTGCCTCCGGCATTGGCGTTGTTGTTGACGAGCTGCTGCTCGACCTGGGCCAGACTCAGACCGTAGGAGACGAGCTTATTGGGATCGAGGCGGACTTGATATTCGCGGGTGGGGCCGCCGAAACTGGCAACGTCGACAATGTCGGGAACGGACTTGAGGTTCTTCTCGACGATCCAGTCCTCGATGGACTTCAGCTCCATCGGGTCGTATTTCGGGTTCGTGCTGCGCAGGGTGAAGAAATAAATCTGGCCGACGGGGCTCCAGTCGGTGCCCATCTGCGGCGAAACGTTTGGCGGGAGCGTCACCTGGCTGAGTCGTTCGAGGACGCGCTCGCGGTTCCAGGCGTTGTCGGTTCCGTCTTCGAAGATGAGCTTGAGGTCGGACAGGCCGAATAGTGAGAACGAACGCAGGTGGACCACGCCCGGGATGCCGTTCATGCTGGTTTCGAGCGGAATGGTGACCTGTTGCTCGATCTGTTCAGCCGAAATTCCGGGCCACTGCGTGATGATTTCGACGTAATTGTCGGCAACGTCGGGGTAGGCCTCGATGGGCAGGTTGTGGAACGACACGATGCCCCAGGCAAACAAGAGCAGGGCAAAGCCCAGGACCAGCAGGCGGTTGCCAAGGGCGAAATCGACTACGCGGCGAATCATTTATTCGTTCACCTACTGCTCCACCGTGTTCTGCAGATCCAAGGCATTAGCTACAACCTGGTCGCCAGGCTTCACGCCGGAGACGATCTCCTGTTGTTTGTTCGGTAGCATGATTCCCGTGACCACTTCCACGCGCCGGAAATGACCGTTGCCCAGGGGTGTGTAAACCCACTCGCGGTCGTGGAGATGGAGCACGGCAGTTGCCGGGACGGCCGAGTGCGTTTCTGCCTGTTTGCCGTAAAAAGTTGCCGTCGCGAACATGCCGATGCGCATCATTCCCGGATTCTTGACTTCGATACGAACTTTCGCGGTGCGGATATTGGGATCGAGCACAGGCAGGATGTTATCCACGCGCCCCTTCAGTACCTGGTTAGGATAGGCGTTGAGCCGGATGTCAGCGGTATCGCCCACTCGTACCGCGTCGAGATCGTTTTCGTAGACGTCGCAGATGATCCAGACGTAGGAAAGATCAGAGATAGTGAAAGGATTCGGACCGGACAAGCCTTGCACGCCGGAAGCGGTGGTCACTTCCTGGTCCGTAATTACGCCGGAGACCGGCGCTGTGATGTCGATGATGGCCGAGGGATGGTCTTTGTCAATACCGAGGGTGTGCAGTTGTTCGGTGGCCGCGGTGAGGTCGGCTTTGGCGTCGGCTTCGGTGTCGTCGGCCTGCTCGAGGGCGCTCTTGGCGATGGCTCCCTTGTCATAGAGAGTCTGGGCGCGCTCGAGCTGTATACGAGCCAGGCGCTCGTCGTTCTCAGCTTTCAGGTACGTCTGATAAGCGCCGGATACATCGTTGCTGCGGACGCGGACGAGGACCTGGCCTTTCTCCACGGTATCGCCGAGGCGCGCCTTGAGTTCGATGACCCGGCCGGTGGCAAGTGAGATGACGGGCACCGCGCGGGCGATATCGGGCTGCACTACGCCGGTGACATTTAGTGCCGGGACCGCTTTGTGTTCGGTGGCGGCGACGAGAGGAAACTGATCGGGATGGTCGACCTTGAAGTTGTTGGCGTCGAGTTCGGTTTCGACGACGGGTTTTGGCGGAACCTCGGCTCTCTCGTCGGGCTTGCTGGAGCAGGCAGCGATGAGGAGCATCAACGTGCAACAGAGAACTAAGGCAAGAGCGCAACGGCGCAGCTCGCCGCTGGTGCGCTGCAAGGCTTTCGAGCTGCGCTCGACCGGACAGCCGAGGGCGGCTGTCCCTACATGGATATTTTTGTATTGAGTCCTCATGGGATCACCTCACGGCCGACCGCCTGATTCATTTGTGCGGCCGCCGTCAGATAGGTGCCGACCAGATTCACATAGCTCAGTTGCACGGTGCGGTAGTCGCTTTCGGCGTTCAGAAAGTCGAGCAAGGAGGCGCCGCCGCGCTGGTAAGAGAAGAAGATGGTGTCGCGTACGCGCACGGCCTGGTCGAGATACTGGCGCTTGTAGGGCTTCAGTAGGGCAATGTTGCTTTCGACCAGGGCGTAAGCGGTGTCCACATCGCTGTACACCTGAATTTCCGCGCCTTCGCGCAACTGCTGGCTGCGTTTGATGTCGATCTTGGTGCGCAGTTTCTCGCCCTGGTTGCGGTCGAAGACGCGCAACGGGATGCTGACGCTGACGCCGAGCGTGTTGATGGCGTCGGGGTTATTGGTAGAGGCGTTGTGCGTGTACCATGCGCCTAAGGTTGGATCGGTCGAGCCGTTGGCCTCGGCCAGCTTGGAGTTCGTTTGAGCTTGTTGAACGGTCAACACTGCGGCGCGCAGGTCGGGACGGGCGTCGAGGGCGTCTTTGCGATAGTCGTCGAGCGCAGCCAACTGGTCGCTGAAGTCGTAGGGACCGTCGACGTCGAAGCTGTCGATGGGGCGGTGGTCGTCAAGCAGCGCCAGCAAATTAATCTTGGTGCTGCGCAGATTGACCAGCGCACTTTGCAGGTCGGATTCGTACTGTACGCGCTGCAACTCGAGCCGGTCGAGATCGATCTGGGCAATGTCGCCGGCCTGAAAACGATCGCGGCTGATCTTGAGCACGTGGTCGTAGTAGTCGAGATTATCTTCTGCCAGCTTGAGCACGGCCTTGCCGTTCAGCACGCCGATGAAAGCACTACGCAGATTAAAGAGCAGCGTACGGTCGAGATCGGCCTGTTGCGCTCGGCCGATGGCCGTGCCCTGTTTGGCGGCTTCGAGGCGCAGATGGCGTTTGTTGCGGCGCTCGAACAATTGACTGATACCCGGCGATTCGAACGTTCCGGCAAACGGCTGCCACTCGCCGTGGCTGGGAGCGATCTGGGTTCCATCTACGGTGAGGTTGAACTGGGGGTTGGGCCGCAGGAATGCTGTGATCTCTTCGGCTTTCAGTTCGTCGATGTTCAACTGCCCCGCCAGGAGGGTTGTATTGTGGATTTCGAAGTTGTTCTTGACGGTGTCCCAGGTCCAGACGACCTGAGACTGCGCCGGAGCGGATTGTGCCGGTGGCGGCGATTGCTGGGCGGCAGCAGGCGGCGTCCCGTGCAGCGCCGAAGTGGCCAGTGCAGCCAGCACAATCACGGTTGTTGAAGGTTTTTTCCGCATCAGCTTGTCTCTGAAACTACTTCAATCTACTCGCCGAACACCATTTACGGCGGGCCCGCTGCGGGCCGCCGACAGCATGGGGCCTGCTTCGTCAAGAATCCGTAAAGATAGAGAAAAGATTGAGGATTGCGGCGCCAATTTTTCCATCGGACCGAACTCGCAGGTCAGATCTCAAAAGACGCAGCAAGGATCAGAATCTATGCCAATTGAGGTGGAGCTCGGCTGGCGGCAAGAGCCGGGGGCGACGCGGGGAGGGAGAAAGCCATGCTGAGGGGCAGCATTGTGCACTCGTCCAAGAGGCTGAACGACGTGACCTTTGGCAGAATGGCGGGCGGACTCTGCAGTCGGCTCTGCCACGCGGAAGCCTTGTCGTTGCTGCACTGGCGGACGCTGCGCTTGCTGACCGGCGATTCTTCCATCTCGGACCGCATGGCGTGCAGGTCGTCGGTGGCTGAAATCACCGGGAAGAGCATGACCAGCACGCAGCCAAGAGCCAGCAGGCATTGCAGCGAGCTGAACTTGTGTTCGGAGCGAGCGCCTCGCCAGAGCCAGAATGCGGGCACGGCGAGCAGCACCCAGGCGAGATTGAGCAGGAGTTCCATGCAAGTCGCGCGCGCAGAATCTGCGAGAAGCTGAAAATGCCCAGCTTCAAAGAAGCTAGTTTTTCAGAAATGTCCAGTTCGAGTCAACGTGACCGAGGTGTTAGTGGGCGACTTTCAATTTCAAATCGCCTACTACTGGGAAGTTCTCCGTTTTCCAGGCTCGCGGCGGAGTATTGGCGTGGACGGGCCATTTTCGAGGTTCACCGACAAAGTGGGAAAGCCCTCTTCTTCTGAGGATGCCCTGACGCGCTCAAGAAAACGGGCCTCTAGGTCCTGCGTTCCCGTTTTTCCCCAGCGTTCTCCGCGTTTCTCCCAATTTCTGTATCTCTAACACGCCCAGCCACTTACGCCGTCGTGTACATACATCTTCATATTGCCAATCCTCGATCGTACGTACATCCTTGCACGTGCAATGTTCCTTAAGGAACACTTCGCACATTTCATACCGGACGCCGAATGGGTGCGTAACCTTCACCTTATGTCTTTCATCGCGAGCAGCGTGCCGTAGTCGTGGCCGGAGGGATCGACGGCGCGGGCGACCGCGCCCGCAAAGGCCTCCCTGAGTTCTGGATACTTCGCCACCAGCGCCTTCATCACGGCAACGTTCGCGGCGTAGGCCTTGTTGGTATCCGCGACGTCTCCGTTTGTGGCCTGAAACTTCACGATGAGATCAAGGTCATTGCCAACTGTGGCAGGAAAGAGCGCGGTCAGCTTGTAGGTCGTCGTGCCGGCGACCAGGTCAACGGTCTTGCCGTTGGCCGGAACGTCAGTGGGCTCGAGGCTTTGGGCATCGGCGTCGCGCTTGTCGGTGGCCTGTGTGCTCATGAACGGCACCGGAGCGAGCAGGTTGCGCGCTTCGAGCGCGTAGAGCCATGCGTTGTGCACCTGGCCTTTGGACTTGTACTCGCGGGCACGCGCGGAGAACCAGTCGCTGTCGTGTCCAGCCAGTTGCGCGGGCTTCACATAGAACCCTGCAAGCTTCCAGTCGGTTCCGTCCTGCTGCAGGATGAACGAAACATTCGTGCGCGCGTGCGGCGTGGCGGCGTCGAAGAGCACAACCGCATATTTCGCCGGCATGAGATTGTCAAGATAGAAAGCCGCGCTGTTGGCCGTTTGCCCGTTCTTGCCGAAGACTCCGCAGAGGAACTCGGCGTGCGGCATGGGCTCGGTGCCTGCGACTTCGAGCAGGAAAATCTTTGGCGTGGCCTGCGCGCCGGCAAGATCCTGCTGGCGTTCCTTGACGGCCGATTCCACCCCGGAGAAGTCGGTGGCGAGCGCGGGAACGGCGTTCTGGCGCAGGGACCCGGCATCTGCCTTGACCGCCATGTCGAAGTAGCGCTGTCCGGCGGCAGTGATGGCCGCGCGGGGGGCGTCATCGATATCGGCGGAGGTCTGACAGCTCTGCCCGCTTGCGGGCGGGCTGGACGACCCCACGATCGCCAAGCCAAACAAGCCAATGAAAACGAAGCGAAGGCACTGAATCATCGAGGCTTCCACGGGCTGTTGTATAAAGACCTGCTCTATAACGATCCTAGCACCGGGATTGAGCGAACGGGAAAAGGCGGCAAGGGAAAGAAATTGCAACGTTCTACTTGTGGGGTACTTCTGGAGCATTCCGTCAGGCATTCCCGAAGGCCGGACGCGGTGTAGAATTCTTGTAGATCTGCTGTATCCCCTGAAACGACCGCTTGGGAGGAAGGGTCTATGGGCACTGGGCGCAGGGTCGTGACGTCTACGGGCAAGCTCGTCCTGTGCCTGGCCGTGGTGAGCGTGGTTCTGCTCAGCTTGGTTGTGCCCTCCTTGAACAGCTTGAGTTTCGCGCGGGCGGCAGACACGCAGACTCATCCGCGAAAGAAAAAACAGCAGCAGCCTCCGCCGCCGTTGCCTTCTGGACCTACAGGGCGGCCAGTACCGCAGGTTCCTCTGGATTCGGTGCGGCCGATCGCGCCGCAAGTGAGTTATCAAAACGGGCTGTTGACCATCGTCTCGCCCAATTCAACTTTGGGCGACATTCTGAAAGCTGTGAAGAAGCTGACCCAAGCGGATATCGACATTCCCGACGCGCCGGAGCACGTGGTGATGCGGCTGGGGCCAGGTTCGCCGCGAGAGGTCGTAGCGGAACTACTCAACGGATCGCGTTTCAACTACGTTCTGCTCGGGTCTCCTGACGACGCGAACCTGCTGACGCGCGTAGTGCTGGTCGCGAAGAGCGGGCCGGAGAACCCGCCCGGCGCCAATCCGGGGCAGCCCGCGAAGCCTGCGCCGCAAAACGCGAGTCAGCCCGCGCCAGAGATGGCGCAGGAAGCGAGCGATACGGACGCGGTGGAAGAGAACGCAGATGACAACGCCGAGCCCACGCCTCCGCCTGCTGATGCTGCAGAACAACCGGCGAACCCGCCCGATGCCAACCAGCCAAAGACGCCGCAGCAGTTGCTGCAGGAGATGCAGCAGCGGCAGTTGCTGATGCAGCAGCAACAACAGCAGCAGCAACAACAGCCGGGACAGCCGCCGGTTCCAGGCCCGGGAATGCCGATACCGCAGCCACCGCAGCAGCCACCACAACAACAAGACCAGTAGGCGCCGCTCACAACCCGACAAGACCAGGAGCTCAGTGCGTGGGTTTCACGAAGCACAGGCGTTCGCTATGCGCGGCGCGGCAGGTTAAGGTGCGTTGCCGCGTGCGGTTTCAGAGCGCAGAGTCGTACTACTGGCAGTCAGAGGTGCAGCGCCCGGGGACAGGGCTTGCTGCAGCAGTTTCCAGTCGCGAGAGACTTCGCTTTCTGCGACTTCGTGAGGCGACTTCCCGTGCAATTCTGACTGCAACCGCGCTTCGAGCAGTTCGCGGACAAGCTGCGGCGGCGCATCGCCGCTCAACACATTTTCAGCCGAGGCGCCGACGCGAACCATGCGGCCCCCGTACTGCATCTGGAGAACCAGCCGGCCGTCGTGGTCGAAATCCTTCTTCGCTCTTGCCTGCAATTTTGCCCACGCTTTGCCCGCATTCTGTCCCGAAGTTACGGGATAGCTCTCGGCGAGGAGACTCCTCAACTGGTGCTGGTAGGCGCGGAAATCCTCAGTGTCGAGATGTGGCTCCGGTTCGCGGCCGGGGTTCATCACCAGTGCGTCCTGCGGAGGTCGGAACCGGCCTGCGCCCGTGGCGACGTAGGCGGCCACAACGCCGCCGGCGCAGAACGGGCATGCCACAGCCGTGGGCACAATGTATTTCGTCGATTTAAGGAACGACTCGACCACGCCGTGCACGGCGGAGCTGCGCGGCATGCTGCCCGGCACCTGCGCGATGACCAGCCGTGAATACTCTATTTCAGGATGGCGCTGGTTGTACTTCACCAGCATTTTGGCGATTTGTTTGGGCGTTGTTATGCCCACGTCGGCCACGACGCTGCGATGCAGCGCCTTGGGATAGTAAAAGTTGATGATCTCTTTGGCAAAGTCGGCGCAGTTTCGCGAAACCGTGTGGAAATGAGACTCGTTCGGCTGTGAGTTGAGCTTGCGGATCAGGGCCGCATCCTGCTCGGGTGTGGTGTCGATTTCGAAGCCGTAAATGGTGCGGTCGTAGGACGAACCCACGAGTTCGTACCAGTTTCCGCCCGGCGTTTCGCCACTTGGGCCGTCGGGCGCAACGGACTCGAGATGCTTGCGGCGGTAGTGGTCGCGCAGGAGCGCTACCGTTTTCGCGTCGGCGAACAATGGCACATCTTCGGGCCAGTCGACGGCATAGAGATATGGAACGAGAGGAATGGCGATCCAGTCGTAGCCGCCAACGCCGTCATAGCGGCTGAGTACGACTCCGGTTTCGTCGGCGGCGCAAGGGCGCAGGATCAGCGGAGTATCGGCACAGACGCCGGAAAGATAGACGGCGGCGTGGCCGGTCGCGGTGAAAAAGCCCAGTCTGCCGTAGGGTTCTTCCAGAAAAAGCGTGGCTGAGGCGCTGGCGAGCGTTGAGCACACCAGCAACAACGAAGTGAACAGCAGCAGGATTAGTCTGCTGCTGGCGCGCCGCATGGGTTGGATGTGGCGTGTGGGCATCGTTACCCCAGACAATTGATTCTAACTCAGCTAATTAGAACCCTTTAGCAAAAGAATAGTTGCGCGGAATCGGAAAAACCAGTTACTGAGGTGTGGAAAACTCAGGGTAGAAAAGGGATGTTGGCGACCGGAGAATATAAAGCGAATATATTGAACCCTGGTACGCTACTTGTTCGGATTCGCTACTCTAGGCGGGAATTATGCAGAACGGGCATCCCCCAGATAAGCCATACATACTGGCGACCGGGGAGAAAGCTGTTTCTCGTCTGGACCTTTTGGAGCGAATTTTTGGTCCGGCGACGCGCCACTTGCTGTCCGCGGCCGGGCTGTCCCCAGGCATGCGTGTAGGGGAGATCGGTTGTGGCATCGGCCTCACGGCACAATGGGTGGCAATGCACGTCAGCCCCGGCGGATCAGTGACGGGCGTGGACTCAAGTTCTGAGCAACTGCACATTGCGGGAAAAAGCGCGACAGAAGCCGGCATCACAAATCTTTCATTCCGCGAAGGCAATGCTTACGAGACTGGCTTGCCGCGGGATTCTTTTGATCTTGTCTACTGCCGGTTCCTCTTGTGCCATCTCGCTGATCCTGCCAAGGCAGTGGCAGAAATGAGTTCACTCTTGAAGCGGGGCGGAATCCTCGTATGCGAAGATCACGACGATGATGGCATCTTCACCGAACCCGCGACACACGCCTACAAGCGACTTGTTGAAATCAGCAATGCTGTGAATCGCAGCCACGGCCTCGATTCCTGCATCGGTCTCAAGCTGCCCCGGCTATTTCGCGAAGCGGGCTTCACGCAGCCGGAGGCAAAGGTGAACCAGATCGCCGTATTACGCGGTGAGGAGAAGCGATTTTGGGAGCTGACGTTGAGAGAAGCAGCGCCCGCGATTTTGGCCGCTCACGCATCCACTTCGGAGGAGCTCGACGCTATCTGCGAAGAAATGCGCGAGATCGCTCAGGATGAATCCATCCTTCTGATGCTGGCACGCGTCACTCAGGTGTGGGCGAGAAAAGCCTGAACGCCAGAAGGTTGCAGGAAGCCCCAAACGGCCGCAAAAGGCGAACCGGAGCCCAACCCAGCGCTGTCCGGACATTTTATTCAGTGGATGATTCTTCGCCGGATGCCAGCAGACGCGCCTTCGCCCAGCGGGCGCTTTCGGCGACAGATTCGTCCTGGTCACTGTCCAGCTTGTCCAGCAGGGGCAGGAAATCCCGGTTTCCGCTGTTGCCCATGGCGATGGCAGCGTTTCGGCGCAGGCCAGAGCGGCGGGCGCGGCGGATGGGCGAGCGGCGGAAGGTCTCGCGGAATTGTTCTTCTGACATTTCTGCCAGCTTTTCTGCGAACTCGGCCAGGGCCGGGTTGACCAGGCCGGGACGAGGCTTGAACTCGGCCACTGTTGTCACCGGAGCTTTGCGGTTCCAGGGGCAGACGTCCTGGCAGATGTCGCAGCCAAAGATGTGTCGGCCCATGCCTGCTCGCAGCTCTTCGGGGATGGAGCCCCGCTTCTCAATGGTCAGATAGGAAATGCATTTGTTCGAGTCGAGCTGGTAGGGTGCGACAATGGCATCGGTGGGGCAGGCTTCGATGCAGCGGGTGCAGGTGCCGCAGCGGTCGGGCGGAGGCGGATTCAAAGCAGAGACGTCGGGTGTGAGTTCGAGCGAGGTGAGAATCACGCCGAGGAAGAGCCATGATCCCTGTTTCTGGTTGATGAGGCAGGTGTTCTTGCCGATCCAGCCGATGCCTGCGTGTCTCGCAAAGACACGCTCGACGATGGGACCGGTGTCGACGTAGGAGCGAGTGATGAGATTCGTTCGCTCCTCAGAGGGCACCGCTTCGCACACCGCGGCTTCGACCTGTTGCAGACGGCACAGCACGGCGTCGTGATAGTCTTCGCGGCTCCAGGCGTAGCGCGAGATCCATCCTCGGTCGGGATCGTGCACTTGGGTTGAGTAAGGATTTTCGGTGTTGTAGTTGATGGCGCAGACAATGACGCTATGCGCCCAGGGCGCGATGCGGCGGAGTGAACTGCGCTTGAGCTCGCCATTTTCGTCGCGCGCTTCCATGTATTTCATTTCCCCGGCGCGGCCGGCGGCGATCCATGCGGGAAAGTGCGCGAGTTCCGCGGCGTCGGCGGCGGGAGCGATGCCGCAGAGGTCGAAGCCGGCTGCGAGCGCGGCGCGGCGGATGAGGGCGGTGAGGTCGGAGATGGAGAGGGTGGTCATTGGATCAAATTACTAAGGATGCTCGCGTCGCGCTTGATTGTCATCCCGCTGCGCGCGATGACGCGCGGTCGCTCACCCAGATCTTTCGCTCAGCAAACTGCGCTTCGCTCAGGATGGCAAACACAAATTTTCAGGTTGCAGATTTCAGATTGCAGAATCAAAAGCGATCTGGGTTCTGAGATCTTCAATCCCAAGTCCTCAATCTGAAATCCCCTCGCTTCCCAAAGTGGCATCCCGAATCAGGAATGGCTGCGATTTTCTTGCGATATTCCTTGTCCCACGAAACTCAGGGTATTACCTTCGCGCTGAAGAGTCACGCACGTTTCCCGCGCGCTCTTCGGGAATCCGGTTGATGAAAGGAGCGAATACAGATGCCACAGATGCCACACGCGCAAAATGCGACAGCTCAGATATCCGTCATCAACGAGAGCACGGTGCTGACCGATGCTGACGTTACCCCGGTCGTGATCGCCCTGCAACAGCAGGTCACGAACGACTTCCGCCCCATTTGGGGCATCGACGCGGAACTGAAGATGATTCCGCAGGGCACACAGCCCACGGCTGGAAGCTGGTGGCTGGCCATTCTGGACGATTCCGATCAGGCGGGAGCGCTGGGCTACCATGATCTGACGCCGGACGGTTTGCCGATCGGGAAGGTCTTCGCGGCCAGCGATCTGAAGGCCGGCACTTCGTGGAGCGTCACGGCGAGCCATGAATTGCTGGAGATGCTGGCCGACCCGAACATCAACCTGAGCGTTCTGGTGCAGAACGCCAACACCAGCGGGACGCTCTTTGCCTACGAAGTGTGCGACGCGTGCGAGGACGACAGTTTTGGATACCAGATCAACAATGTGCTGGTGTCGGACTTTGTGTATCCGGCGTGGTTTGAGAATTTTCGCGCACAGGGTTCGACGCAGTTTGACCGCATGAACAAAATTCAGAATCCTCTGGAGCTGCTGGCCGGAGGGTACATTGGGGTATTCAATATCAGTGAGGGCACCGGCTGGCAGCAATTGACGTCGCAGAAAACTCTCACGAACATGCGGCACCGCGGACATGTGGGATCGCGCCGCGAGCGCCGCGGGGTGTTGCGCAACCTGTGGGTACCGAGTCTGCCGCAGCGCAAGATTGTAACCAATGCGCAGCATTACCGGCAGCACGTGCAGATGATCGAGCAGCGAAGAGAAAAAAGCCTGACGGACGTGGCCTGACAAACCCCTGCGTCCGCTTCGAGCTCCTTGCAGCCCCGCGCCAGCGGGGCTTTTTTCATGGCTAGGAAGGGACTATGCTTTCGCCATGCGTGCGAAAAGATTGGTGGCTGTTTTTGTTGTTTCGTTCTGCACCTCGGTTCTTGGAGCGCAACAAGCCTCAGTCGGTGCGGCCTCGGCGACGAAGAGTATTCTCGGCGTCGCCGGCCCGAGCCACGAGCCGATGGAGTTGTCGGCAGCCGACCTGAAAGCGATGCCGCGAACCACCGTGAATTTTCACAATTCCCACACCAATGCCGACGAGACTTACTCAGGCGTTCGCCTGGCGGACGTGCTGGCAAAGATGGACGCGCCGCTGGGCAACGCGCTGCGCGGCGAAGCGCTGGCGAATTACGTCGTCGCGACGGGATCGGATGGTTACACGGTAGTGCTGGCGCTGGGTGAGGTCGATCCGAGTTTTCATCCAGGAGAAGTGATCGTCGCCGATACGATGGACGGCAAGCCCCTGGATGAGCACTCGGGGCCCTTTAAGCTGGTGGTGACCGAGGACAAGCGGCCAGCGCGGGGAGTGCGCAACCTGATCAGGATTGAACTGAAAACGGCGCGATAGGGGTACGATTCGCTTATGAGAATCGGCGAAGTCGGGAAACGAGCGGACCTGAGTCTGCTAGAAATCCTGCCTTCGAAATTTCGCTTGACTCTATACCATGGTATAGACCGGATACTGGCGTTGTCCGCAGAGAGAAGCGGATGAAAGGAAATTGATGACAAGGAGTTCATATGCGAAGAAATCCTGCTGCTCTCTTATCGCTCTTGCTGGTTGTCATGACGACGCCATACCGCGCTCAAGCTGCCAGCGAGCAGGAAAACAACAAGAAGGTCGCACGAGCATTTTTTGAGGACGTAATCGGGACGGGGAAACTGGAGAATTACGCGAAGTCTCATGCGCCCGACTTCGTAGCCCATGGATCAGACGGAGATTACACGCTGGCGGACGATAGCGCTGCGGCACGAGACGAACGCACCGCCCTGCCGGACGTGCAGATCGCCGTAAACCGAATGGTCGCCGAGGGGGACTTGGTCGCCGTGCACTGGACGGCGTGGGGCACGAACACGCAGCCGGGCATGGGGCTGCCGGCTACGGGCAAAAAGATTCGAGTTTCGGGAATCACCATCTTCCGCTTCAAGGCAGGGAAGATATCGGAAGAGTGGAGTGCATGGAACATGCTGTCTGCGCTGAAGCAGGCCGGCTGTATCCTGCCAACCCGTAAGACGTCGCGGACAGGAGTGTCCGCCCCACATTACAGGCCGAGTTTCTTGACTTCCTCGCTGTAGTACTTGCGGTAGAGGATGTCCCACTCCTGGGAGCCCTCGAGAATGGTGCGCTTCTGGCTCTCGATTTTCTGGCGGGCGGCGCCGTCGATTTTTTCTTCCTGGTTGAGCAGGTCTTCGAGAATCTTGCGGGTTTCCTGGCGGATGGTGTTGGGGTCTTCGATGAACTCGACTTCGTCCATCTGCTTGAGCACCTCGGCGACGGCGCGGGCGAGCACGTTGATTTTGTCGCGGCTGAGTCTCACAGCACCGCCTTGTATTTGCGCACGAGCTCGGTCTTTACCTTGCGGAACATTTCCTGGTAGTTGGCGCCGGTCTTGCGCATTTCCTCGGAGTAGGCCTCGAGGATGACGCGGACCTCGTCGTTGATGCGGTCTTCCAGCGAGAGTTCGTCGACCAGGGCGGCGTTGACGCGCTCCGTCACGGCCGGGACGGCCGCGGTTTCGATCATCTTGGCGGCGATCAGTTTCTTGGTGACTTCGCGGGCCAGGTAGCCCACATATTCCTTGGAAAAAAGCATGTGTGGATTAAGGTCGTGCTTGTTGAAATTGTGAGTATGAAGGAAAAAGTGTAACACACAGGAGCGGCTGGGGAGGGGTCAGCAAGCACTGGCCCGCGGCCGCAGAATTAAGGCAAGTGAGCCGGCTGAATTCCTACGGCTCGTAGACGGAACCGCCATAGCCTTGCTGGCGGGCGGCCTCCTGCATCTCTTCCAGGTGCTGCTGCAGCTGTTCGAGTTGCACTTTCATCGCTGCCACCTGGTCCTGTTTCTGCTTCTGGCGCTCGTTCCATTCCACACATCCGGAAACGCAGTTTCCCGGAGCGAACTGAATGGAATCGTTCAGCTGGGTGATCTCGGCCTGCAGCGAAGAGATCGCGTTTTTCTGTGCCTGAATCTGGGCTCCCCAGGTTTCGGCGGAAGCCTTGGCTGTCTCGCTGCCCTCCGACGGAGATTTCACATCCGACGAGTGACTGCCCGACGCGTGAGTGCCTGCTGTCTGCGGAGTCGCGCCGAAAGGTGAAGAAATGTCTTCGTTGGTGATGACGTGCTGCGTTTTGGGCGCGGGAGGGTTGGCGGCAGCGTCGGTACCAGTCGCTCCCTGGTTCGGAACGTCCTTGTTCTGGACGTCCTTATTGTGCGCATCGGCATTCTGCGCATTCGCGGCAGCGGCCTTGGACTCAGCGTCTTTCTGCTGTTTCTGCTGGCGCGTCTGGCGGGCGACGTCACCCAACGAGGGCTCGTCCTGAGCGCGAACGGCAAGCGTTAGCGCAAAGATGATGGCTGGAACCAGCAGTACAAATCGACGGAACTCGTGCATAGGAAATCCTTCCCGTGGCATCCGTTGAGGGAGGGAGGTGTGCTCAAGACATGCTATCCGTTCAACCCATACGATCGGACATTACGTTAGTACCACCGCCGTTAAGCGAAACTTAGGAAACGTAGCCGGCGATTAAGGAGTCCAGCTTGGTGAAGAGAGCGCCGTTTCCCTGGCGCGGATACTTTTTCAACGCTTCCCGGTAATACGGCGAGTTGAAGAGGAACGCCTCGACGCACTCTTTGGTAAGGACGTCCCAGTAGGCGCCATAACCGGATTTCTGCACCCAGTATGCGTTGAAGATCTGCTCGAACTGATGGCTCACAGGGATCCCGAGATAAGGCTTACCCAAATGCACAGCCTCAGTCACCAGAGAGAACCCGGAGTTGCCGATCACCGCACGGGAGCTGACCAGATCCGCGAAGAAACCGTCGAGCGAAGGCTTCTTATAAAGGATGTTTCCGTCCTGTCCTTCGCGTGCGAAGCCATACGCCACAAAACGGCAGCGGACCGATCGCAACAATCTTGCGAGGGCAGGTGCAGGCGAGGTCACGTACACCAGCACGTGATCGCCCTCGATCGGCGAAGCATTGACGATCTCCTGCCGCAGCAGCGGCGGAAACAGGAATGTATTGCGCTTGCGGATCGGAGCCATGAAGAAGGAAATGACGAGGTAAGCGTCGGCCCGTGGCGTCATCAGGCGCGTGACCAATCTGGCAGCCGCCGCGTCGCGTCGGTATTGGCTGGGATACGACACGACGGCGTTGGTCAGGCAGTGCTGGTTGTCGATCGAAATCACCGGCAGCCTTTTCCTGTGGGCGACGTGACAAGTGAGCGGCTCGAAGTCGGTGATGACAAGGTTAATCTTCCGTTCCTCGACGAACTGCTTGAGACGGACATTGCTCTTCGCCGCCTGCGGGAGGGTGATCAGATTCTTCCCATTGGTACGTTTGTAGCGCACGCGGTTATTGACGTAAGCGAAACGGAACCCGTAGATCTCGGTCACGTCGAAATGCTCTTGCAAATTGCACAGGCCGCGGTCGAAGGAGGCCACGTGGACGCTGTGCCCCTGTGAAACGAGATGAGACAGAACTTCCTTGGCGCGAGTCGAGTGTCCCGCGCCCTCGCCGTTAACTCCATACAAAATGTTGGCCATTAGCGGAAGGCTAGTACTGCGGCTGCGCTTCGCCGCGCCGACAGATCATATAGCGGCCATAAACAATGGCGAAACGCACTGTCACCGGCCGCGCCCATAACATAACACTCGAACACTTTGCGCGATCTTTTTTGCAGCAAAATAGTTGATTACAGCTAGTACAACAACGACTTGTTTTCGGACTATCAAGAGTGGTAGTGTTTGCGGCTTGTTAAGGAAATCTCGCAGTCACTGTGCAATTTGCTGCCATGGGCCAATCGGGTCCAGGAGGGGCGTTATGAATCGTGTTCGTCGTCAGAGTTTGCAGAGTTTCACGATCTGCGTGGTCGCCCTGGTGATCACACTGGTGCTGACCAATGCGATTCCCATGTGGGCGCAGTCCACCAATAGCGGCACCCTTGCCGGCACTGTGACCGATCCAAGTGGCGCGGTGGTGAACGGTGCGTCGGTAAACCTTACCGACAACGCCACGAAAACTGCGCGTTCAACCACCACGAACGACGCCGGACGATACATCTTCGTGGACCTGGCCCCCGGCGGATACGAATTGAGCGTCACCAAGCAGGGCTTCGCAACCACCAAGACTCAGGTCACGATCGAGGTGGGTGTGGCCACCAACGCGAATCTTAAGTTGCAGGTGGGCGGCAGCAGCGTGGTAGTGGAAGTTACCTCGGCCACCAACGAACTGCAGACCATGAATGCGACGGTTGGCAACACGATCAACAGCGCCGCGCTGGATGCGCTGCCCAGCATCGGCCGCGATGTCAGCACGTTCGTCGAGCTGCAGCCCGGCGTCACTCCGGAGGGCAGTGTTGCGGGGACGGTTAACGACCAAAGCTATTTTTCGCTCGACGGTGGCAATAACAGCAACGACATGGACGGCAACATGTCCACGTACACGCAGACGTATGCCGGTGACCCGACCGGTGGTGTGGCGGCCCAAAATTATTTTTGGCTGGGGGTCGGGAACCCTACCGGCGTGATGCCGACTCCGCAAGACAGCGTGGAAGAGTTCAAAGTCAACACCGCCGGCCAGACTGCCGACTTCAACAGCTCAGCCGGCGCTGAGGTGAAAGTCGTCACCAAGCGCGGTACGAACGCCTGGCATGGGACGGCCTACGAGTATTATCTCGATAACAATTGGTCGTCGAACGCCTGGCAAAATAACCTAGACAATTGGGAGGGTGTGGCCCAATGCGGCGCGCCTAACTGCGGTCACGTCGGCCTTCCGACCTTCCATTACAGCCGTTTCGGCGGCGCCATTGGCGGACCGCTCATCCCCAAGGATATCGCCGGTGGTAAAACCTACTTCTTCTTCAACTTTGAAGCCTTTCGCTGGCCGGGCAATTCGGTCACGATTGACCGAGATGTGCCCTCGCCGGGTCTACTAGCCGGTAACATCACAGACCCCGTGACAGGCACCGTTTACAGCTTGGCGTCGATCGACCCGCGCGGGATTGGACTCAATCCCGTGGTTTCACAAGTCTGGAACACGTTCGAGCCGCCATCGAACCATTCCTGCGTCAACACTCTCTGTGATGGAACCAACGTGCTGGGCTTCTCGGCCAACGTGAACCTGCCCGAAAAGAACAATTTCATGGTCGGACGCATTGATCACGATTTCTCGGCGAAATGGCACTTTATGTCGAGCTATCGATATTTTAAGTATGCGACGAATGCCACTAGCGATCAGGTGGATATCGGTGGCTTCTTTTCCGGCGACACGCTGGGCGTACCTGCTTCTCAGTCCGGCGATCCGCAGCAAGCCTGGTACTGGGTGGCCGGCATCACGACCAACATTACCCCGAACACTACAAACGACTTCCACTATAGCTATCTCCGCAACTGGTGGCAGTGGGCACGGGCGGGAGACGTCCCGCAGTTGCCGGGGCTGGGTGGAGCGCTGGAGATTTATTCCGGTGAGGGCAATGGGCACTACGAAAACCTCGCTCCCTACAATGTAAACACGCAACAAACTCGCACCCGATTCTGGGATGGTCACGACCAGATGTTCCGTGATGATATTTCCATGCTGCACGGCGATCACCTGTTCCAGTTTGGGGGCCAGTATCAGCACAACTTTAACTGGCATCAACGTACCGACAACGGCGGCGGCATCAATTACCAGCCTGTTTATCAGCTCGGCATCGGCGCCTCGGGGTCTGGACTTACCGCGGATCTACCGATTTGCTCGATAATAAACCCGGCGACTGGATCTCCCGACATTCCCAACTGCCCTGCTCTGACGGCGGCGGCGCTGGGAATCGTTTCCATCTCTCAGATAGCATATACGCGCTCCGGGCCTACTCTGACATTGAATCCCCCGCTGACGCCAGCTTTCGATCAGGACACCATCCCCTTCTATAACGTCTATTTCAGCGATACCTGGCATATGAAGCCCACCTTGACGTTGACCTACGGGCTGGGATGGACGCTGGAGATGCCGCCGGTGGAAAAGAACGGCAAGCAGGTCGAACTGGTGGATCAAAATGACGAGCCCGTCAGCGCCCCGGACTATCTGGCGGCCCGCCAGAGGGCTGCTCTGCAAGGTCAGGTATTCAATCCGGAAGTCGGATTCGCTCTCGTCGGCAATACGGGAAAGGGTCTCAAATACCCGTATGATCCTTTCTATGGTGAGTTCAGTCCGCGCGTTGCCCTGGCTTGGAACCCCCATTTTGACGCCGATACCACGATAGGGAAGATTTTTGGCCATCAGGACTCAGTGGTTCGCGGCGGTTATGGGCGTGTTTACGGGCGTCTGAATGGCGTCGACCTCGTGCTCGTACCTCTCTTGGGTACGGGCTTGATTCAGCCCGTGCAGGATTTCTCGCCCCTATCGCCAACGGGAGGCAGCTGCCCGGCTCAGACTGGAGTACTCGCTTGCAATGCTTTTCGTATCGGCATCGATAGCGCGACGGGACCGGGTACGATCAACGCGCCTCTCCCAACGCCCAGTACAACTTTGCCCCAGCCGGATTACCCCGGCTACAACGCCATTGCAGCCGGTGCGGGCGAGTCGTTGGATCCTCATTTCCGCCCCAATGTCGTAGACTCGTTCGACCTCACGCTGCAGCGCCAGCTCTCGCGCAAGGTTACTCTTGAGCTCGGTTACATCGGTCGCAGGATTACCCACGAATATCAGCCCATCAACATAAACGCCGTGCCTTACATGATGACGCTGGGGGGCCAATCGTTCGCGCAGGCCTACGCTAATGTCGTGACGCAGTATTGCGGTGGCTTCGCGGGAATGGCTGGCGGGGGCTGTGCACAAAATGCAAGCGCGGTTCAGTCGCAGCCGTTCTTCGAGGCTGCTCTCGCCGGTACTGGCTACTGCACGCCGGGGAACTGCACGGCTGCTGTCGTCAAGAACGAGGGTACGAACATCGCAGGTCAACAAGTCTGGACAATGTGGAGCGACTTGGACAATGGGCCCTTCAACTTCCCGCACACCATGATGAATACCCCCATCGCCGCCGATTGCGGGGCTGGCACAGGTTTCGGCTGTCAGGGCCAGCTGACCTCCGGCGTAGCGGTCAACGCCAGCGTTGGGCACGGCAACTACAACGCGGGTTTCGCCTCGGTCAAAATGGCCGACTGGAGAGGCGTGACCATGCAATCGAATTTCACCTGGTCGAAGGCTTTAGGTACGGGAGCCCTGGTGCAAGCCACCAGCGAATACACTCCCGACGATCCCTACAACTTGAACGAGATGTACGGACCTCAGTTCTATAATCGCAAATTCGTTTACAACACGTTCATCGTCTATAGCCCACCGTTCTACAAGGGCCAATCAGGCGTAATGGGACGGGTCCTGGGCGGCTGGACGTTTTCGACCGTTCTGACCGCAGGCAGCGGACAGCCCAACCAAATCTGGACTACGGGCTTCTCCGGACAAGAGTTCGGCAGCGGGGATGCCATCAACTTCAACACTCTGGCAACCGCTGTGCCGCTCGGACCTCTTCCTGCGCATGGTCACGCTTACAGTACGCCGGGGTCCAACGGTATTGGCACCGGTGGTTACCCGGTCAATATTTTTCAAAACCCGGCAGCTGCCTTCGCCGACTACCGCAATCCGATCCTTGGCCTGGACACGAAGGACACTTCCTATGTCTACGGCCTGCCGTACTGGAATATGGACTTCAGCATTCGAAAGAATATAAAAATCGCTGAAACGATCGCTCTAGAATTCCAGGGCAACTTCGTGGATGTCCTCAACCATAATCAGTGGCTGGATCCTCCGGAGTCATGGGGGCTTTACTCCCCAGCCACTTTTGGCAATCTGGGAGGCCAAGCACAAGAGAATCCCGGCGGCAATCGCAGCATTCAGCTGGCTGCTCGCGTTCGCTTCTAACGCTCAGGTGGCCTTGTTAAAAGGCCATCTGACGGTTAATTCATTTTCCAGTGCTGCGCTCTTAGAAATTGGCGGAAGCGAGTGGGGGTCGAACCCACCGACGACGAGGGAACCCGCCGCCCGCCGGTTTTGAAGACCGGGACGATCACCGGACCGCATGCGCTTCCGCGATGAGACAGTAAAAGGCCACGGACTGTTATATCCGTGGCCTGTTCTGTTTCGCAAATGCCGGCGCAAGTTTCCAGGGCTAAGGCCGGCATCGCTTGCGACCGGCGTCGGCGCCTAAGAACCGCAGCCTTCCCACGCCAACCTCAGAGGTCGCAACCTCGTGTTACGCCGCTCACTTCGGCTGGGGCACGATGCGCAAATACGGCTTGGGAGCCTTGAAGTTGCCGAATTTCTTTCGCGCCTCGTCGTCGCTGACGTTACCGCCCACGATCACGTCCTGGCCCGGCTTCCAGTTCGCAGGCGTTGCCAGCGAATGCTTGGAGGTGAGTTGCAGCGAGTCGATGACGCGCAGGATCTCGTCGAAGTTGCGGCCCGTGGTCATAGGATAGCTTAGCTGCAGCTTCACTTTCTTGTCCGGGCCCACCACGAACACTGTGCGCACGGTCGCGTTGAGCGCAGGGGTGCGGCCTTCGCAGGTATCTCCCGCATCGCCCGGGAGCATGCCGTAGAGCTTGGCGACTTTCAGTTGCGGGTCGCCGATCATGGGATAGTTCACTTTCGCGCCCTGCGTTTCTTCGATGTCGGTCTCCCACTTCTTGTGGTTAGCGACGGAGTCGACGCTCAGACCGATGATCTTGGTGTTGCGCTTGGCGAATTCCGGCGCCAGCTTCGCCATCGCGCCAAGTTCGGTGGTGCAGACCGGCGTGAAATCCTTGGGGTGGGAAAACAGGATCGCCCAGCCGTCGCCGATCCATTCGTGAAAGTGGATGGTGCCCTGCGTGCTTTCGGCAGTAAAGTCGGGTGCCGTGTCGTTGATGCGGGGGATACTGGTGGTTTCGGTAGCAGTGGTCATCAAATATCTCCTTTCTACATTGAATACTTAAGATTAAAAGTTTTGCTCCCGCCCAGCCCAAACCCAGTCGTGCGCAGTGGGGAAAAAATAAACCCACCCGCTCGCTGGGGTGGGTTGGAAGAATCTCGCTGACTCCCTACCCACCGAGCAGGCAGATGCAACAACACATCATGCAGGAATTGGTAGGCTGCGTCATTTTGCAAGGATAGAAGCCCGCCGGGCTGGTGTCAAACGGCACGCGGGGCGTTTCAGGTTTTCTGCATCGCGGTCGCGGCCTCAGGCATCTTCCCTTGTTGGTCGGACCTTATTGGTTGGAGTGCGCTCGGGAGGTGTCATGAATAACGGATCGCGCCGGCTGGCGATGACGCAGTGGGATGTCTTCTCGTCGAGACCGCTCGAAGGCAATTCCCTGGCGGTGTTTTTTGACGGCCGCGGGTTGAGCGACGCGGAGATGCAGGCGATTGCACGAGAGATGAACCTGTCGGAGACGACTTTCATCTTCCCGCGCAATAAGGCGGTCGAGGACAAGCGGGGCGTGCGGGTGAGAATTTTCACGGTGCAGGAGGAGTTGCCGTTCGCGGGACATCCCGCTCTGGGCACCGCGTTCGCGCTGCGCGGCGAACAACAACTGGACGGGATCGCACTCGAGTTGAACGTGGGCAAAGTTCCCGTGCGATTCGAGCAGCGGGACGCAGACCCTTTGTTCGGCGAAATGACGCAAATCGATCCCGTGTTTGGCATGCAACACGATCGTGTGGCCGTAGCTCGGGCCACGGGCTTGCGGGTGGAGGATTTCGATGCGTCCTTGCCGATCGAAACAGTTTCCACCGGAGTTCCCTTCACCATCACGCCAATAAAATCGCTCGAGGTGATCAGGAACCTACGCATCGACATCCACGGTATAAGCGAGTATGCGCAACGGACGAATGCGAAGTTCTTCTATTTCGTAGCACGGGAAACAGTAGATCCAGCGGCCCGTTTGCACGCCCGCATGCTGTTTTACAATACCGAGGATCCGGCCACGGGATCGGCCGCCGGCTGTGCCGCGGCGTGGATGGTGGCCCATGGTGTGGTCAGACCCGACGAGCGTGCGCTCATTGAGCAGGGTTTGGAGATGCAACGTCCCAGCCGGATTTTTGTGCGCGCTTCGGAGAACGGTAACCGCGTAGTTAACGTGCGCGTGGGCGGCAACGCGGTCGAGGTTATGCGCGGAGAAGTATTTCTTTGAGTGGCATGGTGCAAGAAGCCGAAAAATCTGACGCGCGCACTCGCTCGGGAAAAAGGCAATGGCCAGAAAGTCCCATTAGCATCGGCGGCACTTTACAGCGAGCACCCTTCCGGTTAGCATGCAGTTCGCTGCGACATTCTTCATATCGAGAAAAGCCTCTGGTGGTGGCTCTGGTCCCGGCAGATTCGATCACCAGTTTGCGGAAGGCTGATGAAACCCAAGCGGACGATTCTGTGTGTTGACGACAATGAGCAATCCCTGTCCCATCGCAAGATTGTGCTCGAGACGCGCGGGTACCGGGTCGCGAGTTTCTCACGCGGCGAGGAAGCGCTGGGACGCTTTGTGCAGGGCGGCATTGACCTGGTGATCGCCGACATGGCGATGCCCGGCCTAGACGGGCCGCAACTGATCGCAAAAATCAAGGAACTCTCGCCCAACACTCCCGCCATTCTCATCTCGAGCAAGGTGCGCATCTACGATCACGATTCGAAAGCTGATGTGTTCCTGACTAAAGGGATGTACGCGCCGGCCGATCTGCTGGAGCGCATCCGGGTGCTGCTGATTCGCAAGCGAGGCCCGAAGGCGCCGCAGCCGCGAGGGGCACAGATTTCAAGGCACGCCGGAGTCGCCTGAGAGACGCGCTGGATGGAGCGCGATTGATGTTCCGCACTGCCCCGACATCGCTCCTCACCGCTTCATTCATGTAAGATTCCTTCAGGCATGGGCCCTGCATCCAGCGAAGTTGCATTCATCGAAGCCGCCTTCATTCAGGCAAAAGACCTGCGCAAGACCTACCACGTGGGTAAGATTGAGGTCGAGGCGCTGCGAGGCATTTCCTTCAGCGTGAAGAAGGGGGAATTCGTCAGCGTGGTCGGACCCTCGGGGAGCGGCAAATCGACGCTCTTCTATCTTCTGGGTGGATTGACGCGGGCCGACGGCGGCAGCGTGATTCTCGACGGCGAAGAACTGGCGGCGCTTTCCGACGCCGAACGCACTCGCCTGCGCAAGCGCAAGATCGGCTTCGTGTTTCAGAAATTTAATCTGCTGCCTACGCTGGATGCCCGGTCGAACATCCTCATCGCGCAGGAAATCTCTGGCAATGGCGATCGCGATCCGGCGCATTTCAACCGCATCACAGAGCTGCTGGGCCTGACCAAGCGGCTCGGGCATCGTCCGGCGGAACTTTCCGGAGGCGAGCAGCAACGCGTGGCGCTGGCGCGAGCATTGATTAACAAGCCTGCGGTGGTCCTGGCCGACGAGCCCACGGGAAATCTGGACTCGAAGAATTCCGAGATTGTGCTGGGCATGCTGCGCCGCTCGAACCAGGAACTGGGTCAGACCGTGTTGATGATCACGCACAATCCTGAGGCGGCCAAATTCGGCGACCGCATCATTCACATGCGCGATGGGCAGATCGTAAAGCCGGAAGAAGATCCGCAGTGGGTAGCGTGATGAGGCCTACGCCGCACTCGCGATATCCTAAATAATTCGATTCCCGCAACGAGGGCTGTAATCCTTCATGTCGAACCCGAGCAGTCCCAATCCCAACGTCCCTACCCGAGAAACTCAGCCAGCCGAGAACACAGAGTCGTTCGGCGAGATTCTCAACCAGTTCCAGAAGAGCCATTCCCACAAAGCCGAAGACGGCCGGCAACTGCAGGCCACGGTGATTGCCATAACGGCCGAGGCTGTTTTCTTCGACATCGGCTACAAGTCGGAAGGCATTCTGCCCGTAACCTCGCTGCAGGGCGAAACGTTGCAGGGCCAAGCTCTGAAGCCGGGCGACAAAGTCTCGGTCACGATCAAAGGGCGCGATGCGGATGGCTACTACGAGCTGTCGCGCTTCAAAATCGCTCGTCCCATGGACTGGGACGCTCTCGAAAAAGCTTTCGCCGACAAGACTCCCATACTGGGCACAGTGACGGCGGTAGTGAAGGGCGGATTCAGCGTGGATGTTGGCGTGCGCGCGTTTATGCCGGCGTCGCGCAGCGGCGTGCGCGAAGCGTCCGAGATGGAGAATCTGGTGGGGCAGGAGATTCGCTGCCGCATCATCAAGCTCGACGTGGCCGATGAAGATGTCGTCGTCGATCGGCGAGCCGTCGCCGAAGAGGAGGAACGCACGGCCAAGGACCGTCTGTATTCGCAAATCAAAGAAGGCGACACCGTGACCGGCGTAGTGCGCAGCCTGACCGATTACGGCGCGTTTGTCGACGTGGGCGGCGTGGATGCTTTGCTGCACGTCGGCGACATCGCGTGGGGGCGCGTGAACAAGCCCGCGGACGTGCTCTCTGTGGACCAACAGATTGAAGTCAAAGTGTTCAAGCTCGCGACCGAAGGCGACAAGCGCCGCGTGTCGGTAGGACTGAAGCAGTTGCAGCCGCATCCGTGGGATGCGGTTGCGGGCAAGTACAAGGCCGGAGATCGCGTGCGCGGGACAGTCACCCGACTGATGGAATTCGGCGCATTCGTGGAACTCGAGCCGGGCATCGAGGGATTAATTCACATTTCGGAAATGTCGTGGTCGAAGGGCAAAGTCCGCAAGGCCAGCGACGTGGTCAGGCCCGGTGAGACGGTCGAGGTGGTGATTCTGGGCGTAAACACCGCTGAGCGCCGCATAGCGCTCGGGCTGAAGCAGGCTCTGGGAGATCCCTGGGCGGACGCGCCCCAACGTTTCCCGGTGGGATCGGCGATTGAAGGGCCTGTGAGCAGCCTGACAAAATTCGGCGCTTTCGTGCAACTCGCCGAGGGAGTCGAGGGGATGGTCCACGTCAGCGAGATCAGCGCCGAAAAGCGCATCAACCAGCCGGCGGATGTGCTGCGCGTGGGACAGGTGGTGCAGGCGCAGGTGATCGCCATCAATCCGGAGAAGCGGCAGATGCGGCTCAGCATGAAACAACTGGTGCCGAGCGGGATCGACGAATATCTGGAGGAGCATCAAGAAGGAGACGTGGTCACGGGGCGGCTCACTGACGACTCGCGCGTGGAGTTAGGGGATGGCATCCATGCCATTTGTCGCGCCACATCGCCCGCGCCTGCGACTTCAGCAAAAAGTGAGGCGCTGAAAGAAGCGAAGGCGGACCTGTCAGCGCTGAGTTCCATGCTGCAGGCACGCTGGAAGAGCGGGCCCAGCGCGACGCCCAAGACGGAGCCGGCCCGCGCCGGTCAGGTGCGAAATTTTCGCATTGTGAAGATTGATCGCGCGGCGAAGAAGATTGAAGTGGAAATGGCGTAGAACGATTCCATCGGAATCAGCTCGCGTTTTCCGGGTAAGCCAACCTGCTGGGCCAGCCCAGTAAACGGACGCCAAACGAGTGTCGAAACAGCAAAAAAGGTCAGCGCAGTAAGAGCGGCAGTGGTTCTTCTAAACATTTATTGACGATCCAGCCTAACACCAGCAGGTGAACTCAGGGCTACCGATTCCGATTCGTGCGTTGCCAGTCGATCCGCCAGCGACCGCAATTCACACCCGCTGCTCTAGCCAACGGGCACAGAGTAACATGTGGACATGAGCAGAATACGCCGACAATGTCTCAACGCAGACCGTTCGGATTGCTTCTGAAATGGATCGCGATGCCAAGGCATGGCCTCGCCGGGAGCAAGACGCAATCGACGAACCATGGTGTTTCCAAGCTGAAAGAGGAGGTCATCGGTCACGGTTAGCCTGCCCTGTAAACGAATAATTTCTTACATTCGTCACGTAGAAAACCGCCGATGACGGGTATAGAGTGATTGCCCTTCTCGAAGACGAGTCGGCAGGGAATGAGGCAGGCTCGCCACTTGTATTCTTCCGTCCCGCGCTTTCGGCCATAAGCGGCGATGTCTTCCTGCGAGACTCCGTATACGACGGCACCGATTCTCGCCCACACGCACGCACCCGCACACATTGCGCAGGGTTCGTGCGTGGTGTAGAGCACGAACTCGGTCAGGTAGCGCCCATAACCGCTCGATACATATTTGAGCGTTTCTAACTCCACATGCTTGATGCTTGACCCTGAAGTCTTTACGCGGTTCCCCGCGCTGGCAATGACTACTTCGCGCCCGTCCGTCACGCGGGTGATGACAGCGCCGATGGCATAATCCCCTCGGTCACGGGCACGCTTGGCCTCCGCGATTGCCAACTGCATAAACTTCTTCTTCGGCTTGTAGGAAGCAGCGATCATGCAGGGATCATATCGCAGCGCGAGCGGACAATGGCACACATGTGAGCGAGGCAAATCCTCTGGCGTCCAT
>JASHNU010000038.1 GCA_030041475.1 Candidatus Sulfotelmatobacter sp.
AGGGCAGCGTTCTAACCAACTGAACTACGTCCCCACTCGCCAAATCAACGAAATACGAAATAACCAGTGTTTATGCGGCTTTGCGCGCCCATAAACTTCGGCGCTTCCCTTCTCGGTTCCGGTGCAAAAACCACCTGCCACCATTAGGTCCCTGACACCCAGATCCGAGCCAAGCCGTTCGATATCGAAACGAAAAATCAGGCTCATCCCCTACACGGAAATATCCTAACAGCTTCTCGGAGAACACGAAAGAGTGCGATCGTGGGAACGCGCGCCGCCCAACGCTTTTCACCCTGCCGGCTGCCGAGCCGGCACCATAAGAGCTCCAACGGTGGCCTCTGACTGGTATGGGACACCGGCAAAGGACGTGCCGATTCCCTCGGCGCGGAGTTGATGGCGAGAAGGCGTCTAGAGCGATATTGATGCGTCATGGGAATCCGGATTGCTTCCCGATTGTCACAAATCTTTGCTCGAAGGTCGGCGATTTAGCGTCGAGTCCCAATGAGCCAGTAAGCCTTTGGAGTGTGTGATTTCGGTCACAGACAGTGCCCTCAACGTGTAGTAGTTGTAATCACATGGCTGAATTCGAACGAACGTTCGATATTTGTGCCGGATTGGACTTCCCCTCGGTACGCGAGTGGAAGCAGGCTCACCCTGAGTCGAAAGCGATTGCCTACTTTCCCGTTTATGCGCCGGTGGAGTTGATTCACGCCGCAGGCATGCTCCCGGTCGGTCTCAGTGGCGCTGGAGACCAGCTTGACATCCAGCATGCCGATGCCCGTTTCGGATCGTTCATTTGCTCAATCGTCAAGACTACCCTCGAAATGGGCCTGACGGGCCATCTTGAGCCGTTTGATGGTTTTCTGTTTTCCACGATTTGTGACTCGGCCCGAAATCTCTGTTTTGTCATGAAGCGAAATTTCCCCGCGATGTACGTGGACTTCCTCCACCTTCCCCACAATCCAAGTTCACCGGCCGCGGCACAGTTCCTGACGGAAGAATATCGGCGGGTGCTCAGCGAGTTCGAACGCCTCGGCAACTGCAAGGTCAGCGACGATGCACTTCGCAGTTCCATCCGGCTCTATAACCGAAGCCGGGCGCTTATTCGGGGACTCTACGAGTTGCGCAGGCAGAATCCAGAAAAAGTCCCCACTTCGGAGCTTTATCAGCTTGTCCGGGCAGGGACTTTCCTCCCCGTGGAAGAGCACATCACGCAGTTGGAGCGAGTGTTGGCGGAAGTCGCTTCCCGCAGCCCGAAGAAGCGGGACTCGATTCGCATCGTGGTGGAAGGATCGTTCTGCGAACAGCCGCCGCTCCCGCTGATCCGCCTCATTGAAGAGGCTGGTTGCTACGTCGTGGACGATGATTTTGTAATCGGGCAGAGTTGGTTTGACGCCGACCTTCCCACAGACGGCGATCCTGTGCCGGCGCTGGCGACCAGCTACCTCGATCATTCCGTGTACTCCTCCGTGCGTCATGACCTCCGCAAACCACGCTGGGACGGACTGGTAGAAAAGGTCCGGCGGAGCAAGGCAGACGCGGTGCTGTTCCTTATAGCTAAGTTCTGCGAGCCTGCCTACTTCGATTACGTCCCGTACAAGCAGGAACTGGAGCGTGCCGGAATCCCTCACCTGCAACTCGAGTTCGAGGAAAAGTCGTTCACCTTCGATCGGCTCCGCACGGAAATCGAGACTTTTGTGGAATCGTTGGTTTTCGATTGAGGAAATCAAGGATGACAGAAAAGAAGGAATATCGCGGCTCCATCCACCAGCAGCAAAAGGATCTGATGCTGGCCTGGTACGAGCAACTGGATCATGCCGCCATCACCGGCGATCCTCCCACAGTTTCCATGATGATATCGGGCAACTGCGTTGAGTTGCTGGAGGGCTTCGGCGCCGTGCCGATCTATCCGGAGGTCAACGCGTTGCAGTTGGCCATTCGCCATCAATCACTCGACCCCATCTTAGCCGCGGAGGATCTGGGCTATGCGGCGGACAACTGCGCCTACGTCAAAGCCGATATCGGCTGCATCTTGAAAGGCATCACACCGACGGGCGGAAGACTGCCGACGCCGACGCTGATCCTCTGCAACTTCGTCGGCTGCAACACTTACCTGAAGTGGTTTGAACATCTAGCCAAGCTGCAGCAAGCGCCGTTGTACGTGATCGACGTCCCGTTCATGCGCGCCGACGAACCTTCGCGATCGGATGTGGACTATGTGGTCAAACAGTTGCAGGAAACGGTCAAGACACTCGAGCAGCTCACTGGGCGCAAATTCGACCATGATCGCTTCCGGCAGGCAGTGGAGTGCTCCAGTCGCTCGGAAGAGCTGTGGTCACAGATTAAACATCTGGCGCGCCGTTCGCCTTCGCCCTTCGATGCCTATTTTGATGCGATCACTCTGATGGGACCGCTTTATGTCTACCGCGGCAAGCCCGAGGGCGTGGAATTTTTTGAGGTTGCTTTAGCCGAACTTCAAGCGAAGGTGGACGCAGGCCAGGGGGTTTACGAAAAAGAGCACTTCCGTGTTGTGATGGAGGGCCCACCGCCGTATCCGTATTTCCGCACATTTCGCGACATGTTCGCCAAGTGGCAGGCGTGTGCAGTGGCCTCGACTTATTCGACAGTGGGCGGACTTTGGGAGTTTGGGTTCCGTCACGATCCTGAAAATCCGTTTGAGTCAGTGGCTATGCACATGATCGCGCAGAACGTGACCAACCGCAATTATCTGCAGCGCTACGAGCAGATCCGTCGTTACGTCGAAGAGTGGAATGCCGACGGTGTAATCATCCACTTCGTGAAGAGCTGCCGGCTGTTTTCCGCCGGTCAAGGCGACATGCGCGATTACTTCGCCAAGCAGCTCGGCGTGCCGACCTTGTACATCGAATCTGATCTCGAGGATCCGCGCTACTTCGCCGAAGCGCAGACCAGGAACCGGATTGATGCGTTCTTCGAGTCGCTGGAGCACGCTAAAGCAACCCTGTCTACGCGGGTGTAACGAGAGGAGAACATGAGAATCGCGGCCGGAGTTGATGTCGGTTCCACGCAGACCAAGGCGGTGGTCATGTCGGACAACGGAGGCGTGGAGATCGTGGCGCGGGCCCTTGTGGATACCGGGGCCAACGTGCAGCGCGCCGCGGAGCGCGCCTTCGATACGTGTTGCCGGGAGGCAGGCATTCACACTGGCAACGTGGGATTTGTCGTCGGCACCGGATACGGCCGTTACAAGATCGCTTTCGGCAATACTCAGATGACTGAGATCACCTGCCACGCCAAGGGCGCCAGCTTTCTCTGTCCGGGCACGCGCACCGTCATTGATATGGGCGGGCAGGATTCAAAAGCGATCAGCGTCGGAGCCAACGGCGAGGTGCTCGATTTCGTCATGAATGACAAGTGCGCAGCAGGCACCGGACGCTTTCTGGCGAATTCAGCGGAGGTCATGGGCATCAGCCTGGAGGAGGTCGGCCCGCTCTCCCTGCAGGCGAAACATCCGGTTAAGATTGCAACTGTGTGCACCGTGTTTGTCGAGTCTGACATTCTTTCCTATCTGGCGCAGGGCAAGACGGCGGAAGACATCCTCGGGGGCGTTCATATCGCTATTGCCAAACGCACACTGTCGCTGGTGCGGCGCCTCAACCTTGAGCCGGAAATCACCATGACAGGCGGTGTGGCCCGCAACATCGGCATGGTCCAGGCTCTTGAGCAACTCATCGGACGCAAGATGCAGGTCAGCCCGGACGCGCAATTTATCGGCGCGGTCGGTGCGGCGCTGTTCGCTCTGGAGAAACTCGACCAGAGCTTCGAATCCGGCATCTGGAGGAGTGATCATGCCGTTTCTGGCGGGCATTGATTGCGGAACCAGCTTCACCAAAGCAGTTGTGCTTTGCGACCTGAACAACCAGCCTCGTGTTGTGGGCCAGGGCCGGACGCGCAGCGGCGTGAAAGTCGACGAGGCTGCGAACGCGGCGTTGCAAGAGGCGCTGGTACAAGCCGGACTCAGGCGGCCGCAACTCGAATACATCGCCACTACCGGGTTCGGCCGATATGGCGTGAGCTTCCGCGACATTCAAGTCACGGAAATCACCACCGCGGCCCGGGGCGCGCATTTTGCCATCCCGCACACCACAGCAGTTCTTGATATTGGGGGACAGTGCACGCGCGCGATCGGTATCAACGAAACTGGCAAGGTCAAGGTGTTCAAGAGCAACGACAAGTGCGCCGCCGGTTCCGGGATGTTCATCCAGCGCGCTGCCAAGTATCTCGAAGTGTCACTGGAGGACGTGGGTGAACTTTCCCTCCGAGCCACGCATCCTCAGCCGATCTCGAGTGTGTGCGCGGTGCTGGCGGAGAGCGAAATCATCAACCATGTCAGCGCCGGCATCACCGTGCAAGACATCTTGCGGGGCATTCATGAATCCCTGGCCGACCGTGCTGGAGCCCTGCTCAAGCGCGTGGAAATGAAAGACTCGATTACGCTCATCGGCGGAGTCGCGCGCCAAGCGGGCATGGCCAAGGCCCTCGAAGATCGTCTTAAGGTGAAAGTCAACATTCCGCAGGATTGCGATTTTGTGTGCGCTCTAGGAGCCGCTCTGCTCGGACTTAAGCGCCTGGCCAGCCGATCTACGGTGGGAGCGGCGGCGAGGGAATATGCGAATTGACGGGGCCTACGGATATCGGCTGGTCGCGGTAGGTCAGCCGTTAGAGCGGTGTGAAATTCCCGCGTTCGAACTAGGGCCCGAGGAGGTCGTCGTCGAAGTTGCGGGCTGCGGTGTCTGCCACACCGACGTTGGTTTTGCTATCGATGGCGTTCCAACGCGGAAGCCGCTGCCTCTTGTGCTTGGGCACGAAGTCAGCGGGCGCGTAATCGCCGCCGGTGACAAAGCCGCAGCTTGGGTAGGACGAACGGTTATCGTTCCGGCTGTCATCCCTTGCGGTATCTGTCCAGCTTGCCAGGTGGGGCGGCCCACCGTCTGCCGCAGTCAATTCATGCCCGGCAACGATGGCGACGGCGGCTTCGCTACTCACGTTCGTGTCCCTGCCCGCGGTCTGTGTCCCGTGCCCGAACCACTGCCTCCCGGCCTGGTTACCGAGAGTCTCTCCGTGATCGCCGATGCCGTGACTACACCCTGGGAAGCGATACGCCGCGCTGGAGTCTGCCCCGATGATGTAACTGTCTTCGTCGGCGTAGGCGGCGTAGGCGGATTTGGCGTTCAGATCGCAGCCGCGCTGGGCGCAGCCGTCGCCGCCATCGATATAGATCCAGCCAAGCTGGAACTGGCTGCGCAGCACGGCGCAGGTTTGACTCTCAATTCCTCCACGATGAACGAGAAGGATCTCAAGGCCGCGGTCCGAAGCTTTGCCAAACAGAGCGGGCGTCGAGGGATCGGCTTCAAGATTTTCGAAACCAGCGGAACTCCTGCCGGACAGCAAACTGCTTTTGGTCTGCTTGACTTCGGCGGTTACCTTGCCGTCGTGGGATTCACGCCCAAGAAAATAGATCTGCGCCTGTCAAATCTTATGGCACTCGACGCCACGGCGCGCGGCAATTGGGGCTGTCCCCCGGACCAGTACCCAGCTGCGCTCGACTTGGTCTTGCAGGGCAAAGTTGCGATTGCACCATACGTCGAACTGCACCCACTGGACGACGCTCCGGCGGTTTTCGAGGCGGTCGTGCGGCACGCGATTGCCCGCCGCGCAATTCTCAAGCCCGCCTCCAACGACAATCAGGAGAAGCCATGAAGAACCACAACCTCATCGGAAATCCGCCGCGCGCAAACATTCTGGTTGAACGCCGCCCCGTCCGCGGGCGGGATGGTTCGCCAGTGGAAGAGTTGCACAACGTCTGGATCACGCTCAACAATCCCGCCGAACTCAACAGCTACACCACCGACATGGCTAAGGAAATCATCCTGGCTTTGCGCGAAGCCAGCAACGATCGCGCGGCTGTCGCAGTGGTGCTGACGGGCGCCGGCAACCGAGCCTTTTGCTCCGGAGGAAATACCCGCGAGTATGCCGAGGTGTACGCGGGCGCACCCGCTGAGTATCGCCAATACATGCGGCTCTTTAACGATATGGTCACCTCTGTGCTGCAATGCGACAAACCGGTCATCTGCCGCGTGAACGGCATGCGTGTGGGAGGCGGGCAGGAAGTCGGCATGGCCTGTGACTTCTCGATCGCAAGCGACATGGCGGTGTTCAGCCAAGCTGGGCCCAAGCACGGCTCGGCCCCGGATGGCGGTAGTACGGACTTTCTTCCAGTCTACGTCGGCATTGAGCGCGCCATGATGAGCGGCACGCTGTGCGAACCTTGGAGCGCCCATCGTTTCTACTGGCTGGGCGGACTGACGCAAATTGTCCCCGTGACGAAAGTCGACGGCAAGTTCATTCCGAATCCGCTGGTTGTCTCGGATCGTCTGCTCGACGAATATGGCCGCATAGTGATCGGCGAGTTCAAGACCGGGGAGGCAAAGAGACAGGCACAGGATCTGCTGGCCACAGCACACACCGACCTCAGCCTGCTCGACGAGGCCGTCGAGCAGCTCTGCACCAAGTTTCTCTACACGATGCCGGATTGCCTGATCAAAACCATTGAGAGCCTGCGCAAACACAAACTCGAGCACTGGGATCGCAATCGCGAAACCAACCGGGCATGGCTCTCGCTCAACATGATGACCGAGGCGAATGCCGGCTTCCGAGCTTTCCATTATGGAGACAAGAAGAACCGCGAAGTAGACTTCGTACGGCTGCGCCAGCGGCTGGCGCAAGGGGCCCGCTGGAGTGAAGAACTGATCGAAGAGATTGCCCCCTGGACGGCGCAAAGAGTTCCGGAAGGAGCGGTGAAATGACTTTCCAGAAAATCCGGCTCGAGTTCACCCATGAAGAGCGGGTAGCACGCATTACATTAGCCTCTCCGAAGGCCAATATTCTGGATCGTGCGATGATCCGTGAACTTGCAACGGCTTTTTCACGCTGCGCCGGTCGCGCACTGAATGCGATCGTCGTCGACGCAGATGGGCCGCACTTCAGCTTTGGAGCCAGTGTACAGGAACATCTTCCCAGCCAGATTGCCGGCACGCTGCAAGCGCTGCATGCCTTGCTCAAACAGATCTACGAGGCTCCAGCACCGGTGATTGCAGCGGTGCGCGGCCAGTGTCTCGGCGGGGGATTTGAGCTTGTTCTCGCGTGTGACCTGGTCATCTGCGATAAAACCACACAGTTTGCTTCGCCCGAAATCAAGCTGGGCGTTTTTGCTCCCGCGGCCTCCGCCTTTCTACCCATTCGGATCGGACAGGCCGCCGCCTCAAGGCTGCTCCTGACCGGGACCGCTATCAGCGCACAGGAAGCCAGCCGTTTGGGTCTCGTGGCAAGACTGGCAGACGACCTCGATGCCGAATTAGAACAGTGGCTGCAATCGGACTTTCTCTCTCGCTCCCCCTCGTCTCTGAAATTTGCCTGCCGTGCGGCACGGCTGCCCCTCCGTCGAGTGTTCGAACAGGAACTGCCAGAGCTTGAGGCGCTGTATCTGCGCGATCTGATGGCGACTGCGGACGCGGAGGAAGGCATTCGCGCGTTCTTGGAGAAGCGTGCCCCGCACTGGAACAAACCCGCGCTGGCCGAGAAATAAAATGCCCCCTTCTTCTGACCTCGAAGGAAAGATCGCGGTTGTAACTGGAGGCTCGGGAGCGATCGGTCAGGCAATTGCGTGCTCGCTCGGCGCCGCCGGCGCGCAGGCGATTTCGTTGGATTTAGCCCCTCCCAAATGCGCCGATTTTTCCTGGATCGAGTGTGACGTGCGCGATGACGCCTCAGTCGCAAACGCCGTCCGCGAAGTTGCGAGCCGGCACGGAGGTGTTGACCTAGCTGTCCACGCCGCGGGTGTTTCGCACGATGCCGTTGTCTGGAAGCTACCGGTCGAGGACTGGGATTTCGTCCAGAGCGTGAATCTCCGCGGCGCATTTTTGCTGATTCGCCACACCTTGCCCCTCATGCGTGCACGGGGTGCAGGACGGATCGTTCTGATCGGCTCGATCAATGGCTCCCGCGGCAAATTCGGCACTGCCGCATATTCCGCGAGCAAAGCCGGTTTACTCGGTCTGGCGAAAAGTGCCGCGCGCGAAGCCGGGCGCTTCGGTATTCTAATTAACGTGATCGAGCCGGGCTGGGTGCGTACGCCGCTGACCGAATCCGTTCCGCAGCGGATTCGCGATGCAGCGATGGCCGAGAACTTGGTCGGAAGTTTCGTTGAGCCCAGCGACATTGGCCATGCCGTCGCATTTCTCTGCGGCCCAGGCGGCGGGCGAATTACCGGACAGATCCTGCGAGTTGATGGTGGGCAGTTTCTTGGTCCCACTTAAGTTTCTGCTTGGAGGTACTCATGACGAATTCCAATCTTCTTCGTTGCACAAGATGCGGACGGGTCGCGGCCGAAAAGGACAAGTTCTGCGCGGAGTGCGGACTGTTCCTGCGCGATGCCGCCGTGGATCAGCGCTTGCTGTTAGCCCTCGTCCACGAACGGGAAGGCCGCAGCCAGGAGGCACGGCACGAGCTCGAACACTTGCTCACGACTGAGCCCCACCACGTGCTGGCCAACCATCTGCTCGGGAACTTGCACTTTCACGAAGGCTTGTTGGATCAGGCCGCTGAGTATTACCGGAAAGCGGTCGCGGCAGCACCCTCCTTTTTGCTCGGACACTACGATCTTGGGGTCGCCTATTATCACCGTGGCGACATGCCGCGAGCTGCGCAGGCCTTCCGCCGCTGCCTGGAAAGCGATCCAAACTACAATGCTGCCCACTATCGCCTCGGACTGGCGTTGTTTCACAACGGCCAACTGGACGAGGCTCGCCGGCACTTTGAGCTGTCGCTGGTGCTTACTCCCGAGTATCTGATGGCGCATTACCACCTCGGCATCATTCACGAGCGGCAGGGTGAGTACGAAGCGGCGGCACGCGAATTTGAGCGCAGCCTGGAGGAATCCAGCGGTGACGTGAGCAGCCTGTATCACCTTGCCCTGGTGCGCGACGCGCAAGGCGACCATGCCGCCGCCGCCGATTTGCGCCAACGAGCTCGCGGTTTTGCCAGCTCGCAACCCGTAGGAGCGAAATAGAGGGTTGAGGTGGCCATGAACCCACTGGAGGAGAAAAGCCTCATCTATGACTGGGCCGGGCAGGGCCCACGCCGCGCCCAGTGGCCCAGTCACGTGATGATTGACGACGAGACCCTGCGCGACGGCCTGCAAAGCCCCTCCGTAACGGACCCTCCGGTCGAAACCAAGTTGCAGATTCTTCACCTTATGGAGAGTCTGGGGATTGAAACAGCCGATGTAGGCCTGCCTGGCGCTGGAGCGCGCCAGCAGGAAGCAGTCTTGCTGCTCTGCCGGGAGATTGCGAAGTGCCACATGCGCATCCGGGCCAACTGCGCCGCCCGCACGCTGATGGTTGACATCCGCCCGATTGCGGAAGCTACGCAGCTCACCGGCGTTCCCATCGAAGCCTGCCTCTTCATTGGTTCCAGCCCAATTCGCCAGTATGCGGAGGAGTGGGACCTCGACGATATCCTCCGCCATACCCAGGAGGCCATAAGCTTTGCCATACGCGAGGGCCTGGAGGTGATGTATGTTACTGAGGACACCGTTCGCTCCTCGCCCGACCACCTCCGCATTCTTCTTACTGCGGCCATTGAATCCGGCGCCAGACGACTCTGTCTTTGTGACACCTGTGGTGCGGCAACTCCGGAGGCGGTTTTCAACTTGGTATGTTGGGTCAAAGAGTTGCTGAACACGATCGGATCGGCGCAGATCGGCATCGATTGGCACGGGCACCGCGATCGTGGCCTCGACTTGTCCAACACATTGGCCGCGATCGAAGCAGGCGCCAGCCGGGTCCACGGCACGGCGCTAGGCATCGGAGAACGAGTAGGAAACACGTCGATCGAGCAACTGCTGGTCAATCTAAAATTACTAGGCGTCCGTAACGACGATCTGACTCGCCTGCCCGAATATGTTCAGCTCGTTTCGCAGGTCACACAGGTCCCTATCGGAGTCAATACTCCCATCGTCGGGAGCGACGCATTCCGCACCGCGACAGGCGTCCATGCTGCGGCCGTAGTTAAGGCTCAAAAAAGAGGACACAGCTGGCTGGCTGACCGGATCTATTCCGGAGTCCCCGCGGGCTGGATCGGTCGTAAACAGGAGATTGAGATTGGTCCGATGTCCGGAAATTCTAACGTGCAGTACTATCTCTCCTGCCGTGGCCTGCCGGTCACACCGGAACTGACGAAGCGAATCATGGATGAGGCCAAGAAGTCTCCGCGGGTTTTGACAGACGCTGAGGTCATGGAGATCGTTCGTAGTTCCCACTTCTAATCACACGGCACTCGGCTAAGAATTCGCCCAGTCCCAATCACACGAGGCCGTGCTCGCGCAGCTTTCGGTACAAATTTCGCTCGCTGATTCCCAGAATCTTGGCTGCATTTCCGCGATGCCCCTTGCTGGCCGCGAGCGCCATTCGGATGTGCGAAAGTTCGGCTTCCTGTAGTGTCGGCAAAGTGTCCTGCGCCAAGGGCCCGGTTTGGGCAGCAGGCCTCCCATTGCGCAGGGAAGCGGGCAAGTGCTCAGGTAGAACTTGCGGTCCTTCGCAGAGTACGAGAGCAGCTTCGACCACGTGCAGGAGTTCGCGCACATTGCCCGGCCAGCTGTGGCGGCGCAGGAGCTGCAGGGCCGCTTCGCTAATCTGCTTATTAGAACCGAACCGGTCGTTGAGCACGGCCGCAAAGTGCTGTGCCAACAGTTCCACGTCAGCTCCTCGATGGCGCAAGGGCGGCACTTCCACCGTGATCGTACTGAGGCGGTAAAACAAGTCTTCGCGGAACAGTCCCTGACGCACCATGGCCGGTATGTCGCGATTGGTCGCGGTCAGAATCCGGACATCCACTCGAATTTCCCGGGTGCTCCCTACACGGCGGAAGGTGGAGGTATCGAGCACGCGTAACAATTTCGTCTGCGTTGCGGGGCTCACCTCCCCGATTTCGTCGAGGAAAATGGTTCCTCCGTTAGCAACTTCGAACAACCCAGGCTTGGCGCGGTCCGCTCCGGTGAAGGCCCCACGCTCGTGGCCGAACAGTTCGCTCTGGAGCAGGCTCTCCTGGAGCGCAGCGCATTCGACTACCACGAACGGCCGCGACCGGCGCGCACTGCGCGCATGAATCAGCTTCGCCACCCTTTCCTTTCCCGCGCCGGTCTCGCCGCTGATGAGCACAGTCGAATCACTGGGGGCAACCCGCTCAATCAGGTTGAGCAGGCGCCGGAACTCCGGGCTGTCGCCAACGAATGAATTGCTGAGATCCGGTGGAGTCAGACCGCGCTCGAGAATGCTCGTTCTCTGGCGCAGGGATCGCCGTTCCATCGCCCTCTGGATGCGAATCTGAAGTTCATCCAGCGGGCAAGGCTTCACCACATAGTCGCAGGCGCCGATGCGAATGGATTCGATGGCGCTATCGATGGAACCATGTCCAGTCAGCATGATGACTTCGGTGGTTGGCGTGCAGGCCTGGATAGCCTTCAAGGTCTCGAGTCCGCCCATGCCAGGCAAGCGCAAATCCAGCAAGACAACTTCGGGCTCCGCCGTCGTTACTCGCTCGATTGCTTCTTCGCCGGTGGCCACCGCGTCGACCTCATAGCCGCAACGACCCAGTTCGCCCGCCATCACTTGCCGAAACGCCGCGTCGTCATCCACCAAAAGAAGGGAAGGTTGTTTCATGGTCCGTCCGCCGTTCTCACGTCGGAATGGATTGCAGGAATCACGACCTCAAAAGCAGACCCCTTGCCAGGCTCACTCTCAACAGTGATATTTCCACCCCAGCTTCGGACCGCATTTAGGGACAAAAACAGGCCGAGCCCAGTTCCGCCCTGGCGAAGGCTGAAAAAGGGTTCGAAAATTTTTTGTTGGTATTCCGGCGCGATCCCGCATCCTTCGTCGGTGACGCGGATGCGGACGGAATCACCGTCGTGCGCGGCGACGACGACCTTGCTGCCTACCGTAGATGCCTGAATCGCGTTGAGCAGAAGATTGACCAGCAGATTTTGCAACTCGGCCTCGTCAGCACGGACATGCAGCGTAGTTGCGGACGGCTGCACCACGACATTCACGGAACTAGCGCGAGCCGTCGGCTCGACGAGCTTTTGGGCAGCAGCAATGGCGGCGTTCAGATCTATGATTTCTCCAGCCGCCTGTCGCTGTCCGCGCGACAGGCGCAGAAAGTGCTGTGTAATACTGCGGCAGCGCAGAATCTGTTCGCGCGCGATCATCGCATTCTCACGGATTCTGTCATCATTCGTGGGCTTGTCCGTGCTGGCCGGGTTTTGACGGAGGATTCCCTCTACGCACATCAGGGTCGTTGCCAGAGGGGTGTTCATCTCATGCGAGAACCCGGAAGCCAGGACTCCCACCGACGCCAAGCGATATGACTCAGCGAGCTTCGCCTCGGCCGCACGCCGTTCGGAGATGTCACGCCAGACCTCCACCACCTGAGCCAGCCGTCCCGAGGCATCGAGAATCGGTGAAGCATGAATTTCCTCCCAAGCCACTGTCTTGTTGCCCGTCTTGCGCTCGCAGATCCGAACCTGGCGCTGGCCCGAGCGCAGACAGGCCAGGGTGGGGCAGTCAGACAGGTTACACGGCTCTGGTTCGAGCTGGTAACAGCAACAGCCCAGAACCTGCTCGCGGGAGTTGCCGGCACGCTGCAGAAAAGCGTCGTTGGCCGCCATGATCTTACGCTCAGCGTCGAGCACTACAATGCCGTCATCGATACTATTAATCACCGTCTCCAGTCGCTCACGCTGGGTGCGGACTTCGCCGACCAGGCCTGACACCGAATCGGCCATTTCATTAAACTCCTTTGCCAGCCAGGCCAACGTGTCGGAGCCTTCCGCGGGCACGCGGCGTTCGAGATCGCCCTGGGAGATCAGGCGTGCCGTATTCTCAAAACGCTGCAGGCGGCGCAACACCGACACCCGGATCACCAATGCGATGGCTCCGACAATCACGAAGGTCAAAGCGCCGGTTCCGGCTACCATCCAACGCAGGTCACGCGTCATCGCGGCTCGGACCTCTCCCGCGTTGTAGTCCAGAATCAGGATGCCATTGATTTTCTGGCGGGGATCGTGGCAGCGCTGGCATTCGTCGCGGTTGCGAATCGGCACCACGGTTCGCAAAATGGTTCCGCCCCGGGTTTCTATCACGCGGCTTGATCCCCGCCGTTCCGGCGGATCGCGATGGCAGGCCTGGCAGGTGGGAGAGTTGATCTGGAACTCATTCCCCGCGGTCCCCGGTTTGCTTGAGTACCGCTGCACGCCATTGCGGTCCAGCACTACCAGTTGTTCGACGCGCGCCTGCTTGCCGAAGCTCTCGATCATTTGGGCTATCAAGGTGCGGTCATTCCCCATCATCTGGTGTTCGAGGGCGGTGCGGATCAGTTCGCCTTCGGCCAGCGCACTGCTATGTGCATTTTCTAGAAGGCTCTTGAAATGGCGGGCCGAAAAAACGTAGGCGGCTACTGTGCAGGCTACGACCACCGCCGCAGTTACGCCAAGGGCGAGGCCGACCGTCATGCTGGCAAAGCGCAGCTTCATGATGACGGCACCAATATTGCGGGATGATTGCACACGCAAGGATTGCCGTCAACGATTAGCGGGCATTTCGGTTGCCATTTGAGCGACCGTTGCGGGCAGTGCCGACCTGCGCACACCTGGCTCTGCGCCCGACAAAACAACGGCGGAACTTTTCCGGGTAGCTTCACAGTTCCCGTCACAGACTGACGAAAAGTCAGGCCCTGCCTGACATTGTGGCAGTCCTGGTAGGGTACGGCTTCCCAACGCGGTCAGCAAATAAGGACTTAGATCCACATCCGCACTGGCATGGCACGTGCGAGAGCAATGCCGTTGAAGGAGGCAGATGCCATGGAAATGTTCTTGATGGCTTTGTGCGTCAGCGTATTTGGAATGGGAGTCGCGGCGGCGGCATTTGGAGCCGCAACGCGCTCGGAGCGTTCTGATTCGCCGGAGCGGCCGCAGCCCCAGCTTCCTTTAGTGAAGGCGATCGCGCCGACTCGCTTCTTCTCCGACACCATCCCTGCGCCGCCGGTCATGCCGACCAAGCAAGTACCCATCGAGGTTCTCTTGCTGCAAATCGAAAACCATGTGCGCATGGAGCAGGCTGCCGCGGAATCCTTTCTGGAATTTCCCACGCAGGCCAACTTACACCACAAAACTAACTCGCCATTTGTGAACTGAGAATGACCCATGGGGCATGAACTGCTGAATGGTCTCGCTTCCGCTGAAGTCAAGCAAATCTTGAATCTTGGCACGAGGAGGAACGTCACGGCAGGAACCGCACTGTTCCGACTGGGAGATCAGGCGGACTCTCTGTTCCTGATCGAACGTGGCCGGATCAAGCTCACTTTGCCCATGCGGGTCCGAGGTGGAGAAGAAAATATTTTCGTGGAAGAAAGATCTCCGGGCCAGGCCGTGGGCTGGTCAGCACTGATCCCACCCTACCGGTTCACCCTCACCGCTATTGCAGATCTTCACGATGCAGAAGTGATCATGCTGCCGCGGCAGGCGTTGCTCCAGTATTTTGAGGCCAATCCGGCGCCGGCTTACAAGATCGCTCTGAATCTGGCAGTAGTGATTGGACATCGTCTGCAATTGCTTCAAACGATGTGGCTCCGCGAGGTGCAGCGCACGGTGCAAGTTCACTCTGCCTGACCCGACGCCGCCCAAAAAATGGGCCGGATCCTTGACTGTTTCGTGCGGCAGGAGGCGCAGTGAATGACAGTTGATCCGCTTTCCGAACCCGCCCAGGCACGCCGCCGCACCATTAAGGTCTTTCTTGGCAGCGGCCTCCTCGCTTCTTTTGCTTCTTTCATTTACCCCGTGCTGCGCTATCTTATCCCTCCGCCAGTGGCAGATCTCGGGGGAGACGAAATCGTCGCATCCAAGCTCTCCGAACTGAAGCCGAATTCCGCCAAGATTTTCCGTTTCGGCAGCCATCCCGGATTGCTGATCATGAACAGCGATGGCACTTATCGCGCGCTCTCCGCCACTTGCACCCACCTGGGGTGTACGGTGCAGTATCGCAGCGATCTGCGCCAGATCTGGTGCGCCTGCCACAACGGCATCTACGATCTCAATGGCCGCAACGTTTCCGGTCCCCCTCCAAGACCGCTCGCTGTTTTTGACGTTCACTTGCGTGGCGACGAGATTGTCGTCAGCCGGAAGCGGGAGGCGTGAGCTTGTTCGCAGCCCTGCGCAACTGGTTCGATGAACGCTTTGATTGGGACAACCTGATTGCCCCTCTTCGCCACAAGACCGTTCCCACGCATCGATTGTCCTATTGGTATTTCCTCGGAGGCATCACTCTTTTTCTCTTCGGCATCCAGGTGGCGACGGGGATCCTGTTACTTCTCTATTACCGGCCGGGAGCGAACGAGGCCTTCGAGAGTGTGCAGTACATCATGACCCAGGTGAAGTTTGGCTGGCTGATTCGGTCCATCCACTCCTGGTCGGCCAATTTGATGATCTTCACCGCCTTTGCGCACATGTTCAGCGTGCTGTTCCTGAAGGCATACCGCAAACCGCGCGAGCTGACATGGGTCAGCGGAATGCTTCTGCTGTTTCTCGTCATGGGATTCGGATTCAGCGGTTACTTACTCCCGTGGAACACGTTGGCCTTCTTTGCTACCAAAGTCGGCACAGAGATCACGGGCCAGGTTCCGATTATGGGCAAGCCCATGATGATCTTCCTGCGTGGTGGCGAAGAAGTGACGGGCGCTACACTCACCAGATTCTTCGGATTTCACGTAGCCGTTCTGCCCGGGTTGGCGACCGTGTTGCTTCTGCTCCACTTGCTGCTGGTTCAACGCCTTGGCATGAGCGTCCCCCCGAAACTGGAAGTACAGTGGACCGTGAACCCGTCCGCAAGGCGCGAAATGACGTTCTTTCCCAACTTCTTGCTGCGGGAAATGATGGCTTGGTATCTAGCCTTAGGAGTGCTCGGCGTATTGGCAGCGGTCTTCCCGTGGAACCTCGGGGTGAAGGCTGATCCGTTTGTGCCGGCACCCGCTGGAATCAAACCCGAGTGGTATTTCCTCTTCATGTTTCAGACGTTGAAGCTCATCCCATCCAAGGTCTGGTTCATCGACGGAGAAGTTCTAGGTGTCCTGGCCTTCGGTCTGGTTGGGCTAGTGTGGCTTCTCTTGCCTTTTTTTGAAAGTGACCAACCCTCACACATGAAGCAGTGGATCACCGGGCTTGCGGTCTTTGCTCTTGCATACGTGGCAGGCATGAGTGTTTATGGCCATTTTGCCAAATAGATTCGGACTGCTCGGCGTAGCCCACGATTGCGCGCTTGCCGGTTGCCTTGTGCTGGTGGCATGCGTGGGTTATGGGCAAACGAAGAACTCCTGCCTGGATTGTCATGCGGCCTTACCTGACCCTCTGGGAGTAACGCAGGAGAAGTTCAGCCAGGACATCCACGCACAAAAGGGCTTGACCTGCGTCAGTTGTCACGGTGGCGACGCAGCCAACGACGATCCAGACAAAGCCATGAGCGCAAAAGCTGGGTGGAAAGGCAACATTGAGCGAAGGCAGATCCCCCAATTATGCGGAAGCTGCCATTCCGATCCGGCCTATATTCGGCAGTTCAACCCCAGCCTGCGCACAGACCAGTTGGGTCAGTACCACACCAGCGTGCACGGCCAACGCCTCGCAGCCGGAGACACAAAAGTTGCAGTCTGCACCGATTGCCATGGCGTCCATGATTTGAGGGCGCCGAGCGATCCTCGCTCCACAGTGAACCCAGTCAACGTGGCCAACACATGCGCTCGCTGCCACGCCGACGCGAACTATATGAAGGGATACTCCATCCCCACGGATCAGTTCACAAAGTACAGTACGAGCGTTCACTACCAAGCCTTGGCGGTACGGGGCGACTTGAGCGCACCAACCTGTCCGACCTGTCATGGAAACCACGGCGCTGTTCCTCCGGGAACAGACAAAGTTCAGAATGTCTGCTCAAACTGTCACGCATTCCAGGATCAGATGTACGAACAGAGTTCGCACAAGCAGGCCTTTCAAGCGGCGTCTCTTCCCGGCTGCGTCGTTTGTCATGGCAATCACGGCATCACCTATCCAACGGACGCGAAACTCGGAACCGGTCCGGAAGCGGTTTGCATGCGCTGTCATACTCCTGGAGACAAATGTGATCAAGCCCGGGCAGAACTGCTGGTTAGTCTGACCAAATTGGACCAAGCAATCAGAAATGCGGATAAAGCTCTCGCTCTAGCCGAGTCCTCTGGCATGGAGGTGAGCGAAGCGCGGCTCGCGCAGGGCCAGGCAGTAGATTCGCTCACCAAGGCTCGCGTCACGATTCATAGCTTCCGGACGGATTTGGTGGATCAGGATATTCAGGCTGGTCTGAAAATCGCCGCCAAAGACCTGCAAACTGGCCGGGACGCCATGGTCGAGCGCAACCGTCGCCGTGCCGGTCTAGGAGTATCCCTGGTCGCAATCGGGATGGTGCTAGTCGGCCTTCGGCTGTACATCAAGAAGCTAGAGGGTTAGAGACCGGAATACTGATATTGGAAAGTGGATGGGGAACGTTTGACTGTTCCGCTTCCCGAGTGGGCACAAGATGAACGCCAAACATCAGTCAGTCTCGTCCGCGCACGTGGCTTGGCGTTCAAAAACCATACATGAGTAAGCAGAGGCTACCAAGTGTCGATCTCCCCCACAGGTTGCCCGTCACTCGGGCGGATGACGTTGGCGTTGATTGTGAGCGATACCGTTTTCGGTGGCAAGCGCGCATCCGCTGTCAGAGCAAGATGCTAGCCGAAAACACCAGCGGTTCATGGTCGCAATGCGGCATGACCCGGGTATCTTCTGTGGAACCGCAACGTCAACGCTAGGTGTTCGGCAATTGGCACAATATCGGCGCTACAGTCTGGAACTTACTTGTCCCCGATACCACTCCACCGTCTTCCGCAGACCGTCTTCAAAGTTGACGCTGGGCTTGTAGCCCAAATCAGCTTCGGCGCAGGTGATGTCAGCTAGGGAATGCTTGATGTCGCCGCTGCGCTCAGGGCCGTAGTTGGGTTGTCCGGAATATGAGGTCAGTTCTTGCAACGCGTGAAAGGTCTCGTTCAGAGTGATTCTGCGCCCAGTCGCGACATTGAAGACCTTGCCCGCCACCTGCGCTGCCGGAGCGAAGCACGCGAGCAGGTTGCCTTGGACCACGTTGTCAATGTAGGTGAAGTCGCGGCTCTGCTCGCCGTCGCCAAAAATTGTAGGCTGCTCGCCTCGCAGCATCGAGGTGATGAACCTGGCCAGCACGCCGGAATACGGCGAAGACGGGTCCTGCCGCGGTCCAAAGACGTTGAAATAGCGCAGGCAGACGGTCTCCAGCCCGTGGCAGCGGTAAAACGAAATCATGTAATGCTCGCCCGCCAGCTTGGCCACGGCGTAAGGAGAAATTGGATCGGGCCGCATGGCTTCGTGCTTGGGCAGCGTTGGAGTATCGCCGTAGGCGGAAGATGAGGCCGCGTAGACCACACGCTTCACCTTGGCCTCGCGCGCGGCGACCAGCACGTTGACCGTGCCATCCACATTGGCGCGATTGCTGCCCAGCGGATCGACCACCGACTTTGGTACCGACGGAATTGCGGCCTGATGCAGGACAAAGTCAACGCCGGCGCAGGCTTCGTTGATAGCGTCAAGATCGCAGATGTCGGCTTCGCGGAAGTCGATGCGATCGAGAATCTCGGCGAGGTTCTCGCGCTTGCCGGTGGAAAAATTATCGATGCCTCTCACCTTCTCGCCCCGGGCGAGAAGTGCCCGGGCCAATGACGAGCCGATGAAGCCACCAACTCCTGTGATCAGGTAATGAGCCATAGCTTCTTGATCATAACGGATATGCCAATAGCGGACAGGCGAGCTTCAGAGCGGCGTGAATTGGGTCAGAGATGAGGATGATCGGCCAGAACGCGCGAGATTCAGTTGCGCTGCACGAGCTCGCAACTTGAGCAGAACGTGGGCTACGGCGTGGCTTTGGAAGTCTGGCTCGTCCGCAGAATGCGCAGAAAATCGGCCCGCATAAGTGTCGGGCGGGTTTCAAAGAACTGCGCCAATGCGCGGATCGCCGCTTCAGGCTGCGTAATCACAGGAATCGGCAATGGCCCGCTCGCGCCAGAAGCAGACGTCAAGCCCGGCCTCATGATCACGATTGGCCGCGAGATGCAAGACAGCAATACTCGCAGCCGGGCTCGTTCCTGGTCCGGCATCTCTGTGAAGGCAATCCCCATGCCGAGGTAGGGATAGTTGATTCTTACCGTTCCTTTGGTCTGTACTCTGATTCCGTTGACTTCCAGCTTGAGGAACAAGTTCGTCCCCGCGGGGAAAGTGGCTTGCGCCTCTACGTAGCATCCATGCTGGCTGATGTCGGTGAAGGTGGCCCAGGTGTGCACCTCGCAGCTTTCTTCGCACATCTCCACGCTTCCCTCGCAGTGATAGCGTGGGCTGCGCCGCTTCTCCGCCCCGCCGTAGGGCTGAGGAGTGCCCGACTCGGCGACGGCGTTTGCGCTTGCGAGAGCATTGGACGTCGCCACTCCCGCCGGGGCCGTTGCCCGGTCGGCGCTAGCCGATCTCTTTAACGCCATCAGATAAGCGATGCCTTCATCGTTTTCGTGTGCCATTGGTGTCCTTTGCCGCCAAGCCCGTTTCCCTTGCTGCGAAACTGACGCCCGTCGCGTTTAGCGCGAGCGCTCCTGGCCCACGCTTCCTGTTGGACCTATCGGATAAAAAGGCACACAGGATTACTAGCGTATTGTACGAAACCAGATTTTCTGGGAGATAGGAACGTTCTAATGCGGCGGAGCGGTGGATGCCTCTGCTGTCATCTGCAGGCCGCCTGCCGAATTTGCTTCCATAGTTCGTCGCGGCCCGCGCCGGCCTTGGCCGAGTAAGGCAGCAACCGGGCTGCAGGATATTCCCGCGCCAGAGTGCGCAGGGCAGTGGTCAGCTGCTGGTTCGACAATCGATCGCTCTTGGTCGCTACCAGCAGGAAATCGCGGCCTGTGGCGCTCAGAAAATCGAGCAACTGGCGGTCGCTGTGCTGCGGCGGGACGTTGGCATCCACCAGTGCAACGCATAGCGCCAGCGTTGGCCGCTCTTTGAGGTACGGTTCGACAAACGTCGGCCATTCCTGGGAAATGTCGCGCGAGATCTTGGCGTAGCCGTAGCCGGGCAGATCGGCGAAAATCAGCTCTGGACGCGGCTTCCCGGGCCACCGCACTTCGAAGAAATTAATGCTGCGGGTGCGACCCGGTGTGGAACTCGTGCGTGCCAGCTTGGTGCCGACCAGGGAGTTGATCACGCTCGACTTGCCGACATTGGAACGGCCGAGAAAGGCAATCTCCGGTAAGCCGGGAGCAGGGAAGTGGGCGACGTTGGTAGCCGCCGCCAGAAATCGCGCCAGAACCCTCATGCTCAAGTGTGCAATGCGCTAAGGAAAATTGGCAAGCCTTACCGATCGATGCCGTACGGAAACTTCAGTCGCTGGCGGAACAGAAGTAACCATTCCTGCTCCGGCCGGTTCTGATGGCCGATTCAACTTCGTTGCTTGTTTGCCGATTGAGTTTCTAGCGCAGGAGTAGCCCCGATGGAAAACCACTGCAAGCCTACTCTCCCCATGCACACGCTGCTGTTGTGCTCGGACGTGCAGTTCCTTGGCATTACCCGCAATGTTCTTGGCCAAATCCAGATCACGCCGAAGATTGTGGGCGGCTGTGAGGAGGCCCAGGCATTGATTGACGCCAGCGAATTCGACGTGATCATCTTCGATTGGCGCCAGGTCGATAATCTCGCAGATTTCTTGAATTGCATCCGCCGCTCGGCGCTGAATCCGGACTGCGTCCTGGTGGCGATCGTGCGCGACCTGCTCGATCTGCGCCAGGCCTTCGCCGCCGGAGTACATTTCCTGATTCACAAGCCGGCGTCAGAGGTGCAAATTGAACGTTGCCTGCGCGCCGCCTACTGCGCCACGGTGGCGCGGCGGCGCAAGCGACACCGCGAACCGGTCAACATCGTGGCCGCCCTCAGCAGCCGGACCCAGCCTTTTGCCGAAGTGATAGTCGTGAATCTGACCGAGGGCGGCGCAGGCCTACGTCTCCGCGCCAATGACGGCGCCGTGGGCGCGTACTTGAATCCTGGAGAAGAAGTTGACCTGCGTTTCGATCTGCCCGGCAGCATGGACAGGCTCCATCCCACAGGTACAGTCGTGTGGGCAACCGCTGATCATGCCGGCATTCGCTTCACGCATATTTGCGAGTCCGAGCGTGCAACGCTGGAGCACTGGCTCACCGGGTGCGTCGAACGGTTGCTTGCCGAAGTCTGCGAACGAATGCGGGCCGCGTGCGCCTGATTCGCTCACGGTTTGGTTGGATTTCCAGGCAACACAAAGGCCCGCTCACGCGGGCCTGTCTCTTAACTGGAAACTGGATCGGTCTTACTGATGTGCCGTCGGGCCTTCTGCGCCACCTGGGGTCAGCGGAGGGGCAATCGTCTGCGTGGCTTCTTCCACGCTGGCGGGCAGGGGCGCTTCCAGGGCAAGTTGCAGCACCTGATCCATCGTATCCACAAAATGCAGCTTCATCGCGCTGCGCAGGTTTTCCGGCACTTCGGCCAGATCCTTCTCGTTGTCCTTGGGCAGGATTACCTCAAAGAGCCCAGCCCGATGCGCGGCCAGGAGCTTTTCCTTCAGTCCGCCGATGGGCAGAACCTTGCCCCGCAACGTGATTTCGCCGGTCATGGCCAAATCGCGCCGCACTGGAATTTTGCTGAGGGCGCTCGAAATGGCCGTCGCGATCGTGATGCCTGCCGAAGGCCCGTCTTTGGGAATCGCGCCCTCGGGTACGTGGACGTGCAGATCGAGGTTGCGATAGAAGTCGCGGTTCAGGCCGAGTCGGTGCGCACGGGAGCGCACGTAAGACATGGCAGCCTGGGCTGATTCCTGCATCACGTCGCCCAGTTTGCCGGTGAGAGTGAGTTTGCCTTTGCCGTCCACCACGGTGGCTTCGGTCGACAGGATCGAACCGCCGACTTCGGTCCAAGCCAGGCCGGTGACCAGGCCGACTTCGGACTTTTCGTGCGCCAGCGTGTCCCGGAACTTAATCACGCCCAGGAAGTCGTTAACATTTTCGCCGGTAATGGCGATGGTGTAGTCTGCACCTTCCTTCACAACTTTGCGCGCCACCTTACGGCAGACGTTGCCGATTTCACGTTCCAGATTGCGCACGCCGGCTTCGCGTGTGTAGGAGCGAATCAGGCCAGTGATGGCTTCGTCGGTGAACTTGATGTTCTTCTCCGAAAGCCCTGCCGCCACCATCTGCTTTTTCACCAGGAACTGCTTGGCGATCTCCACTTTCTCCTGCTCGGTGTAGCCGTGCAGGCGCAGCACTTCCATGCGGTCTTGCAGGGCCGGAGGAATGGTGTGCAGCACGTTCGCCGTGGCGATGAAAAAGACCTGCGAGAGATCGTATTCGACGTCGAGGTAGTGGTCCACGAACATGTAATTCTGCTCGGGATCCAGCACTTCGAGCAGCGCGGCCGACGGATCGCCGCGGAAGTCCATCGACATTTTGTCGACTTCATCCAGCATGAAGACCGGGTTCTTGGTGCCGGCCTTCTTCATCATCTGGATAATCTGGCCCGGCAGCGCGCCGATGTAGGTGCGCCGGTGGCCGCGAATCTCGGCTTCGTCGCGCACCCCGCCCAGCGACATGCGCACGAACTTGCGGCCGGTGGCTTTCGCGATCGACATGCCCAGAGAAGTCTTGCCTACGCCGGGAGGGCCGACGAAGCAGAGAATCGAGCCCTTGGGATTCTTCACCAGTTGCCGCACGGCGAGAAATTCAAGGATGCGCTCCTTGATCTTCTCCAGCCCATAATGATCTTCGTTCAGAACTTTTTCCGCCCGGGAAATGTTGCGGATTTCCTTCGACCGTTTCTTCCACGGTACTGCCAGCAGCCAGTCCAGATAATTGCGCGAAACCGTGGACTCGGCCGACATGGGCGGCATGGCTTCAAGCTTTTTCAATTCCTGCACGGCTTTGTCTTTGACGTCTTTCGGCATGCCCGCGGTCTCGATCTTCTTCTTGAGTTCGTCGAACTCGCTCTTCTCTCCGCGGCCAAGTTCCTTCTGAATGGCCTTGATCTCTTCGTTGAGGTAGTATTCTTTTTGCGCCTTCTCCATCTGCCGCTTCACCCGCGACTGGATGGTCCGGTCGACATTCAGCTTCTCGATTTCGATGTCGAGCACGTCGGCAATGCGGGTCAGGCGCTCGGCGGGATCAAAGATCTCCAACAGTTCCTGCTTCTCTTCAATCGAAAGCTGCAAGTTCGCCGCAATCACGTCGGTCAGCTTGGCCGGATCCTCCATGCGCACGGCCGAAATCATGGTCTCGTAGTTCAGCGCCTGGCAGAGCTTTACGTACTGCTCGAACAGCGAGGTGACGCGCTGCATGCTGGCTTCGACTCCCGGATTCGATTCGGTCGTGTAACGGGCCACGCGCACGGTGGCCTGCATGAAGCCTTCGCTGTCGGTCACTTGCAGAATCTTGCCGCGCTCAATGCCTTCCACCAGCACTTTAATGTTGCCATCGGGCAGCTTCAGGCTCTGCACGATGTTAACGATCGTGCCCACCTGGTAGATCTCGTTGGCCTTGGGTTCGTCGATGGAGGCGTCGTGCTGCGTTGCGAGGAAAATCTTCTTATCCGCCGCCAGCGCTTCTTCGAGGGCGCGCACGCTGGATTCGCGGCCCACCACAAACGGCGTCATCATGAACGGAAAAATGACCACGTCCCGGATGGGCATCATGGGCAACTTTCTGGATTCGAATTTTTCCTTGGATGTAGTCACTGAGTCTCCCTGGGATGAAGAAACAGACGCGCCAACTAGAATTCTACCTTGCCAGAACACCGAATGGCATGGCTCTTAGCGGCCATGTCCAAAGTATTTCCCCACACTGGTAACTGCCCGGTAATCCTACCCGGCTTTTTCCATGACGGTGGCAAACGAAGCGCTGCGCTTCTCCACCATCTCGCGCGTGACCTCGAACTCTTTGACTTTCTTCTGGCTGGGCAGGTTGAACATCAGGTCGAGCATGAGTTCTTCCAGAATCATGCGTAACCCGCGCGCTCCCACCTTGCGCGCCATGGCCTGGCGTGCAATTGCGCGCAGAGCCTCGTCGGCGAATTTCAGCCGCACATTTTCGAACTCAAAGAGCCGCTGGTATTGCTTGACAATAGCGTTCTTCGGCCGGGTCAGGATTTCGATCAGCGCGAATTCGTCGAGGTCTTCGAGCATCCCGACTACCGGGAGGCGGCCCACAAATTCGGGAATCAGGCCGAATTTGATGAGGTCTTCCGGCTGGATTTCGCCCAGCAGTTCATAATTGCGCTTGCGTGCGAGCGCAAGGTCTTCCTTCTCCGCTTCTTCACCGGCGCGGAAGCCGAGCGATTTTCTGCCGATGCGCCGGGAGATGATTTTGTCGAGCCCGACAAACGCGCCGCCACAGATGAACAAAATGTTGGTGGTGTCGACAGGAGTGAATTCCTGATGGGGGTGCTTGCGTCCGCCCTGTGGGGGAACATTCGCGATGGTGCCTTCCAGAATTTTCAGCAGCGCCTGCTGCACGCCTTCGCCCGAAACATCGCGCGTGATTGAGGGATTCTCGTCCTTGCGCCCAATCTTGTCGACTTCGTCGATGTAAATGATGCCGGTCTGGGTGCGGCTCACGTCGCCGTCAGCAGCCTGCAGAAGCTTCAAGATGATGTTCTCGACGTCTTCGCCGACGTATCCCGCTTCGGTGAGCGTGGTGGCATCGACGATGGCGAAGGGCACATCCAGCATGCGCGCCAGCGTCTGCGCCAGCAGGGTTTTGCCCGTTCCAGTCGGCCCGATCAGCAGAATGTTCGACTTGGTCAGCTCGATTCCGTCGCCGCTCTTCTGCCGATTCATGAAGATGCGCTTGTAGTGGTTGTAAACCGCGACCGCCAACTTCTTCTTGGTTTGCTCCTGCCCGATGACGTACTCGTCGAGGAAGGTTTTTACTTCCTGCGGCTTGGGCAGTTGGTTGGGAGTGCTGGTTTGGGGAGTGGAGCTGCGGTCGTCTTCGAGAATGGAGTTGCAAACCGCCACGCATTCGTCGCAAATGTAGGCGCGCGGATAATCGCTGGGCGAGGAGATCAGCTTGGCTACCGCGTCCTGCGATTTGTGGCAGAACGAACAGCGCAAAATCTCGTCGCTTCCCGACTTATTTTTCACTCGGTGTTACTCCTTCGTTTTCGGCATTACCTAATCCGCGCCATCGACCCGAAAACGAATTCGGGCCGAACTCTCAACCGCGAAGGGCGATCATACCGCTTTTGCCGTCTTATAGATGATATCGTCTATGATTCCGTATTCCTTAGCCTGTTGCGCGTTCATGATGAAGTCGCGCTCGACATCTTTCTCCACCTTGTCCAGTTTCTGCCCGCTGTGCTTCGACAGTAACTGGTTCGTAATCTCGCGCATACGCAGAATCTCGCGCGCGTGGATGTCGATGTCGGTCGCCTGACCCGACAACCCGCCCATAGACGGCTGATGTATTAGAATTCGTGAATTCGGCAGTGCCAATCTCTTTTTGGGTTCGCCTGATGCCAAAAGTAACGCCGCCATCGAGGCCGCCTGCCCGACGCACAGTGTCATGACATCGTTTTTCACGTATTGCATGGTGTCGTAAATCGCCATGCCGGCCGTGATCGAGCCGCCGGGAGAGTTGATGTAAAGCTGGATGTCTTTCTCCGGATCTTCCTGAGCCAGAAACAACATCTGCGCGATCACCAGGTTGGCGATGTTGTCGTCAATCGGCGTCCCTATGAAAATGATGTTATCTCTTAAGAGCCGGGAGTAGATGTCGTAGGCGCGCTCGCCGCGCCCGGTCTGCTCGATGACCATGGGAACCAGCATCATGTGAGGATCATTTCGGGAATCGTTATTATTTTTCACGTTCACCTTCCACACTCCGCCCCGGCGCGACGTCTTTTCTGCGGGGCAGGGCCGAAAGGTCCGCGCGGTTGCAGCCTTTACGCGGACTGGTGATACAAAAATTCGAGGGTCTTTTCGCTGCGGATTCTGTTGCGAATTCTAGCGAGGCCCCCATCCTCTGTCAAACGGGCGCGGACCGCTTCGGGAGACTGTTTGGACTGGCGGGCGAGGGCTTCAATCTCATGATTGAATTCCTCGTCGCTGACCGCAATTCCTTCCAGCTCCGCGATGCGTTCCAGTAACAACGACGACTTTACATCCTGCACCGCCTGGTCGCGCTGGCCAGCGCGCAGGCGGGGCAGATCCATTTTCTTCATGTCCTCCATCTTCATGCCCTGCGCGGCCAGAGCGCGCAGCCCGCGTTCCAGGCGCAGATCGATCTGCCGGTCGATGAGCGACTCCGGGACTTCGAAATCGTTGCGCTTGACCAGTTCGGCGACCAGCTTGTCTTTGGCTTCGCGCTCGGCCGCGTGCTTGCGCTCGGCCAACATGTTTTCGCGAATCTGCTTGCGTACCTGATCCAGGCTCGTGAACTCGCCCAGTTCTTTCGCAAAATCGTCGTTCAGTTCGGGAAGAGTCTTCTGCTTGATGGCGTGAATCTTCACCGTGTAGACAAGGGTCTTGCCGGCAAGCCGTTTATCCTGCGCATCTTCGGGATACACGACGTCAAATTCGCGGGTATCGCCGGCATTGGCGCCGCGCAAGTTTTCACTGAACTCGGCGACGGTGTTCTTGCCGCCGATCTCGATGAGAACTTCGTCCATGTGAACGGGCATGGTTTTGTCGTTATTGTCTTTTGGGGCGTGCTTCGCGCCGCTGTCCCCTTCTTTTGGTTTGCCGTCCATTGACGCCTGGGCAAAATCGCCGTCGGCGAGCGGGCGACCTTCGACCGAGGTAAACGTGGCGTGCTGCTCGCGCACGTTGTTCAGCGCGTCTTCGACCTCTTCGTCTTTGACTTCAATCTGCGGATGGTCGGCGCGCAGCTCCTTGTAGCCTTCGACCTTGATCTCAGGCATGACTTCGAAGCTCGCCTTGAAGCGCAGCGGTTCGCCGTCATGAATGTGCAGATCTGTGACGCGCGGCTGCGACACCGGAACCATCCCTTGCTTTTCGGCTTCTTGGTTGAAGTAACGCGGGACGAGCGCCTCGACCACATCGCTTTTCAGGTCTTCTTTAAACCGCTGGCGGATGATCGACGCCGGCACATGCCCGCGGCGGAAACCGGGCAGGCGCGCCATCTTCTGATATTTCTGGATGATCACTTCGGTTTCGCGGGCGACTTCCTCGGCCGGAATCTCGACGGAAATCTCGCGCTTCACGCCGCTCTGCTTCGCATCCGCTGTTTCAGTAGGACTCACGATTTCGTTTAACACTCCCCTAATCTTTGAGTGTAAAGAGTAAGGGAGAGCAGCGTCAAACGGCAGCAACGGAAGTGTGGCCGGGGTGTCCCAAACTGAACCGCTGCAGGTCCCGCCCGCTGATAGTGGGCAGCGAAACCTATCTCGCAATGGCGGAGTTGTCGTGGCGGATCATGAGCCTGGACTGCGCCAGCTGCTTCAGATCGAGTTCACCACGGCCCTCTGTATCCAGCTGGTTGAACTCAGCTTCCATGAAGCTCATCCATTCCTTCTTGGAGATCTTGCCGTTATTGTCCGCGTCCATGAGCAGCAAGAGTTCTTTAACGTCGCTGCTGGCGATGGCAAGCTTGTCTGGCGGCTTGGAAGTGGGCGCCTTTTGCGCCAGGGAACTCCCCACGATTGTGCCGGTTACACCCATAAGCGCGAGCAATAGATTTCTGCGTGTCATTTCTGTACGCCCCCGTGTTCGCGTCGCGACGACCTGTGGTCTTCAGTCAGGCCTATCGCGACGAACTGGACCCGATAGATTTTGGCGCGATTTTGGCTGGTTGCGGTAGTTACGCGGGTAACAGGTTACTTGTCCAACCCTGCGGTGGAGTGCCATGTGGTGTAATGGCTATCGTGTCGTGGCTGACGATACTCAACCGTGAAGTGGTGGTGTGCACGCTCTGTCCGCGACTGGTAGCCTATCGCGAGCAGGTTGCGCGCGAGAAGCGGCGCGCGTATCGCGAGTGGGACTATTGGGGCAAGCCGGTGCCCGGCTTTGGCGATCCAGAGGCGCGCGTGCTCATCATGGGGCTGGCTCCCGGGGCGCATGGATCGAATCGGACGGGACGTCCGTTTACCGGCGATGCCAGCGGCAACTTCATGTATCCGGTGTTGTACGAGACTGGCTTTGCGAACCAGCCTGCGGCAACTGATCGCAACGACGGCCTGAAGCTGAACGATCTTTACATCACGGCCGCCGTGCGCTGCGCGCCGCCGGACAATAAGCCGTCGCCGCAAGAACTGGCGAACTGCTCGCACTTTCTCGATCGCGAGCTGGCAGGACTCAAGCGAGTGAGAGTGGTGGTGGCGCTGGGCAAGATCGGATTCGATGCTTATCTGAACTATCTCCGCCGTCATCTTACCCACCCCAACGGCGCAAAGAACACGCCGTTAGAGCCTGCCCTGAGCGAGCGCAGCGAGTCGAAGGGATGGGGCACCCAGTTCAGTAAAAGGGACTACGTCTTCAAACACGGCGCCAGCTACCGGTTGCCCGACGGCCGAGTGTTACTGGCGTCATACCATCCGTCGAACCAGAACACGCAGACCGGCAAGCTGACGCGAAAACTGTTTGTGGAGATATTCAAGCGGGCGGCAAAGCTTGCCGATAGATAAGCAGAGGCGCCGCTCGAGCCGGATCGACCGACCTTCCCCTCAATGGGGTCACAGCCGACAATGCAGGGTCACGAACCGGGGCGGCGCCTGCGAAATTTCACCTGATTCTTACCTGAGGTTTCACCTGATCTTTGTCACGGTGACTTCCAACTGAAACTGGCGGCGGGAGTTGGGGTCGTCCGCGCTGCCGATTACGACCGGCTTGGTCAAGGGCAGAAGAACCGAGCCACCCATTTTCAGCTGCCGCACCGCCGGATGTAAATCTCGCCTTTCCCCCGGGCCTGGCTCCATGGCGAAATTGCTGTTCTCGATACGCACGTTCAGTTCGGTCTGGTCCCGGTTTTCGCCGATGCGCGCCCAGACGTTGGTTCCCACGTCCATATATTGAAACTCGCCGTCCTTTACCTCTACAGGAACTCGAGTGCCGATCTTGATTTCGTCGCTGCCGTTGGAGTTCAGATTCATGGAGTACTGGCGCGAATTGATCTTCTTTCCGTCCTCGAGTTCATTGATCGAAAACTCGAGATGATATTGCTCGATGGGCGGGCGGGACTTGGTCGTCTGCTCTGCAGGCTTTTCTGCCTGCGCTTTAGACGAAGAGGTCGTGTCCTGTCCCGCGATTACGGGCGCACATAGCGTTGCGCAACTTAAGATGACCGCCAGATAAAGAGCTGGTTTTTTCAGCATTCGATTCTCCTATCGGTTTGGGTTTTCTTTGTGGGAATCAGTAATCTGTTCAGGGCCGGCATTGCCGGAGTCGCTAAACACCTCCCTTCGATCCCTTTCCAATTCTTCGTTCGTTACGCGCGCGATCAGCACCGCTTGCCGGTGGTAGTGCGCCACGTAATCCACCAAAATCTGCTCCTCGCGGGTGAGCGGCTGCGGCGAAGGAAATACTTCGAGCTTGGGGCCGGGCGTTGCGGCGGCTAGATTCGGATGGAAGGGCCGCCCGGCTGTTGGCGCCGGATGTGTGCCGATATGCACCGACTTTCCGCTGCCATTGAACGCGACCGCCGTTTTTGCTTCCTGTGCGCCCGGTGTTCGGCTCGCCGGGGTTGTGATCGAAGAAGGCCTCGCAATCGCGGGACGGGCTGGCTGCCCGGATCTCCACGCGAACACAGCCACAACGATTCCCGCCGCAACAGCTGTCGCGATCCATTGCCACCAGCGCGGCCGGGCCTTGTTCGAAGCCTGTCCCTCTTGGGCCCGGAGGTTGGCGAGAACTCGTTCCGGCAATCCGATCCGCGGTTCAACGGCGGCGTATTTTGCCAGCGCGGCGTCGAGGATGTGGTCGAGTTCATCCCGCCGCTCGTCGTGATCCATATCAGCCCGGTTCTGAGTTTTGTCCGTCATGTCCCACCTGGTTCTTTCTTATCTACTCCCAGCCAGTTGCAAAGCCAGTTTCGCCTTCAGAATCTGCCGCGCGCGAAAGACTCGCGAGCGCACCGCGGCTTCTTTGATGTCCAGCGTCGCGGCAACTTCTCGCGGCGACATTTCTTCGATCGTCGAGAGAATCAGCGGTTCACGCAATTTCCCGGGTAAGGCCGCAACCAATTTCTCGATGGCCGCCGCGACCTGGATGCCCTGGACCGCCTCGTCAGCTGGAGCGTCAATTGAAACCGCTTCCGACGCGGGCTTTTCGGGATCATCGAGTGATATCTCGACATGCCACCCGTGGGTCCTGGTGCGGTCCACTGCGACGCGCCACGCGATTCGCGCCAGCCACGTTTTCGGTTCCTTCACGCTGGCCAGTTTTGAGCTGTAACGGAGTACGCGCACAAAAGTCTCCTGCGTCGCGTCCTCGGCGTCGTGATGCCGGCGGAGGACTGCATACGCGATGCGGTAAACCATACGCCCGTGCTCACGAACGAGAGTTTCAATCGCCTCGTCTTTGAGCTCGCTGCGGCTGCGCTCAACAGGACTGCTCTCGGCCTTGCTGGGTCTAACCGGCGCCAATCCGTTCAGGATCGCCTCTCCTGCCACCACTTGTTTGCCCTCACCCATGAAGACCGTCCCAGTGCCAGATATGTTCAGGAATTTCTTGAAGCCCACTGGAGAACGAGAAGAAAGCAGCAGGTTGCACAAATGGGCCCTTTTTTGTCACTCGGGGCGATCACCGTTGGCCACGAGGAGTACGCGCTCGCGGAGTCTGGCAAAAAAGCAGGTTCCTCGCTTTGCTCGGAGTGACAAGAACGCTCAGGATAAACGAAGGTCGAATGAAGCTGGAACAGGAAGGCGTTACAGACCCGCGTTACAGACCCACCATGACCGGCTCGGTTTGCAGGCTGATGCCCCAGAGTTCCTCGACGCGATGCTGGATTTGGTCCTTGAGCGCGAGGATCTCGGACGCCGTGGCGCCGCCACGGTTGACAATGGCGAGAGCATGTTTGGTCGACAGGCCGGTGTGGCCGAACCCGTATCCGCGGGCAAAGCCGGAGTGCTCGACCAGCCAGGCAGCCGATACTTTCTTGCTTTTCTGGAGCGCAGGGTATGCGGGAACGCTCAATCCCCTGGCAGCGGCGCGCTTTCTCAGGTCTTCGTGCTGCGCTTCGGAAAGCACGGGATTCTTGAAAAACGATCCCGCGCTTTGGCTGTCGGGATCGCCGGGCGTGATCAGCATGCCTTTGCGTCCGCGGATGTAGCGGACGGCCTCACGCGTTTCGGCGAGGTTCGGCCTCGTTTCGCGTCCTTCAAAGTGCTTTTTCAGATCGGCGTATTCCACATGCGGCTCGCCGCCGGGCGTCAGAGCATAGGTGACGCGCAGAATGATGAAGCGGTCGCGCTCAGTAGTATTGAAGATGCTGGCGCGATAGGAGAAGCCGCAGGCTTCCTTACACAATTCGCGCAACCTTCCTTCGCGCAAATCGAAGGCCTCGACGGACTCGATGGTCTCCGACACTTCCTGGCCGTATGCGCCGACGTTCTGCACTGGCGTGCCGCCCACACTTCCCGGAATTCCGCTCAGGCATTCGACGCCTGCGCATTTCGTGGCGACGGCGAGCGAGACGAAGCGATCCCAGATTTCGCCAGCGCCCACCTCGAACAACACTTTGCCTTCGTGGTTGCGGCCGGGACGCTGGTCGATGCCCGTGATCGCGACCTTGAGCACCAGGCCGGGCCAGCCGGAGTCGGCGACGAGAAGGTTGCTGCCGCCGCCGAGAACGAAGAGCGGCAGGTTTTTGGTACGTGAAAATGCGGCAGCCTCTTCGACTTCGCTGCCCGATTTCGCCTCGATAAAAAAGCGCGCCGGGCCGCCGAGGCCGAATGTGGTCAGCGGGCCAAGCGGAATGTTTTCATAGAGGATCACCGGCTTTCAATATACACACGGGATCGGCGACGTGGCGTGCTACTTCTTGGCGCTCATCATGAACGCCTTCACCACGATCGCATTCGGCTGTACGCCTACGGGAATCAGCGTAAGCAGCGAGTATTCGCCAGGCTCAAGTTTGCGCGGCGTGCGCTTCTGGATCACGGTGAGGTCGCCCGACTGTGTGTCGAGGACGAGAAGATAGTTCTGGTCGGGCGTGAGCGCAAGCGCGTCGGGGCGGCTGCCTACGGTCAGAGTGGCGATGCGGCGGCCCATGTCGATGTCGTAGACGGCGATGCTGTTTGACCCGAAGTTCGATACGTAAAGCCGCGAGTTGTCGAGCGTGACCACGCCGTGCGCGGGATGCTGGCCGATCTCCGTGCTGCTCCCGACTTCATCGTTCCCGGTCTCTACAATGGAAATGCTGTCAGAGTCAAAGTTGCACACGATCATCTCGCCGCCATCGGGCTTCAGCGCAAGGCTGACGGGCGTGTGGCCGACGTCGAGCAGCGCGAGAACCCGATCGTTTTTCTGAGAACCGCTGGATTGCGCTTCGCTCGTCGGACTGCCAGCGGCCTGCGTGGGTTTGTCCTCCTTATCCACTCCGTTCCGTGGAGTGCTTTGCGAATTGGTGTTGGCAAGCGCAATCGAAGCTACCTGGGAAGATCCCGAACACGACACGAAGGCCTTCGACGAATCCGGAAGAATGGCGATGTCTTCCGGTTGCTGGCAGACGGGCAGGGTCGCGCGCGCACGTAGATTGACAGCATCGAGGATCGTAACCGTGTTGTCGCCGCGATTCGAGACGACGACGGTCGAGCCATCGGGCGAAACCCTTGCCAGCCCTGGCGCTGCGCCGACTCGAATGTTGCCGAGAACGATTCGCTTCTCCAGATCGATCACGCTCACGTTCGACGAGCCGGAGTTGGCGACGTAGGCGCGCTTGCCGTCGGCGGCGACGTCAATGAAGTAGGGCCGGCCGTGGACGCCGATCGTGGCGACGACTGTATTGGTCTCAGCGTCGATCACGCTGACGTTGTTGGAGTTGGTGTTGACCACGTAGATTTCATTCTTCCTGCTGTTGGCGGCAATGCCGGTCGGCTCGCTGCCCACAGGAATTGTCTTCGCGAGCGCGAACGTGCGCAGGTCAATCACGCTGACTGTGTTGCTCCTGCCGTTGGTGACGTAGGCGTACTCGCGGAAGGCTGGGCCGTAGTCGGGCAGCGCCCGCTCTCGGAAATACCACCATCCGATCCCGGCGAGGATGGGGATGAGGACAACGATGAAGAGGAGTTTGCGCAAGTGACGGCTCTGGAGAAGCAGAAAGATTAGCAGAATCGGAACGCTGAGCGCTTGGCTCTAACGGTCGTAGAGCTTGAACGAGACTTCGACTTGAATTTCGGTGGCGACAGGTTTGCCATCTTTGGTTCCGGGTGCGAATTTCCATTGCTTTACGGCAGTGAGAGCGTTGTCGCTCAGGCTCGCTTCGGCGCTGCAGACCAGTTGCAGGTCGCGCGGCAAACCGTCAGGTCCGACCACGAGGTCGATATCGACATTGCCTTGCCGTGCTGCTTTGCGGGCTGTTTCTGAGAACTCCGGCTCAGGGGAATAGATTGCTTTCGGCGCAATCATTCCCGGCTCGGACATGTGGTGGACGTCGGGAGCAAGGTTCTGCCTGCGAGCCCTCGTTAACGTCGGTGGCGCTTCGGGAGGGGGCGATTCCAGTTCCACGTCGCTGGTTGCCTCTTGCAGCATCGGGTCAAATCGGATGTGGATTTTGTAAATTGTTTCGACCGCGTATCCATGCCTCACCTCCGGGCGAAAGCGCCACTTTCGAGCCGCGGCATGAGCGGGTTGTGAGAAGTAGGGATCGCCGCTCAGAACGGCCAGATCCGTTATTCTCCCGTCAGGCGCTATGACCGCCCTCAAATCGACTGTGCCCGCAGTTCCGTTGCGAAGGGCGTCCTTGGGGTACTTTGGCCGAACCATGTTTTCGGGGTAATAGTCCGATTTTGCGGCTGGCGGAGGGCAGGGAGGGATTTCATTCTGCTGAACAGCCTGGCCCGCCAGCAGAGGAGCAACGAGGAGACCAAAGCCAAGCAATAACACCTCGACCTCGATCATAGATCGAAACTCCTAGTTGGCCGCGACCGTCTCCCTTACTCCAATCCCCGGCACCGTCCTTCCCACGACGGCCGCGATCTGGCGGACCTGCACCATCAGTTCGTCGAACTGATCGGGGAAGAGCGACTGCGGGCCGTCGGAGAGCGCTTCGTCCGGCTGGTGATGCACCTCCACGAGCAGGCCGTCGGCGCCGACGGCGACCGCCGCGCGTGAAAGCGGCGTGACTTTGTTGCGTTTGCCGGTGCCATGGCTGGGATCGACCAGGATCGGCAAATGGCTCAGCCGCTGGATCGCGGGCACGATGCTCAAGTCGAGCGTGTTGCGGGTGTGGTCAGCAAAAGTGCGCACGCCGCGCTCGCACAGCGCTACGTTGTAATTGCCTTCGCTCAGAATATATTCGGCAGCCATCAGGAATTCTTCGAGCGTAGCCGACATGCCGCGCTTGAGCAGTACGGGCTTCTTGGCGCGGCCGGCGCGCTTCAGCAGAGAAAAATTCTGCATGTTGCGCGCGCCAATCTGGATCACGTCGGCGTACTCCTCGACCAGATCGAGCGACTCGTGATCAATGGCCTCGGTGATGATCTTCATGCCGTACTTGTCGCGGATGTCGGCCATGATGCGCAGGCCATCCTCGCCCAGTCCCTGAAACGAGTAGGGCGAGGTGCGTGGCTTGTAGGCGCCGCCACGAAAAAACTGTGCTCCGGCGCGATGCACGCGTTCGGCTATGGTGAACGCCTGTTCGCGGCTCTCGATCGCGCACGGCCCGGCGACAATCGCCAGGCCCGGCCCGCCGATTGTGGCATTGGTGCCAGGGAAGCAAATGACGGTGTTGTCTTCCTTCACGTCGCGGCTGACCAGTTTGTACGGCTTGGAGACGTGGATGACTTCCTGCACGCCCGCCATTTCTTCGAGCGCGCCCTGTTCCACCTCGCCTTTATTGCCGGTGATGCCGATGGCGGTGCGGGTCGCGCCGGGCATGGCGTGGGCACGGTAGCCCATCTTTTCGATTTTCTGGCAAACGTCGCGCACCTGCTCTTCGGTAGCGTGCGCTTTCATGACGACTAACATAGGTTCACCCTAGAGGAGAACGCGGGAACATCCCGGCTGCAGGAGAACATCAAAGCCGAACCGCTGGTCAAGTCTATCGTTCTCCGCCCCTGCACCGCAAATGGAGCACAGCGGACTTCATTTGTCAGGCAGAGAGTTAGGTTCAGGCCGGTTGTCGTTGTAGAATCAAGGATTATTTTGTAGCCGTCGCTTCCTACTATGTCGCCGGAAGAAAAATCAGAAGCCACGATGACCCGCATTGGCCGCGCGGGAGACGCTCGCCCCGATGACGAGCGCTACGACGCACAACGAGTCGAGATGAAATGGTCCGAGCGCTGGCAGCAGGATGCCGCGCTTTATGCTGCCGAACGCGACTCCGCCAAGAAGAAGTTCTACGTGTTGGAGATGCTGCCCTATCCCTCGGGCGCGCTGCACATGGGCCATGTGCGGAATTACTCGATCGGCGACGCGCTCGCCCGCCACATGTGGATGAACGGCTACAACGTGCTGCATCCCATGGGCTGGGATTCGTTCGGCTTGCCCGCGGAGAATGCGGCCATCTCGGCCAACGTGCCCCCGCGCGAGTGGACGCTGCGCAACATCGCCAACATGAAGGCGCAGATGAAGCGCCTGGGCTTCGCTTACGACTGGTCGCGCGAAGTGACGACGTGCTTTCCCGAGTACTACCGCTGGAACCAGTGGTTTTTCCTCAAGCTCTACGAGCGGGGCCTGGCGTATCGCAAGAAGAGCAAAGTCAACTGGTGCCCCAAGTGCTGCACCGTGCTGGCGAACGAGCAGGTGCTCTCGAACGGCTGCTGCTGGCGCCACGAGGATACTCCAGTTGAACAGCGCGAACTGGAGCAGTGGTTTCTGCGCATCACGAAATACGCTGATGAACTACTCCGCGATCTCGACCAGCTCGATGGCTGGCCGGAAAAAGTGCGCACTATGCAGCGCAACTGGATCGGGCGCAGCGAAGGCACGCTGGTAGACTTCAAACTCGATTACGGCGAGAACCACAAAGGGTTCGGACCAGCAGGGTCGACGATTAGCGTGTTCACCACGCGGGTGGACACGATTTTTGGAGCGACCTCGGTGCAGCTTGCGCCCGAACACCCGATCGTGAATAATCTCGCGGCCGCGAATCCTTCATTGCGCGCCAAAGTGGACCAATTGATCGCGGAGCAGCGCAAGGCGAAGGAAGCCGGCGACATCGGCGAGATCGAAAAGCACGGCGTGGCCACGGGCCGCTATGCCATCAATCCTTACAACAACGAAAGAGTGCCGGTGTGGGTGGCGAACTACATCCTGATGGACTACGGCACCGGCGCGATCATGAGCGTCCCCGCGCACGACGAGCGCGACTATGAGTTCGCAACCAAGTACAAGCTCGAAATTCGACTGGTGATCCTTCCGGTGTCGGACGATCCGGAAGAAACCATGACCGAGCCGGTGCTGCCGTTTACTGCCGAGCGCGGCATGCTCATCAACTCTGGTCCGTACAGTGGCCTGAGTTGTGAAGCCGCGATCAAGTCGATGTCGGAGTATGCCGAGAAAAAAGGCTTCGGCAAAGCCACCCTCACTTACCGGCTGAAAGATTGGGGCATCTCTCGCCAGCGCTACTGGGGCACGCCGATTCCGATGTTGTACTGCGAGAAAGACGGCATTGTCCCGGTTCCGGAGCAGGACTTACCTGTGATTTTGCCGGACAAAGTTGAGATCACCCTGACCGGGGGTTCGCCTTTGGGGCGGGTGCCGGAATTTGCCAATGTCACGTGTCCGAAATGCGGCGGTCCGGCGCGGCGTGAGACGGACACCATGGACACGTTCGTCGATTCCTCCTGGTATTTCTATCGTTACACCGATGCGCGCAACGATCGTGCTCCGTTTGACGGAAAAGTTGCGGCGTACTGGTTCCCGATCGACCAGTACATCGGGGGCGTCGAACATGCGATCCTGCACCTGATTTATTCCCGCTTCTGGACCAGGTTCATGCGTGATCTGGGCATGATCACGAACGACGAACCGGCCGAGCGCCTGTTCACGCAAGGCATGGTGATCAAAGACGGGGCGAAGATGTCGAAGAGCCTGGGCAACGTAGTCTCGCCCGACGAAATGGTCGCGCGCTACGGCGCGGATGCCGCGCGGCTTTATAGCTTGTTTGCTGCGCCACCGGATCGCGATCTCGAGTGGCAGGATTCGGGGATCGAAGGTATTCAGCGCTTCCTGGGGCGTGTGTATAGGTTCGTTGAGAAATATGCGGATCCGGATAGCCCAGATTGGCGCGCGCCTTTGCCCGAGCAGCTAAGCGGCTCGGCGCGCAGCCTTCAGCGCAAGCTGCACCAGACGATCAAGCGCGTCACCGACGATTTTCAGGGGCGCTGGCACTTCAACACCTGCATCGCGGCGATTATGGAGCTGTTGAACGATGCCAACCGCAGGATGCTTGGAAGGGAGGACGCCCGGAATCCAAATACGGGAGAGTTCGTCAAAGGCGACGGAATTCCCGTGCCGCTTCTGGCCGACGTCCAGCGCAACATGGTTTTGCTGCTCGCGCCGTTCGCCCCATATCTCGCGCATGAGCTTTGGGAGATGCTGGGGGAAAGAGGAAGCCTCCTCCGCGCGCCGTGGCCGAAATATGATGCGGCGTTGGCAGAGGAAGAAGAAATCGAGATTCCGGTGCAGATCAACGGCAAGCTGCGCAGCCGCGTGGTTGTGGCCGCGGATTCGACCGAAGAGTACGTGATCGAGCGCGCGCTGGCTGATGACAAAGTGCGTGCCGCCATTGCCGGCAAGCAGGTGGTCAAGAAGATCTACGTGCCGGGCAAGATGGTGAACCTCGTCGTGAAGTGACCTTCCTTGTTTGCCTTGTCATTCCGAGGAGCGAAGCGATGAGGAACCGCTTTTCTCTCGGCCAGAAAGCAGATTCCTCGCTTCGCTCGGAATGACAGCGCCTCGGGGCTTGCTTGCGTTATCCTGACTACGGATGCTTATCTCTCCAACCGCCGAAGGCTTTCGCGCGGTGTTCCGGCGACCGTCGCTGACGCTGGGAGAAATTGCGTGGCGCTGGGTGACCGGGGCAACGGCCACCGCAGTCCTTTTTTTCGGCGTCGTCGAATTCCTGAAGACCCTGCCTGTCACCAGCGGAGAACTACTGTTTTTGCGGACGCGCCAGCCGTACTTCGTGGCGCAGGCGATTGCACACATTTTCCGCGGAAGTCTGGGCCGCGCCGTCATGGCTTTTCTAGTGGCGGCGATCATGCTCGGCCTGCTGTGGATTGTTGCCGCTTCGCTGGGCCGTATCGCCACAGTCCGCTTCCTGCTGGATTATTTTCGCCGCGAGACCGCAACGAACGGCGCAGCCAGCGAGCCTGAGAGTCAGTCGCATCCCTTTCCGGCGTTGGTCCGGCTGAATTTCCTGCGCGCGGGCGTTGCGGTGGCCGCTCTGTTCGGATTCGTGGGCGCGGCGATCCTGGCCGGTTTCGCGTCGCCGGATTCCGATCCCCGGCCAGGACTGGCATTCCTGCTGTTCCTGCCTCTGGCGGTGCTGGTCTGCCTGGCGGCTTCCGCGCTCAACTGGCTATTGTCGCTAGCGGGGATGTTTGCGGTGCGCGACGGAGCGGACACGATGATTGCGATCGCGCTGGCCGTAAAGTTTTGCCGCGAGCGAGCGGGTGCAGTTTTTGCCGTCAGCACGTGGACCGGCCTGGCGCACCTGGCTGCCTTCGTGGGTGCGAGCACGGCAGTTTCCATGCCGCTGGGATTTTCCGGAGTACTGCCCTGGCGGCTGATCGTGGCCGCTATGTTGATCGCGACCGTGGCGTACCTCGCCGTCGCAGACTGGCTCTATATGGCGCGGCTGGCGGGATACGTCTGCATCGCGGAAACACCCGAAGCATTGCTCAAGCCGTTGCCGCCGCCAATGCCTGTGCCGATTTCACCACCAGCCGTTTTAGAGGTTACGCGAGTTGCTCCCGCTCAGACCACTCCGGCTCAGACCACCCCGATTCAGACCGTCCCGATTGAAACCAGCATCGACCGCGACGAGTTGATCCTCAGCGACATCAATCCGCCCAATCAAGAATGACGCAGCCGAAGAGAACCCCGCCTTAAGCCGCCGTGATTTGTTGGATCAAGCTAACAAGCTGAAACCATTTCCGTCCAAGGAAGGGGCACCATCAAAGGGGGCATCGTGAAAACCTTTTTCTGCTTTCTGATGCTGCTTGGTTGCATTTCGAGTTCTGCGCAGCAAACCGATCAATTGCCTAACGGCGAGTGGCAGCTAACGTCGATCGAGTTGAAGATTCCAAGCGCGGAGCGACTGATGCTCACGGTTTCAGGCAGCCAGGTCAGCGGCACTCTCTATCGTGACGGCAACAGGATCGCAGTGAGCGGGAACGTCGAGCACGGGAACATTCGCCTCGTGTTCAAAGATGGCGACGAGGAAAACATCTACGTGGGGACGATAAGTAACGGGACGATGTCGGGCACGTACACGGCGACCGGCAAAGACCAGAAGTCCAGTGGAGAATGGAACGCCCGACGCGCCGCGACGGATAAGCCGGCCCAGCCGCGCACGGTCGACTTCCGGCCGACAGAATTTCACCGCACGCTCTCTGCCGATGTTCCGCCGGTGATGAGAATCTGGCCCGGCGACACGGTCAGAACCAGCAGCGTGGATGCGGGCGGTCAGGACGAGAAATCTGTGCAGCGCGTAGCAGGAGGAAATCCGCTGACCGGCCCGTTTTACGTGGAAGGAGCAATGCCGGGTGACGTGCTGGCAATCACGATCAAGCATTTGCGAATCAACCGGGACTGGGCGGAGAGCGACAGCGGGCTGGTAAGCCGCGCTCTCACGATTGACTATGCGGCGGCCAACAAACAGAAGTGGGACACCACCCGCTGGCATCTGGATGCAGAAAACCAGGTGGCAACACTGGAGAACGCGCCGGCATCGCTCAAGGGATTTTCCCTGCCGCTTCATCCCATGCTGGGCTGCGTGGGCGTGGCGCCGGGTCCGTACTCCGCCCCACTTTCCACGCAGGATTCGGGCGACCTCGGCGGCAACATGGATTTCAGCGGCATCAGCGAGCGGTCGACGCTTTATCTGCAGGTTAACCAGCCGGGCGGGCTGCTCTATGTCGGCGACGCTCACGCACGCCAGGGCGACGGCGAATTGAATGGCAACGCGCTTGAGACCTCCATGGACATTGAGTTTACGGTTGCGGTAGAGCGCGAGAAGTCCATCGACTCGCCACGGGTCGAGAACGCCGACTACGTCATGACCATGGGACTCGCCGGATCCCTCGACAGCGCGTTTCGGGAGGCAACATCCGCAATGGCAAAGTGGCTGCAAGCGGACTACAAACTGAGTGCGAGCGAGGCGGCGATCGTGCTGGGAACATCGATGGAGTACAACATCTCAGAAGTTGCTGACCGCAACGTGGGCGTCGTGGCCAAGATTCGTAAAAGCATGCTGAGCGCCCTTATTCCTGCGAAATGATGTTCCGTACGCCTCCTGCTTTACACCTTTGGGCCGAATCTGAGAGACTCATGCGTGGCGACCCAAGCGCGCGGTAAAAAGCCTGTACCCCTCCAGACTTTCCACGATCAAAGCATCGTCATCCTCGACTTTGGCTCGCAGTTCACGCAGCTGATCGCGCGCCGCATTCGCGAGCAAAATGTGTTCTCCGTCGTGCTGCCGTGCACGGCATCGCTCGACGAGGTCAAGAGCTGCGCCCCGGTCGGCATTGTGCTGTCGGGCGCGCCGTGGTCGGTTTACGACAAAGATGCGCCGCCGGCCGATACGCGTGTGTTCGAGATGGGACTGCCGGTGCTCGGGATCTGCTACGGGCTGCAGTTCATGGTGCACACGCTGGGCGGAAAAGTGCGCCCGGCGGCGAAGCGCGAGTATGGCCACGCGGAAATCGATGTGATCTCGGCATCCGTGCTGTTCCAGGGATTGGCGCGAAAACTAGCCGTCTGGATGTCGCACGGCGATGAAGCGCTGGAGTTGCCTCCCGGCTTTGATTTGACTGCCAAGACTTCTAACGCCGCGGCCGCGATTCAAAACGTGGCCAAAAGATGGTTCGCGGTGCAGTTTCATCCCGAAGTGCATCACACACCGCAGGGCACACAGATTCTGAAGAACTTTATCTTCGAGATTTGCGGCGCCAAGCCGACTTGGACTGCGCAGCACTTTATTGATTCGACGGTCGAGCAGATTCGTCAGCAGGTCGGCACGGGACGAGCGATTTGTGCGCTTTCCGGTGGTGTGGATTCGTCAGTCGCGGCAGTGCTGGTCGACCGCGCTCTGCGTGATCCTGGAGAGAAGTCGCGCCTGACCTGCGTGTTCGTGAACAACGGTGTCTTGCGCAAGAATGAATTCGAAAAGGTGCAGAGGACGCTGCGTGACAAGCTGGGACTGCACCTCGATGCCGTCGATGCCACGGATCGCTTTCTGGGCAAACTGGCGGGCGTGAGCGAGCCGGAAAAGAAGCGCAAGATCATCGGCAACGAATTCATCAAGGTCTTCGAAAGAGAAGCTCACCGCATCGAGAAAATCGAAGGCAAAGTGAAATGGCTGGTGCAGGGAACGCTCTACCCGGACGTGATCGAATCGCGCTCGGTGCGTGGGCCGTCGCAGGTCATCAAGTCGCATCATAACGTCGGCGGTTTGCCTGAAAAGATGAAGCTCAAACTCATTGAGCCGCTGAAAGACCTGTTCAAAGACGAGGTCCGCAAGATCGGCCGAGATCTGGGCATCCCAGAAGAAATTCTGCAGCGGCAGCCGTTTCCAGGGCCCGGTCTCGCGGTGCGCGTACTGGGTGAAGTCACGGCCGAACGCCTAGCGCTACTGCGTGAGTGTGACGACATCGTGGTTAGCGAAGTTAAGAACGCCGGCCTTTATAGGAAGATCTGGCAGTCGTTTGCGGTGCTGCTCCCAGTGATGTCGGTCGGCGTGATGGGCGATCAGCGGACGTACGCGTACACGTGCGCCATCCGCGCCGTGCATTCCGAGGATGGCATGACCGCCGATTGGGTACCCCTGCCGCACGAGGTGCTGAAGACTATTTCCACACGAATCGTGAATGAAGTGAAGGGCGTGAACCGTGTGGTCTACGACATCACGTCGAAGCCGCCGGGAACGATTGAGTGGGAGTAGGATCGTCAGCGATCAGCCGTCAGACCTCCGTTCGTGCGATTCACTGACGGTCAAGACTGAGGCTGGAGACCGGCAAAGTTCCGTTGCGAACTCTGATCTCTGGCCCCTGATTCAACTCCCTATGGGCACGGGTGCGGCGTCGGCGGTGTCCCCGGTGTGCCGGGAATTATGGTCGGCGGCCCAGGGATGCCGTTGGGGCCCGGCGGTCCTGGGATTACCGTCGGCGGCGTGCCCGGTGTCCAACACGTGCCGGTGTCGGTGGGCGGTGGTGGCGGCACAGGCCGCGGCGCGACCGGTTGTGGGAGGTGGCGCCGGAGTAGATTCATCCGGACGGAACCCGGTCTCAGAACGTGATCTATGAACGTGGAACAGGGGTTGCCTTGCAAGTGCTAATGGGCAAAGTTGGCTGGAAAAGAAAAGGCGCGAGCAAAGCCGCCCGCGCCACACCACCCGTTTAGCCTACGCGTGCACCAGCTCCACGCCGTAGATCGAGTGCCAGCTGGTCGCGGCTTTCAGCTTGCTGTTTACGTTGTTGATGTTCTTCACTCCCTCGGTTTCAAGCCACTTGCGGAAGGCCGCGGCGCCCTGCTTCGCATAGACAGGAATGCCGTCCTTCCACGTCGCGCGGCCGCAGAGCACGCCATTAAATTTCACGCCGGATTCTCCCGCGAGCTCAAGCGTCTCCGAGAACTCCGCATTGCTAACACCGGCAGAGAGGTAAATAAAGGGCTTGGTTGCTGCTGCCGCAGCTTTGTGGAAATGATCGATGGCTTCCTTCTTCGTGTAGGCCTTCGTTCCCGCGAATGACTTGCAGCCTTCGACGAACTTCATGTTCACGGGCACTTCGACCTTCAACACGTCCACGCCATAGCGATCTTTAGAGAACTCGCGCATGCTGTCGGTGACGATGCGCGGTTTCTTCTTCGCGTACTCGAGGCCTTTCTCGTCGGCGCCCTCCTCGTAGCCGACGAATTCCAGGAAGAACGGAATGTCGTTGGCGCGGCATTCGTCCCCGATGCGCTCGACCCAGGCGTGCTTGGTCTCATTGACGTTTTTGGGATCGTCGGGCGAGTAATACAGCAAAATCTTGACGCAGTCGGCGCCGGCTTCCTTCAGACGACGGGCAGACCAGTGGTCCAGCAGGTCGGGCAGGCGGCCGGGGCCGGTCTTGTCGTATCCGGTCTTTTCATAGGCAAGCAGCAGGCCGGCGTTCTTGGCGCGTTTCTTTGAGGCCGGCAGTCCCCACTCGGGGTCGAGCAGGATGGCCGAAGCATGCGGCGTGAGAACCTCTGTGACCAGCGACTTGAATTCTTCCATCATGGCGTCGGTGACTTCACCGCCGCCTTTTTCCTTGGACAGCGATTTCTGCAGCGAGCCGCGCTGATCCATAGCCGCGGCCGCGATCACTCCGTTTTCATTCGAAACTTTCTTCAGTCCGGCCAGTTTTCCGGGGGTGAGCTTCATGAGAATCCTCCTAGATGGGAAAAGACGAATGAGTGCTGCGGAACCCTGCAATTGTAAACCACCCCGAAAGGGAAAGACGGCGATCGGGAGATGAAATGGGTGCCTTCATTCGCAAAAGGGAATGCTCATGCAGATCAAGGAAGCGTATGCGCAAGGGCCATAATCGCTACGGAGGTGGTATCGTGGTATGACCAATTTATAACTACGGAGAGCTGCCATCATGGCAATTGCAACGATTAACCCGGCTACCGGCGAAGTCATCAAAACATTCCAGCCGCTGTCCGACGCCGAGATCGAAAAGAAAGTGCAGCTGGCGGTAAGCGTGTTCAAGTCAGAGCGCAAGACTCCGTTTGCCGTGCGCGCCCAGCGCATGCGCAAGGCGGCCGAGATCGTCGAGCGGGACAAAGAGAAGTTTGCCCATCTGATGACGCTCGAAATGGGCAAGCCCTGCAAGCAGGCATTGGCCGAGGCTGTAAAGTGCACGACGGCGTGCACGTTCTACGCCGAAAACGCCGAGAAGATCATGGCCGACGAGGTCGTCGACACGGGCGCGAAGAAAAGTTTCGTCCGCTATCTGCCGCTTGGACCCGTCCTCGCTGTGATGCCGTGGAATTTTCCCTTCTGGCAGGTCTTTCGATTTGCTGCGCCCGCATTGATGGCCGGCAACGTGGGCTTGCTGAAGCACGCCTCGAACGTGCCGCAGTGCGCGCTGGCGATTGAGCAGATTTTCCTGGAGGCCGGCTTTCCCGAGGGCGTGTTTCAGACGTTGCTGATCGGCTCCGGCGCAGTCGACGCGCTCCTGAACGATCCGCGCATCCGCGCGGCGACGTTGACCGGGAGCGAGCAGGCCGGCATCCAGGTGGGCGTGGGCGCAGCCAAGCGGATCAAGAAAGTTGTGCTCGAGCTAGGCGGCAGCGATCCGTTCATCGTCATGCCCAGCGCCGATCTCGACGCTCTGCTCGATACGGCGGTCTTCGCCCGCATCCAGAACAACGGCCAATCGTGCATTGCCGCCAAGCGTTTTATTGTGGCCGAGCCGATCGCCGACGAATTTGAAAAGAAGTTCGTGGCGAAAATGCAGAACCTGAAGGTGGGCGACCCATTCGACGAGAAGACCGAACTGGGCCCGCTCTCCAGCGCTGACGCAGTCAAGGATCTCGACGCCGATGTGCAAAAGAGCGTGAAGGCGGGGGCCAAGCTGTTGACCGGCGGTCATCCCCTGCAGCGCGCGGGGAATTATTACGCGCCGACCGTGCTGACCAACATTCCGAAGAACTCGCCGGCGTACGGAGAAGAATTCTTTGGCCCGGTAGCCTCGATTTTCCGGGTGAAGGATCAGGATGAGGCGATCCGCATCGCCAACGATGTCCGGTTCGGCCTGGGCGCCAGCGTTTGGACGAACGACGAGAAGGAACGCGAGCGCTTCATCAACGAAATCGATGCGGGGATGGTGTTCGTCAACAAAATGGTGGCTTCTGACCCGCGCATTCCTTTCGGAGGGGTGAAGGCGTCCGGCCACGGGCGGGAATTGAGCGCGGTCGGGATGCGGGAGTTCCTGAACGCAAAGACGGTGTGGATCGCGTAGCGGGGCGGGACTGAGCAGGGCATTTCGGCGAGCCGGCGCGGTCGCGTTGGAGCTTACGGAGCCTCTGCGTCTGCCTGCCTTTTGACCACTGTCGACACGGGTGTCGCTGCTTCCGATACCAGATCCAGCCACGGGCAATCGTCCGCAGCCACGCGGTGAACTGCAATCTGCAATCTGTCACCGGTTCCGTCGTACCGCACCCAGACGACACGGAAACGCGCCTTCTTGCCCGCATAGACGATTCCCACCAGATCCCCGGACTGCAGGTCGATGTCGATTCCTGACAACAGAGCCCCGCTCAGGCTGACGTCACGAGCACGGGCCGGTTGCATAAAGCACTCCCCGTGAGTGTCCACGCCCCACACCATGAGCTCCACATCCGTATCGAGGCGGGGTTCTTTTCGGCGGTCGATCATGCAAGTCTCATAAGCCCAACTGCCTGTGCCGTACGCGGAGTTGCCAGCGAGCGATGACTGCCACGAATTCGTGGGCAGCCGGATTTTCGTGCGGCGGACAACCAGATCACGGCGACGACGAAGAATGATGGCGAATGGCGATTGCCGAGGCCCAGGCGATTGGTTGGGGAGCGGCGCAATGGTCCAGCTCGTGTCAGATACCTGGACTCGCAATGCCTATCGCTGGTTTCAGGGTAGCGGGGGCGGTCATGGGAGTAAAGCGACCTTAGCCAGTTCTAATGCGCATACTTGGGGCGGAATTCCGATCTGGGAAGGTGCCAGGTCGGGAAAGAATCTGCCCAACCGAGCCACATCTTTTGGAACCTCCTTACTGCCTCAGCGTCAGCGCACTCAGCACCGCCTGCTGCTTGGCGATCAGCCGCTGCACGCCCTGGCGCGCCAGCGCCAGCATCTTCGCCAGTTGCTGCTCGTCAAAGACCTGGTGCTCGGCCGTGGCCTGCACTTCCACTATTTTGTGGCTGGCGGTCATGACGAAATTCATGTCCACATCGGCGCGCGAGTCTTCTTCGTAGCAGAGGTCGAGCAGAATCTCCCCGTCCACAATTCCCACGCTGACGGCTGCGACAAAATCCTTCAGCGGAGCGGAAGTCAGCGTTCCCGCCTCTACTAATTTTTCTAGCGCCAGCCCCAGCGCGACGAACGCGCCAGTGATCGAGGCCGTCCGCGTGCCGCCGTCGGCTTGAATGACATCGCAGTCGATCCAGATCGTTCGCTCGCCCAGGCGGGCCAGGTCGGTGACGGCTCGCAGGCTGCGGCCGATCAGGCGCTGGATCTCGTGTGTGCGCCCGCTGGGTCGGCCTTTCGCGACTTCGCGCGGCGTGCGGGTCAGCGTGGAGCGTGGCAGCATGCTGTACTCGCTTGAGATCCAGCCTCTTCCTGAATTGCGCAAGAACTGCGGGACGGCCTCTTCAATCGAAGCGGTGCAGATCACGCGCGTATTGCCCACTTCAATGAGCACTGAGCCCTCGGCCGTGCTGATGAACCCCGGCGTGATCGTGACGGGACGGAGCTGGTCGGGGGAGCGATTATCCGAGCGATAGAACATGGTCGAATTGTAAGCCACGTTGAGCGACAGAAAACGAAACGGAGAACTTCATATTGACAATAGATATATCGTTAGATATATTAAACGTAAGATCGAAAGAAAATCAGATCGAAAGAAAAGGAGTTTCAAAACAAATGTACGGAAGATGTGGAAATTGGTGGGGTGGTCGATTCGCAACGCCGTTTATGGGTGCTGGTTTTCCCTGGGGCCGCGGAGGCCGCTGGGGAAGGTTCTTCGGTCCAGGAGAAATTCGCTTGGCGCTACTCTCCCTGCTCGAGAGCGGGCCCAAGCACGGCTACGAACTGATGAAAGAATTGGAGTCGAAATCGGGCGGCGTTTACAAAGCGAGTGCGGGCGCGATTTATCCGGCGCTGCAGCAGATCGAAGACGAAGGCCTGGTCAGGTCCGATCAGTCAGAGGGAAAGCGGAAATATTCGCTCACTGACGCGGGCAAGGCCGAGGTTCAACGCGAAGTCGAGACGATCAAGCGAATCTGGTTCCGCGCCCAGGAGGCGGGCAGCTGGCTGATCGGACCGGAGGGTGGCGAAATTGCGCGTCCGGCAGCGGCTGTGCTGAAAGTGGCCCTCCGTGCTGCATCGAAGCACTACAGCGACTCGGCCAAGATCAACAAGCTGCGCGAAATTCTGGAGCGGGCAAAGCTGGAGATCGAGACGCTGGAAAAATCGTAGCAGCGAAAATCGGCCGCGGATTTTCACGGATCGACACGGATTAAGCAATATCTGTAAAAATCCATGTGAATCCGTGGCTAAGAAGTTTCACTTGTGCTCGTGAAGCTCAGATTTTTTGCTGCGCCCCCGCGTTACTGTCCCGATTGCAGCTGCGCCGCCAGTTGGTTCACCGCGGTCACGTCATAGAAATCGGAAACGTCGGCGTGACCGGCGAGCGTTTCGCGCTGCTTGCCATCCACCAGAATCTTAACCTTTGAAACGCCAGGCGTGTTGACCGAGATCGTGTGGATGAGCGACGCGACCGTGAGTTCTTCCACCAGCACGCCGGAGCGGTGCGTGTCGGCGAAGGCGGCGTTCAAGTCGATCACGGCCACACCGGGATCGACCAGAAAAATGCTGCGCACGTCGGCGCCCGAGCCCAGAGCGTGAGGCGAGTTCTTGTCGAGATAGATCGACAACAGCGCTCGCAGCAATTCTTCTGCCCGCTGCTGGCGCCCCGAAGGCATGGGAATCTGCGCCGATTCCGCCCGCAGGCTGCCATCCTCGTCGAAGGCAACGAACAAAGTCACACGCTCGGTCGGACCGGCCACGGGAGGCGCGAGGGGACGGGTATCGTTCGTCGCGACGGATGTCGCCGCCGTTTTGCGCATGCGCCAGGCATAGACGGTCATCGCCGTCACCGCCACGAGCAGCACCGCCATCGCGATCAGCAGGTGACGCGGGATCATGATCCGGACCTAATCGGCTGCATGGCCGTCATCCTCATGGCGCGGCTCCGAGTTGATTCTTGGCAGCGGCGATCGCCGTCGCCACGGCGCTGGTGACGAGTTGTTGGTAGTCCGGTGCCGTCAATTGCGCAAGGTCCGATCCCTGCGGCGCGACTTCGACTGCGATAGCTGCCCCGGTGACATTGTTCAGCGGGCGCAGCGGGGCGGTGAGAGTGCGAACCGGAATCTGGCGCTTCTGCAGTTCGGCTGCGACCGCGCTGACCGCGCTCTGGCTCAGGGGCAGCCAGGCGCGCTGCGCGGTTGTCCACGAGAGGAATGCGCCGCTGTCGTCTTCGCGGTAAGGCAGGAGCGCCGTGTATAGGCGAACGCCCCGCCCGTTGGAAGCCGCGTGCAATGCAATGTAGATCGCGGCGTGATCTGCGTTGGCGAAGGCGGCGCGCTGGTCAACTGACAAATTCGTGTCGGAGTCGCGCAAGACCAGGGTTGTGATGCCGCGGCTTTCGAGTTCCTGGCGCAGGCTGCGGGCCAGGGCGACAGTGACGTCTTTTTCCGTCAGCGTGGGGCTCAGAGTTTCGCCATGATCGTCTCCGCCGTGGCTGGCGTCGACTACGGCAAAATAGCGGCGTGCGACCGGAGCCGATGGTGCGTTCGCCGCCGGGCCAGGCGATGCGGCGGGTGCGGTTGCGGGCGCTGTTACGGGCGCAGGGGTCGCGGGTACCGGTTGTGGCACATTTTGTGTCACGTTGGAATTCGGCGCCGCAGATGTCGGCGAGATTACGATGCTTCGTCCGCCGTTGGTGAACGTAGCGATCACCGGGATGGTGGAATTGACGGTCACGACCGCCACTCCATTTCCCTCGCTGTAGCTGGCGGACGGGATGGACTTGCTGCCGAAAGTCAACGTGGGCAGGGCCGGGGCGACGACAGGCTCGTGCGAGAACGTCATCCGCAGCATGCCCGGCTCTGTCGCGATCGTGGGATTTACAGGCGCCGTGAAATTGAAAACCAGCCGCGGCGGATTTTCCCCGGCCAGCGAGGCCGTAAAGTGTGTCGCAACGCTACCAATGAACAAACGCCCCGAAGCTTCGTGAAGCGTGACCGGTCCGCCGAGAATGCGCGGCAGCAGAGAACTGAGCGAGGAGAGCGGAACCAGGCCGCGGTCGTTCTGCATCAGAAACCTTGCGCCCAGGTCAGCGTCGCGGCCTTCGAGGCGTGCGTGTGTTTTTCCCACCTGGAACTCGCCTTCCACATGGTTGTAGCGCAGGCGCCAGCGCTGGCCGTCGAATTTGGCGCTCACTCTACCCAGCGGTTCCAGCAATTCGAGCAGGCCGACGTAGTCGTGCGCCTCGTGCACGACCAGTGGAAGTGAATAGTTGGCTGCGACAGAATAGACGGATAGATGTTTCTCCGGCGTCGCGCCGGAAAGCAGAAAGGCGCACGCCAGAAAAAGCGTTGCGACGAGCACCAGTCGGCGGGAGCGGCTAATCCAGCATCTAGTCCAGGGCATATGCGGTGAGACCGCTCAGCAGTTTGGGATAGAAATCGGTAGATTTCTGCGGCATGACTTCCCCGGCAAAGGCCACGTCACGCACCTGCTGCACCGGGCACGGATTCATCAGGAATGCGATGTTCGCCGGTCCATGCTTAGCCGAAGCAGTGCGAACCTGCGCCAGGGCCTCGGAAGCCTCCCGCAGATAGGACAGGTTCTGCTGGTTGCGAATGGATTCCTCCGAGAGCTTCAAGATTCCCTCAAGGATGACTTTGTGCAGTTGCACGACATCGAGCGACCTTTGCCGTGCCGAGAGTCCGGCGAGAAATTGCGAAGCCGCCGTTTTGGGAGAATGCAACACAAATGCGCTTTTCGACGTGACTACCAGCAGAGCCGTTCCCGCGCGGCCACGCTCTCGAAGCAGTGAGGTCGCGCAGTTCGGTTCGATTGCGGCCTTGGTTTCTTCGATCTGGAAAAATTCGGAGCAGGATTTCCGAAACTCCTCCTCCGAAAATGAAGCGAGCGAATGCGCCACGCGATGTGTCGGCAGAATCAGCAGGCCGGGATCGTTCATGTTGACGAAGGTCATCATGGCGAATTCGTGCGGAGCCTGCGGGTTGGAACTTTCCGCGGCTGCCCGGCATTCATTTCTATAGTTGAGCGCGGTCTCGTAACGGTGATGGCCGTCCGCAATGACCAATTTCTTGTTGCGCATCTCCTTTTGCAACGAGTCGAGTACGGCCGGCTGGGAGACTCGCCACACGCGATGCGCGACGCCGTACTCATCGGAAACGTCAATCGTGGGGTCGTCTGCCGTCTCAGGCGAGAACAGTGCCTCGATCTCGCCCGAATCCTCATATAACAGGAACAACTGCTCATAGTGCACGCGTGTGGCGCGCAACAGCTCCAGCCTGTCGGCCTTGGGCTTGGAGAGCGTCTGCTCATGCCGGAAAACAACTCTCGCTGAATAATCTTCTACCCGGCCCAGGGCAATAAATCCGCGCCGCTCCCGGCTCGCTCCCGAAGGGGCCGAAAATGTCTGACGGTAGACGTACACCGAAGGAGCGTCATCCTGCACCAGAATTCCGTCGTTTCGCCACACCCTGCCATACTCGGCTGCGCGGGTATACACATTGCTGGCCGGATTGTCTTCCGCTTCGCGGCGGCCCAGGATGATTCGTACCAGGTTATAAGGGCTGGCGGCGTAATACCGCTCCTGCATAGCCGGAGTGATCTTATCGTAAGGCTGTGTAAGCACTTGTGCTGCGGCTACCCGCGCAGGATCGTAGCGAAGCGCACGAAAGGGAAGAACGTCGGCCATAGGAAACCCTTGATTGTAACAAGATGGGGGCAACAGAATGGCGTAGCCAAAGGACCGCTACTGTCTGAAATCAGTCAATTCACCAAGTGCACAGGACGGCGGCATGGCTCGCGAAAACCGGTCCGTGAGCCGGTCCGCGGGCGCCTGAGCCGAGAAGAACATCGGCGTGCGGCTTCGGGAACCTGTGACGGATTTTTGACAAAAAACCCTGACCCGCGCGGTGAAAGCTGTGCTAACATCCGCGGCAGAGAGGACGTATGGCCCGCCCGAATTACGGGTCCCGGTCATCTTGCCCGCAGGCCCTAATCCGTAACGTCTATACCGATCTGCTTGGGGATCCGGCTGCCATGGCGTTGCCCGAAAACGCTTCTGGCCAAGGTTGGGTGGGGACCTTCACGCGGCTGCCGTTTGTTCTCACCTTCATCGCGCTGCTTTTTTTCAATATCGCTTCCTTCTTCACTATCGCTTCCTTTGCGCAGACCGACGTGAATGACGTTCACATCGTGCCGCACGAAGTGAAATCGAAGGATGTCCCCAAAGAAGAAGTTCCCAAGGAAAACGCTGGCGGCCAGAATCTGCTCGCCACCAACTCGAAGCTAAGCGCCCGCGTGCGGCCGCTGAAGGTGGACGTCGATTTGGTGCTAGTTCCGGTCACCATCACCGATCCCATGAACCGGTTGGTTACAGGGCTCGAGAAAGAAAATTTCCAGCTGTTCGAAGGCAATGCGCAACAAGAGATCCGGACGTTCTCCAGCGAAGATGCTCCCGTGTCGCTGGGGGTCATTTTCGATTCCAGCGGCAGCATGACCAGCAAGATGGATCGCGCCAAGGAAGCGGTCATGGAATTCTTCAAGACTGCCAATCCGCAGGACGAGTTTTTCATGATCACTTTTTCCGACGAACCGGAGGAAGTGAGCGACTTCACCAGTTCCGTGGACGAGATCCAGAACAAGCTGGTCTTCGCCGTGCCCCGCCGGCGCACCGCTCTGCTCGACGCCATTTATATGGGTGTAAGCAAGATGCGACAGGCCAAATACGCGAAGAAAGCGCTGCTGATTATTTCCGATGGCGGCGACAATCACAGCCGGTACACGGAAAACGAAATCAAGTCCGTGGTGAAGGAAGCCGACGTGATGATCTACGCCATCGGCATCTACGATCATTTCTTCGCCACCCAGGAGGAGCGGCTGGGACCGGAGTTGCTGAGTGAAATCACCGAACTGACGGGAGGCCGCGCCTTCACCGTCGACAACCCCAACGACCTGGGTGACGTGGCCACCAAGATCGGCATCGAACTGCGCAACCAATACGTGCTGGGGTACCGGCCCGGCAAAATTGTGCGCGATGGCAAATGGCGTAAGATAAAAGTGAAGCTATTGCCGCCGAAAGGACTGCCGCCGCTTCGGGTGTATGCCAGGACGGGATATTACGCCCCTGCTGAATAGGGCCACAAAATTTCTCTTCGTCCTCGCGCTCGCAGTGCTCAACGCGATTCCTGGTGCAACGCCCCTGACAGCGCAAACAACGGCGGCGCAGTCGCCACCCGCCCAAAATGACGCCAAACCGGCTGTCAGTTCCCAAGCCGCACCGGCCCAGCCCAGTGCTCCAGCCACTTCTGCTCCGGAGCAGAGCAGCCCCAAGAGCGAGCAGGGAGTCTTCGTCTTCCGCAAGGATGTGGATGAAGTTCTGCTGCACGCAACCGTGATCGACGACCGCCAGCACATTGTCACGGACCTAGGCCGCGATGCATTCACCGTGTTTGAGGACGGCAAGCCGCAGAGCATTTTGTCTTTTCACCACGAGGATATTCCGGTGGCGATGGGCATAGTGATCGACAACTCCGGCTCCATGCGTGAGAAGCGCGCGAAAGTAAATCAGGCGGCTCTGAACCTGGTGCGGTCCAGCAATCCCAAGGACGAAGTATTCATCGTAAATTTCAACGACGAGTACTACCTCGACCAGGATTTCACCAACGACCTGCTGAAGCTGAAAGACGCCTTGGAGAAGATTGACGCTCGCGGGGGCACGGCCCTCTACGATGCGGTAGTGGCTTCCGCAGATCATTTGAAGAAGAATGCGCGGCTCGAAAAAAAAGTGTTGTTCGTTGTGACTGACGGCGAAGACAACGCCAGTAGTGAAAACCTGGAGCACGCGGTGAAGGACTTGCAGGAGGAGAATAGCCCGTCAGTCTATGCCATCGGGATTCTGGGTGAGGAGGAACATCCCAAGCGGGCCAAGCGGGCGCTGGAGACCATTGCCCAGCGGACCGGCGGCATTGCTTTTTTCCCGAAGACGCTTGATGAGGTGGACGCCATCAGCCGGACCATCGCCGGAGATATCCGGAGCCAGTACGCCATCGGCTACAAGCCAACCAACTCGCGGGCAAACGGCGGCTTCCGCATGGTAAAGGTGGAAGCCAAGGCCAAGGGACACGGCAAGCTGATGGTCCGCACCAAGAGCGGCTATTACGCGGGGCCCTCGGGAGCATCGGCGAGCAAATAAGCCGCGAGTCGCGACCCATGAGCTCTGAGCGAACGGCCGCCTCAACGCTCGAAAGGTCATCGCTGGCTGCTCACTTCTCCAGCATCTGCGCCGCTGACTCAATCACCGCTGATTCATCCTGCAGTGCCTTGGCCACGCGCACAATTTCCTGATCGGCCTCGGCGTAGCGCTTCTGCTCAATTCCTTCCCGCACGCCCGGGACGGTCTTCACTCCATATCCCGAATAAACGCCCGGTGCGTACAACAAATGTTTGTACCAGGGGCGTCTCGGCAATCCGTCATCATTGCACAACTTGCGCTCGGTTTCGATGATCTCGGCATTCACCGCGCGCAGGGAATCGGCGGATCGATCTCCGAGCAATGCCTGGGCGCTTTGCAAAGCGTGCTTGTAGTGTTCTGCGGCGTGGGTGAGCGAGTCGACGGCGTTCTCCATAGGTGCAAAATTCAAGTGCGGCGGAACCTCTTCCTTCGGTGGCGCTACCGTCGGCCGACGCGGATCGAACGTCGCCTTGAAGACGCCCTCTTCCAGTTCTTTGTTGCGTTCGCGAATTTCTTCCTGCTTGTCGGCCAGGAGCTTTTTCAAGTCCTTCGTGTACTTCTGGACGGTGTCGGCAAAATCCACAAAATCAAAGGGCAGGACGTCGGCATCCGCCAGCCGCATTACCGATGCGCCCAGCGTTTGTGCCAGGGCTCGGCCATACACGAACTCTGTGTCAGAAAAATGCGTATACCAGTAGAAGTCGTCGTAAATCGAGTGATAGATCCCCTCCGGATCTTCGCCGCCGTAGCCAAGATTCATCGACGCAACCCCAAGATGATCCAGAAATGTGGTGAAATCCGTTCCCGACCCGAGCGCTTCGATTCGTAAATCTGGCCGCTGGCGCAACTCGTTCCGCGCATCGGCGGAGTGAGCCTCAGCGATATCCGACAACTGCCGCCGCTGCCAGACCGTCATCTTGGTTTCGGGATCTTCAATGTCGCGTGCGACTCCGTTGATGAACTGCTCGAGACTGTGTGATCCGCCCATGAAGAACAGTCCGCGGCCATTGCCGTCAGTGTTGAGGTAGACCGCGGCATGCTGGCGCAATTCGTCAGCGTGCTGTTCGGCCCATTCGGTAGAGCCCAGCAGCATCGGTTCTTCGCCGTCCCACGCCGCATAAATGATCGTGCGGCGCGGCTTCCAGCCTTGTTTCACCAGCGTTCCGAGGGCGCGCGCTTCCTCCAGCAAGGGCGCCTGCCCGGAGACAGGATCTTCAGCGCCGTTCACCCACGCGTCGTGGTGATTGCCGCGGATGATCCACTCATCCGGCGCGACGCTGCCGGGAATTTTCGCGATGACGTCGTAAACCGGTTTGATGTCCCAGTTGAACTCCAGCTTCACGTGAACCTTCGCCGGCCCGGGTCCTACGTGGTAAGGAATTGGCAAACTCCCGTGCCACTCTTCGGGAGCCATCGGTCCTTTCAGCGCGGCCAGCAACGGCTGCGCGTCGCCGTAGGAAATAGGCAGGACAGGGATCTTGGTCAGGCTCTTCGCTTCGTTGATCGGCAGGCGCTTGGCGTCGTGAGTTGCGCCAATGCCCGGAGTAAGCGGATCGCCGGGATTCGACGACGCGAAGTCCATCACGCTGCCGCGCTGAACCCCGTTTGGAGTGCGCATGGGACCTTCAGGAAAAACATCTTCGACGCTGTAGCCGTCGTCGCTGGGCTCGGAGTAAATGAGGCAGCCGATGGCTCCGTGCTCGGCGGCCACTTTCGGCTTCACGCCACGCCAGGAATGGTAGTACTTGGCGATCACAATCGCACCCTTCACCGAGACACCCAGCCGGTCGAGCTTTTCGTAGTCCTCGGGCAGGCCGTAGTTGACGAACACCAGGGGCGCGGTCACGTCGCCATCGATCGAATAGGCGTTGTAGGTGGGAAGCTGCTCTGACTTCTGATTCGACGTTGGATCGACCGCGACTACCGGCTCGTCGAGCTTCGCCGTGAACTTCGTGGGCTCGAGCATTTCGAGCACTCTCACCTTCGGCGTGGGGAACAGGACTTCGAAGGTCTCGATATGCGCGTCGAGTCCCCACTCTTTGAAGTGCGCAAGAATCCACTCTGCGTTGTCTTTGTCGTAAGGCGACCCGACATGGTGCGGTCGAGCGCTGAGCCGGCGCATGTATTCGCGCAGATTGCTGGTGTCGGGAATGGCGCGAAATTTCGCCTCCCAGTCGCGCTCGGTCTGGCTGGAACGCGGAGGATAGCCGGGCATCGCGGCCTCGTCTGCGCCGAGAACAGCGGTGGGAAAAGTCAGGGTCAAGATCAGCAGTACTGCGGCGACGCGTTGCATTTTGCAGTTTTCCTTTCCGGTCGGATGGCGGGTAATTATAGCCTTACGGTCGTGCCTGAAGAACAGCCTGTGGAATTGACGATTCTTCCCACTGCCCGTACCCTGTAGGGTGCGTCTGAAAAGTTCTGCAATGTCCTGCCTGCGCGTTGCCGACGACATTACTCAACTGGTCGGCGAAACCCCCCTGTTGAAGTTGAGGCGGCTGGTTCCGGCCGGGTCGGCTGATGTATTCGCCAAACTCGAGTACCTGAACCCCGGGGGCAGTCTCAAAGACCGCGCCGCGATCGGCATCATTCGCCGCGCCGAGGAGGAAGGAAAACTTGCTCCCGGCGCAACCATCGTCGAAGCCACCGCCGGCAACACCGGTATAGGGCTGGCGCTGATCGGTGTGAATCGCGGCTATAAAGTGAAGCTGTTCGTGCCCGAGAAATTTTCCGAAGAGAAAGTGACCATCATGCGCGCGCTGGGCGCCGACGTGACCCGCACACCCGATGTGGAGGGCATGCAGGGCGCCATCCGCCGTGCAAAGGAACTGGCCGCAAGCGATCCCAAGGCGTTCATGGCGGGGCAGTTCGAAAATCCCGCCAATCCCGACTACCACTACGAAACCACCGCTCACGAGATTTTCGAGCAAATGGAAGGCCGCATCGACGCGGTCGTCATCGGTTGCGGCACTTGCGGAACGCTGACCGGCGTTGCTCGCTACCTGAAGGAACAGACTCCGAAAACGCTGGCCTTTGCGGTGGAAACGCAGGGCTCGGTTCTGGGGGGCGGACCTCCCGGAACACACAAGGTCGAAGGTATCGGGAACACTTTCATCCCGCAGACATTCGATCCCGCGGTGTGCGACGAAGTCATTAAGGTAATGGACGACGAAGCCTTCGACACCGTGAAGTTGCTGGCGGCGCAGGAAGGAGTGCTGGCCGGGTCGAGCGGCGGCGCAGCGGCGTTCGCGGCATTGAAAGTGGCGCGGCGTCTAGGACCGGGAAAGCGCGTGGTGACGGTCATTCCGGATTCGGCCGAGCGCTATCTGTCGAAAAAGATTTTCGAGGGCGGAATCTAGAACCAGCAGCCGATATTCATGACAAATAAAAGATCTTTCGGCTTCGCCACGCGCGCCATTCACACTGGCCAGGAGCCCGACCCGCTGACCGGCGCGGTGACGGTGCCGATTTATCCGACGTCGACTTACGTCCAACAGGGCATCGGCGAGCACAAGGGATATGAATATTCCCGCGTCTCGAATCCCACGCGCACGCGCCTCGAACAGAATCTCGCCGCGCTCGAAGGCGGCGTCGCGGCTCGCGCGTTCTCCAGCGGTATGGCCGCGATCCACGCGATTGTGAGCATGCTGAAGTCGGGCGACCACATGGTCTGCGGCAACGATCTCTATGGCGGAACGCCGCGGTTGTTCAACCAGGTCATGGCCGATCTCGGCCTCGAATTTTCTTACGTCGACACGACCGATGCTGGCAACGTCGACCGTGCCATCCGCAAAAACACGCGCATGGTCTACGTGGAGACGCCGACGAATCCGCTGATGCGTCTGAGCGATCTGGCTGCCATCAGTGCGATATGCCGCAGGCGCAAGGTTTGGCTGGTGGTCGACAACACGTTTATGTCGCCGTATTTTCAGCAGCCGCTCGCTCTGGGTGCCGATCTGGTGGTGCATTCGACCACGAAATTCCTGAACGGCCACAGCGACGGACTTGGGGGCGTGGTCGTCTGCGCCCACTCCGAGCACGCTGAAAAGCTTGCGTTCCTGCAGAAAGCCGTGGGAGCGATCTTGTCGCCGTTTGAATGCTGGCTGGTGCTGCGCGGAGTGAAGACGCTCGCCGCTCGCATGGAAATTCACGACCGCAACGGCCGCATCGTTGCGGACTTTCTTTCGAAGCACGAGAAGGTCGGTGCGGTTTTCTATCCAGGATTGAAGGATCATCCGCAGCATGCGCTGGCAAAAAAACAAATGACTGGATTCGGGTCAATGATCACGTTTGAGACCGGGTCGCTTAAGAATGCCAATAAAATGCTGAAGAGACTGCAGGTGTGTTCGCTGGGCGAGTCCCTCGGCGGAGTCGAGACGCTGATCTCGCATCCTGCGACCATGACCCATGCCGCACTCGGTGAGAAAGGCCGCAAGGCGATCGGCATCACTGACGGCATGGTGCGAATTTCGGTGGGCATCGAGGACGTTGACGATATTCTCGCCGATCTCGACCAGGGATTGAGCGCGATTTAGGGGTGCCCGCATCCCCAGGGCCTACTTCCAGAGTTACACCGGCTGTGACCGACTCACCACATCGCGAGTGGAATTCCGATGTCTACCATCGCCTGTCTGCGCCGCAGGTCAGCTGGGGCAAGAAAGTTCTTTCGAGGCTGCGTCTACGGGGCGACGAGCTCGTTCTCGACGCAGGATGCGGCACTGGCCGCCTGACCGCTGATCTGCTCGAATCCTTGCCTCGCGGACGAGTGATTGCAATGGATCTATCCGAGAACATGCTGCGCTCCGCAAGCGAGCATTTGGCCAGGTATGGGTGTCAGGTGCGACTAGTTGCATGCGATCTTCTGCAGCTGCCGTTCGAAGGCGCATTTGACGGCATCGTGAGCACCGCCGCGTTTCACTGGGTGCTCGACCACGAACGGTTGTTCGCCAATCTTCACCGCGCGCTGGTTCCGGGAGCCTGGCTGGAAGCGCAATGCGGAGGCGGCCCGAACCTGGAGCGGTTACGCGAGCGCGCCAACGCTCTAGGGGCGACGCGCCCGTTCAATCACTTCTTTGCTGGATTCCGCGAGCCCTGGCTCTTCCAGGATGCGGCTGGCGTGGCTGAATGCCTGCGCCGCGCCGGATTTGTTGACGTAGAAACTTCCATCGAGCCGGCGATGACTATTCTCGACAGTGCCAAGGAGTACACCGAATTCGTCCGCAATATCATCTTGCAGCTGCACCTGGAGAATCTGCCTTCGGAAAGACTCCGAGCCGAGTTCATGGCGGTGTTGCAGGAACAAGCCGCCGCAGACGATCCGCCCTTCTCCCTTGATTACTGGCGCCTCAACCTGCGTGGGAGAGTGCCTGAATGAAGGCTTGATCGATTTCTACGAATCCTCCCGCAACGAGTCTGCCAGCCATTCCAAGTACTCACTGCTGCCATCTTCGATATTGATCGCAATGCACTCCGGCAGTTGGTAGGAATGCAGTTCGCGAATCGCGTCGCGGACTGCAGGAAATAACTGCGCACTCGTTTTGATGATGAGCAGCCACTCCCGGCCCGACTCGACTTTGCTTTGCCAGCGATAAATAGATTCAATTTGCGGAACGATGTTGACGCACGCGGCAAGCTGGGCGTCGACCAGATGGGTTGCGATCCTTCTGCCTTCGTCTTCCGAACCCGCGGTGGAGAGGACGATTCGTTTGTCAGTCATATAAAATCAGCGGTCAGCTTTCCTTCGTCTGCTTCTCCAGCAGACGAATCGGTCGAACGGAATGAGGTATTCATGCTAACGCAGATCAAGTTTGGCACATCGGGTTGGCGCGCGGTGATGGCCGAGGAATTCACCTTTGCCAACGTACGGCGCGCTGTCGGCGGCATCGCCCGCTATGTGGCTTCGGAGAAGCCGCAGGGCGCACGCGTGATCGTCGGCCGCGACCCGCGGTTTCTGGGCGAGACCTTCTGCTCCATGGCCGCCGATATTCTCGCGGCGCACCGAATCACGCCTTTGATGGTCGCCGAACCTGCGCCCACGCCGTCGTTTGCCTATGCCGTGATTCAGGACAAAGCCGATGGCGTCATCAACTTCACCGCCTCACACAATCCTCCCGAATACAACGGGATCAAATTTTCCACGCCCGATGGTTGCCCGGCCCTGCCCGAAGTCACGAAGAGGATCGAAGCGGAAATTCTTGCTGCAGATTGTGCGTCGTCGCCGATTGCAAAGGCCGATAAGCCCGCTCCAAGGCAAACCCTCGACCCGAAGCTCGCCTATCTCAAGCGCCTCGCCGAAATTGTCGATCTCGAAGCGATTCGGAAGGCAAACCTGCGCGTAGCGTTCGATCCCATGTGGGGCGCGGCTCGCGGATATTCCGACGACCTGCTGCGCGGCGCCGGCATCAACGTGGTCACAGTTCATGATTACCGCGATGTCCTGTTCGGTGGCCACGCGCCCGAACCGGACGACCATCTGCTCGAAGATCTACGCCTGAAAATGCGCGAAACAGCCGCTCACATCGGCATTGCGACCGACGGCGACGCTGACCGTTTCGGGATCGTCGACGCCGACGGAACTTTTCTGCAGCCGAATTATGTCATCGCTCTTCTCTTCGATTATCTCGTCGAAAGCCGCGGCTGGAAAAATGGAGTGGCCAAGTCGGTCGCAACTACGAATCTCGTCAATGCGCTGGCTCGACACCACGGCGTAGAACTGCACGAGACGCCGGTGGGATTCAAGTACATTGGCGAACTGATCATGCAGGACAAGATCGCGATCGGAGGCGAGGAGAGCGCAGGGCTTTCTATCCGGCATCACGTGCCGGAAAAAGATGGCGTGCTAGCCGGGCTTTTATGCTGCGAGGCGGTGGCGCGGTGCGGCAAGTCGCTGACCGAACAACTGCGACGCATCAGTAACCAGGTTGGTTCGTTCTTTCCGAAACGAGAGAACTTCCGCTTGACGCCCGAGGTGAAGCAGAAGTTCACTGAAAAGCTGCGGGTTGATCCGAAGGAGTTCTGCGGGCACGCGGTAGAGCAGGTGGTTCGCACCGACGGCTTGAAGCTGGTTTTCAGCGATGGCTCGTGGGTCTGTTACCGCTTGTCGGGCACGGAGCCGGTGGTGCGCCTTTATTCGGAAGCGCGCAGCGAAAAAGGTTTGGAGAAGTTAAGCACCGCGGCCAAGCACTGGATTTTCGAATAAGAAGCATTTTGCAGAAGTAAGGTGCAAAGATCTCCGTGAAGCCCTCATTCAAGATCGCCCGCATCTCCAGCCCGGAGGACGGTCTGCGCGCCTTTGTTGAGCGCGCTCCGCAGGCAGAAGCGTTTGCCGCCGCCTGGATTGAACGAGCAAGGATCGAGCGGGCAAGGCCGCTGTTCACGCGCCTTTATGTTTTGCGTCGCCGCATCGCGACGTTTGTTGTCGTCGTGCTGGCCGGGACGCTGTTTGTGCACGTCATGTTGGGCGCCAATGGAATGGTCGTGTATCGGCAGAAGCGCGCCGAGTACGAGGCCTTGAAAAAGCAGATCGACCGCGTACAACAAGAGAACGACCGCCGCACACAGCAAATCCAAGGCCTGAAGAGCAACGAGCAGGCGATCGAGAAAGAGGCTCGCGAGCAACTCGGCTACGCAAAGCCGGGAGAATACGTCTACGTCGCACCCCCTCCAGCCAAGCCGGCGCCGACGGCGAATCGTTCCGCGCAGAAGTGAACCGTCGATTCTTTGCGGCGAGTGACGGTACTGGCTGAATTTCAGCCACTACCCGAGTGACCTCTCTGACAATTGCGCTGCGGCGCTGTGATATAGTTCCCCCTGCCATTTCAAAACTGGACAGGGATTCCCGGTTGCCTGCGCGGGACTCTATCTTCGACGCACGTTAGGTTTTGCGGAGTGGGGCCGCTATCAGAAATCGAAAAGGAGAAAAGCCGCCATGAAAAAAATGCTGGTGATCTGTCTTGCTGCATGTTTCGTGCTCGCTCTTTCGGCCGCCGCGTTCGACGACATGGGGAAGAGCACCACGGTTAACGGGTGGGCTGTCGACGACAAGTGCGGCGCCAAGGGCGCCAACGCCGCGGCTGAGGCCTGCACCAAGAAATGCCTTGCCGCTGGCGCCAAATTGGTCATCGTCACCGATGGCGAGAATAAGATCCTACAGGTGCAGAACCCGGACGCCCTCAAGGGGCATGAGGGGCATCACGTTGCAGTGACCGGCACCGTGACGGCCGATTCCATCAAAATTGGAAGCGTGAAGATGCTGTGAGCCAACTGAGGCTCCGATGATTGAAGGGCGGCCGACAGGCCGCCCGTTTCTGTTTAGGTCAGTTTCAATTTCTTTTTGCTGCTACCGCGACGTTACTAGCGCACGACGCCTTCCAGCGGCGAACTGGCAGTAGCATACAGCTTTTTTGCCATCCGGCCGGCCAGATACGCCTGCCGTCCGGCCAGCACGGCGTTGCGCATAGCCTCCGCCATTAAGATCGGATCTTGCGCGTTGGCGATGCCCGTGTTCATCAGCACGGCATCCGCGCCGAGTTCCAGAGCAATGGCAGCGTCGGAAGCCGTGCCCACGCCTGCGTCCACGATCAGCGGTACTCCGGTAATCATCTCACGCAGGATGCGGAGATTGGCCTGGTTCTGAATTCCCATGCCGCTGCCGATGGGTGCGCCCAGGGGCATAATGGTCGCCGCGCCCGCGTCGATCAAGCGTTTTGCCACCACGATATCGTCTGAAGTGTAGGGCAGCACCGTGAAGCCGTCCTTCACCAGTACGCGCGTCGCTTCGAGCGTGGCCTGCACATCGGGATAGAGCGTAGCCTGGTCGCCGATCACTTCGAGCTTCACCCAATCTGACAGGCCGACTTCGCGGCCCAGACGGGCCGCGCGGATCGCCTCATCCGCGGTGTAGCAGCCGGCGGTGTTGGGCAGCAGAAAGTATTTCTTGGGATCGATGTAATCGAGCAACGATTCCTTCTTTTGGCCGAGCGCGCTGCGATCGAGATTGACGCGGCGCACGGCGACCGTGACCATCTCCGCGCCACTGGCTTCGAGCGCGCGCGCGGTTTCCTGAAAGGATTTGTATTTCCCCGTGCCGACGATCAGCCGGGAGCGAAACGAGCGTCCATTGATGATCAATAAGTCCGTCATAGAAGTATTGTAATGAATTTACGGCACCCTCGCCGCATCTGCCTCCGCATACAGCTCGTCGATCTGATGGCGGTAGCGCTCTTCGACCACGCGGCGCCGCAGCTTCAACGTCGGTGTCAGCACCCCGTTGTCAGTGGTGAATTCGTCGGCGACAAGCAGCACGCGCTTCAGCTTTTCAAAACGTGCCAGATTCTGATTGATGCTGTCGATGATCTCCTCATACAGCGCCTGTACCTTAGCACTGCCCACCAGCTCAGCTCGCGAGGAAAATGCGACGCCGTTCGCCCGTGCCCATTCTTCCAACCTGACAAAGTTGGGTGAGATCATGACTGCGGGAAACTTGCGCTTTTCGCCGAGTATGGCGGCGACGCCGATGAACGCATTCAGTTTGAGCGCGTTCTCGATCGGCTGCGGCGCAATGAACTTGCCACCTGAAGTCTTGATCAGATCCTTCTTGCGGTCGGTTACTGATAGATATCCATCGGCATCCACATGGCCGATGTCGCCGGTTTTGAACCAGCCGTCCACCAATGCCGCATGTGTTTCCTCTGGCCGATTCCAGTATCCCTTGAACACCGACGGCCCGCGCACCAGAATTTCGCCGTCCTCGGCGATGCGGACTTCAAGATTGGGCAGAATCTTGCCCACTGTGCCGATGCGGTGATTCACCGGCGTGTTCACCGCGATCACTGGCGAGGTCTCCGTCAGCCCATAGCCCTCATGAATGCGGATTCCGACAGTCGCATACCACTCGGCGAGTTCGCGGCCGAGCGGTGCACCCCCGGAAATGAACGTTTCGACCCGTCCGCCCATGCCTTCGCGAATTTTGGAAAACACGAGCTTGTTGGCCAGCTTCCAGCTCGGCGACGAGGGAGTTTTCCCGTCTAAGATCTGGGGCTTGTTGCGGCGTCCTACGTTAACAGCCCAATCGAAAATCGCGCGCTTGGGAAATCCTTTCGCCTTAAGCTCCGCCTGGGCATAAATTTTCTCGTAGACGCGTGGCACAGCCACAAACACTGAAGGTCGTACCTCTTGCAGCGCTTGCGGCAGACGATCGATGAACGGGCAGTAAGCGAGCGTCACGCCATGGTGAAGCAGCGCGAAATCCACGTGCCGTGCTGTAATGTGGCAGAGTGGAAGAAACGAAACGCTGACCAGCCCCGGCTTCATATCGAAGCCCAACAGCGAGCATGAAATGTTGGAAGCGATGTTGCCGTGCGTCAGCATCGCGCCCTTCGATGTCCCGGTCGTGCCAGAGGTGTAGACGATGGTGGCCAGGTCATCGGGGATGATGGCGCGCGCCTGAGCTTCCAGGTCGCGGCCGAGATCCATTGGGCCCTGCAGCGTGATCTGGTTCATGGTGGCACAGTGGCCGGCGTAAGGAGCGAGATCGCCGGTAAATTCCACCGGATCCATGACCACAACTCGTTCGACCGGAATCTGCGGCAGGATGGACAGAATCTTGTGCAGGTGCTGGTCCGAAGACAGGAAGATGACGCGCGATCCGGAATCGCGCAGCAGGAATGCAATTTGCTCCGCCGTCAGAGTCGTGTACAGCGGGACCGTGACCGCGCCCAGCAGCAGGCTGGCCATGTCAGCCATCGGCCATTCCGGACGGTTTTCGCTCAGAATGGCGACGCGGTCACCGCCGCGGATCCCCCAGTTGTGGAGAGCTCGCGTAATGCGCGCCACGCTCACGCTAAACTCGCGCGAGGAAATGGGAATCCACTTCCCGTTCTCGCGATAGAGCATGAGGCGGTCAAGATTGCGTTCAACCGCCGTAAAGAAAATGTCGTTCAGGGTGGCGAGACTCATCGAATTCGAATACTTGGATGCAGCGTCTGCTGGCAGAGCCTGCGTTGGAAGTGCCCAACTGGCTCCGAACCAAACTGTACTGTCTTTTCACAGGCTTAGGCAATGCGTAAGATCACATCCGACCAGCACTTCCGGGTTTACGGCGCAGCTTACGGCGCGCGGGTTTACGGCACAAGCTCCTGAGGGATATTCTGGCAGTACTCCAAGTGGGGGGAGTTTCATGCAGAGAACAGGCTTTGGGGTTCTGGCTGCGGCGTTGTTGCTGATCGCCTCTGCCGGCCTTTTCGCGCAGGATGCCGCCATGCCCAAGGTCGGCGACATGGCGCCTGATTTCACACTGAAATACTTCGACGGCACGGAGCGCAAGGACGTAAAGCTCAGCGATTTCCGCGGCAAGAAAAATGTCGTGCTGGCTTTCTACGTGTTCGCTTTCACCGGGGGTTGAACCAAGCAGATGCAGGCCTTCCAGCAGAACCTGAAGACTCTGGAGGCGGCCGACACCCAGGTTCTGGGTGTGAGCATGGACAGTTGGTTCTCGAACAAAGCCTTCGCCGACAAAATTGGAGTCACCTTCCCGCTGCTCAGCGATTGGGGCGGCAAAGTCACGCGCGAGTACGGCATCTACAAAGACGAATACCAAGCGGCGCGCCGCGTCAATTTCCTGATCGGCAAAGACGGCAGGATCATGGAGGAGCAAGTCGACAAGGACGCGATCGATCCGACGAAGATCGTGGACGCCTGCGCCCGACCAAAGATGAAGAACTGACACAGGCTACCCACTCCATTGTCATCCTGAGCGGCGGTCACCCACCGCTCAGGATGACGCCCCTGAACCCTACCACCAGCCAACGGCTTCCATTCGCGGCGGAAACTAAACCGTCTCTACTGTGTTTACAAGAGAGCAGGTAAGATCAATGGCGAGAAATCCGCACAATTAAAATGAAGGTAGACAAATTTCCATCGCATTGGGGCGAAGACATGAAAAGACGCAAGTGGTCCGCATTGATGATTCTACTGGCGAGCTTTGCATTTGCTTTGCAGGTTTCGACCATCGCAAAGGCGCAAGATGAATACGACGATCAGAGCCAGGATCCTCCGGGCCGCGTAGGGCGGATGGATTTTTCCGAGGGCTCGGTTTCGTTCCGTCCGGCCGGAGAAGACGACTGGGTCACGGCGGTGCCCAACCGGCCAATCGTGACCGGCGACGATCTCTGGACCGACAACGATTCGCGCGCCGAAGTCCATGTGGGCTCGGCGGCGATCCGCATGGGCCAGAGGACCGGCATCACTTTCCTTACGCTCGATGACAACAACACGCAGATTCGCTTGGCGCAGGGAAGCATCATCGTGCGCGTGCGCCACGTGGATGACGACGACACTTACGAGATCGACACTCCGAACATCGCGTTCACGCTGCTGCAGCCCGGCGAATACCGCGTCGACGTGAGTGAAGATGGAAGCCAGACGATCACAGAGGTGTTTCATGGTCGCGGCCACGTCACCGGCGGGGGTTTCACCTATAACGTGATCGCCGGTCAGTCGGCCAGTTTCACCGGCAGCGATCATCTGGATTACGACTTGGAGCAGCTTCCTTCTCAGGATGACTTCGACGGATGGGCTTTTGACCGCGATGCGCGTGAGGACGAAGCCGACTCAGCCAATTATGTTTCGCGCGAAATGACCGGCTATGAAGATCTCGACCAATACGGCAGCTGGAGCTACCAGCCGGGTTACGGCGAGTGCTGGCAGCCGGTGGGCGTGGTTGTGGGCTGGGCTCCCTATCGCTTCGGGCACTGGGTTTGGGTGGGGCCGTGGGGCTGGACCTGGGTGGAAGACGAGCCCTGGGGATTCGCTCCGTTCCACTATGGCCGCTGGGCCTTCGTTAACGGCGGATGGTTCTGGGTGCCGGGCCCGGTCGTAGTGCGGCCGGTGTGGGCGCCCGCACTGGTGGCATTTGTTGGCGGCGGGCCGGGTTTCCGCTTCTCTGCAGGAGTAGGTGTGGGATGGTTCCCGTTAGGGCCGGGTGAGGTTTACGTTCCCGGATACCGCGTGAGCCGCGCCTATGTGAATAACGTGAACATCACCAACACGACGGTAAATGTTACGCGGGTCACGAACGTCTACAACACGGTGATCGTGAACAAGACGACCATCACGAACGTCACCTACGTCAACCAGCGTGTGAACAACGCGGTAACCGTCGTGTCGCATGATGCCTTCGTGAACGCGCGGCCGGTGTCGCAGAACATCATGAAGGTGCAACCGCAGGAAATCGCCTCGGCGCCGGTTTCGCATGTGATAGCGGCGGAGCCGGTGCATTCGAGTGTGGTGGGCGTGGGGCGCCCGGTTCAGGCGCGCCCGCCGGCGACAGTCATGAGCCGGCAGGTGGTCGCGGTCAGGACGCCTCCCGCGCCTCCGCAGTCCATTGCGCAACGCCAGGCGCAAGCCAGTGGGCACCTGAATCAGCAGGCACTGTTTCGTCCGGCAGGCGCATCGCAGGCTGCGCCAGTTCAGGCCGGGGCGAACCAGGCCGGGACGAACCAGGCCGGGACGAACCAGGGAAGGCCAGCGCAGACGCAGGCAGGCTTCCGATCGTTCGGTCAGCCTGGAGGTCAGCCCGCCAATACGAGCCAACCCGCAAATGCGAACAACAGCCAGGTGAAGCCGATGCTCAGGCCGCAGCCCCGCGTCTATGAGCAGCAGGGGCCGTCACCGGAAAACGAGAGCCGTGGCGGGGTGCAGCAGTTCGGTACACCGCGCCAGGAGGCCAATGTGCAGGCCGGTCGGCAGCAAGGTGAGCAGGCGAATCAGCAGCAGAGATCTGCGCAACCGGAGTCGCATCCTCTGGTGAAGCCGGCGCCGCCGGTGCAGGAACGCAGCCCGCAGCAGGAGCAGCAGCAGGCCCAGAAGTTCAACCAGTGGCAACAACAGAGGCCCGCTCCCGCTCCCGCGCCAAAGCCGCAGTCGCATCCGGCACCGGCGCCGAAGGCGAGCTCTCCGCCGAAGAATCACTGAGGCTCGGAGTTGGGGCACGCACGGTGTTTGACGCTGGCTCGTGCTGGAAAGTGTGATAGCTTCGCATCAGATGCGCTTGAAAAGCTGAACATGGGATGAAGCGTGCGCCGGGAGGAAGCGAACTTCTCCCGGCGCAGGTTTTTGCGAAAGGCGATCTGACCGCCAGACCACAGGGATGAACAACGCCAAGGACACAACCGCCAGATCGACCATCAACTGGATGGACATCCTGTGGCTCGTGTTTCTGGCGGCGCTGGCCTTCCTGCCGCCGGTGACTGAGATCCACAAGCAACTCATCCTGGTTGCCTTCGGCGTCATCCAGTTGGCTGAGGGCTGGCTGGTGTCTCGCATGGGACGCCGCGGGCCCGCTTACATTGTGCTGCTCAAGATCGCCCTGGCCACGCTGCTCATCGATCACACTGGCGAGCCCATCACCATCAACAGCAATTACTACCCGATTTATTTTCTGCCCGTTCTCACTGCCGCCGAATATTTTGAGCCGCTCGCCACGCTGCTCTGGACCGCGCTCGCCTCGGCTGCTTACTGCTCATATCTGTATCCGGCAATGCAGGAGTACGAAATTCCGGCCGAGAGCTACGGTTTGCTTGCCATCCGCATTCTGTTTTTCTTTCTGGCCGCGATGGTCGTGAACCGTTTCGCGGTAGAGAACCGAAGGCAGACGCGACTCTATCAGGAACTCGCCGAGACTCTGGCCGAGACCAATCGCCGGCTGGAGCAGGCGCAAGCCGAGGCGCGGCGCTCCGAGCGACTAGCCGCGCTGGGACAGCTTTCCGCCGGTCTGGCCCACGAAATTCGGAATCCGCTGGGCGTGATCAAGGGCTCGGCCGAGATGCTCAGTCAGAAGCTGGCGGAATCGAATCCGCTGGCCACCGAACTCGCGGGATACATATCGACCGAGACCAACCGGTTGAGCGGGCTGGTTACTCGTTTCCTCGATTTTGCGCGGCCGCTGCACGCCGAACTTACGCCGCAAGACATCACCACGGTTCTTGATCGCGCGCTGACGAATGTGGCTACGCTGTGGAAAGGCAATCCGGTGTGCGTCGAGAAGAAATACGAAACCAACCTGCCTCCGGTTGCGCTCGATGAAGGGCTGTGCGAGCAGGCTTTCGTCAATATCGTGCAGAATGCCTATGACGCCATGAGTGCCGGCGGTGGTGTGCTGCGCGTGAAGGTGGGGAAGACGCACGCGACGGGACGAAATGGCGAGATGGCGGATGGCGTTGAGGTGCGCATCGCGGATACCGGGCCGGGCATACCTCCCGATTTGCGCGAGCAGATTTTCAATCCGTTCGTGACGACGAAGAAAACTGGCGTAGGGCTGGGCCTTTCGATTGTGTCGAAGATCATCGACGGCCACCACGGGTCGATTCGGATTGAGGACGGCGGCAAGGGCCAGGGCACAGGCGCATCCTTCGTCCTGTTTTTCCCGGCGAGCGAGGACGCCAAGACAGTCGAGACGGCCCGCATGGTGATTTCATGAACGGTTCCGGAGAAGCACGCTGATGCCGGCCATCCTGATTGTCGAAGACGAAGCCAAGATGCGCCGCCTGCTCGAGTTAAATCTAGGCGAGGACGGCTTCACCACGTTTGCCGCCGGCGAGGCAGAGACCGGGCTGAAGCTGCTTCGCGAAAACGCTATCGACCTCGTCGTGACCGACCTGAAACTTCCCGGCATGAGCGGCCTCGAATTCCTCCAGGCCGTCAAACGCCAGAACGCAGCCTTGCCGGTCGTGGTGATGACCGCATTCGGCACAGTCGAAACCGCGGTCGAGGCCATGAAGGCCGGTGCCAGCGACTATGTTCTGAAACCGTTTTCGCTGACCGAAATGCGGATGAAGATCCGCAGGGAACTCGACGTCCGCAACTTGCAGGAAGAGAATCGTTCGCTGCGCGAGGCGCTCGGCAAAAAATATTCGCATCCCAACATCGTTGCCCGCAGCGCGAAGATGCAGGAGGTTCTGGCCACTGTTGAACGCGTAGCACCGACAAACTCCACCGTGCTGCTAGGGGGCGAGAGTGGCGTGGGCAAGGATTTGATCGCTCGGGCGATCCATGAGAAGTCACGGCGCGCCCGCGGGCCGTTCCTCAAGATCAATAGCACCGCGATTCCAGAGAACCTGCTCGAGAGCGAATTGTTCGGCTACGAAAAAGGAGCCTTTACCGGCGCCGCGGCCAGCAAGCCCGGCAAATTCGAACTCGCCGACAAGGGCACGCTGTTTCTCGACGAAATCGGCGACGTTCCTCCGGCCACGCAGGTCAAGCTGCTGCGCGTGCTGCAGGAGCGGGAATTTGAGCACCTGGGTGGAACGAAGACGATCAAGGTCGATGTTCGCCTGATCGCGGCCACCAATCGCGACCTGCGCGCCGCACTCGAAGAGGGCACATTCCGCGAAGATCTCTACTACCGGCTGAATGTCGTCCCGATCGACATCGCGCCGCTCCGCGAACGCAAGGAAGACATTCCCGATCTGGTGAATCTTTTCATCTCGCGCTTCGCCACAGACTCGGGCAAGTCGATCGAGAGTATTTCTGCTGATGCCATGCAGACTCTGGTCAACTACCACTGGCCGGGAAACGTACGCGAGCTGCAGAACATTGTCGAGCGCGCCTGTGCGCTGGCAAAAGGGAATGTGCTTCAGGCGGCCGACATTCGCCTGGACGTGCGCCCGGCGAAGGTCGCGAACGGCTCCAGCGGATTTCTTCCCGACGGCATGACGCTCGACCAATGGGAGGACGAGATGGTGCAGGAAGCCCTTCGCCGTGCCAACGGCAACAAGAGCCAGGCCGCACGCCTGCTCGGCCTGTCGCGGAATGCCCTGCGGTATCGGTTGTCGAAGATCGGAATTGCGGACGAAGAGAAAGAGGGTTAAGTGGCATGATCTGACTGGCCGAAAACCACCACTCTTGGCCAAGGTCGGCCAAACGAGGCCGGAACGGCCCCAACGCCTCCTCCTAGACACCGATTCTCCATTGAAAACAAAGGACTTGTCCGCCCGACTCTTTTCCCGTTTTGGCATGGCAGTTGCTTTTCTCTTAGCAAGAGATTTCCCCAAATGCGGGTTCATAGAGTTGGGTCACAAAATCTCGGGCAAGCTTTCATGACAAGAGATTCCGGATCACGAGTTATTGGCGAGTCGAGGTGGGTTATGAAAACGAGACTTTTTTCAGCCTTCGCAATCTTAACGCTGGCTCTGGCCGGCGTGTTCACAGTCAGCGCGTTTGCGCAAACCACACAGGAAACTCCAGCGCCCACGGATCAGCCTAGCGCTCCCATGGAGATCGGCACATCGCAGGGCCCGCAAGGTCCGGACGCCCAACCCGCGCCCGCTGAGCCGCAGGGTGACGCGCAGCCCATGCAGACTCCGCCGGATTCTGACTCTCAGCCGGCAGAGGCTCAGCCGGGCGGGCCAACGGGCGAGGCTCCGGCGAAGACCGACCTGGGCGTGGGCCGAATCAGCCTGATTCATGGCGACGTTTCCACACAGCGTGGCGATTCCGGCACCTGGTCGGCCGCAACTCTGAATCAGCCGGTGATGGGCGGCGACAAAATCTCGACCGCTGGCGGCGCGCGCACCGAGGTCGAACTCGATTTTGCCAATGTCCTTCGCCTGGGCACGAATTCCAAAGCCAACATTGCCACCTTCACACACAAAGACATTCAGATTCAGTTGGCGCAGGGCATCGCCTCATATTCAGTCACCAAAGACAGCGAGGCCGAGCCTGAGATCGACACTCCGAACGTGTCGGTGCATCCCGCGCATCGTGATGGCGTGTTCCGGATCGAAGTCCGTGCCGACGGTGACACGATCGTGATCGTACGCAAGGGCGAGGCGCAGATTTCCACGCCGCAGGGCTCGACCGAGATCCATCAGGGTGAACAGGCGACGATCCGCGGTGACTCCAACTCGGCGCAGTACAAGATCGATCAGGCTCCCGCTCCCGACGACTGGGATCGCTGGAACGCCGACCGCGATTACATGATCCGCAACGCGCAGTCCTGGCGCCACACCAACCGTTACTACACCGGAACGCAGGATCTCGACGCGTATGGCAACTGGCAGAACGTGCCCGATTACGGCGACGTGTGGGTTCCGAACGAGCCGACGGGCTGGGCGCCGTATCGCGACGGGAGCTGGACCTACGAGCCGTACTACGGCTGGACCTGGGTCGGCTATGAGCCGTGGGGTTGGGCACCGTATCACTATGGCCGCTGGTTCTGGTGGAATGGTGGCTGGGCATGGTGGCCGGGACCGGCATGGGGCTGGTACCGTCCGTTCTGGGCGCCGGCCTACGTTTCGTTCTGGGGATGGGGAGCGGGCTTTGGCTTCGGATTCGGCTGGGGCGGTTGGGGCGGCTTCGGCTGGCTCCCGCTCGGACCCTGTGACTGGTTCCATCCGTGGTGGGGTGGATATGCTGGCCGCTTTGGCTGGATCGGCCACGGTTGGGGATACGACCGCTTTGGCGGGTTGGCGCCGCTGCATGCTGGAGCGCGATTCTCGAACGTGGCGAACATTCATGATCCGCACATCGGTGGAGCGCTCTCCACCGTGCGCGCCGGAGCGTTTGGCACCGGTGGCCGCGTAGCGGCAACGGCAGCGACTCGCGAACAGATTGGCGGCGCGCGCATGATGGCGGGGAACCTACCGGTTACGCCGACACGCGCAAGCTTGTCGGCCAGTGGACGCCCAGCGGCGGCATCCACCATGCACAGTGGCGGCGCGGAACACTTCTTTGGCTCAACCCACGCGAATGCGGCGCATCCGGAATCGTTTGGCCAGCAGGTTTCGCATCTGCAGCAAAGCATGGCGCAGAACCACGTGAGCGGATTCAACGCCGGCAGTCGCGGCACCGAAACGGCCTCGCGCGGCGGATTTGGCTCCAGCGGCGAGAAGCCGAGCGCCGGGATGGGCAATCGCGAGGTGGGCAACGTCGGGAACCGCAGCGGCTCGTCGGCTGGCAACGGCAGACTTGACAACGGCAGCCGCGGCAGCGAGCGTGCCTTCACGCCGCCGAACAGCGGCAACACCCGGTCGTCGCTGGAAGGCGAGCGGGGCGGGGCTTCGTCTTCGGCCAGCCGCGACGGATTCCGTCCCTTTACTCCGCCTTCGCACAATGAAGCCTCGGGCAGTTCGTCCTATGGCAACGCGGAGCGTGGAGGGAACGGCAGCTTCTGGAACCGCACTTCGCCGGGCGCGGAGCGCAACAGCGGTACGTACTCCGACGGCTACGGCCGCGGGTCATCGTCCCGCGAATCGGCCGAGTCATCTTCGCGCGGATCGTATTCGCGTCCGCAACTCGACATGCGGCAGCCGATCGTGCGCTCGCCGTACGGTGGCGGATATTCGCGCGGCGGCTACGGTTCTGAGTCGCGGCCTGGCTATGGCGGATCGCGTCCAAGTTACGGAGGTGGATCGCACAGCGCGCCCAGCTACGGCGGCTCGCATAGCGGCGGCGGTCATGTCAGCGCGCCGCACTCCTCTGGTGGAGGTCACTCCGGTGGCGGCAGCCACGGCGGAGGCGGGCATCACTAAAGTGCCGGAGATGCGGGGGAGACTTTGGAAGCGCAACGGTTGATAAGAGGGACGTTGATGTAAACGAAGTGAAGACCGAGTGAGATGTAACCCGAAGTGAAGGTCAGAGGCGGAGAAGGGCGTGCTTAACGGCACGCCCCTTCTTTTTCTGACGGTTGGCGCGTGACACCGCCTGATGTCGACAGTTAACTTCGCCTTTGCTCGTTATACGTCCGATGAGTCTGCCGCAGAGCTGGCAATTTTCGAGAGTGTCCAGGGGTGCTGCTGCGATGCAATAGATTGACTCCGTTGCGACGGCTCGCTACTACAATCGTCTTGGCTGTCGGTGCAGAACTCAAGCTAGGCGGAATGGGCCGACAAGCTGGCCTGGATTGTGCGGAAGAACAATTCGCGGTCGGGGCGGACGGCGGCGATCGGCCAGCCTGCACTGATGCCCCCATCCACGACCAGGTTTTGTCCTGTCACGAAACGCGAGGCATCACTGGCCAGGAATAGTGCGGCTTGTGCGATATCATCCGTCCGACCAACATATTGCAGCGGTTGCCATCTTGCCACCACAGAACTAATAGCGGCCTCGGCATATTCGGGGTGGCCGTCAGCCTCGTCCGGCTGCATGCCCATATTCTTGGCGAAACCTCCGGTAGCAATCATGCCCGGCGAGAGGCTGTTCACTCGAATTCCTTTTTCACCCAGCTCCATGGCTGCGCAACGCGTGAGGTGAATCGAGCCTGCCTTGGCGGCTGAATAGTAGTATCCGCCGAGTCCAGCGCGGAATCCATTGACACTGGCAACGTTGATGATGCTGCCGGTTCCTTGTTCGGCCATGACTCGCGCCGCATATTTCATGCCCGCAAGCACGGCGCGCAGGTGCACGGCTATCACCGCATCGAACTGCTCCAGATCAACGTCAGCAATGGCAGCGTATCGCGAACCCATCCCGGCGTTGTTCATCAGGCAATCGAGGCGGCCAAAACAACCCACCGCATGGTCAATCATTCCGTTGACGTCGGCTTCCACGGAGACATCAGTACGAATGAAGCTCGCGGCATCGCCGAGTTTCCCAGCGAGTTCTTGCCCTCTGTCCTGGCGACGGCCGGCAATCACAACCTTCGCTCCGTTAGTAACGAAAACCTCGGCAGTGCACGCGCCGATCCCGCTCGTCCCGCCCGTTATAACCGCAACCTTTCCTTCGAGTGGCAACATGGCAATAGGCTCCTTGTGCTCAGCAACCTGTACTGTGGTTGCCTGTCTTCACGTCGCTTCGGGATTAAGTATCGAATGCAGGAAAAACGATGTCCATGACCTCCGAGGTCATGAGATACGCGGGTCAAATGATCCGTTCGAAACCCAGAACGTGCTCATCCGGAGGTCAGCACAAGACGCGTAGCTTCGTCCGCAGGGAAGAAACTCTCAATGCGCAGCTCCTGCAGTGCAATGTCCAGCGCAGTGCCGAAGGTAGTTAGCGTAGAAAACAAGCGAAGCGTACATTTATTCCACTTGTAGTTGATGGTCAAGAACGGCGGAGGAGCGTCACCCAGATCGAGCATGCGCCAGCGGCTCGGGACGTCGGGATAGCCGAGCAACTCCTCTAGAAAACACTTCATCTTCTCGTCCGAGGGGTTCGCCGCAGCCTCGCGATGCACCCGCTGAATGATGCGTGCAGCGACGCTCTCCCAGTTTTCGAGAAATGGACGCAGCCCCTGCGGATGAAACACGAGGCGGACTCCATTGTGAGGCGTTACAGAATCGCAGCCAGGGAACAAACCAAGAAAGCGCTGTGCGCCGGTATTCATCCTCAGCGTGTTCCAATATCGGTCGACCACAAGTACGGGATAAGGCTCAAATTGCGACATGAAAAGTTTCATGGCACCGCGCGCCGCTTCTGCCTCGGGTGTGTCGAGGTCAGGTGTGTCAAGATTCGTGTGGCGATAGAGTGGAGCATAGCCCGCCGCCAACAGCATCGCATTGCGCTCGCGTAGCGGAACCTGAAGGGTCTCGGCGAGACGGAGGACCATGTCCCGGCTCGGCTGTGCGCGGCCCGTTTCGACGCAACTGAGATGACGCGTCGAGATATCTGCATCGAGCGCGAGGTCCAGCTGGCTCAACCGTCGAACAGTGCGCCAGCGACGTAAAAGGACGCCAAAGCTCATGCCAGGCATCGTAGAGACGGACTGGGAGGCGGGGATCACGGTCTGAATTATAGGAGGAATTGTTCTCCGGCGACTACGCAACTAAACCTCAGGACCGCGCGCTCGGACAGAAGAAGGCGCTGAACAAACCCAAAGAGATCTCTTGCCCACTTCGTAAATGGTCGGCTACCCGGAAACTGGGGACGTAGCTCCTTGATAATTCTCTCTGATTACACTCACCGACCAGGACAGCCTCCAAGAAATCAGAGTGGCCTTGCTGGAACGGCGAGTGTACCTTCGCGGAAGCGTACCGTTACGGTCTGGCGTACGCCGGACTGTCGGGGTCAGGACGGTCGTAGTCTTTGCCGTATTTATTCTTGTGGGCTATGTTCACATCGGTCTCGGCGAGCGTGAACGTGCCAATCGTCGCATCGCCGGCCGCGACCGTTATCTCGCGGCTCACGGCGCGCAGCGTCTCGGGTGCGACCGACGCATGGAAAACCTGCAATTCATAGCGGCCGGGCGGAACGTTGGGAAGGCTGAGTTCGCCGCGAGCGTTCGAGATCGCATAGTAGGGCGTGGCCAGCGCGATGACCTCGGCGCTCATCTGGGCATGAATGTTGCAGAAGATGAATGAGATTCCCGGCTTGTCGAACTGCACGAAACGCGTCGTGCCGCTCTCGTAGAGTCCCAGGTCGAAGCGTTTCCCCTCAAACAGCGAGAAGACGTTGTGAAAGAACGGATCGTGATTCGGAAACTCGACCTTTCCTCCCACCGGAATGACCAGAAGTGAGGGATGAAAGGCCTTGTCTTTTTGCACCAGTTGCGGAATCTCGTCGGGCTTCTGGCGCGGTGGGTCGACCGGCGTGCCAATCGGAGTCAGCCAAACGACCGTCTGCGAAGCATCCTTCAGCCGGTGGCCGCCCCGCGTCAGTTCGACATGCGCTTTGAGCAATGCCTGCTGGGCACATACGAACCCAGCGCACGTTAAGAGAAAAACCAAAATCCCCACCCTACGAAAATCACGTAGGGTGGGGCACCCGCGACGATGGAAGCTGCGGCTCAAAACAGTATCCCCGCGGCCAGACTCACCTGATTGGCGGCGCTGCCGCTGGTGTAGATCGGGAACGTGTGCAGGCGGCGAAATTCTGCAGAGAATACCAGATCGGAGCGCGGACGGAAGACAACATTCACCAGCCCTGCGCGATTTCGTCCGATGATCGAGCCGGGCGGGCCGCCGTTATTGGCGTCGGTGGCGAAGCCGCGCACATCGCCGACAAAAGCGTCGTCTTCCGAAACAGCGCCGTTCCATTCCAGCTTCGGCGTGAGCTGAAACTTAAGCTGTGTCCACCCCCCGGCAGTGTCGAGCCCGCGAATGGGCGTTGTATTGTAAATGGGACTGCCTCCGTACACGATGGAAGTACCGATTGCCCCGCCCAACCCGCCAATGCCCCGCCCGCGATAGAACTCGCCGGAAAGCCCGAGCCGCGGCATGATGGGAATCTGCCAGTCCGCCATACCGGCCCACGCATCCACGTAGCGGCTCCACATCCAGTTCTGTTCGCCGTAGTAGCCGGCGACTCCAAAACTCAGTGGACGCCCTTGCACGGGCCGGGACCACGCCGTGCGCAGCGCATAAGCCGGCTGGCCCGAATTTTCCCCAGCCTGCGGCGTGCGCAAGAACGAGTTGTAATTCGGCTCCCAGTCGAGGTTGTCCAAAATTCCCGCCTGCACGGTGAAAGTCTGCTGATCGGAAATGGGGAAGCGATGCTCCACCCGGAGTTGCGGCGTCCAGGCCCAGAGATTGCCCGCGAAAGCAAACGTCGGTGTGGCCAGCGATGCGAAAGATGTGGGCGACAAGGGTGAGATGAACAACGAGTCCTGGCCGGCGACTACAGAAGTTTGGTCCCAGTCGAAGCGCACGCTTGCAGTCTGCAGCCGCACGAGGCCGAAATTCACACCGTTGCCGGTATTGGGGAATCCTCCGGCAAAATCCATTTGAATGTCCGCAGAGGTCTTCGCCCCGGCCAGATTGGGACCGAAAATCTCCAGCCCTATTTCTGACTGACGCAATGTTGCTCCAAGAGTCGCTGCTGGGCTGCCTCCCGCAACCGGCAGGGCGTAGCTCGGGAAGTCGAGATTATCGGAGCCGCCCACGTTGCGGAATGCGTTCATCAACACGATTCCGTGCAAACGCGCCCGGTACTTGGAGGCGGTTTCCACTTTGGTCTGATATTGCTCGTCAATTTTCGAAGTGATCAGCGAGTTGGATTCTTCCAGTTTCTGCACGTGTTCTTCGAGTGGAGCGTGGTTCTCGGCAGAAGCCGCGCCAGCAGCGGGTGACTCATTCTGCGGTGCCGCCTCGGCCAGGGTTGTACCTGCGCCTGTTTGTCCGAGCGCAGGCCGCTCCAGCAGGGCACGTGTGGCCTGCAGATCCTGACGCAGTCGTCGCATCTCGGCCCGAGACTGGATATTTTCCGCACGCATCTGTTCCACCAGATCACGAAGCTGCCGTACCTGATCCTGCAGGTCGCGCACCGCGGCGGACGTGTCCACGGCCGTCGCCGACGCCGTTTCCTGCGCCTGGCTTTGCGGAACTACATTGTACGGACCGAACAGAATCAGCGCCGCCAGTGCGAACGCGGCTCCACCTACTGCAGAAGTCCCTGGTCTCTTCACGTCGTCCTCCTGCGCAACACCGGAGTAGGCGCCTGACGACGAGAGCTGCGCCCTACATCTCCGGATGTGAAATCGAACGATCCCCGGAGTCACCTTGCGAAGCGGATACCAGCGACCGAACGCCAACCGGAACCTCGTGGCCGCTGCGGGAATCGGATTGCCGACCGGGCAGCACGATCTTGAACACCGTTCTGCCCTGTGGAGTGCGATCCACCGAAATTTCGCCTCCGTGGTCCTGCACGATCTTCTGCACGACCGCCAGCCCCAGGCCTGTGCCGTTCTCCTTGCCGTAGCTGACGAAGGGATGGAACAGCCGTTCACGAATCGATTCGGCGATGCCCGGGCCGTTGTCCGAGACCGAAATCGTGATGGTCCCCGCAATCTCGGCCGCTGTAATCTCCACCTGTCCGCCGACGATGGGTGCAGCTTCACAGGCGTTCAACAGCAGGTTGTACAAGGCGCGCTCCAGCTTGCGTGAGTCGAACCATCCCGCCACCGACGCGCTGCACAGCACATCGATCGAACGGTTGTGATGCCGGGGATGCAAGCGCACCGCATTCACTGCCCGTTGAATCGTTTCCGGCACGTTGCCATATGCCGGGTTCAGCGATTCGCGAGTGCGCGCGAATTCGAGCAGGGAATCGATCAGGTCCGTCATCAGATTCACGCCGGTGCGGACTTCCTGGTACAACTCCTCGCGTTGTGCGGGCGTCAGGTGTGGATCGCAGAGGAATTCGGAATTGGCCACGATGGCGGCTAGCGAATGGCGCAAGTCATGCGAGATCGAGCTGGCCATGCGCCCAATGGTCGCCAACTGCTCGGACTCGAGGAGGTCTTGCCGGCTCTTGAGCAGGCTCTGCCGCATGCGGTCAAAGGTGCGGGTGAGTTCGGCCACTTCATCGCCGCCGCGCGGGTCGAGCGGATGATGAAAATCACCGGCCTCGAGCGCGCGCACACCACCCACCAGGCTAGCCAGTGGGCGCGTGAAGGTATGGGACAGGAAGAACATCAGCCCGCTGCCCGCTAGAATGGCGAAAAGGCCGAGCAGCAGAAGATAGCGATTCAATTGATCAATGAATCGCGTCGCCTGATCGTACGAGCCCAACACGTTGAGGCGGACCGGCGTGGCCGGGGAGTCGGACAGCACCAGCGATGTTGCCAGGAAATGTTCTTTGCCCAGGGTGACATCGTGCGGCTCTGCCTGCACCGATCCGGCAATCAGATTCTGGATGTTCCCACCCATCATCTGCGCGGGCGTCAGCGTGGTGGCGATGATTTCATTGCCCGATGAGAACGCGACCTGGCTGCCCGCCACCTTGCTGACTTCCGCGGCCAGCCGGTCGTTAATTTCGTAGCCGATCACCAGGAAGCCGAGCAGCGTGCCTTCGGTGCGCGAGCCGCGGTAAATCGGCTCGATGAAGGTCTGGTACAGGTGATGGTCGCCGAGCCACCAGTGGCTGGATTCGTTGCGCCCTTCATCGAGGGATTGCTGAAAGTATTTTTCTGCCGCCTCGCGCGTGAATCCTGGAGTCTTGGTGTGCAGGGCAACCACTTTGCCGCTGCGGTCAACCAGAACGAAGAGGTCGCTGCCCGCGATCTGCGACACATCCTGCGACGCGTCCTGAATTGTCACCGGGTCGGGGCTGGTCATGATGGCCCGCGTGATCGGGAGGTAGGCCAGCAGCGCGACATCGCTGGTCAGCATGGTTTCGCGTTCGTGCCGGAAATCCTGGAACGCACTGACCGAGTTGCGCAGATTCTCAGCAATACTCTGGCGCACGTTGGCCTCAACGCTGCGCCGCACCAGCAGCAGGCTGGTCGTGGTAAGTCCGGCGGTGACAAGAATCATCGACAGCAAAAAGCGGGTGCGCAGGCGCAGCCGCGGCAAAAATGCGGCTGTCGACCCGTTCGGGTGAGAACTGGCTGCGGTTTCCAGGGATGGGCTCACGCGATTCAGCGAACGAACTTGTATCCCATGCCGTGTACGGTGCGGAAGTGTACCGGACTCGATGGGTCCTTCTCCAATTTTTGCCGCAGCTTCAGAATGTGGTTGTCCACCGTGCGGGTGGAAGGATAATTCTGATATCCCCACACCTCGTTCAGCAGTTCATCACGGCTGATCACCCGCTCGGCATTCTGCACCAGGAACTGGAACGTCTTGAACTCCTGCGCAGTGAGGACAACGGGCTTGCCGTCGCGCTTGATTTCCATTTTCTTGAAGTCCGCCGAAATGCCGTCGAAGCTGACCACCTGTGCTTCCGGCGCGCGAGTCGTGTGACGCAACGCGGCCCGCACACGGGCGAGCAACTCGCGGGGGCTGAACGGCTTGGTGACATAGTCGTCGGCACCGAGTTCGAGCAAAAGGACTTTATCTGATACGTCGCTGGCTGCGCTGAGCACGATGATGGGCATGGCCGGCGCCGCCGCCTTGATCTCTCTGCAGACGTCGCGGCCGGAAAGTTTCGGCAGCCGCAGGTCGAGCACTATCGCGGACGGCGGCGTTGCCTGGAAGCTCTCCACCGCGGCTCGACCGTCGGCCTGCACCTCGACCGCGAAGCCCTCGGTCTCGAACAGGCGTCGCAGGGCCTTCTGTACGGCAGGATCGTCCTCAACCACGAGAATCCGTCCTGCAGGCTTAACCGAATTGCCGGGATTTACAACCCGTGTGGAACCGAGTGGCGCGGCAAGGTTACCCATAAGATCTGTCCTGTTTTTAAGGGAGAACTTCCGGGCCCCACAACAGATTTCTCACCGGAAGCGGCTCGACTCTTGAGAGCTTACAACGATTTGACGGCATTTCTGGCCGGAAGCTGCGGCTTTTGACATTTTTTTTACAATTCCAGGACAGTGTGGAGAAAAGCAACGGAAATCCAGTTGCGGAGAGTCTCGGTAGTGGGGGCTTTGCACCGGACGCTCCAGCACAAGCGGATCGGCCGTTGTCGTAGAATTGCCCCTTGCTTTCGCCCCTTGACGCCCTCGTCGTGGTTTTAGTGCGCCCGCGCAATCCTCTGAATATCGGCGCGGCGGCGCGGGCCATGAGCAACTTTGGCATCCACCGCCTCCGCCTGGTGAATCCCTACGCCGTTGCGTTTCGAGAGGCGCACTCGGCCGTTGGCGCCGCCCGTCTCCTCAACACGGCCGAAGAATTCGGGTCCCTTGCCGAGGCGGTGGTCGACTGCACTCTCGTGATCGGAACGACTGCGGTGGGCAACCGTGCCCTGTACCACCCGCTACGGCAGCTCGACTCGGAAACGGGTTGCACGATTCGCGACCAGCTGAAAGCTGGCCGGGTAGCGCTCCTGTTCGGCTCGGAAAAAATCGGCCTCACCAACGACGACTTCAGCCACTGCCACTGGCTGCTGAGCATTCCCACCCATGCGCATCACATCTCCATGAATCTCGGGCAAGCGGTCGCTGTATGTCTCTATGAGATTGCGTGCGGAAAAAGCAGGGGGGAAATCGGAGCCGCCCAATTGCCATCCACAACACCGGACACCGCATCTGCTACTGCCGGCGAAGCCGAGCAGATTACCGAGGCTCTGCTCGAAGCCCTGCACAAGAGCGGCTACGTCAAGCCGGGCAACGACGCCGTTACCGAAAAGAAAGTCCGCAGCTTAATGCTTCGCCTTAACCTGCGCGCCGCGGACGCGAAGGTCTTGCTCGGTATGGTGCGTCAGATTGTGTGGAAACTGCGCCGGGCGGCCAAAGAGAAAGACTAGGAGCGTCGAAGGAGGAACACTAGCGCGTCACCCGCTCGGGCGAGACCTCAACCCCCGCTCTTCTGAAGCGGAACCTGAGCATCCACGTGCTCGCCGCCGGTTGTCCGTTGACCTGCGGCGCCACAAATTCCCACTGTTCAGCGGCTTTGACCGCCAAGTTCGCGAAATACTTACTCGGCCCCGCGGAGGCGAGCTTGGTTGTTCTGGCCTTCCCCGACGAGTCCGCCTCCACGCGCACTCCCACCTTGATGGTTCCAGTGATCGTGTTCAGGGCGCTCTTTGGAACGTCAGGCAAAACGCGCCGCACAACGTCTCCCTTGGAATCAGATGTCGGTTTGGTCGCTGAGAACGGCACAGGGAGCGACTCCGGCGCAGGCGTCGCGGCGGCCGTCGTGCCAGTTGTATGAGCATTCGTGGCCGGTTTGGCGGCGCCTTTGTAGAAAATCCGCAGGCCCAGAGCGAATACCAGCAGCACCACGACCGGCATCAGCACTCGCCAGCCATAGCGATAATGCCGGTCGGGTGACGCGGTCACCGGAACGTGAGGCACCGCCGGCACCGACCGCCCCGCTGGCTGCAGACGTGCCCGAACGTCCGCGATCGAGCATCGCCGCTTGGGATCCAGATGCAGGCACTCACGCACAATGCCGCGAAATGGCTGCGGCATCGTTTCCAGCAGACCGGGATCAAGTTGCGATTCATCGCCCGCAGAAGGCACTTTCTGCATCAGCGCTGCCACGATGGTTACGCCAACCGACCACAAATCCCCGGCCGGAGTAACGATTCCGGCCGCCGTTTCGGGCGCATCGAACACGTCGCGGCGTCGTGACGTCGTAGTTTCCCCGACAGTCACTTCGCTAAGGCTTACTTCCGACGACGAATGAATTTGATCGGCCGAAAGCTTCAGTTGATCGCCCGCGGCCAGCACATTCGAGGGTTTGATCCGTCCGTGCACCAGCCGCTTGTCATGCAGATAAGAGAGCGCGTCCAGCAGCGGCGGCAGCAGGTCTGTGACCTCGGCAGGCGTCAACGCTCGCTGCGGAAGGATCTGCGATAAATCCTCCTCGGCCAGTTCCATCACAACATAAAGCACGGGAGTGTCGTCGATCTGGCCGCGGCCGCCATCGAAAATGCGAATCGAGTGTGGATGCGAAAGTTGCGCTGCCGCCCGCCAGCGCGCAAGAACGCGGTCAGCCTCCGGCGCGTCGGCCGGTATGAGTTTGATCGCCGCCTTTTCGGACGCGCGATCCGGCCGTTCGGTTACGAACACCGCGCTGTGATCGGAGCCGCCCAGAAACTTCCGCAGCGGAAATCGCCCGTCGACTTCGCGGCCTTCCCACGCTTTCCACGACTCGGCATTGCCCATGCTCTATCCCGCCAACATTCTATGCCACGGCTGCTGCTACCATAGCAATTCGCAACCAGAAAATCCGAAAGGTGCCCTTTGCCCTTCACCACCGAAAAATCGAGGCAACTTTACCATCGGACCCTCGGCACGTTGATCGAGGCCAGCAGTTCGTCCTCGCGCGGCCCGGCCAATTACGGTGCTTACCCCATTTTCATGGAACGCGGTCGCGGCTCGCGCCTTTTCGACGTCGACGGCAACGAATACATCGACTGGATGATGGCCTTCGGCGCACTGCCGCTCGGCCATGCGCATCCTGAGATCGTGGAGGCCGTCACCGAAGCCGCGTCCACCGGTGCGCACTTTGCGACGGCGACTTCCGTGGAACTTGAAGTCGCGGAGATGCTCAAGACAATCATTCCCAGCGCCGAGCGCGTGCGCTTCGCCAACACCGGCACGGAAGCGGTCATGGCGGCGATTCGCGTGGCCCGCGGCGTTACTGGCAGGCCGAAGATTCTAAAGTTCGAAGGCCACTATCACGGCTGGCACGACGATCTGCTCGTGAGCTCCAATGTTTTGCCACCCGCCGCTTTGGGCCTGCCCACGGATCCCATCAGAATCCCCGACAGTTCCGGCCTGAACCGCACCGCGCTAAACGACACCATCGTCGTTCCATGGAATGATCTTGCGCTGCTCGAGCGCGCCATCGACAACAATCCCGGCCAGCTCGCAGCTATCATCACCGAAGGAATCATGGCCAACATGGGCGTGATTCCTCCTGCAGACGGATATTTACAAGCCCTGCAGAACCTCGGGCGCAGCAACGGCATCCTCTTCATCCTCGACGAAACCGTCACTGGATTCCGCATCGCGCCGGGCGGCTGCCAGGAATACTACAAACTTTCCCCTGATCTCGCGACCTTCGGGAAGGCGTTGGGTGCGGGCCTGCCCGTTGCCGCGTTAGTCGGCCGCGCCGATGTGATGGACGCGCTGCAGTGGGGTGGAGTGCTGCATTACGGAACGCATAACGGATCGCGCATCGGCATGTACGCCGCCCGCGCCAATCTGCGCGTGCTCACCCGCGACAACAACGCTTCGTTTCGGCATACGTGGAAGATCTCCGAGCGGCTGTGCCGAGGGCTGACAGGGTTGTTTCGAAAGAAGGGAAGAGCAGTCGCGGTGCAGAGCGTCGGCCCCATGTTTCAGCTGATGTTCACCGACCGCTCGGCCATCCGCGACTACCGCGAGTTTTGCCGCCACGTCGACCGCGCGGCCTTTCAGAAATTTGTGTTGTCGCTGTTCCCGTTGGGCGTGTACGCCTCGCCTTCGGCCACGCTGCATTCGATCGTGACCCTGGCGCACACCGAGGAAGACGTGGACCTGACGCTGGAGGCGGTCGGACGAGCGCTGAATGAGATGACCTAATTCTTCACCGCAGAGGTCACGGAGGGGTCGCCGAGTTTTTCTCTGCGCATCCCTGTGTCCCCTGTGGTGAGGGCTTTCGAGAATGGCACTATGAGGGTGGAAAAAGCGGTTCAGCTTCTCTCGCTCGAAGGCAAAGTAGCACTTGTGACCGGAGCCGGATCGGGTATCGGTCGTGGCATCGCATTGCGCCTGGCGGAAGTCGGAGCTTTCGTTGCCGTCCTCGACGTTGACGAAGCCCGCGCTGTCGAGACTGCCGTCGAAATTCAGTTGCGCGGGGGAGCGTCCGTTCATCTGCATGGCGATGTCTCCAAATCCGACGATTGCCGGCGGGCTGTCGCAGGAGTCATCGAAAACAAGGGCAGAATCGATATTCTCTGCAACTCGGCCGGGGTCGCCATCCGCAAAGATGTCGTCGAGCTTACCGAGGACGAATGGGACCGCGCCCTCGATGTGACGCTGAAAAGCGTTTACCTGCTCTCGCACGAGGTCGTGCCACAGATGATCCGCCAGGGCGGAGGAGCGATCGTCAACATCGGTTCCGGATGGTCGCTCAAAGGCGGACCGCGCGCTGCCGCTTACTGCGCCGCCAAGGGCGGGGTTGTGAATCTGACCCGCGCCATGGCCATCGACCACGGCCGTCACAACATTCGTGTGAACTGTGTTTGCCCCGGCGACGTTGAGACGCGCATGCTCTACAGCGAGTGTGCGCAGCTTGGCGAGAATATCGAAGCGTTTATGCGCGAAGCCGCTAATCGTCCGCTCGGGCGCGTCGGTACGCCGGACGACGTGGCGAATGCTGTCCTGTTTCTTGCGAGTTCGATGTCGAACTGGGTCACCGGCGTAGCCTTGGTCGTCGACGGCGGTGGCCTGGCGTAACGGCTACTGCTGGATGTAGGGCTCTGCGGTGCTCAAGAGCGAGTGAGGAGAAGCACTCCGCAGCACACAAAAATGGTGGCCAACCAGCGGCGGCGGTCGACGTTTTCGTGCAGGAACCACTTGGCGGCTATGGCGTTGGCGATGAACGTAAGAGCAGCCGATGCTGGGCCCACGAGGCTGAGGTCGGCCCAGGATAGGCCGATCAAATTGCTGAAAAAGGCGATCGTCATGAAGAAGACGCCGCCAAAGAGCACACCGCTGGATAACAACCGGATCATTACAGCCACGAAGCCTTGGCTACGACGCAGGTCGCCGAGGTCGCCGATGCGGCGCATCGCGAGGGCGACAAGAACGTCCCCGGAAGCGGCGGCAAAGACCGTGGTCGAAATGCACAGCCACGTATAGAGAGTTCTCATACGCGTTCCTCGATAGCTGCAGACTCGGAGACCGCCGGGTGATGATTTTCGGTGCGCGACGGCCCTCCCGCAACCAGGCCAACTCCAATGACGATGAAGGCGACTCCCATCCAGCGCTGTCTGCTGACGTGCTCATGCAGCCATAAAATCGACAGCAGCACCATGTTGACGTATCCGAGCGCGGTAGCCGGGAGGACATAGCTAAGATCGGCGAACGAGAGAGCGGTCATGTAGCTGTACATGAAGACGAGCAGAGAAAGGATTCCAATGATGACAAATGGATTCGCGAGGACAGACAAGACGTGGGTGACATGGTACAGGCCAATGGAGCCGGCGTCCTTCATGCCGCGGGCAAGAAAGGCGTCTCCAACAGAGCCGAACAACGCGATGGAGAGAATGACCAGGTACTTACGAAACGTCAAAGCGAGTGTCCTGTAAAAGTGCTAAGTCTGCGGTGGTGTGCAGTTTATTTTGTCAGCCGGAGCATATTTGGCTCGCTTGCTTATCAGCTGCACCAATTCTCAAACCTGCTCAATACTTTCGATGCGCCCACTCTCATTGAGGATAACAGGCGAGATGCTCAGCGGGGAAAAGCGCGAGCCGATTGTTGCTCCTGCTCAGGGCTGGATGGTCAGCAGAGCCGCGCTGACCGCCGGCATCGCGACAGTGTACGCTCCGCTCGCCGGCTGTGTGATCTCGGAATACGCCGCTCCCTGAGGAGAACCGTTCGTGCTGCCATCAAACGTCTGTCCGCCGAGCGTCACCCCGGTGGTTGACGAATACGAGGGAGCCATCAACCGCGTTATGTTGGCTTGACTGTATCCCGCGAGGGAGACTGAAATCGCACCGGTGGCGCTCTGATCCTTGTTGAGAAGGAGGAGACGAATCGTCTGCGTGCCATCAATCGTCGCCCATACTTTTACATTCGCCGACGTGGTCAGCGACACCGGTAACAAGTCGGCCTTGTTCTGAACCGCCTGCGCGAACATGAGAAGCCCGTAGTAAAGCGGATTGATGTTGCGTACGGCGTAGATGTTGCCTCCGCTGCCCTGGGTAAAGGTAAAGTCAAAAGGCGTGTACGCGTTGGGTTGATTCGGATCGCCGGGAGAGAAAAAGTTCACGCCGCTGACGCCGGCATTGGCGTAGGAGAACGCGATGTCCATCGCCCACAGTGCGGAACTGAAACTGTTGCTGACCCCAAGCTGGCCGCCGCAATTGATGGAATTCAGCTCACCGATGCGGAACGGGATTCCCGCCTGTTGCGCCGCCGGCAAGTATGGCGTGATCCCGACCGGCCCGGTGAGCGGCTGGGTGTCGCCATCCACCGCCGGTTCCGTCAGCAAATAATCGGCGGGCTCGGTCGCTCCATTGCAGGCGGTGCCGGAATAGTGATGAACCGTCGCCACTGCGATACTCGAGGCCTCGCTGGAAATGAATGATTCCAGGTTATTCATCCAGCTGGCGCACAAGCCCGCCCACACTGGCGCTTCCAGTTTCACGCCGGATGCGGAGATGATCGCAGGAGCAAATTGCTCAAATAGCGCGAGGTAACCGCTGTAGTCCCAGGTCGCCGACTCACAGGTCGGGGGCGTGACTCCGTAATAAAGATCCGGCTCATTGCCCAGTTCGATCGCCTGCAGTTGGCCGCCAGGCAATGCTGCCGCCAGCTGCTGTGCTTCGCTGGTAGCTGTCGGCAAATCGTTGTTCCCCAAAACAACACCAATCATAAACTGCGCGCCCAGGTCTTGGCCGGCCTGGGAAATGGCCCCAAGGTCACCCTGACTGTAGTCATTAGCATCCTGGGGGGTGACGTTCGAATCGCGGATGAGCAGCGGGGCATTGGCATACTGAGTCAGGTTCATGAGCAACTGCTCAAAAATCGGATTCACGTTGGACGACGACGTTCCCACCATCGAGTTCGTATCGCCGAGCTGCATGCCGATGCTCAGAAAATTCGCTGCAATCGGAATCGTTGTCGCGGCTGGATTAACCTGTACGCTGGCGATCGAGCTGGTCGACGTGCTGACCGTGACGGCTGCGATCTGTTGCGCCGATCCGCTCGAGTTCATGGCGGTGAGCGTATAAGTGCCCGAAAGCGCGGGCACGATTACCACGGAAGATGAAGAAGCGGGCGGTGTTCCCGAGATACCGCTGATCTGCACCGACGTTGCGTTGCTCACCTGCCATGCCAGCGTGACGCTCTGCCCTACGGCAACGGTTGTCGGACTGGCAGTGAAACTACTGATGACCGGAACAGACGGGGGTGGGGACTGCATAGCGGTGCTGCCGCCACAGCCAGTCAGTAAAACGGCAAGACAGAGAAAAGCAGCTGCCGCGAAGCTGGCGGGAATCAGGCCAAGCCGAATGCCTGCGAAATCGAATCCTCTCATATATGCAGATCCCACCGGGTCCTGCGACTGCCAAGTTACTGACTCCGCTTTTGCCGTGCCGATTCGTACAGCATGATACTCGCCGCTACCCCGGCATTCAGCGATTCCACGTGTTGGGAATGCGGAATCGCGACGGTTTCATCGAGTTGCGCCAATAACACGCGCGGCAGCCCAGCGCCCTCACTTCCAACAAAAACTGCGCAAGGTCCGGTCAACTTTGCCTGATCGAGCGGAGTGCCCTTGTGCGAAGAGGTCGCGATCAAGCGCACGCCCTGCGCGCGGAACTTCTCCAGGATGGCCTCAAGACCTCTTGCCGCCTTGTTGGCGACGAGCGGTATTCGAAACAAAGACCCGGCCGAAGCGCGGATCACTTTCGCATTGAACTGACTTACCGTCCCTTCGCCTAATACCACGCCTGCGCTGCCGAAGGCTTCGGCCGAGCGCAGAATCGTCCCCAGATTTCCCGGATCCTGCAAACCGGCTACGACCACGACCGGGCCAACATGCAGACGTTGCGTTATTTCTTCCAGCGCAAAACTCTTCAGCCGCACCAGCGCGGCGACGCCTTGCGGAGTGTCGCTGGGGACGGCGCCGTCGAAGAGCCGGTCGGGCAGCAGAAGTGTCTCGGTGTGCGCGCCAATCTGCGGCAGAAGCCGCTCGGCCAGGCTCTCTGCCGATCGCTTGAAGAACACTGCCCGAAAACGCAGCCCGCTACGGATCGCTTCTTCAACGATGCGCACGCTCTCAATGGCACAATCGCCTTCGTTTGTTGGTTCCCCGTGCACAAACGCCTGGCGCAGTTCTTTCACCAGCGCATTGTGCCGTCCTTCGATGCGCCGCAGCCGTTGCAGGGCGTCGGGCTTTGGTTCCGCTTTGGGAGTCATTGTTGCAGAGCCATCCGCGTGCCTGCATCATACTCTGCCCCTCATCTTTTCCGAGTTTTGCCGTATTATGATAGGTTTCACCGTCCATCCAAGACTTGATTACTGATTCGGTTGCAGGCATGCGTCGCATGCAACCCGTGGTCCGGAATCACAGAAGGGAGCGCCCGTGCGCGCCGAGATAGTCAAAATCAACTTCGAGAAACCCGAATCCTCCCTGGTCAAATACGCCGCCGATCAGATCCGCTCCGGCGAAGTGCTGGGCATGCCCACCGACACGTTTTACGGCCTTGCCGCCGATCCGTTCAACCTGCGCGCCGTCGACAAGGTCTACGACATCAAGACGCGCTCGCGGCACAAACCACTTTCGTTGCTGATCGAGAGCGTCGATCACGCCGAGGAACTGGCCAAGGATTTGCCCTCGCAGTTCTACGCCCTGGCGCGAAAATTCTGGCCCGGACCGCTGACCATTATCGTGAAGGCCGGCTCGCGGCTGCCTTTGAAAGTGACGGCCAACACCGGCAACGTCGCCTTGCGCGTACCCAACGCGAAAATTCCACTCGCGGTCGTGACCGCCGCAGCCATTCCTATCACCGCGACCTCGGCCAATCTGAGCGGCGCCTCGGAATGCACCAGCGCCGACCAGGTCCGCGACCAACTGCAGGGCCGCATCAGCATCATCGTGGACGGAGGGCCCTCGCCGCGCGACATTGCCTCGACCATCGTGGACCTGAGTGACGAAAACGGACGCTGGCGTGTCATCCGTGAAGGAGCCATTCCCGCCGAAGAGATTTCCAACTTCCTCGCGCAGGAAGGATGACGCAGGAAGGATGATGTCTTCAACCGCCAACCAGCATGCCCGCCGCTGGTGGCTTCGTGTGCTGGCGGTAGCGGTGGTGGCCGTGGTGTTGTGGCTCCTCGTCACGGCCATTGAGATTGTTCGCACCGCCCATCTGGAAGAACTCCACCCGGCCGACGCCATCGTCGTCTTCGGCGCTGCAGAATATTCCGGCCATCCTTCTCCCGTTCTGCGCGCGCGACTCGACCACGCCTTTGATTTGTATGAGCGCCGCCTGGCCCCCGTCGTCATTACGACCGGCGGCGCCGCGGCCGATCCGACGTTTAGCGAGGGTGGGGTCGGCAAAGACTACCTGCGCAAACGCGGTGTTCCTGAGAATGCATTGATCGCGGAAACTCAGGGTTCCGACACGGCGCAATCCGCGCGGCGCATTGCCGTTATTATGCATGCCAACGGGCTGGGCAGTTGCGTGGCCGTCAGCGACGCGTATCACGAGTTCCGCATCCGCAAGTTGCTCGAGCACGAAGGCGTGCAGGTGTACGTGGCGCCGCGCGCGGACTCGCGGCCGCATACCCTTGCGGCACGCACCGAGGCGGTCGCGCGGGAAACGCTGAGTTATCTGCTATGGAAGCTGGGCATGGGATGACGACGGACGGAATTCAGATCAGGCCATTGGTCGCGACGACTTCGTAATGCGCCGCTTTCGGCTCGTGCTTCGACAAATATTTCCGTCGCTCCTCGGGGATGATCGACTTCTCGTAATCCTCCCCAGTCACGGTCTTGATGGCGTCGATCGAGTCCCACAGAATGATCGTGATGAACTCGACCTCCTGCCCCACATTCCGCCGAAGCAGATAGCTGCCACGGTATCCCTTCGCTTTACTGATGCCAGGCAGCAGTTCGGGCCTCAGCATGGACTCATAAGCGTCGGCGTGTTCAGGTTTTGTATGTCCGTGCCACACTCGTGCGATCATTGAAACTCCTCCGGCGGTTCCCTTGGCGGCCTTACCATCCCATGCGCTTGCGCAGCTCGGTGATGTGGGCCACGTGGTGGCGTCCATGCCATGCGTAGAGTGCCAGGTTTTTTTCCAGCGTCATCGCGCCCAGATCTGGATGCCGGAAGGTCCGCTTCCAGTCGTCGGCGTTGAGCGAGCGCAGCAACCGCACCCAGCGATCGTGCAGCGCGTCCAGCATGGTCAAGGACACTTCCACCGGAGTTGCGGCCGTGTCGGCGAGTTCCGCCCAGCGATCCTCTGCGTAAGGCTTGATCGTCGGCTCATCCTCAGTAAGCGCCAGCTTGAACCGCACGTACGAATTCAGGTGACTGTCGGGTAGATGATGCACGACCTGCCGCACGGTCCATCCGCCATCGCGGTAAGGCGTGTCCAGCTGCGCGGCCGACAATCCCTGCACCGCCGCGCGCAGGTTCGCGGGCGTACTCGCAATGTCGTCGAGGAACTGCTGCTTCTGTTGTTCGCCGGGAGGTCCGTCGTAGTGGAACTTGCCGATGGGATAGCGCGGGTCGGTCATATAAATGGGACTCTCATGCTAGAGATGCGCACAATATTTTGGTGGGTTCAAAAACTTAATCCTTAAGCAACTCTGACGACACCATTTTCAGTTTTTATTCTGAACGAAATGGACCGGCCTGCGTCAGATTGTTCCGATTTCCGAATACCTTTGCCCTCGCCTGGTGCTCTTGTCAGGAGGGCGAACTTCGTTAGAAGGGATCGGTACACAACAGAAAGAAGGGAGATTACAGCCGCAAAACCCAACCTGACTGTTCGGAATTCCTAACTGCGAAGATTTTTCCTCACGTTTTTCGTGGATCGCGCTACACTCCTGCCGCACATCCGGACACAAGCGCCGCTGGTCCGGAGCCGGCATGTTCGACGGCGCCACTCCGACTGCACGACCCAATTTCAACAAGCAATTCCGAGGAGGAATCCGTGAGGAAGATGAAACTCGCGTGCTCTTTGACTTTCGCAGTGCTGTTGTTTGGCGGCATGGCATTGGCTCAGACTGACCCGGGAGTTCAGAGCGCCAGCCGCGGCACTGGGGCAACTATCATCAATCCGGCGAATGACCCGAATGGCTTTACAGCTTTCTTCAATGATGGTCTCAACCGGTTTCAGGAGGTCGAATCCGTCTCCAACAGTCCGCAAGGCAACAATGGTCTCGGACCTCGGTTCAACATGAATCAGTGCTCGGCCTGCCACGCTCAGCCGGCCGTCGGCGGGACTGGAGCAGCCACCAATCCCGAATTCGAGGTGATCGCTAACGGAATCGTTAGCGGTTCGACCAACACGATTCCATCGTTCATTACCGTCAACGGTCCCACGCTTGAAGTAAGGTTTCCCTTCTTCTTCAATAGCAACGGTTCGGCCAATACCAGTAATCCGAACGGCGGAGTGGAAGATCTGTTCACCGTATCGGGACGATCTGACGCCGGCAGTTGCAGCCTGCCACAACCCAGCTTCAGCGCAGCCCAAGAAGCCAATAACATCATTTTCCGGATCCCGACGCCAGTATTTGGTTTGGGGCTGGTTGAGAACCTCGACGATTCCACACTGTTGACCAACCAAGAAAGTAATCTCAACAATAACTTTGGCATTTCCGGCACCTTCAATCGCAGTGGCAACGACGGCACCATCACTCGTTTCGGCTGGAAGGCGCAGAACAAATCACTGCAGATCTTCGCCGGCGAGGCCTACAACGTGGAAATGGGAATCACAAATGAGCTTTTTCCCCAGGAACGTCCGTTACCAGGGGAAGACGGAAACGGTGGCAGCGGACTCACGGGTCTGGTGTCGAGCTGTCTCAATCTGAGCGGCACCGGCTACCCGGAAGATACCTCAAATCCAAACTCCACGCCGAATGCGGCGGTTCTCGATGACATTTCGGCGTTTGCCAATTTCATGCGTTTCCTGGCCCCGCCACCCACAGGTGGAGTGGTGCTCAATGGGCAACAGGTCTCTTCCTCGGCGATTGCGGCGGGTAGTTCGTTGTTCAACTCGATCGGCTGCGGCACTTGCCATAACGCTTCGCCGGGAAAGACGCAAGTCTCGAACTTTGTTCCAGCATTGAGCAGTGTCGCTGTGCCCGCTTTCTCGGATTTCGAGATCCATAACATGGGTACAGGTTTGGTGGACAACGTCTCACAAGGCATCGCAGGAGGCGCCCAGTTCCGTACAGCTCCGTTGTGGGGCTTGGGACAACGGATATTCCTGCTGCACGACGGCCGAACTACAAACCTGGTCACCGCTATTGAGGATCATTCCAGTCACGGCAGCGAAGCCAATGCGGTGGTGGGGAACTTCAACAATCTAAATTCCACACAACAGCAGGAGCTGTTGGATTTCTTGCGCTCGCTGTAGTTCCGCCATGATTGCAGGCGGGACCGACCGGTCTCGCCTGCAGTTCTCATGCTTAGAAATGCGCGCGCGGACTGGTCTCCAGTTCATGAGCCCAAGAAAAACATCAAGGTTAAGTATGCGCTTCCCCTGCTTCCTCCTTATCATGACCTTATTCACGTGGCGGTCGGCCTGGGGCCAAAACTCGAACAAACAGAGCACTCCCGGCAACGGCGGTGATTTTTCCATCACTTCGCTGCCGCCAGCAAAAGTTCCAAGCGGAGTCATTTTAGTGAAGGGTGCCTCGTCGAGCTCCAGTGATTCCGTCACTCCCGTGCCAGAAGGCGGGAGTGTCATCGGGAATGTTTTCCAAGATTCATATTTTGGAATGACCTACCCAGTCCGTCCTGATTGGATAGAAAAGTACAAGGGTCCGCCCCCATCTGACGGCGGCCGTTATGTTCTTACCCAACTCAGTCCCGCGGATACATTCAAAGGCGCTGCCCGCGGGACCGTTTTGATTACCGCCGAAGACCTGTTTTTCACGCCGCTGCCCGCGAACAGCGCGCTGGAGTTGGTCAACTACTCGAAAGATCATCTGCAGGCCGACTATAAGGTGGAAATGCCGCCCACGCCCACGAAGACCGGCGATCGTTCGTTTACTTTCTTTGCCTATTGGTCGCCGGTTGCGCAATTGCATTGGTATGTTTTGGCTACAGACATTCGCTGCCACGCCGTTCAGATCGTGCTTACCAGCCGCGATACGAAACTGCTGGAAAGCTTGGTTCTGGACTTGAACAAGATGAAGCTAACTGCTCTGGACGATGGCTCCGTACCGGTTTGCATCAAGAATTATGCGAGCGACGAAAACGTGGTTGCGCGTGTGAATCCCGTGTTCACTGAGCGGCACTTTAATCCTATTCCGGTCCGGATCATCATTGACAAAGGGGGTAAGGTAAAGCACATTCACTTTCTCAGTGCATTTCCAGATCAAGCGAAAATTATCAGCGATGCCCTCTGGCAATGGAGATTCAGGCCCTACCGCAAGAACGGTCAGGCAGTTGAAATAGAAACCGGAATTATGTTTGGACGGTCGGCACAACCGAGAGGGCCGCGGGCGGCTGACGCGGCGGTAGAATAGTCGAGGCGGACATTTATCCGGACCTTACTGCATCAGCTGTCTCGGCTCAGAGAAGTGCGCGGTCAGATTTTTTTCTTCGTGATCCCTGGATTTTGCCCCACCAGATCCACATTCCCGTCGCCATCACAACCACGAGTGGTGTGATCAGCATGCTTCCTTCCGGGCCCGCGGTCCCTCCACTCCACAGAGGATTGCCCGCAGGGTGCGAGCTGAGCAGGTGGCCGTGCATCACCAGTCCGCTGTTGGCTGTTCCATAGAAATAGGACTGGGCCCAATCCCAGCCGGCATGGAAGCCTACCGCCCACCACAATGACTTGGTGTACCACAGCGTAAGGCAGAAATAGAGGCCGCTAAGGCCAACCTCAAGTAGACCTAAAGCCGATTCTCCGTTGTTGGTCATGTGCCAAAGCGAGAACACCACGGAGAGCAGCAATGCTGCGCGCCAGAAGCCGATGCCCCGCGCGAGCGTGTACTGCAGATATCCGCGCAGTGCCGATTCCTCGAAGAAGCCCACAATCAGAAAAAGCAGGCCCCATGACAGCGCGTACTTCCAGGCCGCCAGTCCTGTCAGGGAAATTCTGTCGAAATTAAGCCAGCCCGCCTTCCACAAGATGACGACTAGAAGCGACAGGCACAGGAATCCCCATAGTGCTCCACTGATGAGGCGAACCAGTTTGTGCTCGCCTGTATATCCGTAGGAAAGCACCGGACGCTTTTCAATTCGCGCCATCACCAAGGTGGCGAAGAAAATCGCGAACAGTTCCAGAGATTCCTGAAGCAGCGCCGGCACGACAGGAATCTCGCCCTGTGGCTCGAGCGAGAAAAAATGGCCAAGCACCGCATTTGAGGCCATGTGCACAACCTGATAAATGGCCACGAAGAGCAAGGCACTCCATCCCACCCGGAGACCCTGGCTGCCCACGAAAACTCGTTTTAGCGCGCCGTTCCCTATTAGACGGTAAGGTGCAGCCAAATTGGAGGGCTCCACAGGCGATGGCTGGCTCATACGCAACTCCCCAGTGCAGCAGTGTGCAGACTTCGGCTAAGCTAGCAGCGGAGGTCACCTCGGACAATCGAATATAATTCGAATCAGATATGGCCACACTAGCCCTTGACCGAACAGACTTCGAGATTATCCGACTCTTACAGAAGAATGCTCGGTTCTCGAATAAGCAGGTTGCGGCCGCTGTGCACCTGGCTCCCTCCAGCTGTCACCAGCGGATCAAGAATCTGGAGAAGGCCGGGGTCATCCGCGGCGCCCATGCGGAAATCGATTCGCGGGCCATTGGCCTCAACCTGGAAGCACTGGCCTTCATCAAGTTAGCCAAGTATGAAAGAGGCGTGATCGACCGATTTATGAATAAGGTCGCGTCCATCCCCGAAGTACGCAGGGTCTTCCTGGTGAGCGGACGTCACGATGTCATCGTTCATGTAATCGTGAAGGATATCGACCACCTGCGAAACCTCGGGTTCGATCGTTTTACGAACCAGCCGGAATTGGTCAACGTCGAAACTGCAATCGTGTTCGAAAGTCGCGGCAGAAATGAATTGCCGATCCTCATGGATGACGCAGAGGCGAAAGGCATGGAACTGAAGAAGCGGCCGTCCCGGCGCCGCTCGCGCCGTCACGCTTTGTGATCGACGCGGGCTGCGTCACGGTGATCGCCCATATGTTGTTTCTCCTTGGATGTCGTCAACGGGCGCCAGTCAGATCAGTCCTTCCAGCCGGACGTAGCTGGCCTCCATGCCGCGTTCCATCCCGGTCGCCAGCATCGCGGCGCGCGTCCTCTCGTCGGGCAGAGTCATACGTATCGTCATCAGAGTGCCTGTGCCGTCGGCCGCAAAGCGCGTTTCAACGCGGTTGTCGGGAGTGGGGTCGGGCAGATACATGCGCTCGACATGCACAATCCGGCGATTGGGCTCCAACTCCAGAAATTCACCGGTGATGTGAAAACCTTGACCCTTGCCATTGATCCATTCGTAGCGAAACTTGCCACCCGGTCTGGCTTCGTTGATGCATACTGGCATCGTCCAGCCTTCCGGCCCAAGCAACCACTGCTGAATCAGCTTCGGATCTGTATGCGCTCGGTACACGGCTTCGGGTGACGCAGCGAATCGCCGCGTCACCACGATTGTGTGTATCGCCTTCCGTCTTCAGCGTCATCTTGCTCATCGTTTTTCTCCTCGCGTGTGAGTTTCCGTGGTGGCCAGAGCCTGCTTGGCCAAAATCTTGTCCAGCCGGGTGTAATTTTGCTCCAGTGCTTTTCTCAGCATTTCGAGCCATTGGTCCATCGCGTCAATACCGGCTCTTGCGAGACGTCGCGGGCGTTTCGTGCCGTCGACCCGGCGGATGATGAGTCCTGCTTCTTCCAGCACCTTGAGGTGCTGAGAAATGGCGGGCTGTGTCATCTCGAACGGCTCCGCCAGTTCGTTGACAGTGGCCTCTCCTTTGGCCAGACGCGCCAGAATCGCGCGTCGCGTGGGGTCGGATAGAGCAGCAAAAGCGGAATCGAGGTTTAACGAATTATCCATAAGTACTATATTATATAAGTACACAGTTATATCAAGCGGGAAGTTAGCGGAGGCGATCCAGGACGAGTGGAATGCGCGACCCCGCCTTGCAACTACCACGGCTTGGGTCTACCATGCTCGCGGCCCACTCTGTGGTGATTGGCCTTTGGATTCTCATGTCAACTTGGCAGCGCGAAGCGCATCTTATACGCTAAACTCTCGGTGCACAGCAGTTGCACCATTTCTGGGGCAGGTCCAAACATGCCATCTTCGGTCTGGAGCGGTCACTTAACCTTCGGTCTGATCTCCATGCCCGTGCGGCTGTTTTCGGGCGCGCGCAGTTCCGGCATTTCCTTCAACATGCTGCATCGCACCGACAAGTCGCGGCTGAAGCAGCAATACGTCTGCATCGCCGACGGCCAGGTCGTCGATCGCTCCGACATCGTGAAGGGCTATGAGTTCCGCAAGGACGAGTACATCATCATTGAGCCCGAAGAGATCAAGAAGATCGAGCCGCAGACCGCCAAAACCATGGAGATTCTTGAGTTCGTCAAGGCGAGCGACGTTGACCCGGTCTATTTCGAATCGTCGTACTACATGATGCCGGAAGAGGCCGGACGGCGGCCCTACGCTCTGCTGACCAAGGCGCTGGAAGAAAGCGATTACGTCGCCATCGCCAAGATCACCATGCACAACCGCGAGTACACCGTTTTCCTGCGCCCCACCGAGGGCGGCATGATGCTGCACACCATGTACTACGCTGATGAAGTGAAGAAAGTTGAAGGCTTTGGCGCGCCCGAGGGCGTGGAACTAAAAGAAGCAGAAGTCAAAGTCGCTCACCAGTTGATCGAGGCGCTCGCTGCCGAGTGGGATCCGGAAAAGTACAAGGACAATTTCCAGGAAAACCTGAAGAAGCTGATCGAGACCAAGCTCGAAGGCGGAGAAGTCGCCGCCGTCGAGAAGCCGAAGAAACTTGCCCCGGTAGTTGATCTGATGGCCGCACTCAAAGAGAGCCTGGCGCAGATGGAAGGCAAGAAGAAGCCCGTGGCGACCATAAGGTCAGAAGAACCAGCGGCTGCCGCGGGAAAGTCGCGGCGACGGTAGTTTCGATACACCCACCTTTGCCGGCGCTTCTAAGCAGCCGATTACAGGCCTACAGGCATCCCACTACACTCCCGCGGCATCCCTTTGCTGAGTGCTCTCTGGCGCAGTTCATCGTCAATCGCTACAATAACCAATTCATCTGAAATCAAACTTTCCTGGAGTGTCGATGAGTTTGCGACGAGTGGGCGGGCTGGCGGCAATGGCGCTGGCCTCGGTTCTGTGGATGTCTTGCGGCCAGGTCTATCGCCCCGTAGTCATTCCGATTAACACGATTCCGCCGAATCCCGCCAACTTTCACGCTGTGTTCAGCGTGAACGCCAATGTGCCCTTCAATCAGGGCACGGCGATGCAGATTGACGTTTCGGGAGACAGCGAGATCGGCGCGGCCGAGATGGGCGTGAATCCCACCCACGGAATTTCCCTGCCCAATAACTCGCGCGTGTTCGTGGCCGCCGCAGGCAGCCTGTTTCAAGGCGAGGCCGACGTGGTCACGGCCTTCACGCCCGCCGTGGACAGCAGACTCGGTAGCGGCTTTGGTACGACGACTGTGTTTACTTACCCCAGCACAGGCAATGGCCAGTCTTCGAACATCGTATTCCTGAGTGAGAGTGAGCCGGGCAATGTCGTAACCGTAACCCTGAGCTCGCCCATCAGCACGGCCGTGGTTGGCGCCGAGATCTTGATCTCGGCTGTGAGCCTGAACGGTACGATCGTGAACGGATACAACGGTAGTTTCGTCATTTCCTCCGTGAGCGGAACTACCCTAACCTATACGGCATCGACCGCAAATCTCCCCTCAGTCTCATCGAGCGGACTCGCCACCGTGCCGGTCGTCTGTCCCTACCTGCCCGATTTCCTTGCGACTAGTCAAAACACCGTCGTCTACGTCGCCGATTATGGCGTGGAGAATGGCGCGAACTGCAATCTCCCGACGACCGATTCGGTCGGATATCTCAGCGTTTCGCTCAACAGCATTCCCACCTTCGAATACCTTCCGGCGGGTTCGCATCCGGTGGGCTTAGCCGAAACCTCGAATGCGCAGAATCTCTACGTGCTGAACCAGGGCAGCAGCACGGTTGCACCGAACGTGACCGATCTCTCACCGGTGGATTTGACTCCGTACTGTCCTTCGTCTGCGCCTCCCTGTCCCATCAGCGTGGGCGCGAATCCAGTTTGGATCACGGCCCGCCCCGACGGGGAGCGCGTCTATGTAGTGTCTGAGGGAACCGGCGAACTCTACACCATCAACACCCTGACGAATACCCTGGTATCAGGATCGCCGCAGTTGCTGGGTGGCCCGGGCGCCAATTTCGTGCTTTACGACCCCAGCATGAGCCGCCTCTATGCCACGAATCCTTCCACCGGCACGGTCTTCGTTTTCGATGCGACTACGGACCCGCCCACGCCGATTCGTAGCCCCCTGGGGCTGACGATTCCCGCGCCACCGATCCCGGCGAATACTCCTCCCTGCACGACCGGCAAGTGTTCTTATTCATCGGTGGCGCCGGTCGGCGTCGCCGCGCTGATAGATGGCAGCCGATTTTATGTCGCGAGCTACGTCACGGCTGCCCCTGGGTCGCCTTGCCCCGACCCCAATGTAACCGCTGCGGGATGCGTCATTCCCCAAGTGACCGTCTTCGACACCGGAACTTTGGCAGTGAAGACCACGGTTTTTCCACTTCTCGCCCCGCTCACATTGACATCGCCCGTGGACGGAGTGCAGCCGTTTGCAGTCGCCCCGGTGGCTTATTGCCAACCGGCCGTTCCGTATTCTCCGGCGTTCACCCGTTTTCGCATGTTTGCCGCCGCTGCCGTAGACGGCAGCCACGTCTACGCCAGCATCTGCGACGGAGGCGAGGTTGCTGACATCTTCACCACGACCAATACGATTTCGGTGGAAGGCAACTCCCCGGATACTCTTGTGACGGACTTGCTCGCGCCATTTAGCGCTGGCGCGCCGGGGAGTAATGGCCAGCCGTCGCCGCAGTACGCGACCTTCCTGTTTACCGGTCAGTAGTTGACGGAGTCACAATGTCGTGCTGAGCTACGGTCAGCATGACATCGGGTGGTCAGGACAAAATCTACGCTCGTGCTGAAATTTCCTCTTTCGCCGCGTCCTTCGCTGCGTAGTGTGAGTCCACATACTCGTCCAAGATTGCAATGAACTCCTGGACGATGTGGTCGCCCTTCAGCGTGGTGAACAGCCGCCCGTCCACGTAGACCGGAGCCTTCGGCTCTTCAAACGTTCCCGGTAGCGAGATGCCGATGTTGGCGTGCTTGGATTCGCCGGGGCCATTGACCACGCACCCCATGACGGCGAGCTTCATTTCTTCGACGCCGACGTAGCGGCCCTTCCAGGATGGCATCTGCTCGCGCAGGTAGGACTGAATCTGCTCGGCCATTTCCTGGAAGAACGTGCTGGTGGTGCGTCCGCAGCCCGGGCAGGCTGTCACTTGCGGCGTGAAGCTGCGGATGCCCATGGATTGCAGAATCTGTTGCGCGACGCGAACTTCCTCCGTGCGGTCGCCGCCGGGAGCCGGTGTCAGCGAGACGCGAATCGTGTCGCCGATGCCCTCCTGAAGCACTACGCCCATTGCCGCACTCGAAGCGACGACGCCCTTGGCGCCCATGCCGGCTTCGGTGAGTCCGAGATGGAGTGGGTAGTTGCAACGTGCTGCCAGAGCTCGGTAGACATCAATCAGATCCTGCACACCGCTGACCTTCGCGCTCAGAATGATCTGGTCAGCGCGCAAGCCGTATTTCTCAGCCAGTTCGGCCGAATTCAGCGCGCTCACCACCATCGCTTCCATCGTGACTTCGCGCGCGTCTTTTGGCTCGGCAAGGCGCGAATTCTCGTCCATCATCCGCGTCAGCAGCACCTGATCAAGCGAACCCCAATTCACGCCGATGCGCACCGGCTTCTGATACTTCACCGCGACTTCGATCATCGTGCGAAAGTTCGAGTCACCCTTGGCGCCGATCGAGGCGTTGCCGGGATTGATACGGTACTTGGCCACAGCGCGCGCGCATTCGGGATATTTGGTGAGCAGCACGTGGCCGTTGTAGTGGAAGTCGCCGATGATCGGGACGCGCACCCCGATTTTGTCGAGTTCTTCGATGATGCGCGGAACGGCCGCGGCCGCGTCGTCGTTGTTCACAGTTACGCGAACCAGTTCCGAGCCGGCCCGGGCAAGGGCCGCGACCTGCTGTACTGTTGAGGGGATGTCGGCCGTATCGGTATTGGTCATGGATTGCACCACTACCGGTGCATCGGAGCCGACGCGCACACCCCCAACAACGGCCGTAACGGTCTTTCTGCGTTGAATATGAGCCATGTGGAAGCTCTATTTTAGCATGCGAAAACGGGGCTTCGCCGTTGCTTCGTCAGACGCAGCAGCTATAATGGCGCGCACGCAATGGCGCTTGCAGCCGGCACGAAAATCGGGCCGTATGAAATTCTCGCTCCGCTTGGGGCGGGCGGCATGGGAGAGGTGTACCGCGCGCGCGATACGCGCCTTGGCCGCGATGTTGCGATCAAGGTTCTTCCGGCCGCAATGGCACGCGACGTCGAGAGGTTGCGCCGATTCGAAACCGAAGCTCGCACCGTCGCGGCGCTCAATCATCCCAACATTCTTGCCATTCACGACATCGGCACCTATGATGGCGTGCCGTACCTGGTGTCGGAGTGTCTGGAGGGCCAAACGCTGCGGACTGAGTTGAGCAGCGGCGCTCTGCCCATGCGGCGCGTGGTCGAATACGGCATCGAGATCGCGCAAGGCCTGGCCGCGGCGCATGACAAAGGCATCATCCATCGCGACCTGAAGCCGGAGAACATTTTTGTCACCCGCGACGGCCGGGTGAAGATTCTCGACTTCGGCCTGGCGAAGCTGGCGCGGCCGGAAACTGAGTCGGAGGATGGCGCGACCCTCGAAGTGGTTCCGACCTCAACCGGAATCGTCCTCGGTACTGTGGGTTATATGTCACCCGAGCAGGTGCGGGGCGAACCTGCCGATGCGCGCTCTGACATCTTCGCTTTGGGAACGGTCCTGCACGAAATGCTCTCCGGCCAGCGCGCCTTCCGCCGCGACACCTCCGCCGAGACGCTGACCGCAATCCTGAAGGAAGAACCCTCGGAATTGAGCACAGCGGGCAAACTGGTCTCGCCCGCCATGGAGCGGATCGTGCGCCGTTGTCTCGAGAAAAGACCGACGCAGCGGTTTCAGTCGGCGCGCGATCTCGCATTCAACCTCGAGGGAGTGTCTGGAATTTCCTCCATCAGTTCGGCTGCGGCGCCAGCTGCGGCAAAGCGTCGGTATACGAGATTGGCTCCGCTTACGGCAGGTGCACTCCTGCTCGTGCTGGTGGCCGCTGGAAGCTGGATCTTGGGCCGTCGCACAGCCACAACCCTTCCGCCTCACTATCATCAGCTCACTTTCGAACGCGGGCTGGTCTATGCGGCTCGCTTCGCGCCCGACGGACGTTCCATCTACTACAGCGCCACCTGGAATGGGCGGCCTGTGGAGCTCTACTCGACCATGCCAGACAGCCCGGAATCGCGCCCGCTGAATCTGGTGAGCTCCACCTTGTTCGCGGTTTCCTCTTCCGAGCTCGCCATGTCAATCGGCTGCACCGACCGCTACATCGGAAACTGCATGGGCACACTGGGGCAGGTGCCGGTTGCCGGCGGCACGCCCCGGGAAGTCGCAGACGACGTGCTTTCGGCAGACTGGACGGCAGATACCAGTGAGATGGCGGTGATCCGCGAAGTCCAGGGAAAATATCGCGTGGAGTTTCCACGCGGGAAAGCCATTTATGAAAGCCTCCGACCGCTCGGGTATATCCGTATATCGCCCAAGGCCGACAAGTTAGCGTTCGCGGAGTTTGTCAATATCGAGGGCGACGGCGGCTGGGTGGTTGCGGTGGATCGAAACGGCAAGGAGTTGATCCGATCGCAGCCGTTCATCAGCGTCGAGGGCGTCGCGTGGTCGCCTTCGGGAGCTGAGGTGTGGGCGGGCGCGGCCTCGCATGAGGGCTGGGCGGACGCAATTCACGGTCTCAGCCTGAATGGCAAAGACCGCATCGTACTGCGTCTGCCGGGCATGCTGCGACTGCATGACGTGTCGCGCGGAGGGCGCATCCTGATGTCGAAGGAGTCGTGGCGAAGCGGATTGCAGTTGCGCGGGCCGGGAGATAACAAAGAGCGAGACTTTGCGTGGCTCGACTTCGCCACGGTGCGCGACCTCTCGCAGGATGGGACATACATGACGTTCGACGACTGGGGAGCGGCGGCGGCTAATGCCAATCTGGCTTACTTGCGCAAAACCGACGGTTCGCCGGCCATCAAGCTCGGGGCATGGTCTTCGCCGGTGCTCTCGCCCGACGGAAAGCGCCTGTTAGCGGTTGAGCTGTCGCTCACTGCCACGCCAGGTCTGGTCTTAGTCCCGACGGGCGTGGGCGAACTGCAGAGACTGAACGCTTCCGGGATGCAGCAGTTGAATAGCCTCGGCTTCATGCCCGGCGGGAAGGCAGTCTACTTTGCCGGCGATGACGGTCATGGATGGAAAATGTACCTGCAAGATTTGACCGGCGGAGCCGCCCACAGCGTAACGCCGGTGATCACGATGAAGCCGTCACATACCGAGTCGCACCTGGTTTCGCCGGATGGCAAATTTATCTTCGCCCGCGATCTGAGCGGCAAGGGCCAACTTTATCCGATTGCCGGCGGTGAGGCGCGTGCCGTCCCAGGCTGGATGCCTGACGATATCTGGATCGACTGGTCTGCGGATGGACGCTCCGCGCTTTTGTATCGCGACAACAAAACATCGGCGCTTGTGTATCGGCTCGACTTGGCCACGGGGAAGCGGGAGACTGTTGTAGCTCTGGCTCCTGGCGATTCTGCGGGAGTGACCTCGGTGTACAACGTCCGCATGGCCGCGGACGGGAAATGCTACGCGTATAGCTTCGCACGCGACCTGTCGGATTTGTTCCTGGTCGAAGGCGTTCAGTAGCGATTCAAAAAACAAAAGGAGCCGATTCCGGCTCCTTTCCAGCCTGAACTTCGCGCATTTTACGGCATGCGATCGGCCAAGCCGGGAATCGTCTTCATCAGGTCGTTGTAGATGACCATGACTGCGAATAGCACGAGGAATACAAAGGCCGCCTGGTAGACACGCTCTTTGATGGTGAGGCTGATGTCGCGGCGCATCAAGCCCTCGATGATGAGGAACAGGATCACGCCGCCATCAAGAATGGGAATCGGCAGCAGGTTAAAGATGCCGAGGTTCAGGCTGATGGCCGCAGTCAGTTCCATGAGCGGCGTCCAGCCCTTGCGCCGGGCGGCTTCGCCTGCAGCCTGGCCGATGCGGATGGGTCCCTCGATGGATTTCGGGGAAATTTTGCCTTGAGCCATCTTCTTCACGAGTTCCAGAATCAGCATCGCGTTTTGCCGGTTCTCGTGCAGGGACAAGCTGAAGGCAGCACCGAACGGCAGAGTCTTCACCTTCGTCTGCATGCTGCCCAAGCCCACACGATAGCGCTTCTCGGAAAGCTGCGGCGTCACTGTAAAAGTCTTGGTCTCCCCGTCGCGCAGCACAGTAATCGCGACCGGTTTGTCCTTGGTCACCTGGAGGCTCTCTATCATCTCGGGCATTGCGGAAACTGGTTTGCCATCGAGTGCGATGATCTGGTCTTTCTCTTTCAGCCCCGCTTTTTCTGCGGGCATGTCCGGCGTCAAATCGGTGACAACGACCTTCTCCTGCTTCGGCGCCCAGCCGGCGACTCCGATCTGATCAACGCCTTCCGGTTCTGGAACGACGGTGATTTCCATCCTTCTTCCGCCGCGCTCGATCTCGATCGGGAGCGGCTGGTTGGGGCTCAGCGCTTCTTTCAGGTCAACCTGTTCCCAGGTGGGATTCTGAATTCCATCCACTCGCGTGATGCGGTCGCCGATCTGCAGACCGGCCTTGGCGGCCGGAGTATCTTTCAGCACCCAGCCGATCACGGTCGGCTCGTCGTAAACCGCGAGGTACTCATAGTGCACCATGTAAACCACGGTGAGCAGAACGACGGCCAGAAGAATGTTCATCGTGGGGCCAGCGATCGCGATCAGGAAGCGGTGCCAGCGCGAGTGCGAGAGGAATTCGCCGGGATCGCCGGTGCGATCGTCCATCGGATTCTCGCCCGCCATCTTGACGTAGCCGCCGAGAGGAATGGCGTTGATGCGGTAATCGGTCTCGCCCTGGCGGAAGCCGACCAGCCGCTTGCCAAATCCGATAGCAAATTGCTCGACGCGCACACCCAGCCACTTGGCCACGGCGTAGTGGCCGAACTCGTGGATCAGGATCATGAAGCCCAGAACCGCGACCACCGCAACCAGAGAAGTGAGAAAATCAGACATAATCGAGGTACGTTCTCTCCAACTGATTAGATTCCGAAAATCAGATGCAGACGCTGATACGAATTAAACGCAGATGCCGAACGAAAGATACTATGCGAATGATGTAGCCTTGGGACGCCCGACCTTTCTTGCACTCCGGCCCGAGCCAGCCACGCGCTCGTGGGCAGATCGGCGGGCTTCGGCGTCGGCTGCAAGCACTTCAGCAATAGACTCCAGTTTTCCGCTTTCGGTTGCATCCAGAACTGTTTCGATGATCCTGGGAATGTCGTTAAAACCAATCGTACCTTCCAGAAACGCCGCCACTGCGACTTCGTCGGCGGCATTCAGGGCCACGGTTTTGGCGCCGCCCGCCTCTACCGCTTCATACGCCAAACTCAGGCAAGGGAATTTTTTCAGGTCCGGCGGACAGAAGTCCAGATGACGCAAGTCACTGACGGCAAAGCGCATGTCCGACGGAATCCGCTCCGGATATGTTAGAGCGTAAAGAATCGGCAAACGCATATCCGTCACGGAAAACTGAGCAAGTATGCTGCCATCCACAAACTCCACCATGGAATGGATTGTCGACTGTGGGTGGACAATGACTTCCACTTTTGCGGGGGGGATGTGAAAGAGTCTGCACGCTTCGATGACTTCGAAGCCCTTGTTCATCAGCGTGGCCGAGTCGATGGTGATGCGTCGACCCATCTTCCAGGTGGGATGATTCAGAGCCTCTTCCACCGTGATTTCGGCGAATTTGGACGCAGGAGTATTCAGAAAAGGCCCGCCCGACGCGGTGAGCCAGATGCGGTCGACTTCCTCGACTCGACCGCCGCGCAAGCATTGATGGACGGCATTATGTTCGCTATCGATAGGCAACAGCGGCTTGCCCTGCTTGCGGGCTTCGGTAGTGATGAGCTCGCCGGCGGCGACAAGGCATTCCTTGTTGGCGAGGCCGAGTGCCTTACCGGCCTTTACGGCTTCGTAAGTTGCCTCCAATCCGGCGACGCCGACAATCGCGCTGACCACGAAATCGACCTCGGGATGAGTGGCGACTTGCACCGTACCGGCAGAACCGTGGACGACTTCGGTTGCAGCGAGTCCTTCGATCTTGAGTCGGCTGCGGAGGCGGTCCGCATCTTTCTCCGCTGCCATCGAAAGGACGCGCGGACGCCAACGACGGGCTTGCTCGAACGCCGCGTCGACATTGCTTCCTGCAGCGAGAGCGACGATCTGAAATCGGTCAGGATAAGACTCGGCCACACTAAGCGTGCTGCGGCCGATGGAACCGGTGGAGCCCAGGATGGCGATGCGTTTCATGTTTTAGCTGCTACTTCGTAAAGGCTGCCGCGTAGTGGTCAATCCACGCCCGCTGTTCTTCGGTCTCCGGAACCATCACTCCCCGTGCCGCAGTAATCTTTTCCACAGCAGCGCCCGGGCTCATTCCCTTCTTCACTAGGAGGCAGGCTGCAACCAACCCGCTCCGCCCCACTCCCTGGCGGCAATGAATGACAACGTCCTTCCCGCGCGACAATGAATGTTCGGCTTGGTCCAAAGCGTTTGAGAGCATCGTTTCTGACTTGGGAACGTCGCGATCCGGAATCGGAAGGGAAATGAACTCCAGTCCCTTGTGGCGAACTTCAGTTGCCTCGCCCTGAAGGTCGAGGTCCTTCTCTTCTTGGGGCTCCAGCAGAGAGACAACCGTGCCGACGCCGCTGCGCTTCCAATCTGCCAGTTCGTCCGCGAGCCAGTCCCCGCCACGCGGTCGGGCTGACAGCGCGATCCTTCCAGGCCATACGTCGTCGAGCCAGTAAAGCCTCGTTGGCATGATTACTCGTGATCCTTTGCGATGACATCTCGCGGGAGATTGTCTACGTCCACGCCCCGCTGACGCAGTACGTAAATACGATGATGTCCTTCCAGTATAGTTCCATCCGGCCCGGTTTTCAGGCACTGCTCACCCATTCGGAGCGATCCCAGAATCTCACCCGTCGAGAACTGCTCGAATTTTGCGAGCTTCCCGGCGTTGAGGGAACTATCCCGGTGCAACGGTTTAAGGGGAGGGAACTTCGGCGGATCCGCCATGACTGCGCGCGTCGGTTACTGCATGACGCGCCAAGCCGCATAGTACCACAGGACCGGCGCGGCGAAGAGCAGCGCGTCGATGCGGTCGAGCATGCCGCCGTGGCCGGGGAGAATCGCGCCAGAGTCCTTCACGCCAGCGCCGCGCTTGATGAGCGACTCGACCAGATCGCCCAGCTGGGCGGCGATGTTCAGCACGACGGTCAGTACGATCACCGGACCCATCGGCGGCACTTCGAGCCCGTACAGGCCGTCGGGGCGCTGGATCAACCCCCAGCCGAGCAGAGTAGTGCTGATCTGTTCGGCGTGGCCGAACATTAGCCATCCGACAAGAACGCTGGCGATGACCGATGCGGCTGCACCTTCCCAGGTTTTCCTGGGGCTGATGCGCGGTGACATGAGATGCCGCCCGATCGCTTTGCCCACGAAATAGGCGAAGATGTCGCCCGCCCACACCACCAGCAGCAGATACAGCAGATAAAACGCACCCGCCCACATCTGGCGCAGCTGCACCAGCATGCCCAGGGGCAGGACGATATAGGTGAACGCGAAGACCGAAGCCGCGGCAGCGGGATATCCGCTTCTCAGGTCTTCCCCCCGCATGGCGCGCGTCAGAAAGAGGAAGGGCGCGAGGGCCGCGGCAAATCCCAGCATGACGAGGAACTTTCCCGTCGAGAGCAGCGCTGTCTCGCCGCCACTGAGCGCTAGCGTGACGAAGAAAAGCACGGTGAAGATGTAGGTCGGCAGCGGCATCGGCTCGACGCCATAGTGTTCGGTGAGCCCGAGGAATTCGCGAATCGTGATGAGGGCCACCGTGGCGGCGACTACCGCAAGCGCCTCGACCGGCGCCCGCAGAATGAGCGCCAGTACGATTGGGATCAGTACGACCGCGGTCGCGATGCGTTTGAGCAAGGGAAGTGAGTCCGAGGTGACGGCGCAATTATAACCACAGAAGCAGCGTTCGAAATGAGCACCCCACAACGACTGCGTCATCCCGAAACCCGGCGTACTTCAGCCGGATGAGGGATCTCCCTTAAGTCGAACGCCGATCAGGGGGAGATCCCTCGGCCCGCTGGAGCGAACGCGGTCCTTCGGGATGACGACATCGACGTGCTGAGATGTCTTGTTAAGAATTCTGTCCCGGGCCGTCGCCGTTCAGCCCCCCGTAGCGGCGCTCGCGCTTTTGAAATTCGAGAATGCCTTCCAGCAGGTGCACGCCGCGGAAGTCGGGCCAGAGCGTCGAAGTCACGTAAATTTCGGCATAAGCCAGCTGCCACAGCAGAAAGTTGCTCAGCCGCATCTCGCCCGAGGTGCGGACCACGAGATCGGGGTCGGGTAGGTGCCGCGTGTAGAGATGCCGGCTGACCGCGTCTTCGTCAATCTTCAGATGATGGATGCCGCCATTCTGCGAGGCCGCTTCAACCATCGAGCGGAAGGCGTCGACCAGTTCGCTGCGGGCGCTGTAGTTCAGCGCCAACGTGAGCACCATACCCGTGTTGCGCGCCGTGGCCTCACGCGCCCAGCCCATACGCTCCTGCACGTCTTTGGGTAGTTCGTGCGGGCGGCCGATGTAGTCGAGACGAATGTTGTTTTCGTTCAGCGTTGGTACTTCCGCCTTCAGGTAGCGGCTCAACAGGCGCATCAGGAATGAAACCTCGCTCTCCGGGCGCTTCTTCCAGTTTTCCTCGGAAAATGCGTAGAGCGTGAGCGCTGGAATATGAATGCGGGCCGCGGTTTCGACCGTCGAACGCACGGCCGCGACTCCGGCGCGATGGCCCGCCACACGCGGCAGGTGCCGGCGTTTGGCCCAGCGCCCATTACCGTCCATGATGATGGCAATGTGCTTGGGTAGCTGCGCTGGATCGAGGTGCCGGTAGATTTCCGCTTCCTTGCGCTCGAGACCTAGGGGTACGTGGGAAGCTACTTTGTCGTGCAAAGTGGACACAATGAAGAGGCTAACACAGCAGGGGAAGGGATGCAATCGCGCCCAGGGCTGGCGGTACGCTCGTTACCTCGGCGTCTTTACTTTGCTTCTTCCGGCACAATCCTCAGCTCCAGCTTTTCTGTATACCGCAGCACGGTCAGCGTCGAACTGACGGCCACCCGGACTTCGGTCAGCAGGCGGTGGAGATCGTCCACGCCCGCGACTGGCTGGCCTTCGAGCGCGATGATTACGTCGCCCTCGCGCAGGCCGGATCGTTTGGCCGGACTGGCCTCCTCGACCGACAGCACCAGCGCGCCCGTCTCTCGCGTCAGCTCGTAGAAGCGCACCACTCGCCGATGCACGGGCACGGTCTGCGCCGACACACCAATAAAACTGCGGCGGATACGTCCGTCGCGCAGCAGGCGGCTGGCCACGAACTTGGCAGTGTTGATGCCAATGGCGAAGCAGATCCCCTGTGCCGGTAGAATCGTCGCGGTATTCACGCCGATGACGCGTCCGGAGGAATCGACCAGCGGACCACCCGAATTGCCGGGATTGAGAGAGGCGTCAGTCTGGATGACATCGTCAATCAGGCGGCCGGAATAGGACCGGAGTGACCGGCCGAGAGCACTCACCACACCCGCTGTCACGGTCGACTGAAATCCATAGGGCGCGCCGATTGCAATGACGATCTGGCCTGGGCGCAACTCTTGCGAATCGCCCAGCGTGGCCGGGGTGAGCACGTGCTCATCGAAATTTGGCTCCTCCAGGCGGATGACGGCCAGGTCGCTCGCCGGATCGTCGCCGATCAGGGTGGCCGGGCGGCGGTGGCCATCGGCCAATGTGACGGCGATACGGGCCGCGTCGTGCACGACGTGGCTGTTGGTGAGGATCAGGCCGTCGGGGGTAAAGACGAAGCCCGAGCCAGAGCCGGCGCGCTCGCGCGGCTCGCCGGAGCGGGTTCGGTCCCCACCTGGATGAACTTTCTGATGCACTTCGATATGGACCACTGACGGGCTGATGCGCTCGACCGCGCTGGTGACGGCGGCAGAGTACGCGTCGAGCAGGGAAGCGTCGGTATTTTGCACGTGCGGATGTTCGGCCGGAATCAGTGGGCTGGAATAGCGGAGGGTGGCGGCTTCATGGATATTCATGCTGCATAGATGACGCTCGATCTAGCTTGGATTCACGTCGCGGAGCTTGGCTTGGCTCCGACCGGACAGTCCCTTCGACACGCTGCGCTCGCTCAGGGCAGGCTTAAAGCGGCGGCTGTCCCTACATAAGCTTGCAGATTGTCGACAAAAAGAGCCGGGACCAGAGGATGGTCCCGGCAGAGTTGGCTGGTTCGCCCGGAAAACTGTTGCTCGCCTCGCACTTGATTGGTTCGACGCTACGCGTCGAACCGCGCGGTGGCTCGCCCAGATCCTTCGCTTGGCAAACTGCGCCGCGCTCAGGACGAGATCCTGTTCTTTACGCGCTCCTTCTAGGCCGCACCGTCAAGTCCCGAACCTGGGTCAGGATGCTCGACATCTGCATGCCGTTCAGCTGCGTGACAAAGGGCAGCAGCTCCGCGATAAACTGATCTTTCATCAGTTCCTTGATTTCTTCCTGGCGGCTGCGTTCGCCGCCGCTGAGGAGTTCGGGCACGGTCACCTCCAGTGCGCGCGCCAGCCGTTCCAGGGACGACAGCGTGGGCGTGGCCTTCTCGTTCTCGATTTTCGAAACGTAGGTGCGCGGCACCGCCATGCGCCCGGCTAGTTGCCGCTGGCTGAGCCCGTTGCGCAGGCGCAGCGAACGGATCGAACCGGCCAGGTTCAGGTGCCCGTGGCCGTTGCCGGGCATCGGCATCAAGACCGTTGCGGCGACCGGAATGGGCTCCGGCTCGGGCTCCTCGTCTAAAGACGCGTGGCAGCGGCGGCAGTTGTTATTAAGGGTGCGGAATTGAACCAGCAGGCAGTGATCACAACGAACGACCTCCCGTGAGTCAACCGGGGCAAGAGTCGTAGCCATCGAGTTGTGGGAGTGCCAGAGCGGGCCCTCCTTACAGCTTGGCAGCAGGAGATCTTGGGGGGGGTGGCTCCTGCTGATTCGCCAATCTGCGGCATGCAGCCTGTGGAAGTCAAGGATAAAATGCACAAAAAGCGAGGCATCGCTTGTAGGAAGGGTGCGGGCAACGCTGGAAAAAGCGCGAAGGAGCGCGCAAAAGCATGATGGATCGTGAAACGGCGTGGGGTTTACTAACTGAGTTCACCCAGTCAGAAAGTTTGCGCAAGCATGCGCTCGCGGTCGAGGCGTGCATGCGTGCGTGCGCCAACAAATTCGGATGCGAAGCGCACGAACGGGAAGGGCACGACTTGCGCTTTCAGCCTGCCCTGAGCGAACGAGGTGAGTCGAAGGGTGCCGCAGTTGACGGAAGTTTGCCTGAAGAGCAGTTGTGGGGCATCGTCGGGCTCATTCACGACTTCGATTACGAACGCTGGCCGAGCCTCGAGGATCATCCGTACAAAGGCAACGCGATTCTGAAGGAACGCGGTTGGCCGGAGGTCGTCACGCGCGCCATCATGAGCCACGCCGAGTACACCGGCGTATCGCGCGACACGCCGATGGAGAAAGCGCTCTTCGCCTGCGACGAACTGGCCGGATTCATCACCGCCGTGGCGCTCATCAAGCCGGGAAAGTCCCTAGCCGAGGTTGACGCCAAGTCGGTGCGAAAAAGAATGAAGGACAAGGCTTTTGCCCGCAAGGTGAACCGCGATGACATTATTCAGGGCGCGGCCGAGCTCGGCGTCGATCTCGATGAACACATTACGTTCTGCATCGAGGCGATGAAACCGATCGCGGCCGAGTTGGGATTGGATGGCAGCGCGGCGAAGACAGCGTAGTGTCTTGCTACGACTTTTGCATCATGCTCTAGCGTTTGCGTTAGGCGAACAGCCAGTGCCGAATCTGCCGCGGCAATAGTCCGCGCAAATCGCGCGAAACCCTATGCTAGAATTCGCTCACGCTCGGGCGAGAGATCGGCTGCGTCGAGCGCTGCCGAACTTCCCATAACATTTGACTTCGCTACACTCGGAGTTCCGGTGGGCAGTGAAACCAACAAATCAGATCCCAACATCGCGACTGTGACTCTAGCCTGCAGGCAGTGCGGAGCCAATCTCCCGGAGGGCTCGCAATTCTGCCTGAAATGCGGTAATCCGATCAGCATAGCCGCGAACGCGAAGAAGGCCGATGCGACGGATTCCTCACCCGACGTGGAAATCCTCCCGCCGCAAGCCGCGCTTAAGCCCCGCAAGCGCCGTCGCGTGTTTCTGTGGGTGATGCTGGCCTTGTTTCTGCTGGCAATCGGATGGGTCGCAACCAGCGACAACTTCGTGGCGCAAGGGATTCAGGAGTTGATGGGATGGAAGCACGACCAGTCCATCCTGGACACGCCGTTTACGGTGGGGCCGCACACGTTCCGCTATTACAAGTTTTCCTTGCCGGAAGGCTCGATGAACGTGTCGATCGTAGGCGAATTCACGTCGGCAATGGATACGCGCGGTAGCAAAAAAGACGACAGCGGCGACAACAACATTGAAGTCTTCGTTTTGAGCGAACCCGCTTTCACGGTGTGGGAGAAGGGATACGCCACCAGCTCAGTCTACGAGAGTGGCCGTGTAGCGCAAGGCTCGATGCAGAGCGTACTGCCGCCAGGCGCGGGAATTTATTATCTGGTATTCAACAACAAGTTCGCGCCCCGGACCGCGAAGAGCGTCCACGCTACTGTACTGCTGCGTTACAAGAGCTGGCTGCCGCGGTGGGTCCGGGCGATGAAGGAACGCTTCTGGAGTTGGATCGGAGTCTAATCGACTTCCATCACCGCATCGACTCTTCGATCTCTGAAATCCAGTCAGGACGTTTCAGCACTTCGCGCGGTTTGGGACCATCCGCAGCGCCGACGATGCCATCCTGCTCCATCAGATCGATGAGGTGTGCGGCGCGGCCGTAGCCGATGCGCAGGCGGCGCTGCAGCAGGGAAGTCGAGGCCTTGCCGAACTCGACCACTAACTTGACGGCATCGTTATACATGGGATCGTCTTCGCCTTCGCCGTCTTCGAGCGGACCTCCGTCGTTGGTGCCGATTAGGGGCTCGTCCTTCGGTGCTTCGAGGAAGCGCTCCTGATACTCAGCGGCGCCCTGCGCCTTCCAGAACTCAACCACGGCAGCGATTTCCTTTTCGGTGACAAACGGCGCGTGCAGCCGATGCACGCGCGCCGAGCCCGAGGGCAGATAGAGCAAGTCGCCCTTGCCGAGCAGAGCCTCGGCGCCGTTGGCGTCGAGAATGGTGCGCGAGTCGACTTTCGTGGCCACGCGGAACGACACGCGCGCGGGGAAATTCGCCTTGATCAATCCCGTAATCACATCGACCGACGGCCGCTGCGTCGCAAGCACTAGGTGGATGCCGACGGCGCGCGCCATCTGCGCCAGCCGCGTAATCGATTCCTCGACATTCGACGAATCGAGCATCATCAGATCGGCCAGTTCGTCGATGATGATGACAATGTAGGGGATCGGCCTGTCGTCGGTCTCTGATTCTTCCGCGAACAGGCTGGGCGTTTCCGACTGATCAAACAGCCGGTTGTACTGATCAATGTTGCGCACGCCTTTCGAGGCCAGCAGCTTCAGCCGGCGCTCCATTTCGCGGACGGCGTTGCGCAGTGCATTGGCTGCGACTTTCGGCTCGGTGATGATCGGCGTGTAGAGGTGCGGGACGCCTTCGTAGTTGCCGAGTTCGAGCCGCTTCGGGTCGACCAGAATTAGCCGCACCTGATCGGGCGTCGCCTTGTACAGGATCGACATGATCATGGCGTTGATGGCCACGCTCTTGCCCGTTCCCGTCGAACCCGCGATCAGAAGGTGCGGCATGCCGGTCAGTTCAGCGGTGACGATGCGGCCGTTGATGTCCTTGCCCATCGCCAGCGTGAGCTTCGATTTCGAGCCGAGGAATTCCTGCGACTCGATGTTCTCCCTCAGCCAGATGATCTCGCGCTGGCGGTTCGGCACTTGAATCCCGACCGTACTTTTGCCCGGCATGCGCTCGACCAAAATGCTTTCGGCCTTGAGCGCGAGGCAGAGGTCGTCGACAAGATTCGTGATGCGGCTGTATTTGACGCCGGCTTCGGGCTTGAATTCGAACGTGGTAACGACCGGGCCGGGATTGATCTGCGTGACTTGGCCGTGCACGTCGAACTCGCTGTACTTTTCCGTCAAGACCTGCGCCAGCAGCTTCAGTTCGTCGGCATCCACGGCCTGCTGCTCGTCGGGGCGCTGCAGCAGGCTGCTCGAGGGCAGTTTGTAGCCGCCGGCAATGCGCGGCATCGTGGTCTTGGCCTTGTGCCCGCTGTCGGCACGCTCGGCAACCTCGGGGTCGGTCTGGGTCTCCGTGGTTGGCGCGAGAGAGTCCGCCAGAATTCCGCCGCTAGGGGCCGCCTGGAGTGCGGGCTTCTCCGCGTTCTCTTCGGCGGCTTTTCCTTCGCCAAACATGCGCTCGATACCGGTTCGGCGCTGCTGAGTGGCAGTTCCGGGTTGCTCTGTGGCTGGTTGCGGACGCGATGGGATCAACTGCGTCTTCACCACTGGCTTCGAGATGCGGCGTTGCTCCAGTTCTTTTTGCTGACGCTTGCGGGCCCGATCCTCCTGCCAGTCCTTGTAGCGATTCCACAATGCAGTTGTGAAAGCAAAGCGCGTCGGCGCCCACAATTGAATGGAGGAGAAGGAAAATGCCGTCGAGAGATACAACGCGACTGCCAGGATCGTAGAGCAAACAATGTACGCTCCCACAAGATTCAAATAGTGAATGAGGAAGTCGCCTACCACGCGGCCGAGCAGGCCTTCAATTGGAATCACATGCAGCCAGCGCAAATGTCCTGGCAGCAGCGCGAGCAGCGCGGGCACAAACATCACCAGCCAGATTCCGCCCAGGCTCTTGGCAATGGGCGACTGTACTTTGATCGAACGAAACCAGCGCAAGCCGAGCATCGTGGGGAAGATGGCGAGCAGAAATGCACCGACGCCAAAGAACTGCAACAGAGCATCGGCGGTATAGGCGCCCACTACGCCGATCCAGTTTCGGGCGGCGTGCGAGCCGGTCAGTACGGATGCGCTGTTCCACGACGGATCGAGCGGCGAATAGGACGCGAGCGAGAGGAAAAGGAGGACCGCAGAGACACATAGCAGGAATCCGACCAGCTCGTTGAGCCGCCGGTTCCCGGTGGGCACAAAAATTGTCGCCAGATAATCCATGAAGGCCGGAATTACCCACCGGAGATACCACAACCCTCCGGTGCCGCAATCGGCCAGAGCCCTTACATTATGCCAAGAAGCCGCGGTTCGGACAATCGGGGAATTGCGGCGTAGTACTCAGGTGGTTTCCCGGCCTAGGTAGTCACCCAATTACTGCAGATGCATCGCGAACGCCAGCGCAATCACGACCACGCCCGCCACGATGCGATAAACGATGAACACACGCAAACTGTTCGACTGCAGGTAACGGATCAACCAGGCGATCGCGGCATAGCCCACCAGCGCGGAGACGAGGATGCCAACCAGTACCGGCATTTGCATGTCGTGCGGCAGGCCTTCTTTGTGAAGCTCGTGAGCCTTGAGCAGTGCTGCGCCGGCGATGAGCGGCGTTGAAAGCAGGAAGCTGAAGCGGACTGCAGCTTCGCGGGTCAGGTTGCGGAACAGGCCCGCAGTAATGGTTGAGCCCGAGCGCGAAACGCCCGGGATGAGCGCAAAAGCCTGAGCCACGCCGATCACGAGGGAATCGACGAGAGAAATCTGCGTGAGCGGCTTGGCGAGCGTGCCAACCGTCTCCCCGAGCCACATCAGAAGGGCCACGATGATCAGAGCACCCGCGATCAGAAATATATGCTCGCGGAAGTATTCTTCGGCATTGTGCTCCAGCAGTTTGCCGGCAATGCCGCCTGGAATCGTCGCGATAGCCAGAAACCAGAGCAGCATGCGCTCTTCCTTCTGCTCTTCGACAGTCAGGTTCGCATCGGAAGCTCCGGACTCCGAGAAGCGAACCACCTTCCCTCCGAGCGCCGCGCGCACGATCTGGAACCAGGTTCGGCGAAAGTAAAACAACACCGAAAGCAGCGTGCCGAAATGCAGCGCAACGTCAAAGCTGAGCTCGTGGGCCGGCGAGAGCTCGTTCCAGCCGAGCAGGCGCCGCACGATGATGAGGTGTCCGGAACTCGAAATGGGGATGAATTCCCCCAGTCCTTGAACGATGGCTAGAACCACTGCTTGATAGATGGGCAAGGTCAGTCCGTGTTTCGATCAGGATGGTGCGACGAATGTAAAAGATAAAAGAGAGTCTTCGTGCGCGCAAGGGCAAGATGGCGGGCGCTCCAGCCGCCCGAATTTCGCCGCGATCATCTCAACTTTTTCCTTCGATAGATCACCATCGCGCGCACACTGGCATAAAGCGCGGCGTTCATGATAGCAACCAGTATCCAAAGAAAATATGAGAGGCGCGTGCCGATTTCCACGTCTCGGACAAAAATCCATAACAACGAGGGAGGGCAGAGGACAACGAAGGCGAGCATCGCGACCGGGTTGGGCGCGTGGGACCAGGCCTCCAGAATAAGCCGATAGGAGAAAAGCGCAGCGGTGACTCCGAAGCCTAACTTTGCGAAGCGAAAAATGGCACGAAGATGAGGAGGCATAAAGTCAGTTGCTGGCATTCCCCCAGGTAGGCACGCCTTGCTGCACATCGAAGATCAGCTTTTGGGCCCGCAGGGCCCAGTCGCTTTGTCCATATTGACTCACGATCTTCTGCGCCAGGGCAAGCGAGCGGTTCTTCGATTCCTCTGATTTTTTCTGATTCGCCTCCGTCTTATAGATTTCAATCAGTGCCGAGCGCCGCCAGGCGGCATCATACAACGCTTCGGGAGCGGCGGGAGACTGTTCGTGCTCCTTGGTGTAGTTCTCGTACAGGTCGGCCTCCTTGTCCGGACACTTTGACCCGCCCTGCCAGTCGCCGCAAAGTTTGTTTTCGATGAGGTGAAATGCGGCGAGATCGGCCCATTTGGTGCCGGGAAATTTTTTTTCCACCAGCCGCATCCACTGCTCGTCGATCTGGCCGCGCATATACGCTTCGCGCTCGCGGGCTGATGGTCGCGTCATCACATCGGAACGCTCAATCTGCCAGCGAATATCGGCCGCGCGGTATAGGCCCTCGGCCGCGAGGGGCGACGCGGGAAACAGATCGTAGACGCGGTAGTAGAGCCGCATCGCGTCCTGTGCCGCATCGCGGCGGCCGCGGCGGCGGCTGGCCTGATCCTCAGAATCGGCGGCCTCGCCGAAGACAATCTTGTCGCCGTTGGGCGTGGAGTTCGTCACCAGCGCCTTGCTCGAGACCCATCCGGTGACAGTTTTGCCGCGCGATTCGGGGTCGTCTTCGTCGGCGTCGCGCCGAGGTTCCTTCAGGATCGCCTCCACGTGAACCCAGTCGTGGGTCGAGTCGAGGATGATGAGCTCGTGTCCGCGTTCCGCGTCGCCGAGCTTGGCGGCGTCGGCGCTGGGGGATATGTGGATGGATTCCTCGGCCACCAGTGTGCCGCGTGGGGCTTGCGCGCACACGAGGCTGGTGAAAAACAGCGATGCAACAGCAAGAAGGGCGACGCGCGGATTCATACTTAGATTATTCGCTGGATGCGAATTGCTTGCAACGGGTCATGATCGGTGCAGTTGCTCAAGCATGTCGGGCTCGATGTTTCCGCCGCTGATGATGGCGACGTTGAACTTCGTTCTTGGGAGTTGGTCGGCGTGGAACAGGAATCCAGCGGTGGCAACGGCGCCGCTGGGTTCAGCTACCGTCGCGGGATTTGCGGCCAGAAGTTTCATGGCTTGGCAAATTTCGTCTTCGGTCACGGTGATGATGTCGTCGACAAACGCGCGGATGTGCTCGAAGTTGATCGGGCCGATGGATTGGGTGCGCAGTCCGTCGGCGATGGTACGCGAAACCTGCTCGGCGGGGAACTGGACAATCTTTCCTGCGCGCAGGCTGGCCTGAGCGTCGGCGGCGAGTTCCGGTTCCACGCCGATGACTTTGATTTTGGGGTTCGTCAGTTTGATGGCGGCGGCGACGCCGGAGATGAGGCCTCCGCCGCCGACGGGGCTCAGCACGGTTTCCGCTTCGGGCAGATCTTCGAGGATCTCGAGGCCGATGGTGCCTTGGCCGGCGATGATTTTTTCGTCGTTGTAGGGAGGGACGATGGCGTAGCCATGGTGGGCAGCCAGTTCCTCGGCTTTAGCTTTCCGCTCGTCGCTCCCCGTGCCGACGACGACGATTTCCGCGCCCAGCTTGGCCGTGGCGTCGCGCTTGATGGCGGGCGCGTTGTTGGGCATAACGATGACGGCTTTGACGCCAAGAGCGCGGGCCGCGTAGGCGACGCCCTGCGCATGATTGCCGGAGGAGTAAGAGATGACACCGCGTTTTCTTTCTGTGTCCGAGAGGGAGGCGATTTTGTTGTAGGCTCCGCGCAGCTTGAATGCGCCGATGGGCTGCTGGTTTTCGGGCTTGAGGAGGAGGCGGCGATCAGCGTGCGCAGTTCCCACGTCTCGCAAAGGCGGCGAGACGTGGGGCATCCCATTCATTGCAGAGTTGAATTCGATCAGGTGAGTGCGGACGGTGATGCCGCGGAGGAGGGATTGGGCAGAGAGGAACTCGGAAAGGGTGATCATTTTCTACAGATCGCTTCTTAGGACCTTCAAGTGGCTGTGTTTGGGTAAGCGCATTGAGATCGGGCTTGATTCCCCCCTCAAGATCAGCCTCTAAGATGACTAGCAAATCAGTTTCGCGACGTCGGTGCCTGGCGGTCGTCTTCGACGATGAAATTGGCGGGAACCTGGAAAATGGAGGCATCGGGCTCCGCACGAGAGAGATCGATCACATGTATGATCTGCAGCCCTTCCCTCGGATCTTTGCGGGTGGTGAGTAGGTTGATTTCCAGGTCCGGCGAGTACCAGTATTCTTTGGTGGTAACCAGCGGCTGAGAGTTTCCGATAGCGCCAGCGCCGATGGTCATGGTCTCGCGCGAGCCGAGCACAGAAAGCCCATCGATTTCGTCGGAGCCCAGTGTTTCGCGAGTTAGATAACGAGTTCCATTGTCTTGTAGTCCGGTCGGCGGCGGCACGAATTTTGTTGACGCATGGTAACTGGTGATCGCGCAGTGGCGTTTCGCCATGATGCACACCGTTCGAGTGTGAGCTACTGGGTCCAGCAAGTCGATCTCCCGGCGTCGCATTGGCTGGTTGGAGCGGACGGGGACGAACGAAACATGCTCGCGGTAGATGCGCCCCTGACTGTCGCGCGCGAGGAAGGCGTAGAGTTCGGTGGTCACTACGATTCCATCTTCGAGCGTCCGCATCCACTCGATATGGTCTCGGCCTGAGAAGGGCTTGCCGCCGACCGGAAGAATCTGTATGCCGTGGACTCGTATCCGGGTGCCGCGATCGGGTGCGCGAAAAACGTCAACGTCGTCTTGCGCAATGACGGGATAGGCAAACAGAACAGCAACGGCCAGAGATGCGAGAAGCTTCACAGCGGAACCCCCGCACGGACCATGGAAGTATCGCATGTCGCCCAAGCCCGTTCAATCCGACTCACGGTAGACGGAATGAATCAGATTTCTAAGATTACCGGCATGATCAGCGGGCGCTTTTGACTTTGCTTGGAGATATAGCGCTTCAGGTCGGCTCGGATTTTTTCTTTGATCACCCCGTAATCGCCTTTTTCCTCCTCGCTCGAATGTGCCAGCGTGTCCTCGACGATGCGCTTGGCGCCGTCCATAAATCCGTCTTCGCCGATGTTGAAGCCGCGCGTGACAATCTCGGGCGCCGTCTCAACCTCGCCTGACAGCTTGTTAATCGCGATGATGGGCAGCACGATGCCGTCTTCGCTGATATGGCGTCGGTCTTTAATAATCAGATCCTCAACCACATCCGTCCGGTTGCCGGAATCGATGCAGACCCGCCCGACGCTGACTTTGCCGGTCTTGCGGGCGCCGAGTTCGTCAAATTCTAGAATCTCTCCGCTTTCGATCAGCATCGCTTTGCCGACCGATCCGTGCATGGCCGCGGCCATTTCCAGATGCAGCTTGAGCTGCCGGTACTCTCCGTGGATGGGGATGAAATAGCGCGGCTTGACCAGGTTGATGATGAGCTTGAGTTCTTCCTGGCTGGCGTGTCCGCTGACGTGCACCGGCGGCGAAGTGCCGTCTTCGTAAATCACGTGCGCCTCGCGGCGGAAAAGGTGATCGATCATGCGGTAGATCGTCTTTTCGTTGCCGGGGATGATGCGCGACGACAGTACTACCGTGTCGCCCTTCTCGATCTTGGCGTGCTTGTGATTGTCAACGGCGGCACGCGAAAGCGCCGACATGGGCTCGCCTTGCGTGCCGCTGATCAGCACGCAGACTTTTTCTGGTGGAAAATTTTTCATCTCGCCCGGATTGATGATGAGGCCTTCCGGAGCTTCGATGTAGCCAAGGTCTTCGGCAATTTCCGCAGAGTTATTCATTGATCGGCCGATGAACGCGACCTTGCGGCCGTGCTCGCCGGCCAGTTCGACGGCCAGCTTGATGCGATGAATCGACGACGAAAAGCACGAAATGAACAGGCGCCGCCGCGTGTGCGCGAAAACTTCGTCGAACTTGCGGCGGACGGCACGCTCGCTGGGCGTGTATCCTTTGCGCTCGACGTTGGTGGAATCCTGAAAGAGCGCCAGCACGCCAGTTTTGCCGTATTCGGCGAAGGTATGTAGATCGAACAGCCGGTTGTCGGTGGGTGTGGGGTCAACCTTGAAATCGCCGGTGTGGATGATGACGCCGAGCGGCATGTGAATCGCCAGCGCCACGCAATCCACCAGGCTGTGCGTCACCGCGATGGGATGAATCGTGAACGCCCCGACCTTGAAGCGCTCGTTGGCCCGAATCTCGCGGAGGTCGGCGTCGTCGAGCAGGCCGTGCTCGTCGAGTTTGTCTTCCACGTAGGCCAGCGTGAACTCAGTGCCCCAGACCGGCACGTTGAGCTCGGAGAGAATCCAGGGCAGCGCGCCGATGTGGTCTTCGTGGCCGTGCGTGAGGATGATGCCGCGCACGCGGGAACGGTTCTCGGTGAGATACCGAATGTCGGGAACGACGATGTCGACGCCGAGCAGTTCGGCTTCAGGGAACATGAGGCCGGTGTCAATGACGATGATGTCGTCGCCCCAGCGCACGGCCATGCAGTTCATGCCGAACTCGCCTAGGCCGCCGAGGGGAATGATCTGGAGTTTTCCGCTGGGCATGAGGTAAGGATGATGCTAACAGGGGCAGTAGCGAGTTGCCAGTACCCGGTACTCGGTTGCAAAAACCGAGCAGGTGTCTCCGATGGCGTTCTGGCCTGGCGTGCGATAAGGTTGAAGTGATGCCTGAAGAACGCAAGTCCTGGCTGCGGCGGCGTGTGGAGACCGCGCTGGTGAAAGGATTGACACGCGCGTATTCGACGGTCCGCGTGGATCCGACGAAATTTCTGTTACAGCTGCGGGCGGCCTATCGTGTACCCATCAGCGGATATCACGGCGTGTATTCGCTGGAAATCGGTGAACTCGACGACGTGGCGGACTTGATCATCCGCAGCGGAATGAAGCTGGCGGTTCTGGAAGGCGCAGGCCTGGGGATGGGCGGCCTGCTGACGATCGTGCCCGATCTTGGGATTCTATCGGCCATCACCATGCGCACGATTCAGAAGCTGAGCCTGCTTTACGGCTTCGAATTCAACACGGACAACGAAATCGCCGAATTGTGGATTGCAGCGGCCAGTGCGGCGGGCGTTGACATCAGCCGCGAGCTACTGGAAAAGGAAGTGGTAAACAAGTTCGTACCGCGCGTGATTCAGAGAATCGCGGCGCGGGCAAGCGGCGAAGTGGTTGAGAAGTGGGCCGGCCGCATGATTCCTTTGGCCAGCGGCGCGATCGGGGCCGCGCTCAACTACTGGTTTGTACGCGCGTGGGGCGAGCGCGCGAAGGCGCATTTCCGGGAGAGGCATTTGAAGCTGCGGGAGCGGGCGGCGCTGGAGGAGTGGACGGTGGCACAGCGAACCTTCCCATCCGGTCACTGATGCTTGCTCCATCGATGACGCCACTTAACCTTCCAATTGCCTTTCCATTTTGTCCATCGGCGGTAGTGCTCGCCGAGTTCGTCGACTATCTCATACTGACCGTCGGGAATCTCGGCGCCGTCTGGTCTTCGAATGTAGGCTACGTTCCTGATTTTGTTTTGGGAGTCGAAGTAAATCAGAAATTCGATGGGAATCCAGTCACCTTCAGAGCCATACCCGCGCAGCGAACCGACGCCTTGGAACGCCCTCGTCCGCCCGACGGCTTGCTTCTTGGCGCTGCCACTGCTTTTCATAGTGGTGATTGTACGCCGCGCTCTCTTAGTCGATGGCTAGCGTAGCCAGTCTTCAAGCTCGATTCCCTTGTCGGTTTTTTCGTCACGGTACTTCACGATGACCGGTGTGTAGAGCGAAAGATTCCACTCTGCTGACGTCGACGGCGCTTTGCCTTTCTTAACGGCACGCGAGCCGGGCACAACCACAGCATTCTCGGGAACTTCGAGTGGCGCGTCGGCGGTGGCGCGATAGACTGCGCCTTTCACCAGATCGTAGAGCGGAGTTGAGCGCGTCAGGATTGTTCCCGCGCCGAGCACGGCGCCAGCACGAACCAGCGTGCCTTCAAAGACGCCGCAGTTGCCGCCCACCAGCACATCCTCCTCGATGATGACAGGTGCGGCGTTCACCGGCTCGAGAACGCCTCCGACCTGCGCCGCAGCGCTCAAGTGCACCCGCTTGCCGATCTGGGCACAGGAGCCCACGAGCGCGTGCGAATCGATCATTGTGCCTTCGTCCACGTAAGCGCCGACGTTGATGAACATCGGCGGCATGCAGATGACGGAAGGCGCGACGTACGCGCCTTCACGCACGGAAGACCCGCCGGGGACGACACGGACGCGGTCGGCGACAGTGAAGTGGCGCGCGGGGAAGGTGTCTTTGTCGACGAAGGAAAGACCGGCGGGCATTTCAGTAAGTGCGCCGAGACGGAAACCGAGCAGGATGCCTTGCTTGACCCAGGCATTCACGACCCAGCGGGCATCAACTTTTTCGGCAGCGCGGATTTTGCCCTGGGTGAGCTGGTCGCGGAACTCGAGGAAGATTTTTCGCGCTTCAGGATCGTTTTCGACTTCGCCTTGGGCTGCTAAGCGCTCAATGGAAGATTTCAAAGACATGCGGGAAGAGTATAGAGGATTTCAGATTTTAGATTGCAGATTCAAAAGCCGAAGCCTTTCCCCTCGGCAATTTCGATACGAAATCTGCAATCTGAAATCTCAAATCTGAAATGTGGGCTACACGCACTTGCATTCGCTGCGGATGAGGATGTTGGTCATGGCGTGGGCGGCTTCGCGCGCGGCAGCGAGCGTCGAGTAGGGACCGTGCCAGCGCGCATGGTTGGTGTCGTGGCCGGCGGGACGTCCCTTGCCGTGGCTGCACTGGCCACAGGAGCCGCGATGCACCACGATTTTGTGCGGGCCCGCAGCCCAGTTCTCGTAAATGAAAAACTCGGCTGCAGCGGCTGGCGCGCCGGCGGGCTTGCTGATCAGCCCAACTTCCGCCACGAGCTTCTGCAGTCGCGATCGCGTGTCGCGCCGCATGGGCACGAGCGGCAGGCGGTAGACCTCTTCGATTTTGCCCATCATGGCGAGAACCGCTTTGACCGGCAGAGGGTTAGACTCGATGAAATTCGCCTGCATCAGCGGCAGATACTTGCGGTGCAGGCTGCGCGCCGTTGCCCAGTCGTTGGCGAGCGCGGCGCGCGTGAGCGCGGCCATCTCGTGCGGAATTTCGTTCGATGCGACAGAAATCACTCCGACTCCGCCCAGCGCGATCACCGGCAGCGTGACGGCGTCGTCCCCTGAGAGAACCAGAAACGTTTCGGGCACTGCGCTGATGGCTTCGGCGATCTGGGTCATGTTGCCGCTCGCTTCCTTCACGCCGATGATGTTGGGAATCTCGGCAAGCCGCGCCAGCGTTGCGGGCTCGAGATTGGCGGCGGTGCGTCCCGGCACGTTGTAGAGAATGACGGGCTTCTCGATTACGGCTTCTGCGATCGCTTTGAAGTGCCGGTACTGGCCCTCCTGCGTGGGCTTGTTGTAGTACGGCGAGGCGGTGAGGATGCCGTTCACGCCGGGGCGTGAGGCGAGTTCCTTGGCCTTTTCGACCGCATCGTGCGTGGCGTTCGAGGTGGCTCCGGCGATGATAGGCACGCGCCCGGCCGCGACTTCGATTGTGGTGTCAACGACGTGCAGCCATTCATCGTGGGTGAGGGTCGGCGTTTCGCCCGTGGTGCCGCAGGGTACGAGAAAATCGATGTCTGACTCGATCTGCCACGCGACCAGGTTACGCAGGGCCGCGTCGTCGATGGAGCCGTCCTGACGAAAAGGTGTGACGAGAGCAGTGCCACAGCCACGGAGTTGCATGGGTTAAGCATAGCGCGAATGGGGGGGAAGGGAAAATCGGACGACATCGAGCTGCGACTCAGATGAGCCGACTATTTGAATCTTTCGAGTATCTGGACAGGGGTTGGGACGTCCGGGTGCTTGAGACCTGTTCCCTGCGTCGGCTATTTGCCTGGCTCATACTACTTGTTTTCGTCCTGGGTGCGGACGTTGCAATCACTGCCTACCCGGCCTTCCGCTTTCACCGCTTCGACTGGACTGAAGCTCTCAACATGCTGGCTGTCGGCATCGTAGCGTTTCGATACTCACGCTTGATTTACCGACGGCTAGGTTGATCGTCCGCTACAGTTCCCGCCAAATATCCCTGAAATCGTAGAAACCTTTTTTCCCGGCGAGCCATTCGGCGGCGCGGACGGCGCCTTCGGCGAAGCCGCGGCGGGATTTGGCGTCGTGGCAGAGATAAATTCGGTCGGCGCCGGATTCGAGAAGGAGTTCGTGCAGGCCGACGACCTCGCCCTCGCGGAAGGACGTGATTTCTAGATTTTCTTTCTCCCCACTGGCCTCGTGTACGACGCGCCGCAGGGCCAGCGCCGTGCCGGAGGGCGCGTCCTTCTTATGAACGTGGTGGCGTTCAAAAATCTGGCCGGAGTATCCGTGGCGCAGAGCGGCGGCTGCGGCGCGGGCGGCGTCGAAGAAGAGGTTTACGCCGATGGAGAAATTCGCAGCATAGACAAACCCAGTGGCGTGCTGCTCGACCAGGCGGCGAACGCGGTCGAGTTCTGCGTGTCTCTCTCCATACCAGCCAGTCGTGCCGACGACCATGTTCTTCCCGGTTCTGACGCAGGCTTCGATATTGGCGAGAACGCAGTGCGGCGTGGTGAAGTCGAGGACGGCGTCGATGGCGCGGAGCTTGTCGGGGGTGAGCGCGGCGCAGGCGGCGTTCTCCTTGGACCCCGCGATCTGGAGGTGATGCCCGCGCTCTGCTGCAACCTCGGCGACGAGCGATCCGGTCTTGCCCCGGCCGAGGAGAAGGAAATTCATAGATTCATCTACCGCCGAGATCGCAAAGAACGCAGAGAAGAATCTTTCTCGGCGAACTCCGCGTGCTCGGCGGTGAAATTCTAGCTCTACGCGAAGATCTCCGCATCCAGCTCCGAGAAAAACGTCTTGTGCAGACGCTGGATCACGTCGGGTACTTCGTCTTCTTCGATCACAAAAGTTAGATTAATCTCCGACGCGCCCTGCGAGATCATGCGGATCTTCTTGTCCGAAAGTTCTCGAAAGACCTGCGCAGCCATGCCGGGCGTCTCGCGCAGGTTCTCGCCGACCAGGCAAACGATGGCTTTGCGGCCTTCATACTTCACGTCCGCGAGCTTCGCCAAGTCGGCGGCCAGCGCGGGAATGGCGTGGTTCGAGTCGATGGTGAGCGACACGCTCACTTCAGAAGTCGAGACTACATCGACTGCTACTTTGTGCCGGTCGAAGGCTTCGAAGATAGCCCGCAGAAATCCGTGAGCGAGCAGCATGCGCGGCGCGGCTACGTTCACGATGGTGATGCGTTTCTTGGCGGCGATGGCCTTGAAAATGTTTTTCCCCTGCGGCGCGCGTGTTGTGATGCGCGTTCCCTCGCATGACGGATTGCGCGAATTCAGCACATAGACGGGAATATTCTTCTGGATCGCCGGCAGCACTGTGGCGGGGTGCAAAACCTTTGCGCCGAAGTAGGCGAGTTCAGCCGCCTCATCAAAGCTGATGACTTTAATGCGGCGTGCATCCGCGCAAATGCGTGGGTCCGTAGTCAAAATGCCGTCCACGTCAGTCCAGATTTCGATGCGCTCGGCATTCAGGCCGGCGCCGAAGATGGCGGCGGAAAAGTCCGAGCCGCCTCGGCCGATCGTGGTGGTAATACCGGCGCGGCTCGAGCCGATGAAGCCGCCCATCACCGGCACTTTGCCCTGATGCAACAGCGGATCAACCACCTCCCGCAGTTTGGCGTTGGTTTCTTCGAATTGCGGAACCGCCTGCATGTAGGCGCTGTCGGTGATCAGGACGTCGCGCGAGTCAACATGCGCGCCTTTGAGGCCGCGGGCATTGAAGGCCGCGGCCACGATCTTGCTGGAGAGCATTTCGCCGAATGCAGCAACGTGATCGGTGGTGCGCGGTGTGATCTCGCCGACGGCGGAGATGCCGCGGAGCAGATCATCGAGCGCCTCGAAATCGGCGCCAATCTCGGAATGAAAGTCGGTGAACAGCGCCGTGCCCAACAGTTCGCTGGCGGTGTTGTAGTGGCGTTCCTGCAGCGAGCGGCAGAGTTTGAGAGCAGTTTTGCGCTCGCCCGCCCCTGCGGCTTTGGCCATCGTCAGTAGCGTGTCGGTAACTTTGGCCATGGCGCTAACCACGACCACGGGATTTTGTTTCAGTCGCCCCTCGACGATAGACGCCACCCGGTCGATCGCCTTCGCGTCCTCCACCGACGTCCCGCCGAATTTCATAACGATCATTCGGCGTCCCTCGGTGGGGCAGAGTTGTGACGAGGGAGATCCCTCGCTCCGGCGGAAAAACGCCTTCGCTCGGGATGACACCGTCCTAAGAGGGCGAGGCCATTCATCCCAGATATCCCTTGGCCTTGAGCAGTTCCGCGTTCAGCAGGGCGGCGCCGGCCGCGCCGCGAATGGTATTGTGCGAGAGTACGGTGAATTTCCAGTCGAGCACTCCGCACGGGCGCAAGCGGCCGACCACGGCGGTCATGCCTGCGCCCATATCGACGTCGAAGCGGGGCTGGGGGCGGTCGTTGGCCTCCACATAGACCACGGGGCGCTCGGGAGCACTGGGCAGTCTGAGTTGCTGCGGCTCGGCGCGATACGCATTCCACGCGGCGATGATTTTCACCGGCTCGGTCTTGGTCTTGAGCCGAATCGAAACCGACTCGGTATGGCCGTCTTCCACAGCGACACGGTTGCACTGCGCGCTCATGGCGAAGGCGCCGGGAATAATCCTCGCGCCGTTCAACTGGCCGAGCAGCTTGCGGGTTTCCTCCTCCATTTTTTCTTCTTCGTTCTTGATGAACGGGATGACGTTGCCCAGGATGTCGAGCGACGCCACGCCGGGATAGCCGGCGCCCGATACCGCCTGCATAGTCACGGCCATCACCGTTTCGAGGCCAAAGCGCTGATGCAGCGGCGCAAGCGCCAGCACGAGGCCGATAGCGGAACAATTGGGATTGGTCACGACGTAGCCGCCGGATTTCTTGCGCCAGCCCTGGGCGTCGATCAGCTTGATGTGGCCGCTGTTGACCTCAGGGATGACCAGCGGCACATCTTCCTTCATGCGCAGAGCACTGGAATTCGAAACGACGGCGCAGCCGGATTCGGCAAAGCGCGGCTCGAGTTCGGCGGCGATGGCGGCATCGAGAGCGGCGAAGATCACCTTCGGCGCGCCTTCCGGTGTGGCCGGCGAAACCTGCATTTTGGCCACGGGCGCGGGAATCGGCGTCTTTAGCCGCCAGCGCGCGGCCTCGGAATAGACTTTGCCCTCGGAGCGGTCGGAAGCGGCCAGCCAGGCCACTTCAAACCAGGGATGGCGCTCGAGCATCTGAATGAATCTCTGCCCGACGACACCGGTGGCGCCAAGAATGCCAATAGGAATTTTGCGATCCATAAGGGTAGTTGAAATTTTATAACAACCGGCGGAAGTGCTCAGTCCCATGAGGGTGGGGAACTTGAGTCACTGCAGAAATTCCGCGCGCAGGCCGATGGAATGTCCTGGAGGGACTTTCATGCCGGAATTGCGCCAGAACTTTTTCACCAAGGAATGGGTCATCATCGCCACCGAGCGAGCCAAGCGCCCGGAAGAACTGGCCACGCATCGGGCGCCGCAGGAAGTGCCGTCATTTGTGGAGAGCTGTCCGTTCTGTCCTGGCAACGAAAGCAGGACGCCGCCGGAAGTGCTGCGCTATCCCGTGAGCCTGGCCGAGCCCTGGTCGGTGCGGGTCATCCCCAATAAGTTCGCAGCCTTATCGAGCGAGGTGCAGCCCACGCGCAGCCTGCAGCACCTGCGGCGGCGCATTGACGGATTCGGATTTCACGAAGTCATCATCGATTCGCCCGACCACTCGCGATGCCTGCCACTTCTGCCCGACGCGCACGTCGCCGGCATTCTCCACGCCTACCGGGATCGTTACAGAACTCTGAGCGTGGACCGGCGGGTGAATCACATCACGATTTTCAAGAACCACGGCGCCGACGCGGGTGCAAGCCTGCAGCATCCGCACTCGCAGCTGATTGCCACGCCCGTGATTCCCAGCCAAGTCCGGCACCGGCTGCACGAAGCCCGACGCCACTACGATGACGCCGGCGAGTGCATGTTCTGCCACATGGTGGAGCGGGAGGTTGAGGATCAAATGCGCATCGTGATCAAGGGCGAGCATTTTGTGGGCATGGAGGTCTTCGCCGCGGCCACGCCTTTCGCCACGCACATTTTTCCCTTGCGCCACATGGCCAGCTTTGGCGATATCAGCGACCTGGAGATCGCCGATCTGGCGCGGGTTTTGCGCGCGCTGCTGGCGAAGATTTATATCGGGCTGGAGAATCCAGACCTGAACTTCACCATACGCAGCGGCCCGACGGAATACAGTGGCGCCAGGCATTTTCACTGGTACGTGAGCGTGATCCCGCGGTTGACGCGTGTGGCCGGCTTCGAACTGGGTTCCGGCATGTTCATCAACACAGTACTGCCAGAGGCCGCAGCGGAATTCCTGCGCAAAGTGTCAGTTGAGCATGCCGCCGGCGCTGGAGCCTAAGGAAACACAGCAGGCCCGCCCGATCGAAATCTTGTCTCTACACACGGCACCTCAGCCTGCGCGCCGGATGGCCAGCAGGGTCAAATCGTCCTGCGGCGGGCCGCCGTTGACGAAGCCGCGCAGATCCGCCAGACAGCAGGCGATCAACTCGGCCGGCGCCTGAGCAGCATGCTGACGCACCAGCCGCGTGACGCGATCCACGCCATATTCATCGTCGTCGTGTCGGGCCTCCGAGAGACCGTCAGTAAAGAGAAACAACGCATCGCCCGGTTCCAATTGCAACCGCGTGGCAGAGAACTCCCCCGCATAAAACATGCCCAGCGGCAAGCCCGTGGATTCGACGCGCAGCACACCACCGCGCCCGACGACAATCGCAGGTAAGTGGCCGGCATTGTGGATCTCGACTTCGCCATTCGACTTAGCCTGGCCGCATACCAGCGTCGCGTACTGGCCGGCCAGGGCGCTCTCGCAGAAGACACGATTGGCGCGCGTGACGATCTGTCCTAGCGGGAGACCCACTCCACTCAGGCTACGGAACAAGGCATGCAGGTGTGTCATGAGCATCGACGCGGCCACGCCCTTGCCGGATACGTCGCCGAGCGCGAAGAAAAGCTGTCCCTCGGATGGGATCAGGTCGCAGTAGTCGCCACTGACCGGTCCGGCGGGCGCGTAATGATAGCTGGTGTCCCAGCCGCCTGCTGAGAGTCCCGCTTGCGGCAGAAGCTTGCGCTGTACTTCAGAAGCTAGATCGAGATCGCGCTGCAGCGCGGCGCGTTGCAGGTCGTTCAGATGATCCAGGCAGTAGCGCACCAGGGGATCGGCCAGCAGCCGGTCCTGTTCGACCGGATCATGGCATTCCTCGCATAGGCCGAAGCTCCCCTTGGCCATGCGCTCGAGTGCCGAATCCACTTCGCGGAGAAGCCCGGCCAGGCCGGCGTTCTGGGGCGCCAGCGCAATCGCCTCCGCCAGCCTTCGCTTGCGCTCCTCCAGTTGTGTGTGCAGGAAAGAAATTTCCAACGTAGCCATAACGACCTCGCCCGAGCACCGACGAACTGCTCACTTAGATTCGGCGAGCCGGTTTTCGATTCGCATTTATGGGGCGGAGTGGAGAGTCTCTTACTTTCTGTGTGGCTGCGTGCCCAGCGCGTATTCGGTCAGAGGGCCAAAGCGTTTCTTTTCGGCATACAGGCGCCAGCGCCGGAACAGAATGCGCAGGCTGGCCATCACCGGAATGGACAAGTAAATCCCCAGGATGCCCGCGATTTCACCTCCAGCCATCACGCCGAAAATGGCGGCCAGAGGATGCAATTCCATGCTCTCCCCCATGATGCGCGGGGAAGACACATAGTCCTGGATTAGGCGCCATACCACGAGAAAGATGATCACTGCCGCCCAGTGCGGATAGCTAGTGAGCAGGGCCACGATGACCATGATGAGTCCGGCAGCCAGCGGCCCGACCACGGGAATGAATTCGAGCAGCCCTCCCATCGTGCCCAGAACCAGAAAGTAGGGAACCCCCATCACCCACAGAACCGCGGAATAAACCACCAGGCTGAGTGCCGCGAGGATCAATTGCGCGCGAATGAAGTGAGCCAGCATGCGGTTCAGGTCGTTGATGACGTTCTCGAAGAACTCGCGCTGGGGCCGCGACTGGATGGTCGAGAGCAGAACATCGCTGAAGGATCGCCCATCCTTCAGGAAGAAAATGGAGAGCAACGGCACCACAATGAACAACCAGGCCTGCTTGGCGACGTCGGCCACGCGAAGTCCGATGCGCTGCGCCAGTTGCGTAATCTCGTCCTTGTGGCTCACCAGAAATGCCTGCACCATCTCTGTGCTCTTCTCATTCCAACCGTGTTCCTGACCGAGTTGCCGGGCGATCTGACCGGAGCTGAGTTGAGCGAGCAGCGTTGGCAGCGACTGGCCCAGGCGCGTTCCTTCCCGCGTGACCTTGGGACCGACTACCACGAAGAAGACGACCACCAGCGCCAGCAGCAAGGCGTAAATCACAGCGATGGCTCGCCCACGGCCCTTCAGCACTCGTTCCAGGTGGTTGACCATCGGGCTCATCAGGTAGGCGAAGAAAATAGCAAACAGGAAGGCGATCAAGGTGTCGTGGGTGAGATAGAGAAACCCAAGCCCCAGTGCAAACAGGAGCACCGTGACCAGAATCCGCGCCGTGCGTGAGTCAGCCAGTTGCAATCAGTAATCCAAGGCCATAATCCAAGACCATCTTAAACTTGCCCTGGGCTCGCGCCGCATCAGTCCCGGACAACTTCGGTGTTATCGGCAGGAATCGACACCCGCATAAGCTTGAAGTGATCGCTGTCGTCCACCCAGACCGCCCACTCGAAACTTTCACCGCTCAGGTTCAGCCGCAGCAGTTCGCGATCGACGCCGTGGAAGTTGACTTTCTCCTTCCCTGCGATCTGCACGCGCACGCTCATGGAAGTGCGGTCTTGCGGCACGACCGTGCCGAATTCGACCGGGCCCTGCTGACACTTAAAGTCCGAACCTTCGGTCTTGCAGTCGGCGGCCAGGTAGCGCCACAGCAGGATCTCTCGGTGCACGAAGAAGTTGTTGTCGAGTATCAGCGATGTGCTCGGCATCAGGAAAGATTGTTCAGCCGGCTTGCTCGAGGCGCTGGTCGTGATCTTCTCCATCAGGAAATCGTTATTGGGGAAAACCGTGATCGAACCGCCCGAGGTCTGACTCCATTCGTAGCGAACCAGTTCGCCGGCATTGGTGATGTGCAGTTCCGACTTCTGGACAACGGCAGAGGTTTCCGCCTCCTTGAGCTGCGCCTTGATGACGCTGGTAGCCGCATCCTCCTGCGCGATGGAGAAGCTCTCAGTGATGACCCGTTGCCCTTTGACGAATACGCCGAACGACCCTGAGTCGACCACCTTCGACTGAGGCTTGCCTTGATCTTTCTTGTCGGCCTTGGGATTGCGGGCGAAGGCGGGCAGGGAAGCGATCAGCAGAAAGCTAAGGATCCAGCGCATTGCGGTTTCAAACTTCACCTAACCTCTCCTTCTTGTCTTGCTGGCGCGAAAGCCCATCGTCTGGGCAATCTCAGTCGCGATGGCCTTGATCGTGCGCCCGGCGGTATCAATGGTCAGCGATGCCTGCAAGTAGCCGCTGCGGCGCGCTTCGTACAGCTTGCGAAATTCGTCGGCGCTTCGCAGTAGCGGACGCTCTGCCGCTTCCTCAGCCTGGCGGCAGCAACGGCGCCACAACTCTTCCACTGGCGCGTCGAGAAAAATCACTGGCAAACCAGCGTTTTTCAGCGCCGCGGCATTCTGCGCCTGCACGAATGCGCCGCCGCCGAGGGCCAGAACTCTTCGAGATCCGCGCCGCATTTCCGCCAGCACTTCTTCCAGAGCCGCGCTTTCGGCTCGCCGGAAAGCAGCTTCTCCGGAAGTCCGAAAAATTTCGGCAATGCTGCGTTCTTCACGCCGATCGATGCGATCGTCGAGATCTTCGAAATCCAAATTCAACAGTTTGCCCAAGGCCCGGCCAACGCTGCTCTTTCCCGCACCCATAAAGCCGACCAGGCAAACACCGATCCCGCACGCAGGTACGGCCTCCACACCAACGCGTCTTCCCGCGGCGGAAGGTTTGCCAGAACGCTGCTTCAGACGTTTCTTTCTTATTGCGATTGCTGTTTTGCGTTGCGTTTTCTGAGGTGGATTTTACCACTGAAGCTACGGAGAACTACCGTGGAAGAGGCGGCTGCCCGGCCCATGGTACCCACGAAGGCACTTCCCTGTTTCACGATGAAGGAGGGGTGCGATTTGGGTTGCAACGGAATGTCGTCATGAACTTCGCCGCGCACCGAGCGCGCGCTCACATCGGCCGAAGTGGATTCCGGGACAATCGCTTCAATGTCGCCGCTATGGCTGGTCAGCCGGTAGAGGCCGCCGCTGCCGAAGTCGCCGGTATAGTTGATGCGGCCGCTGGTGGAAATGACCTGCACCAGCGGCCCCGTCACGCTGTTGAGTGTGACGTTACCGCTGAGCGAATCGACTTCCACATGGCCACCCTCCACGTTGGTGAGAGTGACCGTGCCGTTGAGGGTTTTCACGTGCACGTGCGCATCGCTCACGTCGCGCACGTCGACGACGGCGTTGGCGCCTTCCAGCGTTACATCACCGCTCAGGCGCTCAGCATGCAGCGGGCCGGTAGTGGAGTGCAGCGTTACGCTGGCGTCGGCGGGCACAAGAATTTCGTAGTCCACGCGGCCGGACTCGATATCGGCGCCGGGCAAAAGGTGCGACTGAACATCGACATGATTTCCCGACTGGTTGTTCTCCACTTCGACTTTATCGGAGTGCGTCAGCGCGCTGACGACCACAACGCTGCTGCTGGATGGCTTCACGGAAATTGAGCCATAGGGATTGTTGACCGAGACGCCGGACTTGGGGCCAACGTTGAAGCGATATTCCTTGCGGCTTTCGGCAATCAGCGATCCCGCCATCACTACGCCGATCACCATCCCGATTCTGACTGCACGCCGGCTCATAGAATTCCCCAAGGTCCCTACATTATGGCAGAGAACGGTCCATCGCCAAGTCAAAAAGCATGGCCTTCTGCTGATAGGCTTCGAGCAGCGAACGGCGGGCTTCCTCGTCGTTAGGATCGTCGGCTACGTTGCTTTTGGCGTCGCGAATGTACTCGTTGACGCTGCGCAGGTTGTCGGCATACTGCGCCTGGGTGGCGGCGGGAAGTTCCGAGACTTCCTGCAACAGGTCGTCGTCGTTCAGGCCGGCGATAGCGGAGTCCGAAACGTCCGGCGAAAACCGCGAAGCGACCGCTGGGGCGGCGTTGCTCGCGAGTTGTTGGGACGCGGAGTGCTGGCGGAGGTAAACGCCCATCGTGATCACCAGGGCTGCGGCTACCGGCACCAGCCAGCGGGTCCAACTGCCGGACGATGAACTGCTGAACGAGGGAACGAACGAGCGGCTTGGGCGCGGCGGGCGGATCAATCCCTCCCGCCGCAGTGCGATTTCAATCGAATTCCACACCCGCGGACTGGGTTCGTCCGCGGCCTGCAGCATCTTCGCCGAGGCGGCGATCAGCTTCATTTCCGCGAGCAGAGCCGAGCACTCCGTACAGGTTTTCAGATGAGCCTGCTGTTCGGCCTTGCTCCCCTCTTCGCTCTCCCCCAGGCTCTGTTGCAGCTCAACGCAATTCATACTGCTCTCCCCAAGCCTCTGCTGAATCAGTTTAATCCGGCTTCCACTCAGCTTGCAGCCTTTGCGCCTCTGCCAACGTTACCGCCGTTTCCAGTCTAATGCTGGCTCAATTCTTCCTACCGTTCCTGCTTCTCAGAATCTTCGGCGTTTTCGGCTCGATTCATCTTGAGCAGGTCGCGCAGTTTCATGCGCGCCTTATGCAATTGCGACTTGCTGTTGCCGATCGAGCACCCCACGATTTCGGCTATCTCATTATGCTCGTAACCTTCCACATCGTGGAGCACAAAAATTGTCCGGTAGCCGGGAGGCAGGTCGTTTACTGCCCTCTGTAACTGCATCCGGTCAATCGATCCGGCTAACGCCAGGTCTTCAGCTCCGAAATCTTTCCTCGGAGCATCGTCCTCGCCCTGCGTGGTCTCTTCGAGCGAGACTGCCGGAAGGCTTTTCTTTCTCAGGTGCATCAGAACCACGTTCACCGACAGCCGATGCAGCCAGGTCGAAAACGCCGACTCGCCGCGGAAGGTTGCGATCTTGCGATAGAGCTGCAGGAACGCTTCCTGAGTTAAATCCTCCGCCTCGGCAGTGTTCGCCGTCATGCGCAGACAAAGCGAATACACGCGCCGCTTATGCCGGTCATAGAGAGCCTGGAAGGCTTCCTGGCTGCCTTCTTTGGCTTTCTCGATGGCCTCGGCTTCGCTGAGCTCGCTGCCTGATTGCTGTCGTGCTTGTGGCTCTCGGTCGGTCAAGTCGCCTTTTCCGGCCGCACTCCGTCAGATGCGGCTAACTATCTTTACGTTGTATGGCTTGCGGGCGGTCTAGTGAACACAAAAGTAATGCCCATCTTCCGAATATAGGAGCCATTCTACAGAACTTTGGATTTTCAAGACTCGCACGATTGACCTCAAAAATCCTTTCTTCGCATTCGTTTGAACGCCCCCGCACTTACTGCTTGAACCCGATTCTGAATTTAGAGTCGCAATCTTCGGAAATTGGTAATTTCCTGACGTTCTTTTGACCCGATTTACAACATCTAGGCCGCACTTTTCGCCGTTGTAATCGACTCCAGCCCGTGGCCGTGCGGCCCCAACTCGCGCTGACGAAGCAGGAACGCGAAGGTCAGTCCGGAGAAGCCCAAAATGGAAAAAATCCACATGCCCAGGTTGTAGCCAGCCGGATTGTCGGCACCGGCGTGGCTGTAATCGTTAGCCCAACCGACCACCAGGTTGAACCCGACCAGGCCTATGTTCTGGATCATCGTCATCAGACCGTATGCCGTGCCCAGCTTCGACTGGTCCACCAGGTAGGCGACCGACGGCCACATCACCGCCGGAGTCAGCGAAAACGCGAGGCCCATCATTGCCATGGTGGTGAGGAGAATCGGCGGCAAATGATGAGCGATCAGGGCAAAATGTCCATCCGCCGTGGAAGGAAGATAGACCGTGATGTAGTGCGACGATCGAACGTACGCCGTTAGCAGGTATACGGGAATGAGCAGTACGGAGCCGAACATCATCAGCAGGGCGCGCTTGCCCACTTTGTCGACGAACAGGCCAAAGGTCGGCGTGCCGAACATGGTGAACAGTGTCAGCATGCCGACCAGGTCGCCAGCGGCCTCGCGCGAAACGTGGTGCGCATCCATGAACAACTTGTAGGCGAAGGTCTCGAAAGGGAAGATGCCCGAATAGAACGTGACACACAGCGCCACAATGTACCAATACGAAAGGCCAAAGTCCTTGATGTCGCGAAAGACCACTTTGTCGGTCGCGCCCGCCTGACCGACCTGATAGTGCTTCTCTGCGTAGACCTCGAGAGCCCAATAGAAGATTGCGCCGATAACGCAGAGCGATGCGAAGCCCACGGAAATCAGCAGCGGATTGCGCCAGTAGTTGTAGGCGAATCCCGCCCATGATGGCGATTGCTGGGCCAGCAGCGTGCCAGCACGCGAAATCATCAAATTTATGCCGAAGGCGAAGCTGAGCTCTTTGCCGCGGAACCACTTGGCCGTAGCCGTGGTGACAGCGACGATCAGCGATTCCGCCCCCAGTCCGAAGATGAGCCGACCGCTAGCCATCACGCTCAATCGGCTGGAAAGGCAGGTCACGATCGACCCCACAAAGCACAGCGATCCGAAAATGAAAATCGCTTTGCGGGTGCCGAGGCGGTCGACCATGTAGCCGCCGATCAGGACCATGATCACATTCGGCATGCTGTAGATCGCCTGCAGCAATCCGATGTTCGAGTCGGAAAAGCCAAGCTGGCGGGTCAGGAGGTCGGCGATTGGCGCTATACAGTCGTAGACGTAGTAATTGCCAAACATCGTGAGGCTGGCGAACATCAGCACCAGCCAGCGAAACGGTCGGCTCGGCTCAGGGCGCGTGTTTTCGGGCATTCAAGCTCTTTTCCGGGGAGATGGGGATTGCCGATTCATGAGCAGAGCAGAGTACCAGACCGAAGCCGCGATACCAACTTGGGGAGGCAGGGTTGCATAATTGCTATAGGGAATTTCGGGAGCTTCCTATGAGAACTACGGTCACCTTGATGACGATCTGGTACGTACAGCTCAGGAATTTACCGCAGTACAGGGAAAAGGGGCGTTGATCCGCGAGGCGCTCAAAGCCCTCATCGAGTGGCGAGAGTGCCCGCCGGTTGGCGTCCCTAGGAGGCACGATGCCGGAATTGAGGGACATTCCACGTCGCCGCCGGTGACGGAATTTAATCTGCGCCTCGCTCCTAACTTCCCACGTATCGCGCGTACAGGCTGCGGGCCACCGCCGTGTCGGCCGTGCCCTTGATGATGGCGCGGCCGTCGGGGAACAGGGTTATCTCGTAGGGATCGCGCCAAAATTTCAGAACGAAATCGTTGTGCCGAACCATGCCATGGGGCTGGAGGCGGCGCTCCAGTTCGGCGAACTCGATGGGACGTTGCCGCTCATGGATTTGCACGGAATTTCTGCCGCACAGGGTGATGTGGGGCCGCCCTTCTCCCGCGAGATGAATGAAATCGCGCTGGCCACAGGCGCGGCAGCCGGGACGGGGCTGGGCGGCGCAGATTTCGGCATGCTCATTGGTCCATACGTCAAAGGAAAGCAGCGTATCGCGCAGATGGTTTTGTGCTGCGAACTTCTTCATCGCGGCCAGAGACGCGCCGTCTTTATCGTTAGCCCCAACCGCTGGAACCGGCAGGCTCACCACTAATTTCAGCGCTTCGGTCGCAGCAATCGATGCCACCAGGTTGACGGCCGAATTCAGGATGCCCGAAGTCTCGCAGGTCTCGACCATCCCTCGCGGTGAGTCAGGAAAAATGCAGGCCAGACAGGCGGTTTCTCCCGGAAGGACATTCAACGTGACCGCATAACTTCCCACCGTCGCGGAGTAAATCCACGGCCGCGCCCGCTCCACCGCGAAGTCATTGATCAAATAGCGAGTCTCGAAGTTGTCGGTGCCGTCCAGGATCAGATCGACTCCTCCGAGCAAAGCTTCAATGTTGGCTGGGACCAGGTCCTCGACTTTTGGCTCGACGACAACTTGAGAGTTAAACGACGCAATCCTGCGAGCGGCAGCGATCGCTTTGGGTAGGGATTCCGCTGCGTCGTGCTCGTCAAAGAGTGATTGCCGTTGCAGGTTGCTGGGCTCGACGTAGTCGCGGTCGATGATGCGGAGCATACCCACGCCAGCGCGAGCCAATAGCCCGGCCAGCGCCGACCCGGTCGCGCCGCAGCCGACGATGGCTACTCGGGCAGCCGCAAGCTTCTGTTGGCCTTCGGCGCCGACGCCACGAAAGAGGATCTGCCGCGAATAGCGCGTGTCGCGTTCAACCCCATCACTTGTTCTCTGGCGCAAACCGCCGGATGCCTTGTCGTGGGTGGCGGATCGACCGCCAGCCGATTGTTGCTTGTCAAAGTTTCCCGCGCCCGCTTCTTCTTCCCGTGCCAAAGAGGTCACCAGTCCGTTGCCCTAAAACCTTTATTATAAAGTGGCAGACTGGTGGATGACGGCCTGTGCAACGGCGAGAATGTGCTGAGATGATGGCCGAGCAACGGCCGACGGCCGCATTCCCATCGAACTCCAGATAGCATCAAAAATCAAGGACCCTGTTTGCCACGACGGTACACGACATGTGCGATGAGCCTGTTACTCTGTGCGGTTTTTTCGCCCGTGGCGGCGCAGCAAACGCCCGGATCCGCGCCAGTCGATGCCCAAAAGAACTCCGCCCCGCAAACGGAGCAGCAGAAGCCGCAACCCCAAGCTCCGCCCGAAGGCAAAATGGTGAAATCCATCGAGATTCCCGGCGCCCCCGAGCGCGACCGCACCCACCTGCTCGACTTGCTGCCGCAAAAAGCTGGCCAGGCGTTGGATCGCGATCAGGTCCGCGAGAGCCTGCGCACGCTCTACGCTACCGGCCGCTTCGCCGACATTGAGGCGGAAGTCATCCCCTCGGGTGACGGCGTGGTGCTGACCTTTGCTACTTCGCCCAATTTCTTCGTCGGAGCCGTCAATGTCGAAGGGGCTCCTTCGCGGCCGGCGCCAAACCAGATCATCAATGCGGGGAAATTTCAGCTGGGGGAGCTTTACACGCAGGAGAAACTCAATCGCGCCCTCGAAAACATCCGCCAGCTCTTGCAGGAGGATGGCTATTACCGGGCGCGAGTCACCGCCGAGAGCACCAAGAATGTATCCACGCAGCAAGTCGACATTCTCTTCCATGTCACTGTGGGCGATCAGGCACGCGTGGGCGAAGTGAAGGTCAACGGTAGTTCCAAGCTTTCAACCGACGATGTAGAGAGCATCGCGCACTTGAGTCACGGTGATCGGGTGACTTCTGCCCGGGTGCGGTCTGCGCTGCAGCGCCTGCGCAAGCGATTTCAGAAGCAAAACCGCGTCCTCGCGCAGGTTTCGAGCGAGCAGGAATACCGGGCAGAGACCAACACTGTCGATTTTACCTTTCAAATCGATCCCGGTCCGGTTGTGGTGATCTATGCCCAGGGTTTTCACATCAGCAAAGGCGTGATGAAGAAGGAGATCCCGGTCTACGAAGAAAATGCCGTGGACGACGACCTGCTGAATGAGGGCCAGCGCAACCTGCTCGAATATCTGCAGACCCGCGGCCACTTTGACGCCAAGGTCGAATATCGCAAGGAAAGCGGTGGACAGACGTTTCGCGTGATCTATCAGATCGATCCCGGGCCGGTCCACAAGCTAGTGTTGGTGGAGATCACGGGGAACAAGGAGTTCCTCGACACGGCGAAGCTCAAGTCCTATCTGCAGATTCAGCCGGCAACGCGATTTGTGAGCCGCGGGCGGTTCAGCGGCGCGCTGCTCGACAGTGACGTAGCTACCTTGACCGGACTCTACCGCTCCAACGGATTTCGCCAAGTCCGCATCGAAAGCAAAGTGGACGACAATTACCGCGGAGTGCAGAACCGGCTGGCTGTGCACATTCATATTGAGGAAGGACCTCGCACCCTCCTGGCGCAGGTGCAGGTCGTGGGCAACCAGAAAATTCCCACCAGCACGCTGCCGGAGTTAAGCACGCAGCCGGGCCAGCCCTACTCCGAGCAGGAGTTGGCCAGCGATCGCGAGCGAATCCTTAACTACTATTTCAACAGCGGATTTCCCAACGCTACGCTTGAAATTACCACTAAGGCCGGCGCCCAGCCCAACCAGGAAGACGTGACCTTCACCATCAACGAGGGCGAACGCTTCACGGTGAATCAGTTGATGGTCGCGGGCATGGAACACACTCGCGATTACGTGGTCGATCGCGAAGTGCAGGTGAAGGAAGGCCGGCCCCTCAGCCAGCAAGATCTTCTCGATACTCAGACTCGCCTCTACAACCTGGGCATTTTCAGCCAAGTCGACACCGGAGTGCAGAATCCCGAAGGAACGGACCCGCAGAAGAATGTCCTGGTGCAGGTGCAGGAGGCCAAACGCTACACCTTCACTTACGGCGGCGGGCTGGAATTCGAGACCGGCCTGCCGGCGGGTTCCAGCTCACCCACGGGCTCGACCGGAGTGAGCCCGCGGGTCGAGTTCGATGTGACGCGGCTCAATCTTTTTGGCCGGAACCAGACGGTAGCGTTCCAGTCGCATGTGGGGCGTCTGCAGCAGCGTGGGCTGATCAGCTATACCATTCCGAAGCTGTTCGACAACGATAAATACAAGCTGATCTACACGGTTTTCTACGACAACAGTCTGGATGTGGCAACGTTCACTTCGGAGCGTCTGGAGGGGAAGATCGACCTGCGGCAGCAGATCGGAAACGCCGGGACGGAAACCGGTTCTCGTCGCGGACCGAGCTCAATTACCTATCGGCTGGAGTTCCGCCGGGTTGAGGCCAGGGACTTCGCCAAGACCTTCTCTGCGGGGGAAATCAGCCTGCTCTCGCTGCCTGCGCGCGTGGGCGGCCCGGGGTTCACGTTTATCCGCGACAAGCGAGATAACCCGCTGGAGAGCACGGAAGGAAACTATTTCACACTGGATGGATTTGCGGCTTCCAGTTGGTTCAGCGCGCAGGCAGATTTCGGCCGCGCCCTGGCACAAAATTCCACGTACCAGGCGTTCGGCGGCAAGGGCAGAGCAGGCCACCAGTTCGTATTTGCGCGCTCCACGAGCATCGGCCTGCAGCAGCCGTTCAAGGACACCAAGGTTCTACCGCCCGGCTCCTGTCCGTTGAACTCGGCCGGAGAGCCGACCTGCATCGACATTCGAACCATCCCGCTGCCTGAACAATTTTTCGCCGGAGGTGGCAACTCCCACCGTGGATTTGGGTTGAATCAGGCAGGACCTCGCGATCCGAGTTCCGGTTACCCCCTCGGCGGCACCGCGCTGTTCGTCAACAACCTGGAACTGCGTTTTCCGGAGACTTCACTGCCCTATCTCGGGGAGGGATTCGAATTTGCAGTTTTTCATGATATGGGCAATGTGTTCACAGCACCGCATGACATGCTGAAGGGGGTATTGCGCTGGCATCAGGCAGATCCCCAACCGTGTCTAGGTCCCACTGGTGCAGCGAACCAACAGTGTCTAACCCAATTCGACAACACGGGATATGATTACACTTCCCATGCAGTCGGGGTGGGAGTACGCTACAAGACACCGCTCGGTCCGCTTCGGTTTGACTTCGGGTACAATCTCAACCCGACGGCTTATTTCCAATCGATCGGGCAGACAAGAGCCAACGTTACTCTGTACCAGACCCAGCGTCTTGCGCATTTCAATGTATTTTTCAGCATAGGCCAGCCATTCTAATGAGAACAGTTCGGACGAAGACGAGAGCCGCTGTACTGCTAGCCATTTTGTTGGCGGGTTTTTCCATCTGTTGTGCGGCGCAGGCGGAAGTGATCGACCGCATTGTGGCGACCGTAAACGGACATACCATCCTGCAGAGCGACTGGGACGATGCGCTGAGCTATGAAGCCCTGCTGAACGGCCGCCCGCTCGGCGAGTTCACGGACGAGGATCGCAAGGCGGTGCTGGACCGCCTTATCGATCAGGAACTGCTCGGCGAGCAGATGAAGTCCAACTTTTTCCAGCACGCTTCGGAAGCCGACGCGGAGGCGCGCATCGCCGACGCGCGCAAGCAGTATCCACAAGCCATGACGCCGGAAGGCTGGCAGACGCTGCTGAACCAGTTTCAGCTGACCGAGAAAGACCTGATCGCGCACGTGGAGCAGCAGATTGATCTGATGCGGCTCGTCGATGCGCACTTGAGGCCTGCCGTGCAGATCGATGCGAAGACAGTGGAGGCCTACTACCAGGAAAAATTCGTTCCGCAATTGAAGCAGTCCGGCGCCAGCGAAGTTCCTTTGGGCGAAGTCTCATCTAAGATTCGCGAGTTGCTTACCCAGCAGAAAGTCAACGAGTTGCTGGTGTCCTGGCTGCAGACGTTGCGCTCGGAAGGCAAGGTAAGCGTTCCCGGCCCGTCCGCGCCTCCCGAGGGAGTGCGATCGCAGTGACCGAATCCGCCGCCAGGCCTCGACGCTGGTGGAAGTATTTGCTGATCGTGGCGGGCGCCGGCTTTGCCGCGCTACTGGCCGTGCTCTGGTACATCACCACCGATTCCTTTCAGGCATATGTCCGGCAGCGGCTTGTTGCCGAACTGCAGCGCATCACCGGCGGTCACGCCCAGGTGGGCAGCTTCCACATCGTCCCGTTTCACATGCAGATCGAACTGCGCGACATTACAGTGCGAGGCAGCGAAGCTGCGGGTGAAGCGCCACTGATGCATGCCGATCACTTGCTGGCTCACGTGAAGATCATCTCGTTTCTGCGCACGGAATTTGGTTTCCACTCGCTCAGCGTGGACCATCCGGTAGTCCACGTCGCCATCGCTCCCGACGGATCGACCAACGTTCCTGCGCTGAAAGGGATGGTGCAGCCATCGCAGTCTAATCCCGTGGAGCCGCTGTTCGCGCTTTCCATCGATCACCTGTACATCAACCAGGGCGAGTTGCTCTGGGCGGACAAGAAGATCCCACTCGACTTTGGCGTTCAAGAACTGAGCTTGCAGGCCGAGTATTCCCACCTTCGCGGACGCTACGAAAGCCGCCTCACCGTGGGCAAAGTCGACAGCACGTTTGAGGAGTTCCGCCCGTTTTCCTCGATGCTCGCCGCTCGGTTCAGCCTGGGCAGGACGTTTGCTGAGGTCGAATCGTTGAAGTGGACGTCCGGCCGTTCGCAAGCTGAGGTCAACGGGCGCATCAGCGACTTTCGCAATCCTCGCCTGGACGCAAACTATGATGCCCACTTTGATCTGGAGGAAGTCGCCGCCATCGCCCGCAGGCACGACCTCCGGGAAGGCTCCGCCGATTTCAAAGGGAGCGGCCAGTGGTTGGTGGGCGAGGATCAGTTCATGACTTCCGGCGGCTTGACCTTGCGCGACCTGGGCTGGCAGGAAGATCAATTTGTTCTCAACAAGGTTGCCGTGACCACCGACTACTCCGTAAGCGATCAGCAGGTCAGGCTGGCAAAATTGCAAGGCAGAGTGTTCGGAGGCAGCGTTGCTGGCGAAGCTGAAGTCGATCACTGGCTGCACAGCGTGCCGCTTCCGCAGACCGGCAAGAACGCGAAGGGTGCGGAGAATCTCCCCGTCATCAGCGCCGAGCGGCCGGTCGTCAGCGCGGTTCGCCCCACACTTAAGGGCGAAAAAGCGGGAGAGAAAACGAAAGGTGAGAAGACGAACGCGCCGGCAGTGCAGGTGGGTGCGGTGCGGCTGCGCCTGCGCGACGTCTCCGCCTCTGACGCCGCGACGGCTCTGGACGTCCCCGCACACCGGCTGGGCCGCTTCCACCCCTCCGGCTTGGCCACAGGAACCGTGGACGCGAACTGGCGAGGGTCCGCCGCGGATGCCGACATCACTTTCGCTCTCGACGTCACTCCTCCGGTGCGCCCCGCCGCGGGCGAGCTGCCGATGACCGCGCACGTTGCGGGCAAATATCGTGGAGCAAGCGACGCGCTCGAGCTTTACAAGTTCGATTTGTCCACGCCGGCTTCGCGTGTGCAGGCCGCGGGAACCCTGTCGGCGTCCTCCACGATCCATCTTTCAGTTTCCACGTCCAATCTGGAAGAGTGGCGGCCGCTGGTGACCGCGCTGGGCGGGCCTACCAACGTGCCTTTCCGCGTGGACGGCAATGCCACCTTCAGCGGCGTCGCAGGGGGCAGGCTCTCTGCGCCCACGCTGGCCGGAACACTGGTGGCGCAGGATTTCGAGTTCACCGTGCCCGCGACCTCGCGCACTACCGAACACGCGGTACACTGGGATTCGCTCGCCGCCAGCATCCAGTTTTCTTCGCGTGAATTGACCGTCCGCGGCGGTACTTTGCGCCGGGGCGAGACGAGCGCCGACTTCGACGTAACCGCCACGCTCGAAAAGGGGCACTTCACCGGCGACAGCCCATTCACCGCCCATGTGAACCTGCGTGATGTCGATGTTGCGGCTACGGCTGCACTCGCCGGTTTCGACCATCCCGTCACGGGGCGGGCCGATGTGTCACTGCAAATTGCAGGAAGTCGCGCTGAACCACGGGTACAGGGCCACATTCACGCGGCTGACGCTTCCGCCTACGGAGAAGAGATCGCCCAGTTCGACGCCGATCTGCACATGGCGAACGGTGAGACTGCGCTCACCAACATTCAGCTCGCACATCAGGATGCCACTGTCACAGGCGCCGCCGCATATACGCCGGAGACACGGGCCTTCCGGCTCGATCTCGCAGGGAAGAATTTTGACCTGTCACGCATCCGCCAGATTCATCTCGAGGAATTGCAGGTGGATGGCCGCGGCGACTTTACCCTGCGCGGATCGGGCACTCTGGACGCGCCAGTGCTGAACGCGGCGGTTCACGTGCGCGATTTGAGTTTGGACGGCGAGATGTCCGGCGGGATCTATCTCGAGGCGGCGAGCCAGGGAGGACAGCTTCTTGTCTCCGGCCACTCCGAGCTTTTGAAAGGCACTTTGACCGTGGATGGCGCGGTGCAGATGAGCGGCGACTATCCCGCCCACATCTCAGCGCACGTCGATCACGCAGACCTGGACGCGCTTTGGCGCTCCTATCTGGGCGAGCAGTTGACCGGACATTCTTCCGTTGTCGGCACAGTCACAATGGACGGGCCACTGCGTTATCCGCGCAAATGGACGCTGACCGGCCAGGGAGACGACATCTCGCTGGAAGTCGAATACGCCAAGATGCACAACCAGGGCCCGGTTCGGTTCACTTATGCAGATCGCATCGCTCACATCGAACCCGCCCACATGGTGGGCGATGGAACCGACGCGACCGTGCAGGGCACGCTTTCCTGGGCGCCCGGGCGCGCGGTCGATATCACCACCGATGGTCAGGTGGATCTCAAGTTGCTGAGTGCATTTGACAAAAATGCTACTGCATCGGGTGCGACCACCTTGCACATGCGGGTTACGGGCACGCTAGACGAGCCGCACCCTCGTGGGACGATTGAGATCAAGAATGGGTCGGCCACCTATGCCGGCCTGCCCAGCGGTTTGAACGAGATCAACGGATCGATGAACTTTAGTCGCACCGGCGTGCACATCGACGCCCTCACCGCCCGCACTGGCGGCGGCACAGTCGACTTCAAGGGCGACGCCACCATGTTTAACCATCAGCTCAGCTTTAACCTCACAGCCATCGGAAAAGAGGTGCGGCTGCGCTATCCGCCGGGCGTGAGTTCTACGGCCAACGCCGAACTGCACTGGATCGGGACGCGGCAATCTTCCACAGTTTCCGGCGACATCCTGGTAAACAAGCTGGCGGTGACGCCCGGTTTTGATTTCGGCTCCTATCTGGAACGCAGCCGCCAGACCGCCGGGATCACCCCCGCGAATTCGCCGCTCTACAACGTGAAGCTCGACGTTGCGGTGCGCACTGCTCCCGAGTTGCAGATGAAGACCGCGGTGGCGCGGCTCTCCGGCGACGCTAATCTGCGCCTGCGCGGTTCTCTTGCCCGTCCCAGCGTGCTCGGGCGCGCCGACATTCTGGAAGGCGATGCGACTTTCAACGGCATCAAGTTTCGCCTGGAGCGGGGCGACATCACCTTCGCCAATCCCGTCTCGATTGAGCCCCAGGTCAACCTGCAGGCCACTACGCACGTGCGCAACTACGATTTGGACGTCACCGTCACCGGCACCCCGGAGCGTCTCAACGTGAACTATCGCTCGGAGCCGCCGCTGCCCAAATCGGACATCATCGCGTTGCTGGCCCTCGGCAGGACCAATGAAGAGTCTCAGCAGTTGCAGGAGCAGTCGGGCCAGGCGCTGTTCACCGACGAAGCTTCGGCCATGATTATCAATGAGGCCATCAATTCCACGGTGAGCAGCCGCCTGCAGAAGCTTTTCGGAGTCAGCCGCATCAAAATCGACCCGCAGGGCCTGACCACCGAAACCAACCCGATTGCCAAGGGTCCGCAGGTCACCATCGAGCAGCAGTTCGCCAACAACATTTCGCTCACCTACAGCACCAACGTGTCCCAAAGCACGGAGCAGATCATCGAGGGCGAGTATTATTTCACTCGTAACGTTTCGGTCGTAGGTATACGCGACTGGAATGGCGTGGTCAGCTTCGACGTGCGCATCCGGCGGCGCAAGAAATAGGCGCAGAAAACGCCGCGACGAATAGAATGATCCGGGAAAATCAGCCCAGAATTCACCGATGACCTCTTCTGCCGAGGTGCCGTCGTTTTCAACCGAGCGGCGGCGCATGGTCGCCGAACAGCTTCGCGCCCGCGGCATCGCCGACGAGCGCATAATCCAAGCCATGGCACGCGTGCCGCGGCATGAGTTCACTCCTTCGCCCTACCGCGACCAGGCGTATGAGGACCATCCCTTGCCCATCGGCCAGGGGCAGACCATCTCGCAGCCCTACATCGTCGCGCTTATGCTGGAGGCACTGGCCGTGAAGCCGGACGATAAGGTGCTCGAGGTCGGCACGGGGTCGGGTTACGTGACGGCTCTGCTCGCCGAACTGGCAGCCGAAGTCTTCTCGATTGAGCGCCATGCGAGGTTGGCAGAAGAAGCGCGCGCGATACTCGCCCGTCTCGGCTACCGCAATGTGAGACCGTTCGTTGGAGACGGCAGCCAGGGCCTTCCCGAACATGCGCCCTATGACGCCATCCTGGTTTCTGCAGCTGCTTTGAAACTGCCTCCGGCGCTGGTGGCTCAACTGGCGGAGGGCGGACGCATGATCATCCCAGTCGGTCCGGGTGATGCGCAGCAACTGCAGCTGGTCACGATCCGGAATGGTCAGCCACAGGTCCAGTTGCGCGAGCTTTGCCGTTTTGTGCCGCTCGTGGAAGATGAGCCATAGCTTTGCAGCCTGCGGCTTTCGAACAGGTGGGACGAAGACCCACTGCATTACAATCAACGTGTGCCCATTCTCCACAATCTGCGCGTGACCCTGGAGATGATCAAGTGGGAGCACTCCATCTTTGCGCTGCCCTTTGCGCTGTGCGGCGCCATGCTTGCGGCAGGGGGACTTCCCACGGCGCATCAGCTGATCTGGATCGTCGTTGCGATGGTTGCTGCCCGCTCCGCCGCGATGGCTTTCAACCGGTTGGCCGATGCCTCGATCGACGCGGCCAATCCGCGTACGCGCACGCGCGCACTGCCCGCAGGGCATCTCACACCGGGATTTGTGGCGATATTCGTCACGGTGTCGAGTGCAATTTTCATCTTTGCCGCTGCGCAACTGAATCGCCTCGCGCTGTGGCTGTCTCCTGTGGCACTGGCGGTGCTCCTGCTCTACTCGTACACCAAACGGTTCACCCGCTGGTCGCATCTGGTGCTGGGTTTCGCGTTGGGCATCGCTCCGGCGGCGGCATGGATCGCCGTGCGCGGCTCGCTCGACTGGCGGATCCTGCTGCTTACCGCAGCGGTAACGTTTTGGGTCGGCGGCTTCGACGTTCTCTACGCCTGCCAGGATTTTGATTTCGACCGGCAGAGCGATCTGCATTCGATTCCGCGCTTCGTGGGAATCCCTGCGGCGCTTTGGATCGCGCGCGCGTTTCATCTTGTGATGGTCGGGCTGCTGGTTCTTTTGCTGCTCGTTTTCGCGTTGGGGAAGTTGGCGGTGTGCGGCGTGGTGCTGGTGATCCTGCTGCTTTTGTATGAACACTCGCTGGTGCGGCCGAACGATTTGTCGAAGCTGAACGCGGCGTTCTTTACCATGAACGGTGTTATCTCGGTACTCTTTCTGGTGTTTGTCGCCGGAGATTTGCTGCTGCGGAGATAGCAGCGAGCGGCGATCTCTTCAGGTTATGCTGCCGAAGGCAGACGCGATGGGAGGAATCGTGAATAAGACAATCTTCAGGATGTTGGGCATCATCTCTCTGCTCGTCGCTTTCTCTGCCGCGCAACAGCCCGCTACTCCGCCGCTCGCGCCGGGCAGTCCGGAAGATCTGGTAAAGCAGGGTGAAAAACTGACCCGCGAAGGCAAGTTCGACGACGCGCTCGCTCTTTACCGGCAGGCGCTCGCCAAGTCACCGGATTTGTATCAAGCGCATCTGGCGGCTGGTGCGGCGCTCGACTTGAAAGGGGACTACTCTGAAGCGCGTGAACACTTTACCAAGGCCATTGACCTTGCTCCTGAGGATTCCAGGGCGCAGGCCATGCGAGCGGTGGCGTTTTCCTATGCTTTCGAGGGCAACTCATCCAAAGCGGCGGAGTTCGAATCGAGAATTTACAACGCGCGCGTAGCGAAGAATGATCTGGTGGGAGCGGCCGAGACCTGCAATGAGCTCGCCCGCATCTATCTCGAGTCGGGCGATCCGGACCAGGCCTACAAGGCGTACCGGAGGGGATACGAGACGATCCGGCGTAAGTCCGACTTGAGCGAGGCCGACCAGAATTTGTGGCTGTTCCGTTGGGAGAGCGCCCAGGCCCGCGTCGCGGCGCGCCGCGGCCAGGCGGATGAAGCGCACAAGCATGTGGACGCTGCGAAAATCGCACTCGACCAAGCGAATAACCCGGACCAGCTCAAGTTTTATCCGTACTTGACCGGCTACGTTGCTTTCTACACTGGCGACTACAAGAACGCGATCGCCGAACTTGAAAAGGCCGATCAGCATGATCCGCTGATTCTGGCACTGCTGGGTGAGGCTTACGAGAAATCCGGCGCCACCGCGCAGGCCAGGGATTACTACCGCAAAGTTCTGGAGATCAACACGCACAACCCAACGAACGCCTTCGCGCGGCCGCTGGCGAAGAAAAAGCTGGAGCGGTGAAGCGTATTTTGTCGCCGGGAATTCTGCGGAGTCTCGGATTACTGTTGTAACCTCCGCACGGCCGGCCGGGTTGCTTGCACTTCAAGCCCTCCCTAGACTGAAGTAGAGCGGAATTTCCTGAGTGCGAATCTCTTGAGCCAAGCTAACTTCAACGCGGCATTCATGTACACCCGAGCCTTCAAAACTGGCGCGACGGCCGGGCTGTTTGCGGTGATTCTCGCTCTGGCCGTCAATCGCGATTTCTACACCGGGTCGATGGTCTCGGCGTATCTTTCGCTGGCGCTGGCCAGCGCCCTCATCGTTCTGGCCATGATTCGCCGCTCCTGGTTCGATCTGTTGTGGGTTGCGGCGGGCGGCCTGTTCCTGGCTGTACTCGATTACAAGATGCTGCACTTTCAGCCGATGTTCATGGCGGGCTTTTCTTTTGCCGGCCTGAGCGCGCTGGCCGTGCTGGGGACGCACACCATCTGGGCTGATGGAGAGGACCAGAAACTTCTGCTCTACGGATTTCTGCCCGCTGTCTTGTTCGTCGGCTCCGAGTGGATGGCGACCACACTACTCGATATCACCGAGGCCCTCCATCCGAAGACGTTCGATCTCTATCTCTACTCATTCGATTGCAGTTTGCGCGTGCAGTTCAGCTTTCTGATCGGCCAGCTTTTCTGGACGTTCCCCTGGCTCCGCTTCGCCTGCCTCGTCATCTACATCGCCCTGCCGCTGCCGCTGGCGCTGGTTTACGCCGCGCATCTGCACGGGGAAAAGAAAAATGCGCTGGCGGTGATGCTTGCGTTTCTGGTCACTGGCCCCGTCGGCGTTCTTTTCTACAACATGCTGCCAGCTTGCGGGCCGGTGCATATTTTCGGGGCTGCGTTTCCGTGGCATCCGGTTCCAACCGACGCAGCCATGCACCTAGCCGTTGTTCCCGTGCTGCTCAAGGGTGCACGTAATGCAATTCCGTCGCTCCACATGACGTGGGTGCTGCTGGTGTGGTGGAACTCACGGGGGTTGCGGCGCTGGGTGCGGGCCATTGTTCTGGTCTTTCTGGTCTTAACCACGATGGCTACGCTCGGCACGGGTGAACACTATTTCATCGATCTGGTCGTCGCCTTCCCGTTCTCGCTAATGGTGCAGTCGGTGTGCGCGTTCTCCGTGCCCTTGCGCAGTGCTGAAAGGCGCACAGCATTTCTGTTTGGGACCTGCATGACCTTACTCTGGCTGGCGCTGCTCAGCTTCGCGACCAGCCTTTTCTGGACCACGCCACTCTTGCCTTGGGCGATGGTGGTGGCGACGATTGGATCATCCATTCTCCTATGGCATCGCCTGCTGCGCGCCGGGAGCGAGGAACACCCAGTTCAGGCCCGAGCGGCCGCCGCGACCGCGTAGATCTTGGTTTGGTCTGATAGGGAACCTGGGTTAGTTCCCCACATTCAGCGCTTCGAGTTCGCGGTTCGCCAGTTCGCGCGGCAAGGGGGCATAGCCCAGCTCTGAGCACTCTTTTTGTCCGTCCGTCAGGATCCACTGCAGCAGTTCCACCATCGCGGCCTTGCGGGCGGGGTCCGCCTCGCGGGAAAAAATCAGCCAGGTGAATGAAGCGACAGGATAGGCCCCTGTCCCCGGAGCATTCGTGATTGACACCCGAAAATCCGAGCCCATACTGGCCGCCGCGTTTGCGGCCGCCGCCGTGACGCTCGACAAGTCGGCGCGCACGAACTGGCCCGATGCATTGCGCACCGCGCCAAAGCTTAACTGATGTTGGAGGGCAAAAGTCATCTCGACGTAGCCGATGGAGTTGGACGTGTCATGCACCATCAGGGCGACACCTTCGTTGCGCTCCGCGCCATTGCCCACGGCCCATTTCAGTTCACTCCCGCGGCCAACGGTGCTCTTCCACTCCGGACTGACCTTCGAGAGGAAATCGCTCCACACGAACGTGGTTCCGCTGCCATCCGAGCGGTGAAACACCACGATGTCGCTGTCGGGCAACGCCACTCCTCGATTCGACGCACGAATCTTCGGGTCGCTCCAGCGTTTTATCTCGCCGAGATAAATCTCCGCCAGGGTTTCGGGCGTGAAGTTTAGTGGGCGCGCAACGCCCGCCAAGTTGTAAATCGGCACCACCGCACCCAGCGCCGAGGCGAAGTGGTCGAGGTGCGCGCCGAGCTGCCGCATACGCTGGTCTGAGATGGGCATATCGGAAGCGGCAAAATCGACCTTGCCGTCAGTCAAGAGGCGAATGCCCGCTTCCGATCCGACGCCGTCGTAGCGGATGCTGGCATTCGGCCGCTGCTCTTGGAAGGACTGGAACCACATCTGGTAGAGAGGCGCCGGAAAGGTGGCTCCTGCTCCGTGCATGATTGTGGCGGCGGTGCCAGGAGGACCTCCGGCCATAGCCGCGTCTCTATTTTCCGTTCGCGCCTCGAGCAGCTTGGAAGCGAGGTTGTCGGCGAGGTCGTGAACAATTCCGCCCCAGGCAAATTTTCGCGGCGTGACCAGGTAGGACCACACTACTTCGTTGTCCTTGCTGGTTACGCGGGCGGAAAGAAAACCGCTGTAGATCGGCTCAGTCGTAGCGGGCGCGCGCGGATTTCGCGCCACGTATCCAGTTATCCAGATCTCGGCTGTGCCGCTCATCACGGCATCGGCCTGCGCGGGAGTGTCGATCGGATCGAAACGGCCGTCCTTGCGCAGCCGTGCGACGACACGCGCGCGAAATTCATCCCCCAGCTTTCCTTCGCCAAGCGCCTCGACATAAAGTTTCCGGACCTGCGACAGAGAGGTTATGTGCGACTCGGTTGTAGCGACGGCGAGTCCCAACAACCAGGCTATACCGACGAGCCCGCTGAACATGGCTAAGAAAAGGTGCCCTGGCGCTTTCAGTAGGGAAGGGCGCATCGGTGCTTTTGTGCAGCCAACGATGGTATCACCCGGCTATGAATGATCGGTTAAGCTTTGCATGGACTCCCGCCCGCTGCTAGCATCGGAAGTGCTCGGGGCCGGCGCGCTAAGCGTCAGTGCATGTCGCTTGTTGATCCGCTCTGCCCAGGCCATGGATCGGCGACCCATGCCCTATCATTTTGAATTCGATTCTGATCACCGGATCCTGCTGGTCGTTTTGGAAGGTGACATAGATGGCGACCAGATGCGGCGCGCCAATGTGGAGCTCCAGCCGCACAAGAACCGGCTTCACGCTTCTGCCGTGATCACGGATGCGTCGACGGTGGCCAGCTTCGATGTTTCCAGTGCGACTGTCCGCGATCTTGCGAAACGGGCTTCACGCCCTGCCGAGCAAACTCCAGGCTTTCTGGTTGCCCCATCGGATCACCTGTTTGGCATGGGCCGCATGTTTCAGATTCTCGCCGACCGCGATCAAGTACACGTCGTCCGCACCAGGCAGGAAGCTCTGGCAGCCCTCGGTGTACAGGATGCGAATTTTCAGCGGGTGGAAGCCTAGCCCGGGGTTGTTTCGCTCAGGATGACGCATCCAAAAGAGTCATCAAAATTGAAACGCAGCCATCTGTGACTTTCCCCGCATTCCTGCGATATCATCGAAAAGATGGCAGTGCCGCGCCAGTATCACGCATTCCAGACGGATGATCCGCGACTTGAAGCCATTCACGCCAAAGTGATGGCTGGGGCGCGGCTTGAAGCCGGCGACGCCTTGGCGCTCTACCGCACGGGCGACATTCTCGCCATCGGCTGGATGGCCAACCACGTCCGCGAGCGCATGCACGGTGACAGGACTTATTTCAACGTCAACCGCCACATTAATCCTACGAACGTTTGCGTGGCCTCGTGCCGCCTTTGCGCCTTCGGACGAAAGAAAGACACTCCCGGCGCCTACACGATGGCGCTCGACGAAGCCTTCTCGACGGCGGCCTCAGGCTACAACGAAGCCGTGACCGAGTTCCACATCGTCGGCGGATTGCATCCCGATCTGCCGTTTCAATATTTCCTCGATCTGTGCGCGGGGCTGAAACAGCGCTTCCCCCAGGTGCATCTGAAGGCCTTCACCATGGTGGAAGTGGCGTATCTGGCGCGCCGCGCGAAGCTCTCGGTCCGCGAGACACTCGAACAGCTGAAGGCCTCAGGCGTGGATTCGCTGCCTGGCGGCGGCGCGGAAATTTTCTCGGACCGCGTCCGCCACATCATCTGCGACCACAAAATTGATGGCGATCAGTGGCTGGAAACCGCGCGGCTGGCCCACCAGATCGGATTGAAATCGAACGCGACCATGCTTTATGGTCATGTCGAAAACGACGAGGATCGGGTCGACCATCTGCTGAAGCTGCGCGCCCTGCAGGACGAAACCGGCGGCTTCCAGACCTTCATTCCTCTGGCCTTCCATCCCGACAACACGCCGCTTCAGCATCTGCCGAAAACTACCGGCATGCTCGACATCAAGCAGATCGCCATCGGTCGGCTCGTGCTTGACAACTTCCCGCACATCAAGTCCTACTGGCAGATGATGACGCCCAAGATCGCGCAGATTTCTTTGCGGTTCGGCGCTGACGATATGGATGGCACGGTGATCGAAGAGAAGATCTATCACGACGCCGGCGCCACTACGCCGCAGGGCATGCGCCGCCAGGAGCTGGAACGCCTGATCCGCGCTGCCGGCCGCGAGCCCATCGAGCGGGACACGCTCTATCGGCCGGTCACGCGCACCGAGACTTCGGTTACAGTTGCGGTGTAGCTGTCAGCTTGTGCAATTCCTCCGCCGACGTATTCAGCAGATTCCGCAACACGGCCACCTCCGCAGTAATTCCCGCATGCAGCGCCGGATCCACATCCGGAGCGAACAAGGGCGAGTGATTCGACGGCAGCGTTGTTCCACTGCCCTTTGCCTGCGCCAACTTCTCAGGATCAGCCCCGCCTAGGTTGAAATCGAAGCCGGGGACGCCCTGCGCAATGAAATACGAGAAGTCCTCGGAAGCCGAGCTGGGTTCTGAGATCACTACGTTATCTTTTCCGAGCGCAGCTTCCAGCCGAGCGCGCAGGTGCTCGGCAAGCGCCGGATTGTTATACACCGCGTCCGTAGCTTCAATGTGCTCGACCAATGGTTCCTGGGAAGCGCCCGCCGCGGCGGCTTCTGCCTTCGCGATTCGTGTGATCGCGGCCAGAATCTGCTGGCGGACATCTTGCTTGAAAGTTCGCACGGTCAGGCCCATCTCGGCATGATCGGGGATGATGTTGTTCTTCGTTCCAGCGTGAATGTATCCGACCGTGACCACCCCCATCTCTCCCGGCCGGACTTCGCGCGACATGATGGTTTGCCACGTCACGATTGTCCGTGCTGCGATCACGATGGGGTCGATTGTGGTTTGAGGGTACGCCCCGTGGCCGCCCTTGCCGTAAATTGTGATGCGGAGTGAATCCGCGTTTGTGGTCAGTACTCCTGGGACAACCCCAACCATGCCCGCCGGCAGGTCATTGCCCACGTGCAGGGCAATCACCGCGTCCGGCTTGGGAAACCGCGTGAAGAGGCCATCGCTGATCATTGCCTTCGCGCCGCTGATCGTTTCTTCCGCGGGTTGGCCGATCAGCATGAGCGTTCCATGCCAGGTGTTCTTGCTGCGGGCCATAATCTCGGCCGCGCCTGTCAGCGACGCCATATGCAGGTCGTGGCCGCAAGCGTGCATCACCGGGACATCGTGCCCGGCGTCATCTTTTGCGTGAACCTTGCTGGCGTAGGGAAGGCCGGTTTTCTCTTCCACGGGCAACGCGTCAAGTTCGGTGCGCAACATAATGGTCGGGCCGGCGCCGTTTTTCAAAATCGCGACCACGCCGGTCCCGCCCACATGTTCGGTCACGTCGTATCCGGCACTGCGCAGATGCGCCGCCAGCTTTGCCGCAGTCTGCGTCTCATGTGCGGACAACTCCGGATGCTGGTGCACATCGAGATACAGCGCATAGGCCTCGGGATAGACGGCCTCAACTTCCTTCTGAGTCGGAGCCTGGGCAAAGGCCGTGGCTGTGAGCGAGATGAGCAGCAATGGTTTGTGAACTTTCATGGCACGGGGATCATAGCGGCTTCGATCGCGCCCTCGCAACCAGGCCTCGGCAACGATCGCCGGTCTCTTTTGGGAAAGGGGCATCGTTGGCCGCCAAAGCGAAGCTTCAATTCTCCACTTGCCTCTTTTCCGCCGGGTGTACAATTCGTCGTAGAGAGGCTTTTGGAAGACAGCACTTGGTTGCGCACTTCGTACGGCAAGGCCGAGGCGGTCATGAACGTCCACGTAAGCTACAGGCTTCATAAAACTCCAGCCGTCGAAAAAGACATCCAGCATCAAATCGAAAAACTGCGGAAGCGGCTGCAGGTCTTCCGTCCGGAGCTCGTTCACCTGAAAGGGGTGGTGGAGGAGGTCTCACAGCGCGAGGGGATCGACGTGTCGCTGAATCTACGCCTGCCCTCGGGGCAGATGGCTGTCCGGGCTTCTGCTCCAACGGCGACCGCGGCCGTGAAGAGTGCGTTTGAAGATCTGTTACAGCAGGTTAATAGGCACAAGGAAATCCTGCGCTCATCGCACAAATGGATTCGCGGGCGTCGCGGAGACAGCGCGCGTGCGGCTGCGCTGCTGCCTGAGGTTCCTTTCGAACAGACAATGGCCGCCGTCTTCCCAGCCGTGGTGTCTGCGGACGATGTCCGTTCTTACGTCAACGCCAACCTGGCGCGCCTTGAACGCTTCGTGGAGCGCGAAATCTATTTCCGCGAGACTCAGGAGGGCGTCAGCGCAGATAGGCTCAGCAAAGAAGAGGTCATTGACGAGACGATCGCCGCGGCCTTGGGCGATGGGCTGGAGAAGCCCGAGCGGCTTGCGCTCGAGCCCTGGCTCTACCGTCTGGCTTTGCGGGCGCTTGATGAGCTCTCCCGCACCGACGAGAGCAATGAGAACGCCTTTTGTCTGGAAGAGTCAGCGCGCCGGCCCAACGTCAAGGGCAGCGACGAGCCGGAATTGCAATTCCATCAGCCCGATGAATCCATCACGGGCGAGACCGTCATCCCCGACTCCCGGGTAGCCACACCGGAGCAAATCATGGCGTCGGACGAGATTTTGCGCCTGATCGCCTCCGCGCTACGCGATCTGGGCTCGGGGCCCCGCGAAGCCTTCATCCTCCATGCAGTGGAAGGCTTCAGCATCGAAGAGATCACGGGGATCACCGGTCTTGCAGCGGAACGGGTAGTCGACTTTATTTCGGCGGCGCGCGATCACCTGCGCAAAGCGCCCGGCCTGTCCCGGGATCTTCGCAGTCGGCTCGCTCCAACCGGCGCCGCTTAACTCTTTTTCAATTCTGGGGAGATGACCCATGAGTATTACCCGCGAACAAATCCGAGAGTTAGCTGAATTGCAGGACACGAACGGCTGTGCCGTCAGTTTCTATTTCCAACCCTGTACTCCTCGCAACAAGGCTCACAAGGAAGACACGATTCTGGTCAAGGATCTGGTGCGTGAAGCACTGCACCGTGTGGAAGACAAAAGTAAGAAGGAGAGAGCCCGGGCTGACATGGACCGCATTTTGCGCCTCTCGGCCGATCTGCGCAGCAATGGAACCCACGCTAAAGCTGTATTCGCTTGTGCCGCGCACAACTTCTGGCGCGAATACGATCTGCCTGCGGTCATTGCGAGGACGCAGCTTGCCCTCGATCGCCATTTCCATCTCAAGCCGCTGGCTCAGCTGCTCGGAGCTTCCCCTCGGCTTGGCGTGGTCCTGGCGGATCGACATCGCGCTCGCTTCTTCGATCTTCGTCTCGGTGAGTTAACCGAACGCGAAGGCCTTTTTCAGCCGCTTTCCCGCAAGGGACGCAGCGACGGCTATGCCGGCTACGACGGCGGGCACGCCCAGCGCCGCGTCGACGACGAAGCCCGCCAGCACTTCAAGGCCATCGCCGATGCGCTGAAACAATCGCTGGAAAAAGGCGTGTTCGAAAAATGGATTCTCGGTTCTCAGGACGCACACCGTTCACAGCTCGAGCCGCATTTGCATCCCTACGTCAGTCAGGCATTGCTGGGCCGGTTCCAGGCCGATGTCGCCCACATCTCGCGGGACGAAATTCGCTCACATGCGCAACATATTCTCGAGCAATGGCAGACCGATCGCTGCCAGCAGCTGATGGGCCAGGTGATCAATGAGGCCCGCAGCAAGGGGCGTGGCGTCACCGGATTGCGTCGCGTGCTGCGTTCGCTCGAACTCGGCGAAGTGCAGACTCTGCTGATCGGGGAACACTTCGTCGCACACGCCGTCGAATGCTCCGGCTGCGGACATCTCGACGCGCACGTCGTCAACTTCTGCCCGGCGTGTGGGCGCGCCACGAAAGAAATCGTCGACGTGGGCGAGGCGATTTTGCCTCGCGTCATTCATCGCGACATCGAAACCTTCTACGTCAAGGACGATCCGGAATTCGACAAAGTCGGGAACATCGCGGCTTTGCTCCGTTTCCGAACTGACAATGTCGAGCCGATCGACGCGGCCGTGGCCGACCGGCTCATAAAACAGGGTGCGTCATATCCCGGGCGCTTGCGCCGCTTCGCCAGCCGGTAGCTGGCAAGCGCGCATTCCCGGAATGTCATCCCAAAGGCGCGTGCAATTCACCAACGGGCCCAGAGCCTGCCCTGAGCAAGCGAGCAAGGCGAGCGCGTCGAACGGGGATTTCGCGCGCACCACGTGGCGCTCTACGCGAGATCCCTCGCTTCGCCTGAAACCCGGCTGCGCTCGGGATGACGTCGTTCCTCTGGTGCCCTCCGTGAATCTTACATCTGCTCCGTGATATCCTTCGCGTTCGCCGCAAATAGAACCAGCCTCCCAGGGGGACCTCGTGACATTCTCACGCCGTGATTTCGTGAAAACCTCTGTTCTTGGCGCTGTGGTCGCCAAAGTGGGCGCGCCAGCCGCGCTCGCCGAAGTTCCTGCGCAGGATCACAATGCGGAAACTGCCGCGCCGAAACACCCCGTCATCATCTGTGCTCATGTCGGCTACCCATACGTGGAGGCGGCTTATGCCTTTCTCAAAGGCGGCGGCGATACGCTAGATGCTGCGATTCGCGTGGTCAAAGGCCCGGAGGACGATCCCAACGTCGACACCGTGGGCTTAGGCGGTTTGCCCAATGAGGAAGGCGTGGTCGAACTCGACGCCTGCTGCATGCATGGCCCGACGCGGCGCGCTGGTTCAGTCGGCGCGGTGCGCAACATCAAGAATGTCTCGATGGTGGCCAAAGCCGTATTCGAGCACACTGGGCACGTCATGCTGGTTGGGGAAGGCGCGGAACGGTTTGCCGTTGCCATGGGTTTTCCCCGGGAGAATTTACTGACGGACCGCTCGCGCAAAATCTGGCTGTTGTGGAAGGAATTCAATTCCGATCGGGATTGGTGGGGGCCGGGCATGGCTGATCCGCACTGGCTTCCGCCCGCGCCGGATGCCAAGCCGCAAGCCGAGCTGTGGCGGGATCGCATTGAACAACTGCGCCAGCGCGCCGCCGATTTGGGCATCGAACCGGACTTTCAGATGGCAGCGGTTCGCCGCGTGCTGTTCCCGTCTACGGGCACCATCCACTGCTCGGTGCTGAACGAAAAAGGAGAAATGTCGGGCATCACCACCACGAGCGGATTGGCCTTCAAACTACCCGGGCGTTGCGGCGACTCACCGGTGATCGGCGCCGGCTGCTACACCGATCAGGACGTAGGCTCGGCGGGAGCGACCGGCTCCGGGGAAGAAAATATCAAAGTGGCTGGTGCTCACTCTATCGTCGAAAACATGCGCCACGGCATGTCCCCGCAGGAAGCCGGCATGGACGCGCTGAAGCGCATTGTCCGCAATTACAACAGCGATATGACCAAGCTGCACTACATGGACATGACGTATTACATTCTGCGCAAGGACGGTGCTTACGCCGGTGTGTGTTTGTGGGAGGGATCCTCCGCCGGCCATCCCCACAGATTCGTGGTGCATGACGGGACTCTGCGTTATCAAGTGGCGACTCCGCTGCTCAAAGGATTTTCGCAGGAGTGGCCGCCGATCCCCACGGTCCCGGAGGAATTGAAGAAGGACTCGGTGTATCTGAAGTAGATCTAAGCGAACCTCACCTTCACATCGGGGCCCTTCTCCAGGTGAATGCTTTCGATGAACCGTACCTTGCCGGTCCGCAGGGTCATGATCACCGACGACGTTCGCGTCCCTTCGCCGAAAAAGCGGACGCCTTTGAGCAGGGCGCCGTCGGTCACGCCAGTCGCGGCGAAAATGAGCTGTTTGCCGGGTGCGAGATCTTCCGCTTCATAAATGCGGTTCTTGTCTTTAATTCCCATGCGCGCCAGGCGCTCTTCCTGGTCGGGCTTTATCACCAGCCGGCCGAGCATATAGCCGTTGAGGCATCGGATCGCTGCAGCGGTAATCACGCCTTCCGGCGCGCCGCCCGATCCCATGACCGCGTGCACGCCCGTGCCAATGACGGCCGCAGCGATGCCAGCCGAAAGATCGCCGTCGCCGATCAGGCGGATACGCGCACCCGCCGCGCGAATATCAGCAATCAATTTTTCATGGCGCGGGCGGTCGAGCACGATCACCACCAGATCTTCCACATCGCGTTCGAGCCTTTTTGCAATGTTCTTCAGATTGTCGGCAACGGGCGCGTCCATTTCGACGGCATTCTTGCACGACGGGCCGACCACGATTTTTTCCATGTAGCAGTCGGGCGCGTTAAGCAGGCCGCCGCGCTCCGAGGCGGCTAGCACAGTGATGGAACCGGGTGCGCCGGTGGCGCACAGGTTTGTGCCCTCAAGCGGATCGACCGCAATATCGACCTGAGGAACCTCGGTACCGTCGGGAAAATCGGCACCCACCTGCTCTCCGATGTAGAGCATGGGCGCCTCGTCGCGTTCGCCCTCCCCGATTACGATCGTCCCGTGCATGGGGACCGTATCCATGGTCTTGCGCATGGCTTCGGTGGCCACCTCATCGCTCAGCTTGCGCTCGCCTTGGCCCATCGTGCGCGCCGACGCGATGGCGGCGACTTCCACCACGCGCAAGAATTCCAGCGCCAGATCGCTTTCAATGTTCTCGCCGAAGCCGCGGACTTTTCCCTGCACGTGCGGATGCGCTTCCATCGGACACCTCTCAGGCGCTGCCCTGCGCCGGGTTGAGACTATAGCACGACTGGTCAAGAGAGCGCCGTGATGCGCAACGACCTTTAGGGAAGGTCAATGGCAATGGTTGGACTAACGCAGTTGGCTGGCTGCAGCCAGCATTTCATCGGCGCGGGCGCGCACTCGCACATCCTCCGCAAAATTGGTCCAGCGAACGACCTTATCACGATCGACAAGGAACTCAGCCGGCCGCGCGATGTCCTGTCCGTCCGGCCCTCCGCCGGGATGAAGCAAATGATAGCGGCGAATCACTGCCGAGTTGGGATCGGAAAGGATGGGGAAGGTATAGCCCGCCTTTTTGCTCAGATCCCTTGAGACTGCAGCAGAGTCAACGCAGATTGCCACCGGCCGCACTCCTGCAGCTTGGAACTCCGCCAGCCGTTTTTCCACGCCTCGCAACTCGAGGTTGCAGTAGGGTCACCAATATCCACGATAGAAAATCAGTAGGACGCCCTTTGTCGCCGGAGAAGAAGGATTTCCGGGCGACGAACTGAAAAGACTGTCAAGCGAAACCGTGTTGCCAGCGGTATCAGCGAGACTGAAGTCTGGCGCCTGTTGACCTATCTGCGGTGCGTTGCTCGCCTTGGGAAGCGCGCGCGCGTGGAAGAAAATGAAGAAGTTCATTCCAGACATGGCCAGCGTCAAAACCGCCAGAATGATGCTCAACCACTGGCCCCGATAGGCCCGCGCATGAACGATGGCGCGGCGGAGTGCCATCGAAAGAACAACCAGCGCACTGACCGCCAGCAGCAGGCCAAGCCACGGCAACACAGCTTGCAAAGGAGGTTTGGCGAAGAAGGCGAAGTTCACCGACAGCGCGCCCAGCGCGAGCAACAATGCCCACCACGCCGCGGTGTTCCGCCCTGTGACCTCCGCCATACGAACGCAGTTTATCAAACCGAAAATCCAGTTTGTCGGCTCCGTCAGGTGGACTCGTGATATCCTCCCGACCATTACGTCGACGACGAATACCATGCCTGAGGCCCGTCCCCTGACTTTTCTCTGCATCACGACCTACGAAAAGGGCCAGGAGTTCATGCGCGAGTGCAAGCGCCAGGGCTGCAGCGTCATCCTGCTCACCGCGGAAAAATTGCGCGATGCCGACTGGCCGCGCGAGACTCTCAGCGACACTTTCTACCTTCCCGCCGAAATTCCCGTTGCCGATATCGTCAAGGCCGTTACCCACCTGGCCCGAAACCACAAACTCGACCGCATCGTTGCGCTTGACGAATACGACATGGAGACCGCCGCCACACTGCGCGAGCACCTCCGCATCCCGGGTATGGGACTCACCACCATGCGCTATTTCCGCGACAAGCTTGCCATGCGCATGCGCGCGCTCGACCGGCACGTCCGCGTGCCCGACTTTGTTCCGGTGGTGAACCATGACGACATCCGCTATTACCTCGAGCATGTGCCCGGACCGTGGGTGCTGAAACCGCGCCAGGAAGCGTCGGCGATCGGAATCAAGAAAATCGCTGCCGCCGACGAACTTTGGCCCGTGCTCGAGCAGCTGGGCGACAAGCAATCGTCATATCTGCTGGAGAGATTCGTTCCCGGCGAGGTCTACCACGTGGACTCGGTCGTGTCAGAAAACGAAGTGGTCTTTACCAACGTCAGCAAGTATGGCAAGCCGCCGATGAATGTTGCGCAGGGCGGCGGGGTCTTCACCAGCTACACCGTGCCGCGCGGCAGCGACGCCGACTCCGGCCTGCGTGCCATCAACCGCGATCTAATTGCGGCTCTCGGCCTGGTGCGGGGAGTTGCTCATGCCGAATTCATTCAGGCGCACGCCGACGGCAATTTTTATTTTCTGGAATGTGCGGCGCGCGTGGGCGGAGCTTACATCAACGAGATGGTCGAAGCCGCGACCGGCATCAATCTCTGGCGCGAGTGGGCTCGCATCGAGATCGCCGGCGGCGATGGCAGCTACCAGCTCCCTCCCCTGCGCGAGGAATATGCTGGCGTGATTGTTTCGCTGGCGCGGCAGGAAGATCCGGATACTTCCGCCTACAATGATCCCGAAGTGCACCTGCGCATCAAGAAGCACCACCACGCCGGACTGGTGCTCAAATCAGCGGATCCGCGGAAAATCCCGTCATTGCTCGAAAATTATGCCCGCCGCTTCGCCGAAGAATTTACCGCCGTCGAGCCGCCACGCGACAAGCCAACCGCGTAATCAGAACACATACCGTGCGCTCAGCTGGATCTGCCTGGGGGGCTTGTCGCTATAGTTGTTTGCCGAAAGTATTCTTGAGAAGCTCCCTCCGCCGTAAGGTACGTACACAGGTGAGCCCACACTCGAGCCGCAAAGCTGAGGAGCAACGGGGCAATTCAAAACGTGCCCCGGAATGTCAAAATTTGGATGATTGAACAGGTTGAAAAAATCCCCGCGCAGCAGCAGGCGGTGGTTCTCGGAACGGAGGGCCATGCTCTTCGACAGACCGAAATCGAGATTAGTGAATCCCGGTCCGGTCATAATGTTCCTGCCCTCGTTCCCGTACAAGAATGTTCCCGAAACCGCGCCCGCTGGAGGATTTACGAAGGCGCACGGATTGAACCAGCTTTGCGGTACTTTCACCTGATCCGCGGCCAGGCCGCCCTGCGACATCGTGGCTTGACAGCCGGGGTTTGGATTTGCCGCCACTGGTCCGGCTACAAACGGATTGCTCACCACGTTCGGCTGTGCCGGGTTGCCAAACGCTGCATCCGCCGAAGACAACCCGCCGGCCAGCACCACGGTAAACGGCGACCCCGTCTGGGCGGTTACGATTCCGCTGGCCTGCCAGTTGTCCAGAACTCTTGTGCTCCACCCTGGACCATGGGCCCAGAGCTTGCGCATTGGCAGGTCATAGACGAAGCTGCCGATGAAACGGTGCACGGCGTTGAAGTCCGACGGCCCGCGGTTCGCTGAAAGATCAAACGAGTTCTGCGGCAAGCCGGAACCCTCGGCGCCGCCAAAAACCGACGAAATGTCGTCAAAGGACTTGGAGTACGTGTAGGAAAGCAGAAGCGACAGCCCGCTGCGGGTTCGCTTTTCCGAGCGCAGTTGCAGCGAGTTGTACGAACTGGCTGCGTCCGATCCGACATAGAGAATCGAAGCAAACTGGGGGTAGGGGAATAGCCCAGTAGCGGGATCTTGCTGGTTCAAATCCACCACGTCGCTCAAATGAGTTCCTTTGGAACCGACGTACGCCGCGTCCACCATCCAGTTCGGTAGCACCTCATATTGCAAGTCGGCATTCCACTGCTGCATGTA
>JASHNU010000039.1 GCA_030041475.1 Candidatus Sulfotelmatobacter sp.
TGTTCGAATCGTTGCAATCGCTCTTCGAGGAATCCTGTTTCCATCGGGCATGGAAGCCGGTCTCGCGCCCTGCAATCGGAGCATGGCTCTTCTTCTACTTGGGATTTCTTGTTTATGCCTTCGGCAGGTCACCTGCGTCTCTTTTCATTCACGCTGCTAACCTGGTTGTCCATGAAGGTGGCCACAATCTGTTCGGATGGTTCGGCCCGACCCTCGGATTGTGGGGCGGGACGCTGCTGCAGTGGCTGGTCCCATTTCTGCTCGCGGTGTATTTCTTCACCGAGCGCCAGATACCGGGCTTCGTCTTTTGCCTCTTCTTTTTCTTCGAAAATTGGATTGACACCGCCGAATACATGGCCGACGCGCGCGCCCAGCTGCTGCCGCTGGTAACGACGGGTGATCCCGAATTTGTGGAGCACGATTTCTTCCGCATCTTCTCTGACCTCGGCGTCCTGCAATACGACACGAAGATCGCGGCCGTGGTGCGCATTCTCGGTTGGTGCGGAATGATCGCTTGTGTGGTCTGGCTGGCACTCAGAATGCGAACAGCCGGCCTGGACAGCTCCACCCGAATTACCTTCCCGAAGCCGGCTATATCTTTGATGGAGCGCTATCCGGAAAAAGTGCGGGCAGCTCCCGCCGCCTCAAGTTCCCCAGGTTCTCACTCCCAGCGAGACACAACGACGAGTGACTCAAGCGCTGAACGGCACTGATAGCGCCACAGAACTCGCCTTACGGCACCCAGTCCGCAATGAAAATGTTGGTCTCGTGTGGCGCTTTGGCGTTGCGATTTGAGGCCCACACCAGCTTCTTGCCGTCCGGCGAGAACATAGGGAAGCCGTCGAAACCATCACTGTATGTGATGCGCTCCAAGCCAGTGCCGTCCAGATTCATTAGCCACAGTTCGAAGTTGCCCATGCCGCCGGTGGCGTGCGTCTCCGGATCGTAGTTCGACGAAAAAATGATTTTCTTACCGTCCGCGGTGAAAGCCGGACCGAAACTGGCTGCGGCCAGCTTCGTAAGCTGTTTTTTCCCCGAACCGTCGGCCCTCATGATCCAGATTTCGAGCGACGTCGGCCGGATCAGGTTCTGCGCCAGCAATTCCTTGTAGTCGGCAATTTCTTTTTCGGTCTGAGGATGGTAGGCGCGATAGACGATCCACTTGCGGTCCGGTGAAAACGTCGGTCCGCCGTCGTAACCGAGTTCGTGGGTGAGCTGCTTCACGTTCTTGCCATCGGCATCCATGGTGTAAATGTCGAGATCGCCATTGCGCATGGAAGTGAACGTGATTTTCTTTCCATCGAGCGAGATCGTCGCCTCGGCGTCATAGCCAGGTGTGTGGGTGAGCTGTTTCACATTCGATCCGTCACGGTTCGCCGTGAAGATGTCGTATCCGGAATACACCGCCCAGACATATCCTTTGGAAAAATCGGGGCGGGGCGGGCATTCCGGACTGGCCAGGTGGGTTGAAGAATAGAGAATTTTCCTGCCGCTGGGGAAGAAATAGGCGCAGGTCGTGCGGCCCTTGCCGGTCGAGACCATATGCTGGTCGCTGCCGTCGGCGTTCATGATGAAAATCTGGTCGCACTTTACATCCCCGTGCGACGACTGATAGATCAGCTTCTTCCCGTCGGCGGAGAAATACGCTTCGGCATTCTGCCCGCCAAACGTCAGCTGGTGCACGTTGTGCAGGTGCTTCTCCTGCGGCGTGGCGTAGTCGGGAAGGTTCGAAGTCTGTGCAACCAGCCGTGACGCAACCAGCACGGAGAACGCGAGAGAAACGGGGAGGATTCGTCTCATAACAATGGCGGCTAGTGTAGCAAAAGCATGAGAAACGTGGCTCGCGACGGAGTAGAATGTCCGCGTAATTCTTGAGGGGGGAACTCAGGAGAGGAGGAAGTTCGTATGCTGAAGCTGAGTAAAGCCCCGCTCATCATGGTCTGCCTTGCCATATCGCTGGCGGCATGGGCAGCCGATTTCTGGGCTAAGAAGCCTTATCAGACGTGGTCGGCCGAGGAGACGCAGAAGATGCTTGAGGAGTCTCCCTGGGCGACAACGCTAAAACTAGGCGGCATTCAGAACATTGCCGGAACCGGAGCAAATGCACGCGGCGAGATGGAGGAAGATCCCAGCATCACCTACACCATACAGTTTCGCTCGGCACAACCGATTCGCCAGGCGCAGGTGCGTTCGTCCCAACTCAACGCGCACTACGACAAGATGAGCGCGGAGCAGAAGGCGGCTTTTGATGCCAATGTCAGCAAGTTTCTAAGCGCTACCTTTCCCGACCGCGTCATAGTTGCCGTAACCTTCCAATCCAACGTGCAGACCTACGCGGGCGAGTTGAAGACCTACTGGACGCAGCAGAGCCTTCCCAAACAAAGCATGAAGGTGTTCCTGAATACGGGCAAGGAGAGACTGAGTTTAACGGGCTACGCTTGCAACGAGAACACGTTCCAGTTTGTTTTCCCGCGTCCCAAGGACCTGCCGCCGGATGGGAAGATCAGCGTGGAGTTCGTGCATCCGAGGATCGAGAAAATTGGCGAGCAGCGAATCTTCCAGGTATTCAGCCTGAAGAAGATGCTGGTCGACGGACAACCGGTGCTCTGAGTGCGCCCTCACTTGCGGAAGTGAGTTTGAATGGCCTCGGCCTGCGCCCGCGTCACCACGGCTGATAACGCGGCCGCGTCGGCATGTTTGACGGCCTGCACGCTGCCGAAATGCTCCAGCAGGCGGCGCGTGGTGCTCGCTCCCACGCCCGGAATTTCCAGCAGTTCGGTCGAGCGGTCGCGCATCTGCCGCCGCTTGCGGTGGAATGTGACGGCGAAGCGGTGCGCTTCGTCGCGAATCTGCTGAATCAGATGCAGCACAGGCGAATGATGATCGAGCGCGATGGGATCTTTCTCTTGCCCGTAGACGTAGAGAATTTCTTCCCGTTTGGCAATTGCGGCAAGCGGCTGGTTGATGATTTCCAGTGATTCGAGAGCTACAGCCGCGGCGTGCAACTGGCCCAGCCCGCCATCAATCAGAACCAGGCTGGGCATGGACTTCTTTTCGGCGTGGAGGCGCTTGTAGCGGCGCGTGACCACTTCGCGCATAGAAGCGAAGTCGTCCACGCCTTCGACGGTGCGGATAATGAACTTGCGATAATCTGATTTCTTCATCTTGCCTTCTTCCCACACCACCATCGAGGCCACGGTTTCCGCACCCTGAATGTGCGAAATGTCGAAGCACTCGATGCGCTTCGGAAGTTCAGGCAGGCCCAGCGCCTCCTGCAGTTCTTCCTGGATCTTGCGTGCGTTCGGCTTGAGCACGCGGAAGCGCTGATCGTACGACTGTTTGGCGTTCGTGCCGGCCAGGTCGATGAGCGAGCGCTTGTCTCCGCGCTCCGGCACGAGAATATGCACGCGGGTGGGGCGGACACTCTTGTCCGCTCCTTGCTCGGAGAGAAGATCTTCGAGTTCCTCGCGGTCTTCGAAGTCCACTGGGACATAGAGATTGCGCGGCACATAGGGCTGCCCGATGTAGAGCTGCTTGAGCAGGGCAGAGAAGAATTCGCCGGGATGAAAAGCTTGGGTGTCGGTGTCACTCGCTGCGAACTCCGGCAGGTCTTCCCAGAAAAATTCGCGCCGGTCGACTATCTTGCCGCCGCGCATGTGGAACAGATTCACAGCCAGCATGCCGTTCTCGTAGTGATAGCCGAAAACGTCGGCGTCTTCACCCTCCGCGGCGGCGATGCGCTGGCGCTCCTGCAACTGCTCGACTGTTGAAATCAGATCGCGGTAGCGGGCGGCGCGCTCGTACGCTTGCAGAATCGCGGCTTGCTCCATGCGCTCGCGCAAGGAGCAGGCCAGGTCTGTTGGACGTCCTTCCAGAAAGAGCTTCACGTCGTGCACGGCTTCCTGATAGGCGTCGGCGGTGGTCAGGTCCTTCACGCATGGGCCTAGGCAGCGCTTGATGTAGTACTGCAGGCAGGGCCGCGGATGAAAACGCGTGAGGTCCACCTTGCACGAAGGAATCAGAAAATTCCGGTGAATCAGATCCACGATGCGATAGGCCAGATTGGCAGGGAAGTAGGGGCCGTAATACTCGCTGCCGTCCTTGCGCAGACGGCGCGTGACGTAGACTCGCGGCCAGCGCTCGCCGAGTGTGAGTTTGACGTAAGGATAGGTCTTGTCGTCGCGTAGCAGGATGTTGAAGCGCGGTTTGCGCTGCTTGATCAGATTGTTTTCAAGGGCCAGCGCTTCTTTGTTGTTGGCGACGACGATGTAATCGACGTCGACCGCTTCACGCACCAGCGTGCCGGTTTTGGCATCTTCCCAGCGGCCTTCATGGAAATAGCTGGAAACGCGGCTGCGCAAGTTCTTCGCCTTCCCGACGTAGATGACTTCGCCTTCGGCGTTCTTGTAGAGATACACACCGGGCTCGGTGGGAATGGTGCGGATTTTGGTGAGCAGATCCATGTCGCGGGGAGATTCTCATTTTATTCGATGATGGTTTATAAATGCGGCGGCAGCTGCAACTGACCCGGGGATGACCCTAGCCCGTGGGCGTGTCATAATTCGTTTCGGCGGCAAGCGGGCGAGGTGCGACATGCGAATTCATTCTCTTCTGCCGTGGGCGATGGTGGCCGCAGTCTTGGGATTCTCCGGCACGGGTACGGCACAGGCCAATCGGGAAGATACGATTCAGATTGGCGGTGGCGTCTACGCAGTGATTGATCGCATCGAAATGACCGGGCACCCATTTGGATTGGCGAAGCAGGATGGCAGACCGATGCCTTACACGCCGGCCGAGATGTGCCTTGGAGCCGGACCAGAAAATACGCCGGCGGACGACCCATTTCGTCTGGCTGACCGGGAATCTGCAGGCCTATTAGCAGCGATCGTCAAGATGCGCCTGGTTGGTCCGCCGGTGATGGGACCACAAAAATACAGCGGATCGGTAGAGGTTGCGCTGGTTAACCCTTGCCCTCAACCGATTGCCGTTCCAGTCGTCTGGGTGGATGACCTACATGACTATCTGCCGAAAGAGGGACGATTTGAAGCTATGCAGATACTGCTCATGTTCCTGGCTGGTGGAGACGGCCTCGATGCAGAGCTGTCGGGAGCCTATCCGCTGGCCGGTTCGCCGAACAACGAGAAGACATATCGGATCCTCCGGCAGGGCGAGGCGGTGGTACTGGTTCTGCCCATCGACTTCGCGGCGTATACCATGTCGCAACGTGAATTCGAACATTTGCTCGAACGCTCACTCCCCAGTCTTCGCCTGATCGCCTGGTTCGGACACTCCTACTGGAACGGCAACGGCCAGATTTCTACACATGGGAACGGCTGGTCCATTGTCTGCGATCACGAATCGGTGCCGGTGGAGCGGATGAAATGATGCACGAAATTGCACTCGCCCGCGGCACGGCAACAGTCTGGGCCGTACCGTATAAAATTTCCATTCCGCGTGTGGGGTTTGCGTTCTAGCCATCGGCGGTGAAGCGGTTGGACCGTCCCCGCAACTTCCGCAAGCGCTTGAAAAAGGATATACTTAGTGCGTCGGCTCCCATGAGAGAACACTGGCACTTCCCGTGCACAAGTGGGAGTGGGACTTGTAAGATTCCGTTATTCCCAGGGACCCAGTTTCGATTCCGCTCGCTTAGAAAGCGAGCGAATAACAAGATTCGGATGAAGGAGCCTCACCATATGACCCGCACTTCGTTAGTGATTTTCCTGGCAGCCAGCCTCGTCGCCACCGTCGGCTGCGCCAGCAAGAATTACGTCAAGCAACAGACGACGCCATTGATCAACAAAACCAACGAACTCGATGACCTGACTGCGAAGAACAGCAAGGACATCAAGGACGTGGATGCGCGCGTGCAAGCTGGCCTTGCCGCCGTCAACACCAAGACCGATGCCGCCGACCAGAAGGCGCAGGCTGCCGGTCAGACTGCGACATCGGCGCAGCAAACAGCTGACGCGGCCAATACCCGGGTGGGCATTCTGACCAACACCGTCGCCAATCTCGACAACTACCATGCCGTTGCCGAAACCTCGGTGAAGTTTGGTTTCAACAAGGACAATCTGACGCCGAAGGCCAAGGAAGCGCTCGATCAGCTTGCCGGCAACATAGCTTCGACCAAGGGCTACATCATCGCGCTGGAAGGCGGATGTGACTCGGTTGGTCCGGCCGACTACAACTATGACCTGAGCCAGCGCCGCGCCAACTCGGTGATTCAGTACCTGGCGTCGAAATACAACGTGCCTGCGCACAAGATTTATGTGATCGGCCTGGGCAAAGACAAGCCGGTGGAATCGAACAAGACCGCCGCTGGCCGCGCCGATAACCGCCGCGTGGATGTGCGCCTGATGACGAACACCGTGGGCAGCACGCCGACCACGACGGGGCAGAACAATCCGTCGATGTAACCAGGATTTACCCTCCTCCCCGGAGGACTTCGCCAACCAGGCCGCTCAACCTCCCCCTGAGCGGCCTGTTTTTTGTTTGCACAAGGTGATCGGAGACTCACGTTACGCTGGCATCGCAATCCGGTTCATGCCAAATTTGGCGCAAGCGTAAAATAAACGCATGCGTGGTTTGAACACGAGTGGTCTGGTTCTAACCCTGTTGCTTGGCTGCAGCGTCTGGATGTGGCCGCAAAGTTCACAGAGTTCCTCCAGTTCTCCTCCCGCCAAATCCCCCGCGAACTCACCGTCCTCAGGGCCTCAGCAGAACTCTTTGCCGTCTAGTCCACCGGCAACGCCGTCAACTCCCTCGGCTTCCTCGACTGCTGCGCCAGCAGCGCAGCAGCCACCTCGCTCAGATCGAATCGATGCCAGTTCGTTGAACAACGAGCCCGGAGATAGCTCCAGCAAGGATTCGCAGGGAGACATAAGCCCGCCCGCCAATGACACCCAGGCGCATCCCCGAAGCTCGCAGGCGCTGCTGGACGCGGAGATGTCGGAAAATCCCGGCCCAAACGATTCGCATCCCTGGGACCCGCACAAGGCGGCGAAGGATATTGAGGTCGGCGACTTCTATTTGAAGGTGAGGAAGAATTACCGCGCGGCGGAAGATCGCTACCGCGAGGCACTGTACTACAAAGAGAACGACGCCATGGCGACGTTTGGACTGGCCGTGTGCCTTGAGAAACTCAACCAGCCGGATGAAGCACGCCAGGAATATGAAGCCTATCTAAAGATTCTGCCCGATGGGCCGGAGGCGAAGAACGCGCGCAAAGCGCTCGCGCGGCTAAAGGACTCGAACTCCACGCGCGGCAAGTAAGAAATCTCGCTGTCTGGGTCCTCCCATTCATCGTGGCGACTGTTTCCTGAGCTGCCCGGAGCGGCCACCTCCGTTTACCCGACTCTTTCTGCCTTGTCCCAGAATGAGGTTTGTCGGCCACTTGGGGCCCGTGTGCGGGAAGCGCTTGGATCGTACGGAGTCTAACATCACGTCCAGAGCGTCGAGACAGGCGTGAAGAGTCTGAGCCCGGAGGGCACCCTGGAATCCGCCGCGAATGATGAGCATCGCAGTGCCGTACGTCAGCGACCATACGGCCAGCGCGAGACGGGTGTGTTCCCGAGGGCTTCCGCCCAGATGCTCGGCTAGCCGCTGCCGCATAAAGTTGAACGACAGCCAGGGCTCGTGCAGCGCAGGCGGTTTGGCTACCCCATCGACCAGCATCTCGTAGGAATGACGGTGGGCCAGGGCAAACTCCAGCTTGCACCGGACAGCTTCGCGCACCGTGCGAGTGCGAGTGAGAGCGTCGAACATGTGGCGGCGGGTCTGCAAGCGGAGGGCGCGAAGGATATCCTCGCGGTCGCGGTAGCGTTCGTAAACGGTAGGCGTAGTGGTGCCGGCGCCCTTGGCGACGGCGCGCATAGTGAGGGCCTTTTCTCCACCGCGCGCCCACAGGCGCGAGGCGGCCTCGAGAATGCGCTGTTCCAGGTCAGGGTCGGGATGCCGCGGCACTTTGCCTCCAGGGGGCGATTTTCACCCTATTCAATCGAATTAATTTCTTGCACTGCGTTATGTTGACGGTGTATACTTTATTTCAAAGTAGCAACGATTGACGACCTCACATGGCGGGGCCCGGCGCAACCAAAGCAGTCCTCCCAGAAAGGTTCCCGGGTCCCGCTGGTGTTACCTTCGAAAATCTTTAAGGAGTTGTAGATGGGACCCGCTGCCAAGAAACAGGTTGATATTGCCCGCCTGACCGCCGATCTTTCGGCCGCCAAGGTAGAATTGTTGAGCGCGCAATGCGCCGCCGACCGTATTCGTCTCCAGTATTCGATGCAAGACATAGTTGCCTTTGGCGAGCGCCAGGCCCTGAAGCGGATCATCGCATCGGCTGAGGCCCTGTACTCGTTCTGTTCCCAGATCGAGGCTCAGATCAAGCGCGAAGAAGACGCGGACAAGCAAAACCAGTGAAGACCCGCCTCTGCGCAGTTCCGGCGCTGTCGTGCTGCAAATAACCCAGCAGGGCATAAACCCGGCTGCCGGAATTATTTCTCTACTCGGATGAAATCGCCGGTGGAGGCGTTGACTGAGACCGTCAGCTTGGCGTTATCACGGCTGGAGCCATAGATGACATGCCAAATCAACTCATTGGTGTTGTGGTTCCAGTCGCAAACGTAGAAGACCGGAGTGCCCGAGTCTTTCTCAAGAATCTTGTCGCCGCCATGCTTTTGCGCAGTGGCGAACGCCTGATCGGAGTCGACCTTGAGAAAGGCCATGTCGAAGACCTGCGTGGACGAGTTTGACGGACTATAGCTGTCTTCAATGCCGGGATTGACGCCGCGCTCCGGAGCTCCCTCCGCCGCGCTGCCCGACCAGGTAAAGGACTTGGCGGAACGCTGCGCGGGCGAGGCGAAACTGCCGCGCCACACTGCCCACTTGCCGTCTTGACCATTGCCGTCGCTGGTGACCGTGGCCTCCAGACGATAAGGCTTTGCATCCTGCTGCCACCCCCGCGCCGCCACGTACACCTTCTGAAAAGCCGACCGTCCGGTGATCAGTTCCGGTGGTTTAACAGCCGGTTTGGCGGATTCGGCGGGCTTGCTCGATTCGGAAGAGCAGGCGGTGAGCAGCGACAGGAAGAAAAGTATGAGGACGGCGAAAAACCACGCGTACATGGTTCCGAGCAGAGCTGCCCTGTGATTCCGACTGCGCCGATTGTGCAAGAAAGCCATTCCCGACGCCGCCATGGGCACGGTCGAATCGGTGTGAGAGAGGCTGGCCGTTCTCATTGGCATCCTTCCTGAAATAAATTGAATTTGGGTTTGATTACCGCGCATCATTCTACCCGAAGCGCTGCAAAAGGCGAGCAAAACTCGTGGACCCAGGACTCAAAAAGTTACAGGAGGAGCTGGCGTTGGCCGTCAGCGGGCTATCTCCGCAGCAATTGGCGTGGCATCCGGAAGGGAAGTGGTGTGCCGCGGAAGTGGTGGAGCACCTGTATCTGACGTACACCGGAACGATCAAGGGATTCGAACGGATGGCGGAAGCGGGCAAGCCGACGGTGACGCCACCAACCTGGAGGCAACGCATAGGAAAACTCCTTGTGGTTGGCCTCGGTCACATGCCTGGCGGACGGGAAGCGCCCAAGATGGCTCGTCCGCGCGGATTGCCAACGGAAAAGGTACTGGCCGAGATTGATACAAAGATCGCAGAGATGGATGACTGCATTTCCCGGCAGCAGGAGAAATTTGGGAAAGACGCCCAATTGCTCGACCACGTGATTCTCGGCCCGTTGACCGGTGCAGAATGGAGAAAATTTCACCTTGTGCACGGGAGGCATCACATTCAACAGATTTACCGGTTGCGGAAATCCGCAAATCAGCAGAAATGAAAAACGCCGGCAAGGTGCCGGCGTGTCATTGTCTAGCTCGCCTTATCGCGGGCCATTCTTTCTTCGGTGCGGTTCCGGTTCCTGACTGGCGGGGTCCCTAGCTGCCGAGATACGAAGACGGCACACCAGCCTTGCGAGCTTCTTCCTGCATGTCCTCGAGCTTCTGCTTGGCGTCGTCTACGGCCTTCTGCTTGTCGGCGATTTGCTGCTTGTATTGGGCGTCCTGCTTGTCCCAGTCAGCCTCGTTGCGCAGGCGATTACCGGCATCGCTGTACATGGCGGCGGCGCGAATCTGATATTCGCGCTGCAGTACATTGAGTTCGCGGGTCACCAAGTCAATCTGATCCTGCTGGCTCTTCACCTTGTCGCCCCACTGTTTCCACAAGGCCTCTTTGGCAGCCTGGTTTTCTTCGGGTGTGGGGCCGGCAGGCTTGGCCGCGGCGGGCTTGTTCTCGGCGTTGGCATCAGATTGAGCCTTGGCGTCAACCGGGGCTTCAGTGGTTGGAGCTGCGCCTACGATCGAAAGCTTGTCGTTGCTGGGCAGATTGTCGTTGTCGAATACCTTTGGCGTCGCCGCAGGAGCCGATTTGCGGATCTGGCGGGCATAATCGCCCAGCGACGGTCCTGAGGTCGTGGCAGTGCCCGACTGGGGCTGATTCTGCTGCGGCTGGCTCTGGGCGGCGGCAATCAGTGTGAGCAGGCCCACAGCCAGCAGGAGTCCGATTCCGTCGTATGCGATGCGTTTCATAGCTCTCACCTTTTCCCTTGCTTCAGTTTCGCCGGTGGGTCGAATGTCGCCACGCCGACAGCTTGCTCATAAAGACTGCTTAACAAGCACGAATTAAGAACTGGTTGTGCCGCCGGCCGCTGCACTTTGGCTGGCCGACTCCTCTGTCACGGGTGACCCCATCAAAAACGATCCCAGATGCCGATCCAACTGCGCTGCCTGCTCTGCGATATCGGCGGCCAGTTGCCGCGAGAGTTCAGGATCGCGGCTGGTCGACAGTTGCTGCGCGCAACCGGAAATGGTGGCCAGGGAAGTGCGCAGTTGCAGCGCCATTTCGGCGGAAAGTTCTCCGCGCAGCTGCTGCTGGCGGCGCATGCTCTCGAGCGCGCTCAGATCGTTGACCACGCAGGCCACGCCGAGCAGACTGCCGTCGCCGACGTGCACCGGAGAAACCGTGACGGCGAGGAAGCGCGTTGCGCCGGATGGCGTACGGTACTCTGCCTGTACCTGACGGCGCTGGCAGCCTTCGTGCAGCACAACGTCAACTTCATCGGCCAGCGAGGAAACGCAGTCAAACACCTCTTCGGGCGTCTCATCCGAAAAAACACTTGGTTTGTCGCTCTGGCGATCGGCGTCGCCGTGCTGGCTGCCGGTCTGAGCGGGATCATGCTGGATCTTTGCGTGGCGGAAAATGTCGGACGCGCTCATGCCCGAAGGTGAAGCGAATCCCAGGATTTCCCGGGCCGCCGGGTTGCTGCTTTTTACCAGCCCGTTGGTTTTGAAGACGAGTACGCCGCAAGACAGATTCGAGAGCACGGCCTGGCTCAACGTTTCGCTGATGCGGGCGCGCTGCTGGTCCGCCTGCGACTGTACGTCGAGTTCGTGCTTCTGCTGCTTGAGCTGCTGGATCACCGTGTTGTAGAGGTGCATTGGCAGCGTTTCAAAGGACGGCGTGGGATCGGAGCTGATCTTGGATTCTTCGTTGATGGACTTGCGCAGCATGCGCATGAAGACCAACGTCATCAGGAAGGCGGCACCGCCGCAGAACAGCACGACTGCAGCGCGCAGCAGCGTCGGATTGGCTAGAGCCCTCACCAGAGCCTCCTGTACCAGCCAATGAACTGGTTGCCAAAGAAAAAAGCAACCAGCGCCATACTGCCGAGAAAAACGCCGAACGGCATCTGGTAGTACTGGTAAACCATCTGGGCCGACCGCCATCCGCGACGGCGTGCGGCCTGCGCGTTGGCTAGCCGCCGCATAAAGCGGTGCGTGCGTTTCATCCACACCACCAGAACCGTGGTCAAACCGAACAACGATCCAGTGAGCGAAGCAGCAAAGATGGTGAAGATCGTAAGCTTCATTCCGAGAAACGAACCCACCATAGCCATCAATTTGACGTCACCGAATCCCATGCCCTCCATGCCGCGCCAGCGCAAATAAATGGCCCCCGCGCCGTAGATAAACGACGCGCCTAGCGCAGCGCCCAGCAGAGAATCGGTGAGAGAAAGAATGCGAACCGCGTTGTCGACGGTGAAGGGCAGGCGCACCATCCCCGGCAGAATCTGCGAGGCCAGATCGTTCACGGGAACGATCAGACTGAAAACAACACCCAAGGCGAATCCGGGCAGAGTGAGCTTGTCGGGCAGCAGCTTGGTTTCAGCGTCGGTGAAGATGAGGCCGAGCAACAGGAAAGCGAACACACAATATTTCAGCGTGGATAGATTCAGCCCAAAGTACCAGTAGCAGGTGGCGAACAGGGCGCCGGTCAGCAACTCGATCAACAGATAGCGGGGAGAAATCCTGGTCTTGCAATGGCGGCAACGCCCGCGCAGGATCACGCAGCTCAAGACCGGAAGATTGTCGTAGAAAGCGATGAGATGGCCGCATCCGGGACACGCTGAGCGCGGCCGGACCACCGACAATCCCCGTGGCATGCGGTAGATACACACATTCAGGAAGCTGCCGAAGGCCAGCCCGAGGACAAACATCGCGATGGCAAGAACTGGATCCACGTTAACGTGAGGCGTGCTTCAAGGGGCGGCACGCAAGTCCTGCGCACGCCCATCTGGAAGAACGCTGACCGACACTCAGCTTTCTTTGTTTCTGGGATGGATTATAAGGCGATCAACAGTGCCAACACTAAGGTACTGAAGTCACTGTCCCCAGGGCCAATGCGCGGGCAAGATTGATCAGGGGCGGGTTACGAGAGAAGAGGCAGCGGGTGTCAGTCTTGGTACAGCCCCCCGGGGAGTCAATTCCTGCCTCGGGGAGGGCTTATGCGTGCGCTGACACATTCCGGCATTCGGCCCTCGTTTGCTAGACGGGAAAAAATCGGTGGGCCATCGGTTTTTTGGGGCTTGGGCCCCACCCTTCATCGCGAAGGGTGAGGCAGCCTTATTGCCTACTTCAATCCTACTTCACCTGCAGGGTCTCGATGTACTTAACCAGATTGGTCACGCGTTGCTGCACCTGCGCCTCGTGGCCCTGGCTGATGCTGGAGAACAGCGGACCCCATACCGGCATGTCTTGGCTACCATGAGACGGCGTAGCCGCTTGTCCGCGGATCACAGCAGCCACGTGATCTGCTGGATACTTACCACCATTTTTCTTAGCCAGCACGGTCAAGTCCGTGGGCGGAGTCTTCATTGCCGAGGCGGCAGGGCCGTTTCCCTTGCCGTCTGTTCCATGGCAAACGGCGCAATAGCTGTGGAACATCTCTTGGCCCGAGTTTGAGGGGGCATTGGTGATGGGGACGTGCTTCACAGTCGGAGCTTGCGCTGGTGCGTCTTGAGCGGCAGCAAAAACCGAAATCAATACCAGAATCACAGCCAGACTGATGAATTTCACAACTCGCATGAGCTTCCTCCTTGGGCTGCAAGGCCCAAATAGTTACTATAGACCGCCGAATCATAAGCGGAATGTGATGTAGATCACAACGGCTGTGACCATTGAGTCGATGCCTTGCTTGAGTCCATTACTTCAGCCCGTCCACGATGTAAAGGTCCGAGGTAATCCGGTTGTAGGAGTAAGCGTAGCTCTTCAGATCGTAGGAAAAATGAGGCGGAGCCAAGGCAAACAGGCCAGTGGGGTCGGCGATAGAAAAGGACTTGAAGGGACGCCGTTGCCCTGTGGCCAGGTCGACGATGAACACATTCGTAGGAATCTCGGCGTTGCCGACCAGGAGCGACTTGCCGTCTGCCGTCCAGTGCACAGGATCTTCGAGCGGTTGCACATTGGGAACTGAAATTGGATCGCCGCCAGACACGGAGTAGATGCTGATCTTTCCCTCCGGATCGCGGGCTGCGACTTGCTTGCCGTCAGGAGAGATGCAGCCGCGATACCTGCTGCGGATGCCTTCCGGACTGATCGGCTTGGGTGCTGTTCCGTCAACATCGCTGACCCACAGCCTCAAGCCCCGGCCACCAGTCACATTCCCTAAGATGAGAATATGACGCTGATCTGGGAAGAAGTAGCTCTGGTGAGGTTGCACCTCGCCGGTGGAGATGGTGCGAGATTCGCCTGCGCCGGTCGGCAGTTCAAGAATCTCATGCTTAGCAGCGCGGGTAAGGGCCAGCACCCACTTGCCATCGGGAGACAGCGTCGGCGCCCGACCCTCACCCAGTCTTACCGCGGGAGAACCGTCGCTTCCGCGGACGTAGATCACGCCAGTTTCGCCGCCAGCCTCGCCAGTCTCGTCGAAGGACACGAGCTTGCCGTCATTGCTAATGTCGCGGGGGATGGTCCAGTCATGCCAGCTCAGGTCACGCTCCTTGGTGGCGTCCGGGCCCAGCCCAATCATGCCGGCGCGCAAGTCGTCTCGCGTGAACAGCACGCGCCCGTCCTTGTGGATATCCTGGAGAGTCAAAGTGCCGGTCCCAAGATAGATGAGTCGTTCTTTGCCAGCGAGAGTTACGGCGTGCAGTTCACGACTCGACCCCGAAGTGGTCGCGGTAAACCAAATTTCTTTTCCACTCGGCCACCAGGCGAGCCCTTGGGCGGCGACGAATTCGCCGGTCAGATTTTTTTTGTTTCCCGCCAAGTCGACGAGAGAGATGTGACCAGCGTCATCGCGGGCGTAAGTGTGATCGATGAAAGCGACCAGTTTGCCATCGGGCGACACACGAGGATGACTGGCCCAGGCCGCCGTTTCATAAAGCACCTTGCCCAGGGGATATTCCAGCCGCTCTTTTCCGCCTACGCGGCGCACAACTGCAAGGCTGGAACCGTCCGGCGACCAGTCCGCATACTCCACTCCATCCACGATTTCGCGCGGTGCGCCACCTCCCTGAGGGCTCCGGGCCAGCATCCCGGTTGATTCAAAACCCTCCGCCGCATGACGGTTGGTGGAAACGGCTAATTCCCCCGTGGCAGAGACGGCGAGAATGTCGGTCACAGGCATGCCCAATGGCCGCGCCTCGGTACTGCCGCTCTGCGCGCTGAAGACTTCAATGGGACGACCCTCCCATGCGGCGCCGTAGATCAGGTTGCCATCTGGAGTGAAGCGAGCGTTCCACATAGTGCCGCGCCGAAACGTGATCCGGTGCAACTGAGGATGAACCGCGGAGGTCGTTGGCCGGAACCACGCGGCAGCGAGGCCTGCGGCCAGCGCCAGCACGGCCAGCACTGCGACGACCGCCGGGCGAATCGAGAGCTTGCGCCTACCGACGGGTGGCACCGCGGTTGTGCCCGAAGATCCAGAGAGCAGTTCCAGATCAAACGCGATGTCTTGGACCGACTGGAATCGCTGGCTCGGATGCTTTTCCATGCAATGGCGGACAATGCGTTCAAGAGCCGGCGGGATCGGGGCGCTCTGCCGGGAGAACTCCGGCGGATCGTCGTTGAGGATGGCGGTCATGGTCTCGGCGCCGGTGTTGCGCTTGAAGGCGCGCTGGCCGGTGAGCATTTCGTACAGGATGCTGCCGAAACTGAAAATGTCGGATCGCTGGTCGATTGTGTCGCCCTTCACTTGCTCGGGAGACATGTAGCCCACCGTACCGAGAACCTGGCCGACGCTGGTATGGGCTTCGGAAACGCCGTCGAGGGTTTCGGCCTGCTCGCGAGGACGACGGAGTTTGGCCAAGCCGAAATCGAGAATCTTCAACCGTCCGGCCTTGGTGATGAAAATATTCTCCGGCTTCAGGTCGCGGTGAACGATTCCTCGTTCGTGTGCTGCCGCGAGCCCATTGGCCAACTGCACGGCTAGGTCGATTGCTTTCCGCGCGGGCATTCCCGAAGGCGTGATGCGCTGCCGGAGCGTGTCGCCTTCGAGCAACTCGGAAACAATGAAGTGAACCCCATCGCTGTTTCCTACGTCGTAGACCGAAACGATGTTGGGGTGGTTCAGAGCGGCAATCGAGCGCGCTTCCTGCTCAAAACGGCGCAAGCGCTCGGGCTCCGCGGTGAACGACGCAGGAAGCACCTTGAGCGCGACATCGCGTAGAAGACGCGTATCGTGAGCGCGGTAGACCTCACCCATTCCTCCCGCGCCGATGAAGGAAACAATCTTGTAAGGGCCGAGTTGAGTGTCGGGGGGGAGGGGCATAGATCGGCGGCATTATAACCCGCGCCGGAATTTTCGTGACTGCAAAAAGACATTCAGAAAAGGCGTCGCTCAGGGAAAACAGAAACGCAGAAGTTCGCCCTCGAGCGCGATGGCCGATGGCTCCTGCATTGGGAACAGGCCATGCCAGCGCTTCCAGGCCGGAGGGATCAGGCGTGTTTCTGCGGTCGGGATAGCCACCCAGCCCGCCGCCGTTTCTTCGCGGAGAAACACGGAAAAAGCAGCTGCGGCGGGATCCCCTGTATGAAGCGACTTCCATTCGTAGAGCGTGGCCGCAAGGCTTTCGGTCAGCGATTCGCGCGGATCGAGGCAGAGGATCCACCCCGCGCCGACGCAGCGAAAGTAGTGATCGGGGGGAGCGCCGGCCACGACCGTCACGACGCGTGCGCCGTAGTCGCGGGCAACCTGCGCCGTCGAATCGCGCGAGCCATGGTCAACGACCAGGATGTCATCGCAGGGATACAGCGTTTCAAGCACGCGGCCGAGTCGCAGGGCGTCGTTTTCCGTGTGCAGTAGTGCGGTGATGGCAGGCATGGAGATTGCGCAGAAGGAAGTGTACGCGAAAAGTTAAGCGAAGAAGACCGTGCCGGCGGAGCACGACAAGAACCGCACCGCTTTTTCTCGGACTAGTGGATGAACTTGTAGTCGACGATCGATGCCGCCAGGCCGACTTTGCCCTCTTCGGGCTCGGGCGCGTCCTTCTCGTTGAGGCCCTTGTTGCGCATCACCCGGCCCTGGCAGACGACGTTCGAGTTCTTCTGGCCTGAAATTTCCTCGGGCATCTCAAACACCATCTCAATCAGAGCATTTACCGGAAGCTGCTGCGGCCCGTAGAAGAGCACACCGCTCTGGCTGATGTTTTCGATGATGCCTTCAAACCATGTGCTGGTGCGGTTCACTCGGTAGCGCAGCGGAATATCGAGCTTGAGCCGGCGCGCACGCGGCACCCAAGACGGGCGCTTCTCGCGCGGATGGCTACGGCGAACCCCCGTTTCGGGTTTGCGCTCCACCCGCTCGGTGCGCTTCATCGTTGTCCAGTCGTACTTGTATTCGGCGGCGCAGAGCAGGCAGACTTGGTAATAATCGCCGTCAGCCCCGCGGCGGGGCCAGGAGAACTCGTGGGAGCAGCGCCCTAACATAAGCACATCCATAATTTTCTGCGGCATGATTGGTTACTTCCGGGTCAGAAGCGCCTCGGACGCAAGGCCATCATCGCGCGAAGGGGACGGTTTGGGTAGGTTACCTTCGTGCAAGGGGAAGGGCCGGCAGAGAGGCAAGTGGGCAACACGCAAATGGTTAGGGCCTGCGTGTATGATCGGCGCATGGGTGATCGAGTGTCCGGTGTGGCCGCGTTCGTTCTTGCCGGGGGCAAGAGCATGCGCATGGGCGCAGACAAGGCATTCCTGACGCTCGACGGCTGCACACTTCTGCAGCGGGCGCTGGAGTTGGCGCGATCCGTGACCGGCGATGTGACAATCGTTGGCGATGCGGCGAAATTCGCGGCGTTCGCGCCGGTCGTCGAAGACGTGTTTCGCGGCTGCGGGCCGCTGGCAGGGATTCACGCCGCGCTGCGATCGTTGCGGGCGGAACTGAATTTGACGCTCGCGGTCGATGTGCCGTTTGTGACGCGGGAACTGCTCGCGTTTTTAGTAACTCGGGCGCGAAATGCAGCGGCCAGCGTAACGGTTCCGCGAATTGGCGGAGGCTGGCAGCCATTGTGCGCGGTTTATCGCCGCGAGTTTGCCGACGCTGCGGAGAAAGCTCTGCGTGCCGGACGAAACAAGATCGACACACTGTTCACCGAGGTGCAGGTGCAGACGATCAGCGAACAGGAATTGGAGGCCGCAGGCTTTTCGGCGAAAATGTTCCGCAATCTGAACACGCCGGAAGAACTGGCTGAGGCGGGAGGCAGTTTGCCTCCGCCGGCGGACATGCCGCAAGTCGAAAAATGAGCCGGGGCTTTTGCCGGCCCGGACAGCCGATGGCGTCTGTCCCCACATGTTCATAGCTGAGCGCGAGAGCTTCATGCCGGACAACGCACAGACCGGGCCCTACATTGAGTTCCGCGACGTGTCGAAGGCCTTTGGCGACAACGTAGTGCTCGATCGTGTCAGTTTCGATGTGACGCCCGCGGAGACCGTGTGCATTCTGGGGCGCAGCGGCGTGGGCAAGTCGGTGGCCCTGCATCACATCATGGGATTTCTCAAGCCAGATTCGGGCCGCGTGATCGTGGCACGCGAGGACATTACCGATTACAACGAAGAGCAGCTCGAGGCGGTCCGCAAGAAAGTCACCATGGTCTTCCAGAATGGAGCGCTTTTCGATTCGCTCACAGTCGGCGAGAACGTGGCGTTTCCCCTGCGAGAATCGCGCGAGCTGAACGAAGAGCAGATTTACCAGATCGTCGACGGCCTGCTGCAAATGGTCGGCGTGCAGGAGATGCGCGACCTGCTACCGTCAGACTTGTCAACCGGGATGAAGCGTTCTGTGGCGATTGCGCGGGCGCTGGCGGCGCGGCCAGAGTGCGTGCTTTACGACGAGCCGACGACGATGGTCGATCCGCTGATGGCGCAACTGCTGGGCGATTTGATCAAGCGGCTCAAGATTCAATTGAACTTGACCAGCATCGTCGTCACGCACGACATGCGCTTGGCCAAGAAGCTGGCCGACCGAGTCGTGTTCCTGCACGAAGCCCAGGCGATCTTTTTCGGTCCTTATGCGCAAATGGAAAAAGATCCGCATCCCATCATCCAGGAATTTCTGGAGCTGGATGAATTGAAGATCGAAGCGTAACGAAAGTCGTTAGTACCCAGTACCCGACCTCGCATAGCAGCGGCGTTCTTACTGGGTGGCAACTGGGTACTGCGTACTGGTCCTAAAATCCTTGCTCCACCAGTTCTGCAATCGTCAGCGAGCTCTCCGCGTCACGCCCCATCATCTTCTCGACGTATTTCGCGATCAGGTCAGCTTCGAGATTCACCGGATCGCCGGGTTTGAGTGAATGCAAATTCGTCATTTCGACCGTGTGCGGAATGATAGCGATGGTGCAGCGATCCGTCTCCAGCTTCGCGACTGTCAAGCTGATGCCCTCGATCGAAATCGAGCCTTTGAAGACGGTGTATTTCTCGACATCATTGGGCAATTCAATGTGCAGCCACCAATTCTCGGAGTCCGCAATGCGCTCGAAGGCGATCAATTTGCCCACGCCATCCACGTGGCCCTGTACGATGTGGCCGCCGAAGCGCCCGTCGGCTTTCATGGGCAATTCGAGATTGACCAGGGCACCTTCGTGAATGCGTGAGAGCGAAGTGCGGGTCCAGGTTTCGGGAGCCAGATCGGCGCAGAACGAGCCAGGCTTGATGTCGAGCGCGGTCAGGCAGACTCCGCTGACGGCGACGCTGTTGCCGGTAGCGAGCTCTTTCGGTGTGCGCTCGGCTGTGATGGTGACTCGGCGGTTTTCACCGCGCTGCTCGATGCGGCTGACGCGTCCGACTTCTTCAATGATGCCGGTGAACATGAGAGACCTCCGGAACAACGCAATATCTTAATTCAGCACCGAGCCATGGAGAGGCGAGAAGAACTTTTTCCAGCATTTCTCCGAGCCTCGGTGCCTCCGTGGTGACGACGGGTCTTCATTCGGCGTATGGATCTCTTAAATATCCCTCGACGGCAAAATCTTCCCCGAAGCGGTGCAGATGAATGTGCCTGAGCCGCGTGGGCTCTTTTCCATGGTGAGCCGTTGCATGCGCTGCAAAGGGAATTGCTCCCTCGCCGCCGAAAATCTTGGGCGCGTAATAGAGGAAGAGCTTGTCCACCAGGTTTTCCGCAAGTGCCGCGCCGTTCACCGTGCTTCCCCCTTCGATCATCACACTGGTAATTTCGAGTTGACCCAGGCGGCGCAAAACGGCGTGCAAGTCGGGGCGGCCCTGCGTCGAGTCGGGGAGCGTTTCGATGCGGATACCGAGCCTTTCGAGTTGCGTCATTTTTTGCTCGCTCGCCGACGAACAAAAAACGAGTATGTCACCCGTCTTGTCCCGCGCCGCGCTGTCAACGAGGCGCGAATCCAGCGGGAGGCGCAGGCGTGAGTCGAGTATGACGCGTAACAGCGGCCGCCGTCGCGGGCGCCCGCTCCGATCGGTGAGCAAAGGGTTGTCGGCGAGGATCGTTCCCACCCCAACCAGGATTGCGTCGTGCTGATGACGCAGTTCGTGTACGTGGGCCCGGGCCCCTTCGCCCGTGATCCAGTGGCCGGAAAATTGGTTCGATGGACCACGGCCTTCGACACGCGGCGGCGCAATTTTGCCGTCCAGCGTCATGGCAGATTTTAGCGTGACAAACGGCACGCCGTGGCGGATGTAACGGGCGAATGGCTCGTTCACGCGCCGGGCCTGCTCCTCGAGGCGTCCGACTTCCACATGCACGCCGGCGGCGCGCAATTGTTCGAAGCCGCGCCCGCTGACCTTGGGATTTGGATCGGGCATGGATGCAACCACACGACGAATCCCAGCAGCGATGAGTGCGTCGGTGCAGGGCGCAGTGCGTCCCTGATGTGCATGCGGTTCCAGGTTGATGTAAAGCGTGCCGCCGCGGGCTTTCGCGCCGGCCGATTCCAGGGCAAGGATCTCGGCATGTTTCACGCCGGCGTAGGTGTAGGTTCCGGAGCCGATGGTATTCCCCTGAGTGTCGGCGATGATCGCCCCAACATATGGATTGGGCGAGGCCAGCCCGATCCCCGCGCGCGCCAGCTCGAGAGCGCGGTGCAGAAATTGCTCGTCAGCAGAGTGCGCAACCATGCACAGAAAATCTATCACGCCGGGCAGCGGGCTTGGCATTTCCCAGCGGGGTGATCGACAAAGACTCTTCCGCGGAGTTAGCAGTCTGATTCCGGTGATGTCCTTTGTCCGTCGGGTCGGCATACACTACGAGTACGATTGCAAGCTGGTCCGGTTATTGGTCGCGGCGCGGTTGCCGCAGTGGGCGGGTTATGCGATCAGATCGTTCGCAGCGAGGAGTGAAAATGTGCAAAGTATCGGTCATTGTCGTGCTGGGCCTGTTGTGCATTCCGATGATGGCGCAGGATAAATTCGAGGTTTTCGGAGGCTATGAGTATCTGCACAACGGCAACGTCAATGTAAATGGCGTCAGTGAGTCCGGCACAAGCCAGGGCTACAACGGTTGGAACGCGGCCGCCACATACAAACTGAACCGGCTTCTTGGTGTGGAAGGAGATTTTGCCGGCACGTACGCGACCAATAGCGGCGTCAACCTGCACGTGTACACCTACACCGGCGGGCCGGTGGTTTCGGTTCCCGCGCCTATCATCCGACCGTTCCTTCACGTGCTTTTCGGTGGAATGCAGCAGACGGCGTCGGAATCTGGAGTTTCGGTCAGCCGGAACGGGTTCACTACCATGTTCGGCGGCGGCGTGGACGCGAAGGTCAACCGCTTCTTCGCGATTCGCGTCGGGCAGATCGACTGGCTTTACTACCACTTTGCGAGCACGACGATTGCCGGAACCCCCGCCCCGGCATTCAGCGGAAGCAACAATGTAAGATTCTCAACCGGCGTGGTTCTGCGTTTCTAGCGAATCGGTAACGGCGAAAAAATCTAACGGTACGGCGGCAGACAGTCGGCGGGTGGGTCATCCTCCGGCTCTGCGACGGCCGCCGCGCCAGATCGCCCTTTCGGCGGATTCTTCCGAAAGGCCGGCGCATTCGAAAAACGGTCGTCGGTTGGTTCGGCTTCGATAGGTTCAGCCGGTTCTCTGGGTTGGAACAGAGACGCCACAAAACGCCACACCAGCAAGATCGCGACTGACGAAAATAAGACTCCGAAGATCGCTGACATCGCTTTGCTCAGTCCCCGCTATTCAAACAGCGAATCGACAAACTCCTTCGGATCGAAGGGCAGAAGGTCGGTCGCTTTTTCTCCCACGCCGACGTATCGCACGGGAAGGCCAAGCTCACGCGAAATCGCAACCACCACGCCGCCTTTGGCAGTGCCGTCGAGCTTGGTCAGCACAATGCCGGTTACGCCCGCCGACTCGGTAAACACGCGGGCCTGCTGCAGGCCATTCTGGCCGGTGGTTGCGTCCATCACCAGCAGAGTTTCGTGGGGCGCACCAGCAATGATGCGCTGCGCCGTGCGGCGCATCTTTTCCAGTTCCTGCATCAGGCTGCTCTTGGTATGAAGGCGGCCAGCTGTGTCGACGACCACGTAGTCGGTCTTGCGTGCTACCGCAGCCTGCAGCGCGTCGAACAGAACCGCCGCGGGGTCGCCTCCAGGCTTGGTCTTGATCACTTCCGTGCCCGTGCGCTGCCCCCAGATTTCCAGTTGCTCTATGGCGGCGGCGCGGAACGTGTCCGCCGCGCAGAGCAGAACGTTCTTGCCCTGCGAGCGGAAGACCTGCGACAGTTTGCCGATGGTTGTGGTTTTGCCTGTTCCGTTGACGCCGACCACAAGGATGACCTCCGGCGTGCCGTCGACTTTACTGACAGGTCGCGAACTCGCTGCGTTCAGGATTCCCAGCAACTCTTCCTTCAGCAGGCGCTTAAGTTCCTGCACGTCCTTGATCTGCTTGCGGTCGGCCTTGTCGCGTAGCTTGGCGAGAACTTGTTGTGTGGTCGTGGTACCGAGATCGGCACTGATCAGAGTAGCTTCGAGATCGTCGAGGGTTCGGCGGTCAATTTCCTTGCCAATTGAGACCACCGCGTCAATACGATCGGCTAGGTTCTCGCGTGTGCGCGTGACCGCCTGCTTCATGCGGTCCAGAAAACTGGGCTTTTGTTCTTCCTCGAGGCTGCCGAAAAGGGTCTGAATCATAAACGGACCAAAAATTGATTATACGGGCACCGTGCAGGCAGGAACGCCGCCGCCAGTCTTCGCGCCGGCGTCTTTTCGAGTCGCCATCGAGCCTCGGGCCATCCAACCTCGTGCAGTCGTGCGAAGATAGACGGCCGGAGTTTTAGCCCGCTCGAGCACATGGATACATCTACACTCCGCAAAGTTTTCAAAGCATTTCAATATCGCGATTTCCGCCTGATGTGGATCGGCGCCTGCACGTCGAGTATTGGCACCTGGATGCAGATCGTGGCTCAGGGCTGGCTGATTTACCGGCTGAGTCACTCTTCATTTCTGCTGGGACTGGATCAGTTTCTCGGCGGCCTCCCCATTTTCCTTTTCACGCTGATTGGCGGAGTAGTGGCCGACCGTGTCGAGCGGCGCAAGATTCTGCTGATCTCGCAATACATACAGATGGCGAGTGCCGCGATTCTGACTGTGCTGGTGGCCACGGGCGTGGTGCAGGTGTGGGAGATTCTGTGCCTGTCGTTCGTCTCCGGACTGGCGCAGGCATTTGGAGGCCCAGCATACTCGGCGCTGATTCCGACGCTCGTCGATCGCGAGGACATGCCGAACGCGATCGCGCTGAATTCGATTCAGTTCAACCTGGCGGTGACGATCGGGCCGGCGCTGGCCGGTGTGACCCTCGCCCGGTTGGGCGAGAAGTGGTGCTTCGGGCTGAACGCCCTGTCGTTCCTGGCGCCGATCATCTCGCTGTCCATTATTTCGGCGCGATTCCTGCCGGAGAAATCGGCCGAGTCTATGTTCACCAGCCTGATGCAGGGCTTCCGCTTTATCTGGCATCACGGGGCGATGGTCGGTGTGATCGTACTGGCGTTCACGATGACTTTCCTGAGCATGCCGATGCGGACGTATTTTCCTGTGTTCGTGAAGGACATTTTCCATCGCGGTCCGGAAACTTACGGAAATCTGCTCTCCCTAATGGGAGTGGGCTCGATCTGCGGGTCGCTGGGAGTGGCCGGTCTGGGAAACATCGGAAAGAAGGGCCGTTTCGCGTTGACCATGCTGATCTGTCTGGGCGCTGGAATCTCGGGATTTGCTCTGTCGAAATTCCTGCCCGTTAGTTACGCCATGCTGGTGCTGGTGGGAGCCTCGATGATGGCGGTGTTCGCAACCGTGACTTCGCTCGTGCAGTTGATCGTGACCAACGAAATGCGCGGGCGGGTGATGAGCGTCTACAACTTCGCATTCCGCGGCGGCATGCCGATGGGCAACCTGGCCACCAGTTGGCTGGTTCCCGCGTTCACCGCGCCTGTGGTGCTGAGCGTGAACGGATTTCTGTTAATCCTGGTGGCGCTGTACTTCCTTGCCGTACAAAGGCGTGTTGCGGCGCTGTAGGGAATAGAAAGCAGAGAGCGCGGAGTCTTCACGGCGCCAAACCGACGCGCTTTAGCAAATCGAAGTAGTGCGGATTGGCCAAGACGCTAAACTCGTGTGCGCTCGAGTGCCGCCGCGTCCGCGGCAAGGGCGGCTTGCGTGGCCGCAGTTTCGGCGACTTCCACGGATTCAGGTTCGACCACAGACGCGGGCATGGGCGCGATGGGCCGCTTGATGGTGAAGCGCTGGATGCGGATTTCACCGCGCGCGTAGACCGCCAGCAGAGCCTTCACGGCATCGGGATCGAGCCGCTTGCCGGCAAGATTCTGAATGATCTGCAACGCTTGGTCGGGCGTGTGTGCCGTCTGATACGGGCGATTCGTGGTGAGGGCATCGAAGGTGTCGGCCACAGCGATGACCCGCGCCAGCAGCGGAATCTGATCGCCCTTCAGACCGTAGGGATATCCGCGGCCGTCCAGGGCCTCGTGATGCAGTTCGATGCCGGGCAGCATTTCCGCCAACTGCGTGACCGGGCGCAGAATGTTGGCGCCCTTGGTGGTGTGGGTTTTCATTACCTCGAATTCTTCCGCGGTCAGCGCGCCCGGCTTCTTCAGGATGTGATCTTCAATTCCGATCTTGCCCACGTCATGCAGCTGCGCCGAAATCTGCAGTGTCTCCATGAACGTGTGATCCAGGTTCATTTCCTTGGCGATGAGCATCGAGTAGCGCGTGACGCGATCGGAGTGACCGCGCGTGTAAGGATCTTTTTCGTCGACCGCTCCGGCCAGCATCTGGATGGAGCCCATGAACAGGGCGCGATTTTCATCGGCAGCGCGCTTGAGATCTTCGACGAAGCGCTCGAGTTCCTCCGACATCGTGTTAAAGGTCTGGGCGAGCTCGCCGATTTCCGTGCGGCTCCACAGATGGACACGCTGGGAGAAATCGCCTTTGGCCAGAGCCCGGCTGGATTGCGTGAGGATTTCCAGGGGATTGGTGATCCGGCGCGCGGCGAAGATGCTAACGCCGACGCTCAACAGCACCGCCAAAAGCGCCAGCAGGCGGGCGGTGCGCTGCATTTCATACACTCCGCGGTATGCCTCACGGCGTGGCTTTTGCACGATGACCGCCCAGTCGAGCGCCGTGACCGGACTGCTAGTGCCAAGTATCTCGATCTTCTCGGAGCCGTTATTGACTGTGAATTCGCGAGTAGCGGCCAGCTGCGCCTTGTTTCCACCCTCCACAAAGTTGCGCACGATCTCCAGATTCTTCATGTCCTGACCAGTCGCGAACTCGGGCGTGGCCGCAGCGACCAGGCGGCCCTGCGCGTCGACGACATAAGGCGTGAGGCCGCCGCCGCTGACTTCCTGCAGGCGGCGGATGAGGAATTGCAGATCGACAACGGAAGCAATCATGCCCAGGAATCGCGATCCGTACATGACCGGGGAGCTGACGAGAAACACCGTCCGCGTCGATTTGCCTTCGCCCACGGACAGAGCCTGGCCGTTATAGGCGCGCCCGTCGCGGGCCGCGGCATAGGCGTGCTCGAGCTCACGGTTCAGAAAAGCGTCGGCCGTGATGCGACCGGCGGAAATGCCTTTGGCTTCGGAGTTGATCAACGTCGCGTAGGCGATTTCGTCCGAGGAAGAAACGAAGTTTTCGAGCAGCGCCCGCAGTTCGGGGCTCTCGATATTTTTCCCGCCGATGTCTCCGCCGCTCGCGACCTGAATCGCGGACGACAGGTTCGCGAGCATCATGCGCAGCGAGCGTTCGTGCTGCGAGAGATCGTCGGCCAGCGAGCGCGTCACCGTATTCTGCAGCAGCATTTCGTTGGTCTTGAGCCGGTCGCGGTTGATCGACTCGACCTGCGCCGAGTAGAAATACATCGGCACGATGCTGATGACCAGAAGCACACCGAGAATCAGGTACAAAATCGGGATGCGGGCGTGGCTGGAAGTGCTGGAGGACAAGGCTCTCCCTTCACTCAACTCGCGGGCGCCGAAGTCGAAGCGACGGCCAATTTCACGGTATCCCTAGAATTCTAACGGGGAATTTCGACGGGTCGGCATTACCAAAGTACCAGTCGGAATGGTGCCTGGCGCGGGTTGGGCAATGAAATATCGAGGCTTACGCTTCACTTTTGCCGCTGCGGGTCATCAGTTCATGAATCGCCTCGCGCGGCGACTTGCCCTGGTGCAGGATGGCATGCATCTGTTCGCTGATCGGCATTTCGACACCGCGGCCGTGCGCGAGCCCGATGGCCGCCGTGGTCGTGAAGACGCCTTCCGCCACCATGCCGTGCATGCCCGCCAGAATTTCGGCCAACTTGCGCCCGCGGCCGAGTTCGACCCCGACGCTGCGATTGCGCGACAGTCCTCCGGTGCAGGTAAGCACAAGGTCCCCGAGCCCGGCCAGTCCCGCCATGGTTTCGGCACGTCCACCGCAAGCCACGACCAGCCGCGTCATCTCCGCCAAGCCGCGCGTGATCAGGGCTGCCACCGAGTTGTGGCCAAGGCCGAGCCCGTCGCAGATGCCGGCGGCGATGGCGACAATATTTTTCAGCGCGCCACCAAGCTCGACGCCGGCTACGTCGCTGTTGGTGTAGACGCGGAAACTCGGGTCGCTGAACTCCTGCTGCACGGTGCGTACAAGCGCGCCTTCGTGCGAAGCGATGGTGATCGCGGTCGGATCACCGCGGGCTACCTCCTGCGCGAATGACGGGCCACTCAGTGCTCCGATGCCGGATGCGTCTTTACGACCCAAGACTTGAGCAATCACCTCGGTCATGCGCAGCAGCGAGCCTTCTTCCAGGCCCTTCGTCGCGCTGACAATGAAAGCCTGAACCGGGATAAGTGGCCGCATCCTTTCGAACAATCCGCGGCAATGCTGCGACGGCATGACGCTGACAACGATGGATGCGCCGCGGAGAGACTCGGCAAGATCATTCGTCGCTGTGACGGAGTCAGGGACCTGGCGGCCCGGAAGAAACGCCTCGTTCATTCGCCGCTCGGCGATGGATCGGCAAACGTCGAGTTCGTGCGCCCAGAGCCGGACCCGGTGCGTGCCTTTGCGTCCCAGCACGATGGCGATGCTTGTGCCCCACGCGCCGGCGCCGATGACTGCGACCTCACTCATGTGCGTTTTGCTCCCAAACGATTTTCCGTTCCCGCCAGCAGGCGCCGGATGTTCTGGCGGTGTTTGATCACAATCATCAGCGACGCCACCCCCATAAACACCAGGGATATCCATCCAGTGTATTCGTGCAGGAGACGGACGATGACAGGGAAGGCTGTAACCGAAATGATCGACCCAAGAGAGACGTAACGAAAGGCAAACACAACGACGGCGAAGATGCAGGCTGCGATCAGCACGGCTTTGGGCGCAATGATGGCGAAGGCTCCCAGGCTGGTGGCGACACCCTTGCCGCCGCGAAAGTTCAGCCAGACAGGAAACAGGTGGCCGATGACTGCAAACAGCGCAGCCAGAGACAGTGCGCGAAAAGGCGTGTGGGCGTTGGGGCGGGCGCTGTTGAGATACATAGCCAGCAGAACCGCGGCGGACCCTTTTCCTGCATCCAGAAGCAGTGTGAGTATTCCGAGCACCGGCGACTTGCGAGAAACATTGGTAGCACCGATGTTGCCACTGCCACTCTGGCGCACGTCTTCGCCCCGAAAACTGCGCACCAGAAGATAGCCGAACGGAATCGACCCGAGCAGATAACTCATGGCGGCGATCAGTAGAACTCGCATATTCGAAAAGCGTGCTGGAAAGGCCTCGGCGTCAGGTTTCGCTCAGCGCAAATCTCTCCAGCTTTGTGTACTTCGATCCTTTTGGCGACAACTGGCTCTGATACAGAAAAAACTCGCGGGCGGTCATGGTACCAAACTCCGGCTTGGCTAGCCCTGCGAGTTTTTCCTGCAGACGTTGAAACGCGCGATTGGGGCCGTCCCCTTTACGCCAGCGGGGCGAGCCCGAACCACCTGAGGCGCGGGCCAGGGTCAAGTGCGGACTCAAAGTGCGATCTTCTTCTGGAATGCCAATTGATGCCGTGGCGTCATCGACCGCGCTGGCGAGTGCGGCCAATTGCAGGCCGGCTTCCATCCCCAGCCAGAAGACGCGGGCTGATTTTGCAGTCGGAAAGAACCCGTAGCCGCTGAAATGAATTTCGACGTCGTGTCCGCGTACGCTGGCGAGTACGTGCCGAATCCGCTCCACTGCGGCGTCCGGTTGCTCGCCGATGAACTTGAGCGTCATGTGCAGCGATTCCGGCCGCACCCAACGCGCG
>JASHNU010000040.1 GCA_030041475.1 Candidatus Sulfotelmatobacter sp.
TTTCGCCGATCACAACCCCTAAACCGTGATCAATGAATAATCGTCTGCCGACCTTCGCACCGGGATGGATTTCGATTCCGGTGAGGAAGCGCGCCACTTGCGAGAGCCATCGCGCCAGAAGCAGGAGACCATGGTTCCAGAGCCAGTGATTGATGCGGTAGAACCAGACCGCATGTAGCCCCGAGTAGCACAAGTAAATTTCCAGGCGCGACTTGGCCGCGGGATCGCGCTCCAGTACAGTGGCCACGTCTTCGCGAATTAGGGCGACAAGGTACGGCATAAACTCAGGCCGCGAGCGCCGCCGTGGGAACCTTCAGCGCCTCGTCCCGCAGCGCTTGAAACAAAATGCTCGTCAAGTAGCGCTCACCGAAATCCGGCAAGACGACGACGATCAGCTTGCCGGCATTCTCTGTCCGGCTCGCGACTTTGAGAGCGGCGACCACCGCAGCTCCCGACGAAATACCCACCAGGAGACCTTCCTCTTTGGCGAGGCGGCGCGCCATGTTGATGGCGTCGTCGTTCGTCACCGTAATGATCTCGTCGATGTAATCGGTGCGCAAAATGCTGGGCACAAACCCTGCACCGATGCCTTGTATCTTATGCGGCGCAGGCTTTCCCCCGGAGAGGACTGGACTATCCGCCGGTTCGACCGCAACCGCCTTAAACGAGGGCTTCTTCGGCTTAATGTATTCACAAACACCGGTGATGGTCCCGCCCGTGCCAATCCCCGAGATCAGGATGTCAGCACGCCCGTCGGTGTCGTTCCAAATCTCCGGTCCTGTAGTCTCCAGGTGAATTTTGGGGTTAGCCGGGTTGTCGAATTGTTGCAGCATGAAACCGTTCGGAGTCTTGGCCAGAATCTCCTCGGCTTTGGCGACAGCGCCCTTCATTCCGTTTGGACCGGGCGTCAGTACGATTTCCGCGCCGAAGGCAAGCAGCAGAACGCGTCGCTCCAGGCTCATGGTTTCGGGCATCGTCAGAATCAACTTGTATCCCTTCACCGCCGCGACAAAAGCCAGCCCGATGCCCGTGTTACCGCTCGTCGGCTCAATGAGCACCGTCTTACCCAGTTGAATTTTCCCGGCACGTTCGGCTTCGGCGATCATACTGACGCCGATGCGATCTTTGACGCTGGCACAGGGATTCTGGCTTTCCAGCTTTGCCACGACTTGTGCCGAGCAACCTTCAGTCACTTTGTTAAGCCGTACGAGCGGTGTGTTCCCAATCAACTCTGTAACGTCATTTGCGATTTTCATAGTCGGCCTCGATCCCCTCCGGAAATTGGACACAACAGATTTGCCCCCGCAATAATAACTAAGCCGACTAGAATACTAGACTATAACGCGTAATACAAATAATCTCGATAAGCGTTTCAGAGGGGTGTTTTAGTTTTCTGCCAACCCCAAGAAGGAGAACATTAAGATCTGTCGCCTGCTTGTTTGTTAAGGCCGACCGAAGGTCGCCGCTTTCAAGGGCACGCGCCTTGACAGAGTTTGCTCAACCCGCGGCAAAATCTTCCGGCTATTCCGGGCAGGCAGTAAAAGGCACGACAAGTCGTCCCGGACAGTTCAGCAGCACGCCTCGGTTTGCAGTGGCCATCGCCGCCGATGCAGTGTCCGCTCTGCGGGGATCAAGCTAACTTACAGAATTCCTCTAATCAACTCTTGGGGACATCCAGACGGTTCCACCATCCACCGCCAAGAGCCCGCAGGCCATCGTACTGATCAAGGCCACTGTTCACGAGGCACTTTTTCAGGAGTGTAGGTGTCAGAATCGACCTAACAGATGGAAAAAAGCCTCAAATTACGCAAAACACTGCATCTTGCTAGGGACAAAGACTGAGGAAATTTGGATTGAGAAAATCCACCCCCCGCAACCAACCCAAACCGCCGATTCTCAGGCTGTCCCAGCCTCGATCCAACTGGCGCACTCCCCATCAGATCCCAAGTTCCCTCCGCAAAATAGCAATCCGGACCAGAACAGGCGTAGAAGATCCTGGGAGAGGTTTGGAGACACGGATGCAAGGCCCGAACGGAGTCAGGCGTGCGCAAATACAACGAAGCCGTTGGCCGGGATCACGATGTTTGCCGAAGCGGGGAAGCCATGCAATGGCGGGCCGGACGCAGTGATACCTCCGCCGTTGCCGGCTACGATTGGGTTCACCCAATTGTCGTAGACGTCGCTATTAAATATTTCGCGCCACGGCCCAGGAAACGGGAACCCGATGCCGTAGTTGTACCAGGTATCTTCCGCGAGCGTCGCGACCACGATCACGTCCTGCCCGGTGCCCTCGAGCCATCGGTGAAATGCAATCACACGGTTCTGGTCGTGAACGTGAAACGGATTCACGTTATTTCCGCGTAGCGCCGGATAATTCCACCGCAACCGGATCAGATCCTGCGTGAAACGCAGGTGATTCACGCGAGCGGTATCCGTTCCCGTATTCAATCCAGCCCACCAGATCAGATTTGGGGAAGCAGGATCCCAGCTCCATTGCTTGTCCTCCAAAAACTCTTGCCCCATAAAGATCTGGGGAATTCCGGGAGCGGTGAGCAGCAACCCTGTAGCGAACCGGGAGCGGCTGCGGGCGTACCACGACTCATGATTTGATCCGTCGGCGAGGGCGGGGATACGCAAGTCTGTTCCGACTTTTACGATGTCGTGATTCTCAACGCAAGGCACCGCCTGCCAGCCATGAGCGAACCCCTGCGGATAGAGGTTCCCGGCGATGGCATCGAAATTAACGGCGGCGCTCTGCCCATAGGAAGCTGCCTGCACCGCATTGCGAAGCGCGCCGCGCAACCCATCGTGCTGCACCACGTCGAATCCAGCACCTCCATCTGCGGTCGGTGTCACGATCGTCGGCCAGGATTCTGGATAGTTGCCGAACTCGAACGGCCAATACTCGGCGTTCTGCAAGAGTCGTGGCTTCACGTAGCGAAGGGTGTCCGTGAGATTGCAGCAAAAGGTCCAGCCGGAGTCGCAATTCATCGAAAGCAGAGCGCTGATTTCGTCATAGCGGAAGCCATCGACGTGGAATTCACCGATGAAGTACAGGGCATTGTTGATGAGAAACTGGCAGACGTCGTTTTTCCAAAGCGCAAAAGAGAGCCCGCCGGTTCCCCGGTCCTGATCGGTGAAATAGAGGCTATCGTTGTTGTTGCCGACGTTTCTGGCGCGGTCCCAGTAGTAGATGCAGTTGTCGTCCAGTTGCCCGTTCACGGTGAATCCGCCAGCGTGGTTGTAAACTACGTCGAACGCGACTGCGATGCCGTAGACGTGGCAGAGGTCGACCAGGGCCTTCAACTGAGCAGGTGCCGGAGCAATATCCTGAATGCGAAGTGGCTGCAGGCCTTTAGCCGTGAGCAGGCCATTGATCGTGGTCAGGTAACCGTTGAGAGCAGTCGGGTCGGTGACCACGTACGGAAAGTCCGGCGAAAACAAATCTGCGCCGTTATAGCCCATTGAGGGGTCGGTCTCCATTTCATCGATGGGCAGTGGCTGCAGGACATTAGCGCCGAGTGCGACCAGATAGGGGATTTTCCCGATTACATCGAGAAACGTTGAAGCCACTGCGGGCGCGCTGGGGTTATAGGTTCCGACGTGCAGTTGATAGATGATCATGTTGCTGAAGTCAGGCGTCACGAATGCGGAGTCGTGCCAGGGATATGCCGTGGCGGAGCGAACCAGGCTGTTGCAATCCGGAAATGCCGAAGCTGGCGCTAGCTCTCGCGCGTATGGATCGCGCTTGTTCCCGCTGCCTCCCGGGCCCACGACCATGAATGTATAAGGATCGCCTTCCTGCGCGGTGCCGACAAAGCCTGTCCAGTATCCGTTTGCATCCTTGGCAAGCAGAAGATCGGCGGTCTGTCCGGTGGTTGGCGTGCCGCCGAAAGTGCCGTTGATGTAGACCGACGTAGCCAGAGGTGCCCATGCGCGAAACGTGGCGCCGCCTCCGTTGACAAGATTTGCACCCATGGGAGTATTTGCCGAGATGTTTTCCTGGGAAATCATATGTGGCTCATCCTGGAGTTGGAAGGCACTCAACCTATTCGAGAATCGAGCACATTTTCTTGTGGGTCGTGTCGGTATCCTTCCCGGCCACCGAATACGACACACGTAGCCCTTTGGTCAGGAGACGCTCGCCTCAGACGGTGCGCTCCTGTTATGCGGTCCTTGGGTTCTTCCGACGAGGTATCCGCCTGTGCACGCTCAAAAGGATTCCAAATTCGGCAGACCGAAGCGACGGCTGCAGAATCGTCGAAAATTGCGACCATAGGACCAGGAATAGCGGCTCCAGGCCTGCCGAAAAAGCGGGGCTTCGGACCAAGCCTGAAAGATCTGAATCCAGCCTGCGCAGTGAGGATGATCCGCGTTTGCTTCCAGTTCGAGATCCAGATAGATGTTTTCCATCAATTGGATCACGGAGGACAGGAACAAGAACACCTTGGGCTCATCCTCCTTCTCAATTTTTGGGGGAACAGCCCCCATGACGGGAATCAGCACCGTATCCAGCTTGACCAGAGTGTCATCGGAGCGCATTTCCTCGACGAGATTATCGAGGGCTTGCGCGTGGCGCGTGAAGTTCTTCTGGATGGCTTTGACCGGAGGGTACCAGTTGTCTCGCAGTTCCTCAAACAACAGCTGCCGATAACCGGGGTTTCCAATTTGACCTTGCTGGTCCTCTACGGCGCGTTGGAACGTCGTCTCTGCAATGTGCAGGCCAAGCCGACGATAGCTTTCAAACTGCGATTCGGTAAACCACTGATCGCCGGTCGACTGATGAGGAAAATCGTGGTGTGCGACGTGGTACTGCAATACGTCCTCCGGTTCGTCTCCCACCAGGGAAGCCTTGAGGTATACAAGGTATCCCAGGCCCACCTGATCAGGGTACTGAATCGTCCCGACCACGCAGTGACTGCGACTCAGCAGAGTTGCGCCCTCTGGCTTGATCAGATCAACTCGCAGATCGATCTCGACCCCAAAATCTTCGCGGCACTTTCGAATCGCGTTACCCAAACCGTTGAACTCGAACTTGGCGTCCTCCTCGGCATCGCAGGCGACGATGAAGCGGCATCGTCGCCGTACCAATTCATAGACGGCAAGATTCTCGAAGTGACCGCCATCAGAAACGTAGACGAAGCCGGCGCGATCGCTGGTGAGTCCCAGCAATTCCTTGGTAAGGTAGGCAAGGCCCTGGGTCGGGCTGGCTCTGTGCCGGGTGGCTTTGTGCCGGGGATTGCCCAACCACCAGCCCAGACGAGCGTTGAAAATGGTCATCAGAAAGCCGGTGGCCGCGCGGGTATAGAAGCCCATGTTCGGACTCAGCGCCGCCCCGGAGATGGACATGGGAGTGCCGAGATGCATCCCGGGTAGGGGGTAGGCATAATCACGGGTTTCTCGATATCCGAGGAACTCCAGCTGCGCAAAGGGTTGCGGATTGGCAGGGGCGTGCCATGGGGTCTCATACCCACACACTTCAGGTGTGAAGGTGAATGACGCGCCGCGGCGTTCCTGCCAGGCCAGTTCGTCTCCGTGGACGAGGTTCAGCGTGGCATTAAAAACCGGGAACGGTCCTTCGTATTTCGGGCTATGGCCGTCCTTCTTGAATTCCGAGAGCGCCCAGCGGTCATCCTTCGGATCAAAACCGGTAAATGGATTGGGGCGGCGTTCCTTGTTGGCTGCTCCCAGATAGCAGCGCACCAGTCGGCCGCGATAGAAATTGTTCAGCGAAAATTCGTTGACGTCGAACCAGAACGATAGCCAGAAGGCAAGGGTAATCGCGGAGCCCAGACAAAACAGCACCGCCCAGGTGCGCTCGTGTCCAGTCACGCCAATCGGCAACATCATCACGATGCAGGAGTGGGCGAGGCTATGGAGGGAATTGGCGGTGGAGCTTACCGCCGACTGCGCGGCAAGCGACAGCGCCAACAACAACCCAACAATGAATACGTAAGGCCCGACGGTGGCGTAGAAGCCCAAAGACGTCTTCCAGTCGGCTTTGCTGCCCTCGGTCTTTTCGCTCTTACCTGCGAGCACACCACGAATTGTGGTCCACGCCCACACCGCAACCGCGGGCAATACTTTCAGACGCCACCATCTATCGAGGAGCCAACGATCCAGTGCCGGACCGTAGATCGCGATTGCTGACCACGCCAGCCAAAGCGTGGAATAGATAGCAATATAGGCCCGCAGCCGGACTAACCACTTGGAGGCGCCGTCGGGTAAGTTCCGGCTCATGAAGCCGACCATGAGGATCAAGGCGAGAAATAAGGCCAGCACAAGCAGCGGAATGCCGAAAACAGTTACGGCCGGGGCGCTCGTATTGGGCTGACTTGATCCGCGACGCCAAACTCCGAAAACCGCCTCCAGCCCCATCGTAAGCAAGGCAATCACTGCGCCAAGAGTCAAAGCAATGACCACCATTGCCACGACGCCCAGGGAAGTAGCTCTCACTCCCCCACCGTGACTCGATCGAAAGCAACGCAGGTAATTGGCATTCCACAGCAGGAGGCCCGTCATGATGGCACCGAACACGCCCACTCTGGTCCATTCCCAGTAACCAGAATCTCCGGCGTGACACCACAGTTCGAGCGATGCCAGCCAGGCTGCAGCGAACACTGGCATAGCGATAAAAGTGAGCACGCCCCACGGGCGCGAATAAAAACGTTGGCGAGTGCTTGGCGGCGCTGCGGCTACATCACCCGCGTTGGCAGGAAATTGGCGGAGATTCAGGCCGACGAGAGTAGCAATCCAAACGATCGTCAGCACAAGGGCCCACAGGTAGGCAGGGTGAAGACTGCCACCGACCTTCGTGTCCTGGGTTATTACAAGCGACTGGGCCCACAATTCCGGTACCCGGGGAACCAGCAGAACGGCAAGCATTGCGGGCAGCAGGACCAACAGATTCAGAAGAGTGTTTCTTACCCAGACTACAGCCATCACCCACATATCTGCGCTCAACAGGCCCATTTGCGGGGTCAGGTAGTTGCTGAAATCGCGCAGGAATCGGATAGGTTCAAGGCGTAGATCTCTCGGATCCGGGCTGAACTCAGGACAGAGGCGCCGCTCGACCTCACCAACACCTTCTCGCTTGATCCAGTTGATGAGCCAGGAGCCGATGTAGCCACCTCCCGAAACCGTTGACAGATAATTGAACTCGCGGAGCAGTTCAAGCTTGGCCAATCCTTGCAGGATGCCGAGATTGAAAGTTGCGCTGCGAATTCCTCCTCCGGAGAAAGCCAGTCCCATCAGATCTGCTCTCCAGGCTCTGTCTTTCGGTGTCGTGCTGGTCTGCCCGGGATTGCCTGGAACGCTCGCCCGGCCGCCAAAATGCTCCTCGCCGCCCAAACCCTGGCTTGAAAGTTCGCGAGCCAAGGCCCAGGTGGAAGGCATGTAGTCAAGGGCTGTCGCAAGTTCCTGAGCGAAGGATCCGCCGACAGCAGCGCACGGCCATCCCTTGAATTCTTCTTGATTCATCCTTTCCGGAATGGCATCCCCTGCGAGGATGGTGCTCAGATTCCTTTCGTCGTCGATGCCATCTGGCTCGAAACCATATTTCTTGAAAATCTCCGAGATGCGGTCACGGACCGTCAGGTCTGCCGCCAGACGACGCGCCACGAGCGGTGTGTAGGAATCGACCAGGACGTTCACATCATGCAAGCGATTTAGCGCCTGCAGGCGAATTCTGTGGCCTGCTTCTTTGTGAGTCAGGTCCGCCGTTGCCTTTATAGGTCTGAGGAACTCGGACCAGTTGGGCAGCGCGCCGACCTGCCGGGTGGGATCGTGCTTCTTACGAAGATAAGCAGCTTGTTCGCCCCAACCCCAATCCCCTAGCTTGTTGTGGATCTTTCCCACCAGTTGCTCAATCCGGCCGAGGCGTGATTCGAGCGCACTGGTCTGGACTTCCAGAGTGCGAGCTTGCACTTCATGCGTAGATTGGGATTTGTCGAGGTAATCGGAGCGGGGAGAGAGGGCCTGGTGGAGTGCCTCTTGCAAGTCATCGCACGCCTTTTCGGCTGTGTGCGATTCCTCCCGCTGTGGCAACGCGTATCCCCACTGGTCGAGGAGTGTCGCAACATCGCGCTGCAATGCGGAGAGGTCACTCGTCGTGGCCCGCAAAGCCTTCTCAGCCAAGCTTACAAAATAAGGTGTGTCCATTCCTCAACTCGCAGACGGCGGCTTGCGAAAAGTGTCCGGGCCACCGTCACTCCAGCACCAATTCCCCGAAAAGCACAATTGTGCGCTTTCGATGCAGGTGCAGGTGCAGGTTCACACCCCTTCCCTGTCCCGATTTTTGAGGGGAAATCGGCCGGTGGAAACCCCCTTGGACGTGGACCCAGGCGGGTCCACTCTTCCACCTCCCGAAATCGCATCCAAGGTATGCCTCTGCGTTTCGCATGTCAAGAACAGCCAAGCATGATTCGTTCAGCTTCTGAGTGACTCCGCGTAGCCACATCGGCTTCAGACTCCTTGGTGGAAATCCGTTTGGGTGGCGGTGAAGACTCTTGGAGTTCAAGAGAGACGGCACGCGAGCTTCATCGCAATTCCGTTTTCGAGCAACGGCCGCGCTGACCCTCGCAGTAGCGAACTATTCATGTTGAAGATATTGTGGTGGCCTTCAAACGCGCCCACCAACACCGTCATCTTCAACGTGACCGAGCAGGCGAATGGAACAACGCGAAGCGGCTGGGCAGGCACCACTCAGTGGGATAGCTCAGAATTCGTCAGGTCAGAAGCTGAACTTCAGCGCAGCCTGCAGAACGCGAGCTTGAGCCGCGCTGATCACTTTGCCGAAGGTTTTGGGATTGCCGATATCGCCATCTACCGATGCAGGACCGAAGAATTGCGCGTGATTGAAAAGATTGAAGGCTTCAAGGCGGAACAGGAGTGTCTTGGACTCCGCGAAGTTCAAATTCTTGGCCAGAGCCATATCGAAGTTGTTGGATCCCGGACCATAAAAGAAGCGCCGCTTGGCGTTGCCCGGAGTGCCCCACACATTCATTGAGAAGTCCGCAGTATCGAAATATTTCAGGTTGTCCTTGCGCGGGTCATGGTTGAGAAGAAGCGGTGCGCCGCTGTAATCGGGCAAATCGATTCCACTGTTATTCACGCCGTTGGGATTGGTTCCGAGCAGCGAATTGTCGCCGTTGTTGATAAGCGTGACCGGGAATCCGGTGCTGAAGCGAGTAATGCCAGAGAGCTTCCACCCGTTGGTCCACAGATTGGAGCCGCGAAAAACCTGTGCGATGGGCAGCTCGTAGTCGTAACTGAAAACAAGGTTGTGCTTTACGTCAAACGAGGACAGAGCGTAACTCAGCGTAGGGTTGAATGGATTCACTTCATCGCCAATGTTTGAAGATTCGTCCAGCGCTTTGCTGTAGGTATAGGAAGCAAAAAATTGCAGCCTCCCGCTCGTATGACGTGCGCTCAGTTCCAGCGCGTTGTAGTTCGAGATTCCGATGGTGGACTGATAGGCGTCACTTCCGAAATTCGGGCCGAGCGGGCCGCGCGTGCCATTCACAGTCTGCCCAGAGGCAGTTGTGAAGATATTGTTCTCGCCAAAGGGACCGCAAGTCGCCGATCCGGGCGCTACTTGGTTTTGCTGACTTAGGCTGAGACAAAGGGCGGGATTGCCAGGATTGGCCTCCAGCAGCACGCGCAAGCGCCGGCCGATATTCCCAACGTGGCTGGCATTGACCACAGTGTTGGAACCGAATTGACGCTCCACTGAAAGCATCCACTGATTGCTGTACGGAATTCGGTTCTGAATGTCGTAGGCGGGAATTCCACTGATCGGTTCGACCGAGCTCCAATCGAAGCTTGGGTCAGGGTGCGATGCCGACGAGTTTCGAGGCGCGAACCTATAGGGAAACGGCTGTCCAAAATTCTGACCGTTCGACGCCGTGATAAAAGGATCGGAAAACAACGGAGGTGCCGGGCTGGTATAGGTTGTTCCGTACGGGCTGTTTGCTGCCAGCACACTGATCGACAGCGCCTCGATCGCAGAATAGAACTTGCCGAATCCAGTTCGAATGCTGGTGGTGCCTGCGCCGCCCAGCAATCTGCCGAGGACATTATCCTCTGGCGCATGCGGGGACCATGCCAGGCCGACGCGTGGAGAGAATCCGAGGTTGCTAATCGGCGCGAGTGTGCGCGGCACTCCCGGATCGGTAGGAAACAGAAACCCATCGGGAGCGGTCGGAAAGACGACTGATTGTCGACCCGGCACGAAGGTTGAAATCTCATTGTATTTTTCTGTCCATGGCTCGGTGCGGTCCCATCGCAAACCATAATTCAAATTGAGCGTGGGCCTGATTTTCCAGCTGTCCTGGGCAAACACTCCCGCATATCGATTCCGCGCGTAAAACGGATTGAGCTGGCTCTGATTGTATTGGCTCGGAACGCCGATCAGAAAATCGGCGAAATCATTTCCCGTCTCGCTCCCGGTAAAAACGAAGTTGCCGTTGAACTGAGCGATGGGCGCAACATTTACCTGATCAAAATGCAGGTCCCCACCGAACTTCATCGAATGAGTTCCGCGAACTTTGGACACCGTGTCGGACAATTCGTAGGTGTTGTTGGCCTGTTTCAGTTCGTTCGCAGCCGCGCCGATCGAGTAGCCGTTGAACACAATGTTCTCGACGCTCTGGCCTCGCGGATCGAGCGGTACGATGCTCGGCGCGTCTTGCGGTGTGACAAATCCCTGGGAAACCAGACTGACGCCGAGGCCGCCCAAGGGCTGGCCGAGATCGTTATAGTTGCGCATGTAGCTCAAGTGAAACTCATTGACCGAACTTGCGCTCAAGACTTTTGTGTCTCCGACCGTAAAGAGCTGAGCTCGGCCCGTTGAGAGGGCGTTGAAGCCAGGAACGTTCGCGCCACTCTGCGCCGTTGGATAAGGATTGTCGAGGCTGTAATCGTCCAGAAAGTAGTAGGCGGAAATCAATCCCCAGCGGGTGTCTCCGTCAATGCGCACCGCTCCTTTGTGGTCGTGCACGATTTGGTCGTACGACGAAGTGGAGAAAGTACCGGACGGGTTGTTAGGAAAGGGAATGTAGTGCAATAGATTCTGTGCAGGTCCGGACCAGGCGGCCATCGGTATCAGCGCGTTCGGGAACACGCACTGCGAGCTGAGGGCGCAGTTCGGAGCGTAGTAGGGCTCTCCGGCGGTGACGGTATGGCCAAGTTTCGGCGACAGAAGGCTGGCCAAGTAAGGACCGCTGACGACTCCCGTGAGCGTGGTCGCCTGATCTGACAGGTTTCCGATACGATCCGCGTTAGACGGCACACCGATGTCGGGCGTATCGATGCCGTGGGTCTGCAATGTCCCTTGATAGTCCGCGAACAGAAAGAGTTTATTATGCCGGATGGGACCGCCCAGAGTTCCGCCGAATTGATTCTGCTGGAACGTGCCGCGCGTCAGTGAAAAGAAGTTTCTCGCATCAAGATCGGTGTTCCGCAGAAACTCGAACATGCTGCCATGCCACTGGTTTGTTCCGGACTTGGTCACGACCAGCACTTGCCCACCGCTGTATTCCCCGTACTCGGCGTCGAAGTTGTTTGTGATGATGCGGAACTCGGCAATCGAATCGAGGTTGGGAACGATGGACGTCCCAGAATTCACATCCTCTTGCGCGTTGCTGCCGTTCACGACGAAAGCATTCGCGAATTCCCTTTGTCCGTTCACGGAAATCGTTCCGGGATTGAGCGTGCCTGATGGTTGCAGAACGGTTGCCCCGACGTCCTGCACGGTATCGGCAGTGATCGACGTCCCCGGTGCGACTCCCGGCTGAAGGCTCAGAAGGTCAGTGAAGCTGCGCCCGTTGAGCGGAACGGCGGAGATCTGACGGGCGCTCACTGTTTCTCCCATCTGCGTGCTGGATGTTTCGACGTGAATGGAATCGTCGGTGACCTCGATGGTTTCCACGTCGCTGCCGACGGTGAGTGTTGCGTCGATCGTCAGGGCTGACGCGGTATCGAGGGTGATCCCCAGACGCCGGTATGCTTTAAAGCCGGGTGCTTCAATGCGTAGTTCATAGCTTCCGACCGGCAGGACCGGGAACACGTAATGTCCCCGGCTGTCGGATTGGGTTTTTTGCACGAATCCTGTGTTCGTTTCTCGGATCGTGATTCTGGCGTCGGAAACGACGCGATCGGCTGGATCCTTAACAGTGCCCGAAATGCTGCCTTCTGCACTGCCCCAGGCCAGGAGGGCAGAAAACAGAACGCAAGCCAGTAACTCCCCAGTGCCCCGGTCGATAAGACGGGCGAAGTTGTATCTTGCGGTGCAGTTGAGTCGTGGCATGAGCGGCGTTTGGCGGCCTGCCCTATTTCGATTGTCACAGGAGGCCGCGTTTTATTAAGATAGCTAGATGCAACTGTGTTGCATCTATCAGTGGAATTGATTTCTCGTTGCCTGTCAAGAAAGGACGCCATTTTCTATTGCAGTCACGATGCAACCAGTTGCAACAATGCGAGAGGTACCTTCAGCGAACGGCGGCGCTGCGCAGCGATTGGTGGGGCCAGCCAGTCAAACAGAGTTTGCGACTTGCAACAAGAAGAGGAGTTAAATATGCCCTTACCCCACACAGAAGCGCCAGGATATCTCGTTTCCAACCTCGCGTCTCGCGGTGTTCGCATGACGAGGCAGCGCCGTGCGATTCTTGGCATCATAGAGACCGCCAGCCACCATCTCGATGCCGCACAAATTCTGCGCAAGGCGCAGAAGCAAGAACCGGAAGTCGATCGCGTCACGATCTATCGGACCTTAAGCCTTTTGAAACGACATGGCCTGATTGATGAACTCGATCTGATGCACCTACAGGGCGAGAAACATTTTTACGAGCGCAAGACTCCACGCGAGCATGTGCACATGACCTGTTTGCGTTGTGGCCGAGTCACGGAGTTTGAAAGCAGGCTCTTTGACGGCCTTAAAAAGCAAGTGCAGAAGGAGTGCCGCTTCCAGATTGCCGTCGCACGCATGGAAATCGGTGGATATTGCTCCTCCTGTCGCGCCTGACCGGACGAGAGGGAGCGCGCCCGTTCCTGCGGCACCGCTTTTCGGCATCCCGAGCGACAAGTGGGGCGAGGCCCCATTGGCAGCGGTCAACCTGAGGCCAGGAGAGACGATTGCTGCCGGAGAACTCTGCGAGTGGATCAACAACCGCGTTGACGCCAAGAATCAGCGCGTCTGCGCGGTAAAGATTCCCGCGGACTTTCCCCGCAGCACCGCGGGGAAAACCCTCAAGCAAATTCTCCGGGAACCATACTGGGCCGGGCGAAAAAGAAACGATTTGATGGCAGCATGGCGGGTCAGGCCTTCTGGAGAGCAGCACGCACCTTGGCCGGCGTGAAAGGCACGGAGCGCAATCGCACGCCGACGGCGTCAAACACTGCGTTCGCAATCGCTGAGGGCACAACGGCGGATGAGGGCTCGCCCACGCCCCATGGCTTTTCCGTCGGCCGATCGATCAAATCGATGTCCACGTCCGGGATGTCAGGGAACGTCAGGATGGGATAGCTGCCCCAGTCCAGGCTGGTCACACGGGAGCGGTCGAAGGTAAGCTCCTCCTTCAGCGTGCGGCTGACGGTCTGGAGCACGTTGCCTTCAATCTGGTTTCGGACGCCATCAGGATTAATGATCTGCCCGCAGTCCTGCACGATGGCAAAATGCTTGACGCGAATCTCGCCGCGGGTGCGGTTTACTTCCACGTCGGCCACCGCTCCGACGTAGGTTCGTGCCAGTTCATACTTGACGTAGGTGATCCCGCGGCCGGAGGAGATTTCGCCGGTGGCTTGCTTTGCAGATCGCTCCGCGGGACTTCGGCCTTGCCATTGCGCGAGATGCACCAGCCGCTTCAACACTTCCGTGCCGCGCGGATCGTTGAGGTAACGCAGCCGGAACTCCAGGGGATCAGCATCGGCTGCTGCCGCCAATTCGTCCAAAAACGCTTCATTGCAGAAAGTGTTCTGCATGCGACCCGGGGCGCGGATCCAGGACGGACGGAACGGCGTCTCCGCCAGGCGATGGGCCACGGTCCGCACGTGAGGAAAAGCATAGGGAATTGCCGAGTTATTAATGATGTTACCGGGGAACATCCCCTTCTCAAAGGGCAACCCCGCCGCCTCTGCTGCCAGCAGCCTCACATTGCCGCCGCCGCCCTCTGGGACATAGAGCTGGGAATACCAGGCGACAACGCTGCCGCTGGCGTCTAGCCCGGCCTGGAGATCCATCAGCGTGGGTGGCCCCTTCGGGTCGCAGCCGTGTTCGTCTTCGCGCATCCACTGAACGCGTACCGGGCGATCCACGGCGCGGGCCAGCAGCGCTGCGTCCGCAGCCGCGTCTTCATGGCCGTTGCGGCCGTAACAGCCGGAACCGTCCATGTAGATGACCCGCGCGTCGCTGTCCTTCATGGAAAGCATGGCCGCAAGCTGAAGGCGGAGATCGTGGGGGGCCTGGCTGGCCGACCAGCACGTGAGCTTGCCATCCTTGAATTCGGCGACCGCGCACGATGGCCCGATCGACCCGTGAGTGTGGATGGCAAAGTCGTAAGTTGCGCTGATCCGCTTGCTGGCTTGCTCCAGAGCTTGCTCAGCGTTGCCGATGTTACTGGTCACATCGTCCTTGTTGATCTTGGTAGCGCGGACGTACTCCCAAAGCTTGCTCTGCTCGGGCAGGCCCTCCCAGGTGGACCAGCTTGCCTTGAGTTTCTGCACTGCTCGGATCGCGCCCCATTCGCTTTCGGCCACCACGCCCACGAAGTTGCCCTGGCGCACCACCTTGACCACACCCGGAATATCCTTGACCGAGTTCTCATCGACGCTCTGCAGATTGGCGCCGATTGCGGGCGGACGCAATACGCGGCCATGTAACATGCCCGGCAGCTTGAAATCATGTACGTACGTAAATTGGCCCGTGACTTTGGGCGGGATGTCATTGCGAGGAACTGGCTGTCCCACGATCCGGTAATTCGCTGGATCCTTCAGCGGCGCCTGCTTGTCGAGTTTCAGGGAAAAGTTCTTGCCGCCGATAAAATCGCCATAGGTTTTTGGCTTGCCGCCGCTGCGCGGTCGCACCGTGCCTTGCTCAACGATAAGATCACTGACGGGCGCCCCCAGCTGTTTCCCCGCTTCCTGCAGCAAAGCTTGCCGGGCGGTGGCAGCGGCCTGGCGAATCTGCACCCCACCAGCCTGGATCGTGAGGCTGCCCCACGTCTTGCCCTGCGCCGGCGTGAGGGCTGAGTCCCCCTCGATGACTCCGATGCGCGTCAGCGGCACGTCCAACTCCTCGGCCACGATTTGGGTCAAGGCCGTCCTTACGCCCGTGCCCAGCTCCACCTTGCCGGAGTAAAGGGTCACGCGGCCGCTGGAATCGATGGCTAAGTAGGCATCCACCTCGTCCAGAGCTACGGTCTTGGCCGGAGTTGCGCTCAAATCCGCGCTCTGGGCACGGGCCGTCCCGGGGGGAGATGGAAGGGGGAAAGAGAAGCTGACGACCAGGATGCCGGTGCCTTTCAAGAAGTCGCGGCGACTCGGTTTGTCGGAAAACATAAGCAGCCCCTTCTCAGACGCCGGCAGCAGCACGCTTGACCGCGCGCACGATACGCAGATGGGTGCCGCAACGGCAGAGGTTGTGAGCCAGAGCCCGTTTGATCTGAGCTTCGCTTGGGTTCTGGTTGTGCGCCAGGAAAGCAGCTGCCTCCATGATCATGCCGTTAATGCAATAACCGCACTGCGCGGCTTGTTCTGTGATAAAGGCCTTCTGCAGGGCATGCAGCTTGTCGGGCGCGCCCAGGCCTTCAAGGGTCACGATCTTCTTCTTGCCCACGGCCGAGAGCGGCGTTATACAGGAGCGCACTGCCTCGCCGTCAATATGCACGGTGCAGCTCCCACACTGTCCCAGGCCGCAGCCGAAGCGAGGTCCGTGCAGTCCCAGGTTGTCTCGCAAGGTGTAGAGCAACGGCATGTCGGGATCATCGACCGTTACTCTTGTGGCCCGGCCGTTGACGTGGAGTGGAATCGTCTTCACCGGTCCCTCCTTGTCTGGCTTCAAAAACGGGAACGATTGTACACCCATTTCGAAGCGCCCCATCTGCATGGGTTGGACTTTCAGCCAGCCCCCGATGGAAGGGTGGGGTGGCGACAGTGAACAGCTGCTGGAGGGGATCGCGAGGGTGGACCGCAGGATCGCTGAGGCGGCGGCCCATCGGGATTTTTTCATTTTCCAGTCGCTGCCGGAGCTGGGGCGTCATTGGCGCCGCGTTTGCTGGCCGCTTTCGGTTGGCAACGAGATCGGGGTGCTATACTCACACGAGGATGTCTCTTTTGACGCACTTAATCAATAGGTATCAGAGGAGCACTGTCCGAAAGGTCGTGTCCTTTTGGTGCCAAGAGGAAGACCATCTACGAACTTTAAAGAAACGAATGGGACCGGCCCTATCAGGTAAGCAATAGGTCTCTTGCGGGATTTCGGGCGTCCAGCCTCGTCCTTGATCTCGTTCCGGTAACAGTGTTTGTAATACAAACTGCGAGTCACTTCGTAACTCTCCCAACTGGCCATTAGACGGGTTGGCGGTAGGCACCTCGGATATCTACCGCGGTGGCGCCGCCGACCGCAAACTAGTGTGACTGAACGGCGCAGGCTCGCGCCCGCCATCAGTGTCGAGGGATGCTCCAAGTTGACTCTGCAGACGACAAAAGAATTTGGATGGAAGGACAAGTCGTGGGCAACGACCGTGTTGCTCTTTGCGGCCTTGCTGTTCCTCGTAGGCTGCCAGGGCGTGAGCGCCGGCCCAAACATCCAGCAACAGCAATACGGAACCCTCTATCTACCGCAAACACTTAATTTTGGTACTGTCGCGGCGGGGAATAGCTCGACGCTGACCCTCACCGCGACGAACTCCGGTCAGGGAGCCGTCACCGTAAGCAGCGCCACTATCTCGACCCAATATTTTTTGCTGACTGCACCCACTCTTCCTGTCACGATCGCCTCTGGACAAGCCGCCACGATCAGCATTGCTTTTTCGCCCAATGTCGCCGGGACCTTCGATGCTACGTTGACCGTTGTGAGCAATGCGACGGATGCGCAGACCAGCGTGTCGCTCTCTGGAACAGGCTCGAGCGTGACGACGCCACCCGGCCAGTTGAGTGCCAGTCCGGCCACTATTCCGATCGGCAACGTGACCGTTGGAAGCAGTGGGACAGGATCGGGAATTCTTGCGGCAAGCAATGAGGCTGTCACAGTTACCGCGGCCAGTTCGAATAATTCCGCTTTCACCATCAGCGGCTTGTCATTTCCGGTGACAATCCCAGCCGGAGATAGCGTTCCGTTCACCGTGACCTTCACTCCACAGGCAACTGGTTCGGCCAGCGCTACTCTCAGCTTCACCAGCAATGCTGAGACGAGTCCCAGCACCGGAACTGCGACGGGGACCGGCACCGCGCCGCCGACCTATACGGTCAGCCTGGCCTGGGATGCCAGCTCCTCGCCGGACATCTCCGGCTACAACATTTATCGCGCCGTGTACAGCGGATCGTGCGGGACTTTCTCCAAGCTCAACGCTTCACTTAACACGGGACTTTCGTATTCCGACACGGTGGTCGAGGACGGCACGTCCTACTGCTACGCCACGACGGCGGTGAATACCAGCAACGAGGAGAGCGGCTACTCGAATGTCGTTTCCAACGTTCAAATTCCTGCTCCGTAGTCCCGAATCAGGAAAGACGATGTACTATCGAGTTTTGATTGTTCGATAGCGCCTGCCTGTCATCCATTGCTCCTCCCAGCCCAGCTTTTCAAGTACTTTGAGGCTCGATCCTTTGAGAAGCCGGCCTTCGTACGACCGGCCATCTGCCTTAGCGCCGCAAGTACGTGTACTAGCAGCATCTTTTCTCTCGGCGCAGAGGGTCTCAATCTAGCTTCATGAGACTCCCCCAGTCCAGCCGTCGACCTCTCTTTCCTCGTTTTGCTTCCATCGTTGTTCTCATAATCTTCTTCACCCTGCTGCCTACCGGCGCCGGGGCGACGACGCCCCAGTTGCAGTGCTCGCCGGCGAATATGCGCTTTGGGGAAGTCGCCATTGGCCAATCGGAGAGTCAACTCATTACTCTGACGAACACCGGTACAACCAGCATCACCATTTCAGGAATGAGCTCGAACGATTCCGAATTTAGCCCGTCCGGTTTGAGCCTTCCACTCGTTCTTGCGGCCGGTCAGACCGTCAACGTAAACGTGATTTTCGCCCCGTCCCAGACTGGAATTGTCACCGGCGAAGTGACGTTTACGAGCGACGCATCCGACCTCACACTCAGACTGGGAGTGGTGGGCACCGGTGTAACCAGTGAAGCTCTGACTGCCGAGCCCGCGAGTCTGGCTTTCGGACAGCTGGCGGCAGGAAGTAAGGCAACGCTCTCGGTTACGCTGAGCAATGCGACAGCGTCGAACGTTACTCTGACGGCGCTACAGACGCTGGGGAACAACTTTTCCGTCCAGGGGCCCGGCTTCCCTTTGGTTCTCAGCCCGAAGCAAAGTATTGCTCTAAGCGTTACTTTTGCTCCACAAGCTGCTGGTGTGACCAGCGGAAGCGTCTTCATTTACGGGCCAAGACTTAACATACCCCTGACCGGAATGGGTACGGCCAACGGAACGCTTGCCATCAGCCCGACGGCGCTGAATTTTGGCAACGTTAATATTGGATCCACTGCGACGCAGGCTGTGAGCCTGAGTGCGAGCGGCGGAAGCGTCACCATTTCTTCCGATGCCAGCAGCAATTCGCAGTTCGCACTTTCCGGCGCCTCCCTTCCGCTGACCATCGGTGCGGGACAGAGTGTGTCGCTCAACGTGGCCTTCTCACCGGCTCAAAGCGGACAAGCCTCCGGAACTTTGACCTTCGCGAGCAATGCGTCCAGCGGGCAGGCTGTCGAATCGATGACTGGGACAGGTGTTGCCATGCAGTACTCCGTGAACTTGTCCTGGAGCCCCAGCACCTCTTCTGTCATCGGCTATAACGTATATCGTGGCACCGCAGTGGGTTCCTATTCCAAAATCAACAGCACTTTGGACACGAGTACGATGTACACCGATAACGCGGTCAGTTCTGGGGTCACTTATTACTATGTAGCGACCTCGGTGAATTCCGGTGGAGCAGAAAGTGGCTACTCCACGCCGCCGTTGCAGGTTGTAGTTCCGTAAAGTGAGCTGGTGAAGTCGAGGTGGCAAGTGCAAATCCGTTGCTGGAGTGATCACCTCACTTGTGGCACCAACCAATAACGCACCCTGTGAAGATATGCCTTGTAGCCCTCCAGGTCGCGTGCCAACACGCTCTCCTCGCGAAAAATGCCCCATCGACTGAGTAACCGGGATCCTCTTTAGGACTTCTTTACCCCGGCGCCGCTGGCAAACGGGTGAAGAATAGGCTTGAACGAGAATGGGGATTCCCCCAAATTATATCGTGTGACGATACAACTAAAATTTGGCCCATGGAATCCCATTCTTTGCGCGGCGGGATCACGTCCCGTGAGTACACCTGCCGGCTCAGAAGTGTGGCAACCATGCACCGTGAGCAAGTCCAGTGAACCTGAAATTTCCAAGGAGATTCCAAATGAAATTCTTCAAGCATCAAGCTCATTTCGCGTCTCTGATTTTCGTTGCGTTCCTGTTAGCCGCATGGCCCGTCTTTGCACAAAGCGATTCAGGCACCGGGGAGTTGAAGATTCATGTAAGCCCGAAGCAAGCGTACGTTTTCGTGGACGGGAAGGCCATCCGGGATGGAAGTCAGACGATCAAGCTTTCGGCTGATTCTCACGAAGTGAGCGTCCGTAATTACGGGTACATTCCGTACACCGAGGCAGTGCGTATTAGCGCGGGTAACACGACCGAGGTTCCGGTGACGCTACAAGCATCCGGCGATAAGGTGTCAGGCCCGTTTGGAGACATCGAATTCAAAGGGCACCCGCGTGCGGCGGTGTTGCTCAACGGCACGACGCCAGATTACTTCGTCGGCCATGTGGATGAATTTGACTGGGACTGGATCTGGCATCAGCGTCTGCTGGTGAAACCCGGTAACTATCAGGTGGAAGTTACACGGAAAGGAAATACGATCTGGTCAGGCCCGGTACAGGTCAAAGCCGGTGAAAAAGTGATTGTTGACCTCAACCACGATGGCACGATCAAGACCAGGGACTGGGCCCAGGGGAACACTCTCGGACCGCGGCCGCGGTTCGAGGCGGGAATCGCCAGCGCGGAAATTCCGATCGCGCCGGTTACCGCGCAGCTCGCCGCACAGTCGGCTCAACTGGGCTGTGGACAATCGGATCAGTTGAACTGGACATCGGCGAACGCGGTGGCTGTATCCATCACGAACCTGGGATCGGTTATGGCAAACGGCAGCCGCCCGATCTCCCCCACCAAAACGACGACCTATGAGTTGGTTGCCAAAGGTCCAGGCGGCGACGCGATGCGGACAGCCACGGTCAGTGTCAATCCACAACCGACCGTGACTCTAACGTGGAGCCAGCCGGAAGTGCGCTTTCACAAGATCGGGGATAAGGTCGTCCAAGACGACTCGGCCACATTGAGCTGGACTACCTCCAATGCGAACCACGTGACGATCAGCTCGCTGGGCAGCGAGGGTATGAGCGGCAGCCAAACCATCAACGCGCAGCCGAAGCAGACCAATATCGGCCCCGTCAACGAGATGGTCAACTACACACTCTCAGCTTCCAACGCCTGCGGTGGAACAACGACGCAAACTGCAGCACTGCATGTAGTTGGCTCCATTGATCCGGTGCCTCCGGTTATCCTTGCCAGCGTGTTCTACCCGACGAACTACCCCACATCCAAACACTCGGAGATCGGCCTTGTAGCAACCGAGAAGGAGGCCCTGTCGGAGGCTGCGAACCGCTTCAAGAATCACGAGCAGTACGACAACGACCATGCCAGCCTCATGGTGGTTGGACACGCTGACATTCGCGGGTCCAAGGAGTACAACCTGAAGCTCAGCGAGAGAAGGTCTGATCTGGTGAAGAGGTATCTGGTGTCCCAGGGAATCCCCGCCGACAAGATCCAGACTTGCGCTCAAGGGAAACAGCAGGAACTGAGTAAGAAGGATGTTTCGAAACTACAGACGGAGGACCCGCAAAAGCCAGAGAAGTGGATGACCCATCGTTCCGCGGCGACCTGGCTGGCCTACAACCGTCGCGTCGACATCATCGTAGAACCGACGGGAAAGCAATCTACTGAAGCGTACCCGAACGATGCCTCCGATGCGCGGATTCTGTGGCAGAGGGCCCAACCCAGCTTGCACAACGTCGAATCGGCTGCAAATCAGGCGACCACCGCTGCGTCGTTACACGCAGCGCTAGAACACTGAACGAGGAGGTCATGCGACGGGCCGTGAGCAGCGTGGGTGAATTTGGCTGCAGAAGCGTTGCTTGATGTAAGCGCTTCATGGAATAGACCTTCCACTTGGAATGCGCCGGCACATTGTGGATGCCAGGGTGATCTCCTGTCTACCAGCCGGCATCAGGCGCCAATTACGGCGATCTGAGGATTGTGATCCGCGTCATTGCTCGGTCTCGGCGGCAATGGTCCACTTGGCACGAGGGAACATCCAATGCCGGCCGAACTGATCGATACCAAAACTCTTCCCGAAAATGCCTATAAGCCGCTGCATGACGGCGAATTTTATCTGCCCATCGTTCCGGCTTCTGCTAAATTACCAGAACTCACTTCACGCTCCATCGTCTGGGGCGTCCTGTTTTGCGTGATCTTCAGCGTAGCATCGGCCTATTCCACTCTCAAGGTTGGCCAGGGAATGGAGGCCGCGATTCCCATCTCCATCCTCGCCATCGGCCTGGCGCGCATGTACCAGCGCCGTTCGTCCCTGCTGGAGAACGTCATCATCACGGGCATGGGCGGAGCCTCCGCCGCTGTAGTATCAGGCGCGGTCTTCACGGTGCCGGCGCTTTACGCTCTCCACCTCGATCCGCATCCGGTGCAGACCATTTTCATCTGCCTGGCCGGCGGGTGCCTTGGCATCCTCTTTCTGATCCCGCTGCGGCGCTATTTTGTGTGCGAAATGCACGGCAAGTTTCCCTTCCCGGAGGCCACGGCCATCACCGAAGTCCTCGTGACCGGTGAAAAAGGCGGCTCGCAAGCCAAACTTCTGCTTCAGGCTACTGTTGTCGCAGCGATCTACGACTTTTTTGTCACAACTTTTCATGTTTGGAAGGAATATCTGAACTTCCAGTTTCTGCCCCTTATGCGGTCAGTGGCCGAGCGCGGCCGCATGGTCTTCAATTTCGATGCGGTCAGCTTCATTCTCGGTCTCGGATATGTGATGGGTTTGCGCGTCGCCCTCATCTTTTGTGCCGGCGGTGTGCTGGTGAACTTCGTGCTGGTGCCGATGATCTGGTTTGTTGGCAGCCACCTGGGTGAGGTCACCGTCTATCCCGCCACGATCCCCATTTCACACATGGCGGCTGCGGATATTTACCGCAACTATGTGCGCTTCATCGGCGTAGGTGCCATCGCCAGCGCGGGATTTGTCGGAATCCTCAAGTCCCTGCATGTGGTTGGGGGGTCGTTTCGCATCGCGATGCACGCCTTTCGCCACGGTGAAACACCGCGCGTGGAGCGCACGGACCGCGACATTCCCGTTCTCACCATCCTGCTCGGAGTTGTGCTGGGCGCCCTCGCCGTGGCCGCCTTCTTTGGACAGCTTCACGTTTCATGGACGGTGGTTGGTTTAGGCCTCGCACTGACGCTGCTGTTCTCATTCTTCTTCACCACGGTAGCTGCCAACGCCATTGCCACGACAGCCAACAACCCAGCCAGTGGCATGACGTTGCTCACCGTGATCGTTTCGGCGATCGTGCTGCTGAAGTTCGGGCTTTCCGGGGCCACCGGCATGTTCTTCGTGATGGCCCTGGCTGGCATGGTTTGCGTTGCCCTGTGCTCGTCCGGACAATTCATCACCGACCTGAAGGCCGGTTACTGGATCGGTTCCACGCCCGCGGCGCAGCAGAAGGTGAAGTTCATCGCGGTGGTCGCGTCGGCCCTGACTGCGGGGTTCACCATCATTCTGCTGGCCAAGGCATTCCAGTTCGGAGAGGCCGTGCCCGGCGACCCAAGGCAGGTGCTGGTCGCGCCCCAGGCCTCAGCGCTGAAAGCCGTGGTCTCGGGATTCATGAGTGGCCAGCCGGCCCCCTACATATTGTTTGGTCTCGGTGCCATGGTCACTGTGGTGCTGGAAATGCTCGGCCTTTCTTCGATGGTCTTCGCACTCGGAATTTATTTGCCGCTGCAGCTGACCACGCCCATCCTGGCCGGCGGATTCCTCTCGCACCTTGTGAACAAGCGCGCTGAAAAGACCGGCGGCGAGCACGGCAGAACAATCCGCGAGCGAGGTATCATCATTGCGGGTGGGCTGATGGCTGGCGGCGCGCTTGGCGGCGTGATTGGTGCGGCGCTGCGCGTGCTGCCGCACTTCAAGGAAGAATGGATTCAAACGCCGTTCTACCAGAACATGCCGGTTTCGCAGATGCTCTCCGCGCTCGGGTTCGTGGGTCTCTGCGTGTACACCTATCTGAACTCGATGAAGAGATCGAAGTCCGAAAACGAATAGGTCGGACGGCGAATCACATTAACGGAGCGCTACAACGTACCTGATAAGAACGATTTCAACGGAGACATTCAAATGAACCAAGCCGATCTTTCCATCGCAAACGCAATTCTTGGTATCGACACCCTTTGGGGAGGCGACGTCATGTGCCCCTCGGGAACAGGCCGGTTCATCGCCGATTCCTGGTTTTCCGACGAGCCGCTACCTGCGGCTTACACCCATCCGGCCGCTGCCCGCCTGCGAGCTGCGGGCGGCGTTACCGGCAAGGACAGCGCTGCCGTCGCGGACTACCTGAGCGAAATGAGCACAGAGATCATCCGCTCGATGGATGCGATCAACGTCGAAGCCCGCCGCGTGGGCGGTCAACGCAGGGCTTTTCTTGAAGGCCTGAACACCTGCCTGACAACGATGTGGGAACTTGCCATGGAAACCACTGGCAAGGGCAACCGCGTGCCTTATGAGCGGAGCGTCGAGGCCTCCACCGGCCGACCGCCGGAGCCTTCGCGACCCGAGGCAAAGCGCGAACGCGTTGCCGAATTGCTGGGCCGCGCCGGATATCAGCCTTCTGGCCCGGCGGGCATCCTGGACGCTGTGGATCGATGGCGCCGCGAACGACTCGTCCCCATGGCCTCTGTGCGTGCTCTGGGAGCGGCCGTCATTGCTCGCATGAATGAGCTCTGCGAGAAGAACCTTGTGCCATATATTCCGACAGAACTCGTGCGGGTGCCGCGCGCCAACATCGAATTCCTTCCGATCAAGGACGCATGGTTCTCTGGCTCGATGAATTACATTGGCCGGGCGAGAAATGCGGACGGCACACCGAAATACGAGGCCACGTACGAGATCAACGCTTCGTTGCAGATTTCGGTGCCGGAGTTCGAGCATCTCGTCAGCCACGAGGTCGTGCCGGGGCATGTAACTACTTTCGCCTATCTTCAAGACCTATATGTGCGCAGCCTGGTCGGATTCGAGGCTACTGTTCTGACCATGAACACACGCGCCGCCACCCTTTTTGAAGGAATCGCCAACAACGCAATTTTGATCGCCCATGGGGTCACGGAAGTGGACCAGCTTCCAGATGACGATTTGCAGATTGGCGTGCTGCTCGCGCTCTTGCAGGATGACGCCAAGAACGAAGCTTCGTATCTCACCTGGGGCGAGAAGATGCAGAAAGAAGAAGTCGCCGCCATTCTGCGGCGGGATTACCTGGTCACCGAGGAGCGCGCCGACAAACTCTCGGGCGCCTGGGGACGTCATCCGCTGCTGGGGCGGATGTACCTACCGGCTTACCGCTGCGGCACGGAGAAAGTCGCAGAACTCCGCCGCAAGCATCGGGCTAGCGAGGTGCTGCCGGTGCTCTATGGTGCAGCCGGATTGGTGGATTGCGAGACCGTAGAAGCCGCGTGCGCACAGCCGGCTTATTCCGGTCAAACGGTTGGTTGACGGTCACATCCAGGCGGAAGCTCTGGCGCACGTCGCCAGGTCCATCAAAACGGGACAGGAGCGATCACTACCGATCCATGCCACGCCTGCAGCTTTCAGGTCATCCGATCTGCCAGATCATCTATCTGCCAGATCGTGTCAAGCACTGTGCCGTCCACCCACTTGACGACAGCGACCGGTCGATCGGTGTGAGTGGGTCTCGCTGGCTTACCGCCGCAGATGCGCTCGACTTCGTCTTTGATCTCCCGCAGCGGGCGGATCGGGAGTTTTGAGTTTCGGACGGCATCGATGAGATCCTGCCTTCGCGGGTTGATAGCAATGCCGCGCTCGGTCGCGATGACGTCAATCAACTCACCCGGACCACAGAGGGTCGTGACCTCGTCCACGATAACCGGGATGCGGTCGCGGAACGAAGGAACCGCCAGAATTGTGCACCCGGCAGCCAGACAGTTCTGCCATCCTCCGATTCCGTGCAGAAGGCGCCCGTCGGAGTGCGTGACCACGTTGGCGTTGAAGTCCACGTCGACCTCTGTCGCGCCTAAAACGACAGCATCCACCATAGAGGCGAAATTGCCCTTGCCGTGGTAGTTGTAGGACGTGAAGGGAGAAGTCGCCACATGGCGTGGATTGTTCGCGATGGATCGCACCCCGTCGAGATCGAAGGTTTGCCCGTCGAGAATGCAGTCAGTCAGGCCTTCTTCCAGCAGTTCGACCAGATATTTTGTGGAGCCGCCGCGGACAAAGTGCGCTCGTATGCCGGACTCTCGCATCATCCGCTTGAGATAGCTGACAAAGGCCAGCGCAATTCCCCCAGCTCCGGCCTGGAAGGAAAAACCGTTGCGCATGATCCCGGCATCTCTGAGGAAAAAGGCGACAAACTCGGCGATGCGAAGGCGGTCCGGCGAGCGCGTGATTTGCGTTGTGCCGGAAACGATTTTCGTGGGGTCTCCGATGGCATCTACTTCCACAACGCAGTCCACGTTGTTGCCCTGAATTTGCCAGGGAATACACGGGAAGGGTACGAGGTTGTCGGTAACGACAATCACGTGGTCGGCGTAGATGGAATCCGCCAGCGCAAAGCCAAGCGAGCCGCACGCGGATTTTCCATGAGATCCGTCACAGTTGCCGAATGGGTCAGCGGTCGGCGCCGCGATGACTGCAATGTCGATGTGAACCTCGCCGTCCTGGATTGCCTGCCAGCGGCCGCCGTGGGAGCGCAGAACGCCCATGCCTCGCATTTTGCCCTGCGTGCAGTAATCGCCGAGCGGTCCGTTCATGCTGCCTTCGATGTGATCGATCACCCCGGCTTCCATCAGTTCGATCGCGCCCTGCTGGGAGGGAAAGGACGCACTGGGAAACCACATCAGGTCCTTCACACCGATGCGGGAAGCGGCCTCCAGAGCCATAAGCGCAACACGATCGCCGTCGCGCAAGTGATGATGCGACGAGAGGACCATGCCATCGCGCAGGCCGCATTTCCGCAGAGCCGTTTCAAGATCGGCCACTCTCTTGTCGCCGTTCGCTGGATAGTCGGCGATTATGCTGATTGGCGGGGCTGCTTTTCGTCCGCTCGGACGATATTTGCCTACGCCGAGGTAGGGCGTTTGTGAACGGCCGTTCACCCGATTCGGCACCATGCGCCCGGCTGCGTTCTGAAGCATCTCGGTCTTGGTCAGAGTTGGCATCGACGATTCGGCCTCTTCACTTCTTATCTCTTCAAGCCAGTCCCTTTACTTCTTGTCTTTTGACTCCAGCAATCCCATCTCCTGCGCTCGTGCCATCAACTTTAGTGCACGATGTACAACAGGAGGGTCAATCATCTTCGACCCCAGGCTCACCACACCCAAGCCCTTCGTCTGCGCCTCGTCGTAGGCGGCGACAATCTTTCTGGCTTTCTCGAGCTCTGCGGCAGTGGGCGCGAAAGCCTCATGAATCACGCGAATCTGGAGGGGGTGAACACAGCCCATGCCTTCAAATCCCATGGCGCGGGAGTTCTGTCCCCATGCACGCAGGCCCTCCATGTCGCCGACATCGCCGAAAACAGAATCGATTGCTTGCACGCCGGCGGCGCGAGCCGCGTTCACAACGCGCTGGCGGGCATAGAGGGTTTCCGCCCCAGTTGAGGTTTTAACGACGCCGAGATCAGCCGTGTAATCTTCCAGCCCGATCGTGAGGGCGACGATATTGGCGCTGGCCCTGGCGATGGAGAATGCGTTCTCGATACCGAGCGCCGACTCCAGAATCGGCATGAGCCAGACTGTACGATCGATTCCGTAATTCTCTTTGATAGTGGCGATACGAACATCGGCCTCAACGATCTGCTCCGGAGTTTCGACTTTCGGAAGAAGAATTAAGTCCGGCAATTCGGGGACCATTTCATTCAGATCCTCCAACCCCAGCGGAGGCTGATTGATGCGCACCATGCGCTCGCAGTCGAGGAAGTCCACGGCTCGCAGGGCGTTCCGTACCAGAAGCCGCGCAGCATCCTTTTCGCTGGGATGCACGGAGTCTTCCAGGTCGAGAATGATGGCATCGGCTCCATGCAGGGCAGCGTTGATGAAGTACTTCGGCTCGCTGCCTGGAACGTACAACCGGGAACGTCGCAGACGATCGCGAGCGGAGACGGGTCGCAGGGCAACCTGATCTGGCAGAACGCGCGTGCCTTGCCCTAACCCGGCCTGCCGCACAGCCGCTTCGATGCGGGCAGCAATTACAAACGGCAGCGCACCCTCATCGTGAACCTGCACTCGCGCATGGCGCACTCCCAGTGCTTCGAGCACATCTTCGGTCTGCCTTTGAATCGATTCTCCGTAATAAGGTTTCACCCGCGATTCGAGCTCGATTTCAATTCCGCCCCGATCGCGCGGTTCGACCCTCACGTGCAGATCGGAACGGATTTCTGCACCGCAGTGCCCTGCCTCGCCTGTGCGTCTCGCCGCGACCTCAGTTGTGCCGCTCATGGCTCCGATTCCCGTGTGTCGAAGATAGCGATCGCCTCTTCCGATCGCACATCTTTTGCAACCCATTCCTCGTCGGGCCTGACAGTGTGGAAACGAACCGTGCACGAGGTACCGTCAAACGAGACGATGATTCGAAAATACTTCGTACCATGCAGGTGGGAAAGTTTGGCTTTGAGTAGCTGCGCCAGGGCAAGGCCGCGGCCAAGCATTTCCAGGGGAGGAAGGCCGCCATTCTCCAAGTAATCTTCGACGCGAATCAAATTTACGAAGCACTCGAAAGCGGTGCGATCGGGAAAGTCCATCCGCTGAACGGGCACCGCTTGCTTCAGTGCCGACAGGAACACGCACTGTTCCTCTTCCACGAAGCCTGCGTCCACGAGCGCCAGCAGTTCTTGCGGCAGGGCCTGAGGATCGTCAAGGTTGTCTTCGCGAATCTCTTCGTAAAGAACGTCCATTTGCTGGTTTGTCTTCACACCGACGTCACCATGGAGCCCGCATAGTCTATCTCTCTCTCCGTTTGCAACTTGTCGAGGACGGCGTCCGTCATCTGAGTCGTGCTGGCCGCGCCCTGGCTGATGGCTTTTGGGCCGCCCGGAATTCGCATCATGTCGTAGGTTCGAACCTGCCCTTCTTTCACCACGGCCGCGATCGCATTGCGAATGCGGGTGGCTTTCGTGGTTTCGCCAACATGGTCGAGCAGCATGGCGGCGGACAAGAACATGGCAATCGGATTCACGATCGGAGGGTCCAGTTCCGCGTACTTGGGGGCTGAGCCGTGGGTCGGCTCGAAAACTGCAACCTCGTCGCCGATGTTGCCGGACGCCGCAAAACCCAGACCACCAACCAGGCCTGCAAAAGCATCCGAAATCACATCTCCAAACAGATTCGATGCCACCACCACTCCGTAATCCTCGGGATTCTTGGTCAGCCACATGGTTTGCGCGTCAATATTCGTAGACCAAAGTGCAATCCCGGGATATTCCTTGGACACCGCTTTGGCTTCGTCCTCCATCAGGCCTGAGGTTTCACGCAGGACATTAGGCTTCTCGCAAATCGTCACGGACTTGTAACCATATTTCTTCGCCCAGTCGAACGCCGCGTTGCAGATCTTGCGGGCTGCGGCTCGAGTGATGATGCGCACGGAAATCGCAAGGTCCGGCCCGGGCACAGATGTGAATGGTTTGAACTTGGAATGCGTGGCCAGGGCCGCACGAACTTGCTCGGGCGGATTCGTCCACTCCACTCCGGCGTACAGGCCTTCGGTGTTCTGACGAAACGCCACCACGTTGACGAACGGCTCTTCGTATCCACCACTCGGCTTCTTGCGGATAAAGTTCAACGGATTGCCAGGGAAAGAAATGCAGGGCCGGATGCAAGTATCCAGGTTGAATCGCTGCCGCATGGTCACGATCGGGCTGAAGTACGAATATCCCTTCCCTCTCAGTTCCGGGTTCAACTCCGCTTCCGCCTCTTTCTTCGGCTTGGATGTAATAGCGCCGAACAATCCCAGCTTATGCTTCGCCAACAGATCGACCGTCGGTTGCGGCAGCGCAATGCCCTGGCGGCGCCAGCAATCCCACCCGATATCGGCGTGAATGTATTCCGCGTCGAAGCCAACGGCTTCGAGAAGACGCAACGCCTCGGGCAGAACCTGGTTGCCGATTCCATCGCCGGGCATGGTAACGACTGTGTGCTTCGCCATATCTAGTCTCCTGAGGTAACGACCGGTTGCAGGTTGTGCGGTTGAGAAGTCAGTCCCAGTTTTTGCGCGACTACGTTTTCTGCGCCCCCGGCAACGACCAGCAATTGCGGAACGCTGCCCAACGCAGGGAATGCAAATCTTTCCCCGTTCCAGACAACCGTGCCGGAAGTGAAATCGATTGCGATGTGTTCACCGGGAATCACGGTCTTGTCTTTCGCCGCGATTTCTGCCGCAAACTGCCGGCGCAAACGTTCCACCAGCGCCGGAACTTCAATGCACAGAAATCCGTTGTTGTAGGCGTTGCGCAGGTAGGTCTGCGAAAAGCTGCCGGCGATCACGAGTGGAAAGCCTTTTGCCTTCAAGCAGGTTACGGCTTGCTCGCGGCTCGAACCGGTGCCGAAGTTGAATCCGCCCACGATCACGTCCCTGGGGCGTGTGCGAAGGGAGAATTCGGGATCGTAGTTCTGCATGACAACCTGCGCCATCATGGCCGGCGTCATGTCATCGCGATAGGTGTAATCTTTGCCATAAATGGCGTCGGTATTCACGTTGTCCTGCGTCATGAAGACAAGGCGGCCCTCGATCTTTTCCGGAAAGCCGGGCAGAATTTCGACTCGCTCGTGCGGGCGCCCATGTGTCGAAAGCTCGGTGTAGTTGCGCTCGACCGTGCGCGCAGTCCACTCGCACGGTCCTGCAATGTAGCCTGCTGCTGCCGAGGCCGCAACGACCTCAGGACTGGCGAGATAACACTGCGCGTCACGTGATCCCATCCGGCCTTTGAAGTTGCGGTTCGTGGCCGAAATGCCGACTTCCCCTTTCTCCAGCAGCCCTGTTCCAAGACCGATGCAGGGCCCGCAACTGGGCGGCAGCGGGATTGCGCCAGCATCGAGCAGTTGCTGCCATGCGCCTCTGGTTTCCGCTTCCTGCTGCACCCAGGCACTGGCCGCGCCGACGTAAAACTTCACTCCCGGCGCGATCTTGCGCCCGCGCAGCACCTCTGCCGCGGCTTGCAGGTCGTCCGCCCGCGAGTTCACGCACGAAAGCAGATAGGCTTTCTGGATGGCAATTTTCTGCTTCTCGATCTCAGCCAGGGAGTGCATGGTCTGCACAGTGTCGGGCCCGGAGACATGCGGCGTGACCTGACTGAGATCCAGCACGATGCGGGCGGCGTAGTTCGCATCCTCATCGGGGCGCGGCGGATCGGTTGTCCACCGGTAGAAGTCGCGCTCGCTGAATCGTTCTACACCCAGCGCGAGCAATCGCTCGTGCATCTCCCGCAGATAATCGATCGTCACCTCGTCCACGGGAAACCAAGCAACAATCGGTCCCCATTCGGTACTCATGTTAGAGATTGAGAAGCGTGCATCCATCGAAAGGCTGGCCACGCCCGGGCCACAAAACTCAACGGCCGCGTTCAGAACTTCGTCGTGGTTGTATAGCCCGCAAAGCGTGATGATCACATCCTTGCCGGTCACGCCCTCGGGCAGCTTACCCTCCAGCACCGCCTGCACCGTCCGCGGAATCTGCCACCAGAACTCACCGGTGGCCCAAACGGCAGCCGCATCGGTACGCACAATCGGAGTCCCGATGGCGCCCAGGGCTCCGTACATGTTCGAGTGTGAATCGGAGGCAACCACGAACGACCCCGGCAGCACGTATCCGCGCTCGACCATAATCTGGTGGCCGATGCCCGAACCGGCGGGGTAGAAATCCACTCCGTGCTCGCGGGCAAAAGCCTCGATCGAGCGATACTTCTTCACGTTGGCCTCGTCGTGATTCTGAATGTCGTGATCGAGCGCGAAAATCAGCTGTCGGGGCTCGTGAATCTTGCGCGCGCCGATGGCTTTGAATTTGCTCATCACCGCCGAGGTGTTGTCATGCGTCATGACATGAAACGGCCGGATGGAAAGAAAGTCGCCCGGGCGCAACGGCCGGTCCGGGCCTTCGGTCATGTGAGCTTGCGCAATTTTTTCAACGATTGTCTGCGGCATAACGACTCTCCGAAGTAGTGGGCGCCTGCGGCGAAGACCTCAGGCGAGTACTGGTTTTGGGCGTTTCTGACTCTTCGCGCGCGAGCGCACGTTCTTTCTGTCCTTGCTCTTGGGGCGGCGGGCAGCTTGAACATCCGCTTCCATCAGCGCCATTAGTTCCGTTACCGAGCCAACGCGCTCCAGGTTCCACACGGCATCTTTGACTCCCTTTTGCGCAGCCGAGGTCAGCACCCCGTCCGCGAGGGCGGAAAACTTTTCTTCAATCTCCGCATCGGTCAGCCGATTGCGCGGATCTCCCTTGGGAAAGTCCAATTGCTTGTCGAAACAGCGGCCATCTTTAGTCTTGATCTGCACGATTACCCTCTGTAAAGCAGGAAAGACCTTTTCAATCTCTGGATCTGCAACCACCTCCACCTTCCGGAGTTGCTCCCTTACCTTCGGCTCCAGGATGGCTTCGCTGGTGAACTGCGCCGGCGTGACTCTGCGGTGTACGAGAGCAGCAGCAATCACGTAGGGCAGAGAGTGGTCGGCGGTCTCCTTGGTATGCGGATCGTATTTGCTCGGGTCCGAGAGAATGTCGGCAGCGCGGGCCAGGGAGCGAATCTGCACTTTCTCGACGCTGTCGGGATGCAGGTCGTTGGTCTTGACCAGGTCGAGCACCGCGGAGATGGGCGTATGCGTGAGCGCCTCTGTGGGAAACGCCTTCATTCCGCATTGAGTGATGCGCCAGGATTCGCCGAGGCCTGCTGTAAGCAGGTCGAGTTTCCAGTCCGGGCCAAAGACATGCGTTAGTCCCTCTTTGCCGTCAATGATGTGCTCCGGGCCCGTATAGCCTTTCTGCGCCAGTAGAGCCGCAAGCACACCGCTCTGCGTTGCCATGGGATCGACGGTGTTCTTCATCATGGTGAGCTTGCCCGCGGTCACCGCGCCCAACGTGCAATGGCGACTCGCCGAGATTCCGATGGCGTGCTGAATCTGCTCCCACGGGAGGTGCAGCGCCCTTCCGGCAACGATCGGTGAAACAAACGCGGTCAGCGTGGCGTGATGCCAGCCGCGCTCGCGAACTCCGGGAAATGCCGCCTCGCAGAAGCGCATCTCGAATTCGTGGCCGAGCACGAGGCCGACGATCAGTTCCCGGCCATCGCTCGCCGCGCGTTCACAGCACGCGAGAGCGGCAGAAAAAATGTCCGAAGGATGGCAGGGATCCTGTTTCCAATAAATGTCGTTGTAGTCCATGCACCGAATCATCAGCGCATTGGCCAGAGACGCAGAGACCGGGTCGACCCGCTCGCCGGTGCCGATGACAGTCGCAGGCCCTGACGCGGCAATCTCGTCCAGCACGTCCAACGCAATCTTTACATCGTGTTGCTGGTAGCCACCCAGCGCGCAACCGAGCGAGTCGAGCAGAAATCGTTTCGCCTGATAGACAGCCTCTTTCGAGAGATGCTCAACCCGCAAATCGGCCGCCCAGCGTGCCATCGTGGCGCTCACGGTCTCCCTGGCAGGAGCCACCGGGTTTGTGTTGGTCACGGAAAATCTCCTTCGTTTCAACTCATTTTGATGTTCTTCGGATTCTTGAAGGGCAAGAAAGCCATAAAGTCGGCGTGATGGACGATGAAAGCCTCGGTGGTCCGCCTGACCAGGTCGCCCTCGGCCGCATGCGCAGCGATGATGTGGCAAACCGCGTCGGGGACCCCGCACTCCATCGCCAGAGCTACGCCGGTGAAAGGGTGGCGCAAAGCCTCGCCCCGCTCACTCTGGCGGCTTTTTCCGTCCGGACCGAGTTCGTATTCCAGCAGCTTGCCAACGTCGGCCAGAATGGCCCCCGCGATGACCGTATCCGTGTCGATCGGCAACGCGCGCCCCATGAATGCCTGCATTGCCTTGGCGCTTTCGCGGGCGATGTGCACCACGCAACGCTTGTGTTCCATGAACGTGATGGGGCAGTTCGGCACCAGCAGCGTGAACGGGATCTGGTTCAGATCCTCAGGCTTTAGGGGACTGCGCTCGAATGCTTTGACCCATGTCTCGGTAACTTGTTCTCGTAATTGCAGATTGCTGATCCACGCGATCTCCGGCCAAAGCTTCTGGATGGCATCTCGCATCGCACGTGCGTCCCGGGCCAACGTTCAGACTAGCGTGGGCAGAAGAACCAAAACGACGATTAGGATCACACTGGCCTGTGATTCTGGTGCCAACGTCTTGCCAGGTGATTGCTCGCTCAAGGGTTGCGCCCCCGCCTGCCCACTGGACGGTGCCGTATTTTGCATGAATAACGGCGTATTTTTGCATAACGGCGGATCGGGCGAGCATCTAAATTAGTTCTATGTGGAGTGCACATGACAACGCAGATCAATGCTCTCCGAGACCGACTTTCCCGTTACCGTGAAATCAACGTCAGCGTAACCGGCAGGAAGTCAGGACGCACGATATCGAACCCAGTTTGGTTCGTCTACGATGGCGACAAGCTTCACCTGCTGCCAGTGCAGGGATCGTATACACAGTGGTACAAAAACGTGCTGAAGAATCCGCGCATTCGGGTCGATGCGCGGGGCACGCGAGTCGACGTCGATGCCGTTCCCATCACTGACGCCAGGGAGGTGTCGTCCGTGGTGGAAAAATTCCGCGAGAAATATGGAGCCGGCGACGTGAAAAAGTACTATTCCAAGTTCGATGTTGCCGTGGTCATCTATCTTGCCAAGTCTGCGTAGCTCACTGACTAAGCACTTTCGCTTCACGCATGACTCTCACAAAAGATTCGAAGAGATGGCAAGATGCAGCGTGCACAGGTGACGTTTTAATCGGACAGTTCGATTCTTAAGGAGAAACAATGCAAAAGCGCAAACTTGGAAGGACCCTAGAAATCTCGGCGATTGGCCTGGGGTGCATGGGGATGAGCTCGGGTTACGGTCCCGCGTCGGACAAGAAGGAGATGATCGCGTTGATTCGGACCGCCGTTGAACGCGGCGTAACGTTCTTCGATACCGCCGAAGTTTACGGACCTTTTGTGAACGAGGAGCTTGTGGGTGAGGCGCTGGCGCCAGTTCGAGATCAGGTGGTAATCGCCACCAAGTTTGGGTTCAAGCCGGATCCCAACGGCGGAGGGCGCTGGAGCAGACTGGACAGTCGGCCGCAGCACATCAAACAGGTCGCCGAGGCCTCGCTCAAGCGTCTCAGGACCGATCGTATCGATTTGTTTTACCAGCACCGCGTCGATCCGGATGTGCCGATCGAAGATGTGGCCGGGGCCGTGAGAGATCTGATTCGAGAAGGCAAGGTCAAACACTTCGGCCTTTCGGAGGCAGGAGTGAAAACCATTCGTCGTGCCCATGCGGTGCAGCCCGTGACGGCGCTGCAAAACGAATACTCGCTGTGGTGGAAAGAACCGGAGACGGAAGTGCTGCCGACGCTCGAGGAACTGGGAATCGGATTCGTTCCTTTCAGCCCTCTGGGCAGAGGCTTTCTGACCGGGAAGATCAACAAAGACACTCAATTCGATAAGAACGACTTCCGCAACTTAGTTCCCCGTTTCACGCCAGAAAACCGGCAAGCGAATCAGGCCTTGGTAGACGTGATTGGCAGATTCGCGCAACAGAAAAAAGCTACCCCGGCGCAGATCGCTCTCGCATGGCTGCTGGCGCAGAAGCCCTGGATTGTGCCGATCCCTGGCACGACCAAACTACAACGACTCGAAGAGAACATCGGAGCGGCGGTAATCAGGCTCGCGCCAGAGGATCTCAGGCAACTGGAAGCCGCGGCCTCGAAGATTCCGGTGCAGGGGGACCGGTACCCCGAGGAAATGCAGAAGTTAGTTGGCCGCTGAAGCAACGCGACAGCAAGTGGCTGGGTGCTCTGGGCTTCAACGTTCGACGGCCATGGCCACCGCGTTGCCTCCGCCGAGGCAAAGAGCGGCAATACCGCGCTTGACGTCGCGCCGAATCATTTCGTAGATCAGCGTAACCAGTACGCGTGCGCCGCTGGCGCCAATGGGATGGCCGATGGCGACGGCGCCGCCGTTCACGTTCACTTTGTCCGGATTCAATCCGAGTTCGCGCATCACTCCCAACGCCTGCACGGAGAACGCTTCGTTGAGTTCGTAAAGATCAACGTCCTCATTCTTCCAGCCGGTCTTTTCCCAGATCTTGCGTACGGCGCCGACTGGGGCCATCATCACCATCGCCGGCTCGATGCCGCTCGTAGCCTGCGCGACGATGCGAACCATCGGCTTGGCGCCAAGTTCCTTCGCGCGCACCGCGCTGGTAACGACGACGGCCGCCGCGCCGTCATTAACGCCAGGAGCATTACCGGCCGTGACCGTTCCGTCTTTCTTGAAGGCGGGCTTCAACGCGCGCAGAACTTCGATGGTTGTGTCTTCGCGCGGGCTTTCATCTTTCTCAAAAAGTGTGGGAGGATCCGTCTTCTTCTTTGCGGGGATCTCTACCGGAACGATCTGCGACTTGAAGCGACATTCCTTAATTGCGGCGACGGCTTTGCGGTGGGAGTTTACCGCGAACTCATCCTGCTCTTCGCGCTTGATGCCATATTTTTCGGCGACATTCTCGCCCGTGATACCCATGTGGTAGTTGTTGTAAACATCCCATAGACCGTCGTAGACCATCGAGTCAACAATCTGCGCATTTCCGAGACGATACCCCTTGCGCGCCTGCGGCAGAAGATACGGCGCGTTGGTCATGGATTCCATTCCGCCAGCAACCACGATCGAACTGTTCCCTGTCTGCACGGCTTGCGCTGCGAGCGCGACCGATTTCAATCCCGAGCCGCAGACCTTGTTGATTGTCATGGCACCTGTCGCCGGAGACAGTCCGCCGAAGATTGCCGCCTGACGCGCCGGATTCTGGCCGAGCCCGGCGGAGACGACATTGCCCATGATGCACTCATCCACTTGAGCCGGGTCGACGCCTGCACGCTTGACCGCTTCGCGCACTACGATGGCGCCTAGCTGTGGAGCGCTCAAATCCGCCAGACTGCCCTGAAATTTGCCGACTGCAGTACGACACGCCGAAATGATAACGACATCGTCAGAAGAGGCCATGAATCAAGCTCCCGCGAAGATTTCGCGCCTTCATTATAGATGCATCGCCGCGAACTTTGCTTCAGGGCACGTTTGCGGCGGGCGAGTTCCGGCGCAAAATAGAACCGTGGCTGGGCGCGTGGGTTTCTGCGCGCGGTATCAATCTGCGCCCCGAGTTCTTGCACTCAGAGCCGGCAGTTCGATGCGATGTTCGAAGAAATCAGTTGACATTCGCACGGAAATTTCTCTCGTCGTGACTTTGGTACAACGACTTCGCGCAACTGGAGCATCATTTTTTTCTTGACTTCATTTTTCATTAACTCTATACATCAACTAGTTGCAGTAGAAGACCACTGCACATTTTCCATGAAGAATGGAAGGGAGAATAGGAACAATGGCAACCAAGAAGAAGGCGAAGAAGAAAAAGAAACACTAAGAAGGCTCAGTACCAAGGCAAAAAGGGGACGCAAAATGCGTCCCCTAAGTTTTTTGGCGCCGAAGATTCTGCCGCCACGAGGACTCTGGGGAACGATGTTTCTGCCGAACGGGCGATTCAGTTCACGTTCTTCAAAATCTCGCCGGAAACGGCTATGTGCTTCTCCTTCGCCGGGCACAAACTCCGGTAGGCGCAGAATGCGCAGTGAATACCGGGCTTCGCGTCGAATTTTCCAGAGGCAATTCCCGCAGCGGCCGCTTCCACCCGCTCGCGAGCCTTGCTTAAGTCCGCTTCGCTCCGCGTCGTGACAACCGGAATGTTGTCTTCGAGATTGTGCAGGATCAGCGAGCCAACCTTGTATCCCCAAGTTTCGCGAGCTGCAATCGCATAAAGGGAAAACTGCAGGCTTTTGTCAGCGAAATCCTGGTCTTTGGCCTTGCCGGTCTTGTAGTCAACGATGGATACCGTACCGTCGGTACGATCGTCGATGCGATCCATGCGCCCCGCAATAGTCGTTGCTCCGATGCGAATCTGGAAGGTCTGCTCGGTGTGAAGGACATGCGGCGGACGCTGGGATCGCACCTTGGCCAGAAAGTCACGGAGTTGGGCGACTCCCTGCTGCTCGTAGAGCTCGTGCTGATATTTTTCGTGGATTCCGGCGGCCGCGAGGTCCTCACGGAACTGATCGAACAATTCTTCGTCGGTCTTCGGGCGCCCGGCGTGTATGGAGTCGAAATAGGTCTTCAGCACGCGATGCATGGCAGCGCCGTACTGCATGGCCGCTGCTGGCTTAGAGGCAAGATGCCAGTCGCGCTCCAATTTGAACTGCAGTGCGCAGCGCTCGTAGGAATCTACCGCTGAGGCACTGAGCTGCGTGTGCAAGCCCTCCAATACGGGTAACTCTAGCCACTGGTTCACCTGCGACTCGGCCGGATAGGCGGCGGACGCTCCCGCTTGAATCTCGAGGCTCTTCTGCGACCCACGCGCTGGAACGGCTTTCAGCCAGCCAGAGAGGCCGCGGTTCTCAATCAAGTCGCGCATGTAACCGTCTGGATTTTTGTTCTTTCCTTTCCCCTGCCGGGCATAAATGCGCAGCGACTCACGAGCCCGGGTCATGGCGACGTAGAAGAGGCGGCGCTCTTCCTGGTCGTGGAGCGTCTTGTCGTCAGCCTCGGTAATCGAGTCGGCATCGCGCAGTTCCTTCGGAAACGCCACCAGCGTTTCTTTGTACGAACTGGGAAATGAGTTCGAGTTGGCGTGCAAGATGAAGACGTGCTGGAACTCTAAACCCTTTGCGCCGTGCACGGTCATCAGGCGGACAGCATTCTCTGCTTCCCTAGCTTCGTCGCGAAGAGTGAGCGGTATCACGCCACCGGCATCGCGAAAATAAGCAAGGTAGTCGACCAACTCCTCGAGGTCAGTGGTCTTGTTGATCTCCTTTTTTTCCCATGCCTCGGCGAATTTCAGAACCGCCTGTGTCATCGGAGAAGTTGCATCGAGCTCAAAGTGCCTCGCGATGATTTCCAAAGCCGAGCGCCCCTTGGCTTGGCGATGGTGAATGTCCTCTCTTGCGGATTGAATTGTCCGCAAGACGTCGCCACCGCCATCGACGCGGTCGAGTGCAGAAGAAAGCGGCACGATGGGACCTTCGCGTGACTGCCCGCCAATAGCGCGCATGACTTGGCGCAGTTGTTCGGCACTCACCCGGAATCGAGGTAAGCCTGCCACGCGAAACAGACTCACATCATCCCCCGAGGAAACAACCGCATGCAGGCAGGAGAGTAGATCGCGAGCCTGCGGTGTATCGAATACGTCCATGCTTTCGATCGCGTAGGGGACGCCGGCGTCGGCCAGTTCCTCCACGACATCGTCGCGGTGGAGATGCGAGCGGTAGAGGATTCCAAAGTCGGACCATTTGCATTTCAATTTCTTCTGCAGGTCGCGAAGTTGCCCCACGACCTCGGGACCTTCACTGGATTTGTCAGTGAGAACGACCAGTTCGACCGGAGGGCTGGGGAGCGGGATGCCCGCGGCTGCGGCTTCCTCCTCTCGAACCGAATGGAGCGGAGCACGCTGATAACGGATGGTGCCGTCGTTGCGATCGAATACGGGCGGATTTTCGTTGATCAATGCGAACGCGCTGCGCAGGATCGGAGTGGTCGAACGGCGATTCTTCTCGAGGACCAGGAGTTTGGTGTCGGAAAACTGATGCTGAAAGAGTTTGAAGGCCGCGCTGGAAGCTCCGCGAAAACGGTAAATCGACTGGTCAGGATCGCCAACGGCGAAGATGTTGCCGTTTGCGGTAGCCAAACGCCGGAGAATTCGGACCTGGGCGAAGTTGGCGTCCTGAAATTCGTCAGCCAGAATGAAACGAGCGCGTGACTGGGCTTCGGCCAGCGCCTTTTCGTCGCTCTGCAGCAAAGCATAAGCGCGCACGATCATGTGGCTGAAGGTGCCCAGATTCTCTTCTTCCAGCCACCGCTCGACCGCGACGAAAACGCGAGTGATTTCCCGGCAACGTCCGATCACCTCCTCACGATCCAGCGACTCCTTCGACTTCGCCACTCGCGGCAGTGGCACCTCGCCGCGCTCGAGGCGCTCGACGTATTCGGCGTACTTCTGAGGCATGACTAACTCGTCGTGGCAGCGGTCCATGAACTCAATCAGATCGCGGAGAAACTTCCCAAGATTGGGGGCGCTCACAAAGTGCTCGAGATGGAGATCGCGAATGCGGCGGCGAAGATAAATCCAGAGGTCCTGTTCATCGAGAACGCCAAAATCTTTGTGCACGGTCCTGAGCAGCTCGAGGCAGTAGTCATGAAACGTGGTGGCCTGGACTTCCCTGCCTTCGAGCAATTTGCGCAGCCGGTCCTTCATCTCCTTGGCCGCGTTGACGGTGTAGGTGAGCGCAAGGATTTCCTCCGGCTGGGCGTGGCCTTCGTGAACGAGATGTGCAATACGGTGCGTGAGCACGGAGGTTTTGCCCGTACCCGCACCGGCGACGACCAGCAATGGACCATAAATGTGTTCGATGGCGATCCGCTGTCGCTCATCGGCAGCGAATGGAGCCTTGCGGTAATTCGCCTTCACAACGGGCATTGCGGCTCAGGATAACACTTGACGAGTTGAGGAAGGCGGTGCGAAAACAAGCCGCAGGGAGGAATCGGCAGTTCGGCTAGCTCAGTTCTGAGATCAGAATCGCCGAGGCGGCAATAGCAGCAGTCTCAGCGCGCAAGATTCTTGCGCCCAGCGAAGCAAATACCCATCCCCCTGTGCGGAAGAGCGCCAATTCGTCGTTCGTCCAGCCGCCCTCGGGTCCTACTGCCAGGAGAACTTCGTTGGCGCTGCCAGCTGAGGAAACAACATCCCGCAATTGAGTTTGCATCTCTGACTCGGCCAACACGATGCGCAAGTCGGCAGAGAGTCCCGCGGCTTCCTGCAGTCGAAGGGGGCTGCCGACTTCCGGCGCGGCTGAGCGACGCGACTGCTCCGCAGCCTGCAACGCAATGCGCCGCCAGCGCTCCACGCGCTTCGCCGATGCCGAGGCAAGGTGCGCATCGGTACGACGGGCGATCAAGGGCAGGATTCGTGCTACACCAAGTTCTGTGCACTTTTCGATCGCCCACTCCATCCGGTCGAATTTGAAAATGGAGAGCAATAACGAGACGGAGGCTGTGGCGACCCCAGGAATTTCTTCGCCGAGTTCAAACTCCACCCGGCCGTCGGCGACCGTGAGAACACGTCCCCGACGCACCCGGGTTCCGGCAGCGATGTCGAATTCCTGCCCGGCTCGGGCACGCAGCACGCGCACCAGGTGATCGGCATGATCACCAGTCAGGGCTGCCCGATTGTCCGAGAATTCGTCGGCGATCCATCTTCGGCGGGTCATCGCGGCGGGTCATGGGGTTCAGAAAAATCACAGACCACCCTGCAGGTCCACCTATCCAAACATGTCTTTCATCTTGCCCAACAGGGAGCGCAGCAGCGGTTGATTATCTACTTTGGAGAGTGCATCAAGCTCCTGCAGTAATTCCCGCTGGCGTTTGTTCAGCTTGCTTGGAACCTGCACCCGAACCTCGACATATAAATCGCCCTTGCCGTGACCGTTCAGCACGGGCACACCCTTGTTGCGGACGCGAAATGTTGTGCCGGGCTGCGTGCCTTCGGGAATTTTCAGCGCGTGCTCGCCGTCCATGGTGGGCACGCGGATTTCCGCGCCCATCGCAGCCTGGGTCACAGAAATGGGGACGACGCAATGAAGGTCGTTGCCTTCGCGCGCAAAGAACGGGTGTTCCTTGACGTGGAGCACAACATACAAGTCGCCGGCCGGACCACCGAACTGACCGACTTCACCTGCCCCGGCAAAACGGATGCGCGTGCCGTCCTCGACGCCGGGTGGAACCTTGGCGTCTACGGAGCGTTGGCGAAGAGTGCGGCCTTCACCTTTGCATTTCGGGCACGGATCGGTGATGACGCTGCCTGTCCCCTGGCACGCGGGACAAGTGCGCGCGATGCTGAAAAATCCCTGCTGATACCGAACCTGCCCGCGCCCAGCGCACGAACGGCAGGTCGTGGGCCCCTTTCCTGCCGCTGCGCCCGAGCCGCGGCACTCTTCACAAGCTTCGTGACGGCGCACTGTAACCCGCGTTTCTTTGCCGAAAAATGCCTCTTCGAATTCGAGCGTCAGGTCTTCGCGCAGATCAGCGCCCCGCTGCACGCGGCTGCGGCGGCGTCCGCCTCCGCCGCCGAACAAGTCGCCGAACCCGAAGAAGTCGCCAAAGATGTCGCTGAAATCCTGGAACACAGTTGGATCGAAGCCAGCCCCCGCCGCAGGTCCTCCACCTAGGCCGGCGTGGCCATAGCGGTCGTAGACAGATCGCTTCTCCGAATCGGCGAGCACGGCGTAGGCTTCGCTGACTTCCTTGAATTTTTCCTCGGCGTCGGGATTGTTGGGATTGCGGTCGGGATGGTATTGCAATGCGAGCTTGCGGTATGCGCTCTTCAGCTCCACCTCAGAGCAGGTGCGAGCCACTCCCAACACTTCGTAGTAATCGCGTTTTGTATTCGTGGCCAGAATCAACCTTTCTTTTCGGGTTCCAGGCTTCCGGGTCTATTCAGCCGGACGAAACGTACCAAACGTCCAAGAATGGCCCTCGGGATCGCGCACGTGGTAGCTCCGTGCGCCGAAGTCGGTATCGGCGGGCGGCGCCAGGATCTCTGCTCCTGCGGCGCGCGCCCGGTCGCAATGGGCGTCGGGATTCTCAACGTGCAAACTCTGAGTAACAGCGCCCAGCGTTAGCGGCCTCGCCATTCCGTCGTGCGGCCGGTCTGAGCCGAGCATGATGATGTTCGTACCCAGCTTCAGCTGGGCGTGCCGGACATACTTCCCGGTCTCAGGAACCGAAAATACCTCCACGAAGCCAAATGCCGAGCAGAGCCACCGAATCGCTCCGCGGGCGTCGTTGTAGCGAAGAATGGGAAAGATCGTCTGCATGCCTGCCCTTTGAAATGCAGATAGCGCCATTCTCATTTCCCGGGATTCTTTGCCACTTTCACCATTGCGGGGCGCAGCAGGCGGTCCTTAAATTTGTAACCGCGCTGCAGTTCTTCGAGCACCTCGTGATCGGCGGCGTCCCGGGTGTCCACCATTTCGATCGCCTCATGGTAGCGGGGATCGAACGGCTCACCCTTTGCTGGAATCGCGCCCAATCCGATCTTCGACAGTGCGTCCTGCAACTGCTTGTAGATCAGTTCCACGCCACTGCGGAAGTCGCCGGGATCGGACTTCACCTGCAGGGCGCGCTCGAAGCTGTCGAGCACAGGCAGCAACGGTTTGATGGCGTCGGCAGCCGCGTAGTCGCGAAACTCCTGCTGTTCTTTCGCGGCTCGGCGGCGGGCGTTTTCAAATTCAGCCTGGACGCGCGCCAGACGGTCGAGCAGGGTGTCGCGCTCCACTTTCAGTTTTTGCAACTCTGTGCTCGACACTTCGCCCGTGCCGACCGCACTCTCCGCTGGCGCGGCCACAGGATTCTCATCTGCATCAGCAGGCGGAAGTTCATGATCCAGATCAAACCCGGCAGTCTTGGTCTCTGGTTTTCCGTTCGATTTCCCCATAACTCCGTAGGTCACTCCGACTCATTCAGAATCTTGTCAAACAGGCGCGCGATGTAGCTGACAGCGGTGATCGTGTGCTGATAATCCATGCGCGTAGGGCCGATCACCGCTAACGATCCCATGACTTCGTTTCCCGCGTGAGCAGGCGCCCCGATCAGCACGAAATTGCGCATCGACGGCAGAGTCTTGTCGAGTCCAATCACCACGCGTACAGCTTCCTGCTTTACGTCGAGGTACGCGCCAAGCAGTTGCACGACTTTTTCCTTCTCCTCCAGCGTCTTCAGCATATCCTGAAGACGCTGGCGGTCCTGTTCGCCGGCCACCAGATTGGCTGCGCCTTCCACAAAGACCACCTCTGCTCCCTGCTCGGTGGCCAGCGCGCCCTGCTTGTAAAGTTGCTCGATGGAGTTCATCAGGCGGTCATATTCGCTGCGCTCGTGCTCCAGGCGCCGCACCAGTTCCGACCGCATGGCTTCCATCGTCCAGCCGCGAAAGTTCTCGTTGATGTAGCACGACGCCAGATCCAGATCGGCTTGCGACAAGTCGAGCCGCAACACGCGATCCCGCACCAACCCGGAACGCGTTACAACCACCGCCAGAACTTTCTGATCCCCCAGCCGCGAGAAGTAGACGTGCTCCAGAGCGTTCCTCGGGCCACTGGTCGCCACCGTTACGCCCACATTCCGCGAAATCAGCGACAGAACGTGCGAAGTACGCTCCATGAACTCCTGCACATCGCTGACGCCGGCCAGCGATTCCGAGATCATGGACTCTTCCTGCGGCGCCAGGCGGGCAGTACCTGAAATCTGTTCGACGTAATAACGGTAAGCCTCCGTCGTGGGAACGCGACCAGCCGAGGTGTGCGGCTGCTCCAGGAATCCGGCATCCGACAAGTCGGCCATGACGTTGCGGATGGAGGCCGGGCTGAGTCCCTCGCGATTCGAGCGCGCCAGCGTGCGCGAGCCGACCGGTTCGCCCGTCGAGATGAACGTCTCGACGATGGCGGTCAAGATTTCGCGTTCACGCGTACCGATATTGGTGTCAATTGGCATGTGCTGTTTCGCTCTGCTGTGTCAATCGGACGGTCCCGCCGGCGGAAGCAACCGCCTACCCCTATTTTACCGGACTATTTTAGATGCAGAGCGTTAGCTTTTTGGATCAAATGTGAGCTTGCCCTGGGCAGGTATCATAGGCAGCGGTCGAAGAAAATGAAACCAAGAGTTCATGTCGCAGTGATCGGAGCAGGCGCTTTTGGCGGGTGGACGGCGTTGCATCTGCAAGAGCGCGGTGCTCGCGTGACGCTGCTCGACGCGTGGGGCCCGGGAAATTCACGCGCGTCCTCAGGCGGAGAAACGCGCATCATGCGCTGCACCTACGGTCCCAATCAGCCCTATACCGAAACGGCCGCGCGCTCGCTGAAGTTGTGGCAGAAATATGAACGGCGCTGGAAGCGCCGATTCCTGCATCGCACCGGTGTGCTGTGGATGGCATCGGACCGCAAGCACGAAACCGCCTTCGAGCGCGGTTCGATCGAAATGCTGCGCAGCGCGAAGGTGAAGCATCTGGAACTTTCTGTCGCAGCAATGGGCAAACGCTGGCCGCAGATCAACTTCTCGGGAATCGAATGGGGAATCTTCGAACCGGAGTGCGGATATCTGGATGCGCGTGCCAGTTGCCGGGCGGTCGTAAACGCATTCGTTGCCGGGGGAGGCCGCTATCGGCAGCTGGCTGTGAAGTCTGAGGGTTTAGAGGACCGCGCTGTACGTGCTCTCGCCCTCTGGGATGGCTCGCGGCTCAAGGCTGATTGCTATATCTTTGCGTGCGGGCCGTGGCTAGGCGAGTTGTTCCCCTCAGCGATCGGGAATCTGGTCCGGCCCACGAAGCAGGATGTCTTTTTCTTCGGCCCTCCCGCGGGAGACGCCCGCTTCAGCGATGAGCGTATGCCCGTCTGGGCAGATCATCGCGATCACTTTTTCTACGGAATCCCGGGCAGCGGTCGGCGCGGATTCAAAGTTGCCGATGACACCCGTGGCCCGATCTTCGATCCCACGACGGGCGAGCGCGTAGTCAGCCAGGAGACGCTCAAGGGCGTCCGCGAGTACGTCTCCTTCCGCTTCCCTGCCCTGAAAGGCGCGCCGCTGATCGAGACTCGCGTTTGCCAGTACGAGCAGACCCCTGACAGTCACTTCATCATCGACCGTCATCCGGAGAATGGCAACGTTTGGCTGCTTGGTGGAGGCTCAGGGCACGGCTTCAAACACGGCCCCGCGCTCGGGGAGATGATGGCAGAGTTGATTCTGAAGGAGAAGGAAGCGGACACGATCTGGAGGATCGACAGATTTCGAAACAGTAACCACAGAGAGCACAGAGACTCACAGGGCGATCCTCAGTGACTCTGTGCACTCTGTGGTGAGAAGTCTTACTGAATCTGAATCACGCCCGCCGGCGCACTGGCCTTGATTTCGCCCACCCGCTCCACAACTTTCCGCGCGAAGTCATAGATCGATTTGGCGTGCGGCGAGTTCTCGCCCTCCAGCACAACCGGCTTGCCGCCGTCCCCGGCCTTGCGTACCTCCGGATCAAGCGCGATGCTGCCAAGAAAAGGCACGCCGAACTGGTACGCAGTCTTTTCTGCCCCGCCGCGGGAAAAAATGTCGATCTCGTGCTGACAGTGCGGGCAAACGAAATAGCTCATGTTCTCCGCTACGCCCACCAGGTCGACCTTCATCTGGCGAAACATCTCGATTGCCTTCCGCGCATCCTGCAGCGAAACATCCGACGGCGTCGAGACCACGACCGCACCCGTCAGCGGCACAGTCTGCACCAGGGACAGCGCCACATCGCCCGTGCCCGGCGGCAGGTCGACAATCATGTAATCGAGACGGCCCCACTCCACCAGTCCCAAGAACTGGCGCACGATCTGGTGCAACATCGGACCGCGCCAAATGACCGGCTTGTCGCCGGGGTTGAGAAACCCCACAGAAATCACTTTCAGGCCGAACACCTCGATCGGCTCAATGTGGTTCTCCCCGATCATGCGTGGTTGCGAGTTCACGCCCAGCATCAGCGGAACGTTGGGGCCGTAGACATCGGCGTCGAGCAAGCCGACTTTGTGTCCCATGCGGGCGAGAGCGACGGCCAGGTTGACGGCCAGCGTGGTTTTGCCGACGCCGCCCTTGCCCGATCCGACGGCGATGATGGCGTCGACGCCCGGAAGCGGTTGCGGTCCCGGCTGCGCCGGCCCGTGTTGATGCGAATGTGCGCTCAAAGGATCATGCTCCCGACTAGAAGACTAGGGCGATGCAAGCGGCAAATCAGAACCCTCTTCGATTATACAAGGCGTGATTCGCAGCCGTTCAGTACCGTTCCCCCCTTCCAGCCGCACCTTGCCTTTGAACATGCGGAACAGGAAGTCTTTGGTGATGCCAACCGCAATAAAGAGGGTTCATCGAACTCTGCGCCGGCGTTCCAGTTCGGAACGGCGTATCTCCCGGCGGCGGCCGGCATCGTCATACCGACGACGCTGATCGTCGCTCTCGGGAATCACGGGCGCGACCTTCAGACGATTGCCCGTACCGTCGATGGCTACAAATGTCAGGTAGGCAGAGCCCACGTGCTGGGCTGTATCGGCGATGTAATTCTCGACGAAAACTTTCACGCCAACTTCCATTGAGGTGGTGAAGACGCGATTCACCGACGAGCGCAGAATCACCAGGTCGCCCACGCGCACCGGCACCAGAAAGTCAATGTGATCGACCGAGGCTGTGACTACATAGTTGCGCGAGTGACGATGCGCGGCCATGGCGCCGGCAAGATCGATCCAGTGCATGAGCCGGCCGCCCAGCAGTGCGCCCAGCGGATTCGCGTCGTTGGGGAGCACGATCTCGGCCATCTCCGATTGCGAATCTCGAACCGGGCGAGGCACCAGGGCATCGTCTCTCATGTTGGGTTCCTTCGGCGTTTCAGATCTTCTTCTTCAGATACGTCTCCAGAAAACATTCGGCCATTTTCTGTAGTCGCGGGTCGTCATGCTGCCGCAACCATCTCGCGTTCGCGAGGTCGAACTCCAACTCTCCGTCGGTGACCGGCCGATGATCCCGCTCGCATACATAGCGCAGCCGAATCGTGCAGGCCGCATTGCCAGGGACCGATTGCCCGCTCGCGCGGCCATTTAGGTTCTGCGGCGCACAAACGGCGAACCGGACTGCATCCCAGGCTCGTTCCCGCGGCGCCCACGGACAACTGCTGGCATAACCCAGATTGCAGAAGGCCTCGAGTACATCCTGTGGCGGCACTTTGCCCTCATGCCCCGGAGCCGTGCAGTGGCCGCGCCATCCCGCTCCCAGCGGAAGCCTTGCGGGATGAGGCCACGAGCCGCCTTCAAGCTTGTGCAGGGGCATGAAATAGGGACAGGCCATCGGTTACGCTCCAAGCCGCCAATGATGGGGAAGGGCAATTGTATCTATTGCCGCAATGTCTGACCAGTTCCTTTCAGGCTCAGGCTGAGCAGGTTTGTAGTAATCTTCTGTTCGGGAACGCCTCAGGATTCTATGGATCGCATCGCCGCTTTAAACGAAGTTCTGACCGAGAATCCGAAGGACGCTTTCGCGCGCTACGGGCTTGCGATGGAGTACACGAAGCAGGGCGATTTCGATCGCGCGCTGGCGGAGTTCTCGATCCTGCTGGAAAACCATCCCGATTACACCGCTGGATATTTCATGGCAGCGCAAACGCTGGTGCGGGCCGAAAGGGGCGACGAGGCGAAGAAGATGCTTCAGGACGGAATCGCATCGGCCCGTCGTACGGGCAACCTGCATGCGCAGTCCGAGATGGAAGCCATGCTGGGCGAGCTGGGATAGAAGATTTCACTTCGCCATCTTCCCCATCCCCCATTCCACCAAAGCTGGAAAAAGCTGGTAGAGCTTTAGGGGAATGTGCATCGTCCAAGGGACGATCACTTCCCTCTTACGTTTCAAATAGCCATCTACTGCGGCGCGTGCCACGCGCTCGGCCGTGATGCCGCGGGCCGATGCAGGTCGGACCCTCTTCAGTTCGCTTCCGCGCACGGCGTTCTCGGCGAAGGCGGTCGCCACATATCCCGGACACACCGTCAGCACGTTGATGTTGTCTTTCTTCAATTCGATCCTCGCCGCTTTGCCGATGGCGTTGAGCGCGAACTTAGTCGCGCTGTAAGCCGCATGAAAGGGCAGCGGAATATGCCCTGCGACGCTGGAAATGTTGATGATCGTCCCGCCCCCCTGCTGTCGCATCACGGGAATTATTGCCTGCATGGCGGAAACGGCACCGAAGAAATTGGTTTCGAACATATCGTGGCAGGCGTGCATGTCCATCTCCGCGACTGAGTCAAGCAGGCCATGACCGGCATTGTTGACCCAGACGTCGACGCGCTTGAAGTGATGCAACGTGAGTGCGAGTACGCGGTCAATCTCTTCGGAATGACGCACGTCGCAGGAAAAAGCGGCGGTGCGCTCGGGAAATCCCACCCGCAGACGCGCTGCTTCGACTCGCGCCGCGTCGCGCGAGAGCAGAACCACGCTGGCTCCTTCCTGGGCGAAAGCCTTCGCGATGGCTTCGCCGATGCCCATCGACGCTCCTGTAACCACCACCACTTTCCCTGTAGCGTTCATGCTCGGGTTGTATGCTCTCGGGAAGAAACAAGTCAAGAGCACGAAGTGAACCGGATGGCGGAATCCGCCGCCCGCACTCCATGGCGTACAATCGGAAGACTCGCCCGCTTCCGCCTGAGGGACATTCATTGCCTCTGCTTCCCTTGTTTCCGCTCGATGTTGTGCTGCTTCCCGGCACTCCCCTGCCGTTGCACATCTTCGAGCCGCGTTATAAAGAAATGATCGGGGAGTGCCTGGCCAACGAAACGCAGTTCGGCGTGGTGCGTGCTGTGGAGCAAGGAATCTCCGAGATCGGGTGCGCGGCAGAAATCATTACGGTAACGAAGCAATATCCGGACGGGCGGCTCGATCTGGTCGCGGAAGGTCGCTCGCGCTTTGAAGTGGTCACCCTCAACCGGGAGCGCTCATTCCTGCGCGCCGATGTGCTGTTCATCCCCGACGAGGCGGGCGCAACAGATGCCGCCGAGAGCGCGCGGGCAGTCGAGCTGCATCGCGAAATTCTTTCTCTCGCGGGAGCCGTGCAGGACTTGTCCGCAGCTGATGTAGGATCGCTCTCGTTTCATCTGGCCGGTTCATTGCCGCTCGATCTCGACTTCAAGCAGCAGTTGCTGGCCACGCGTTCGGAGAGCCAGCGCATGCAGGCGTTGGCGAAATATCTCGAGTCCATCATGCCCAACCTGCGGCGCGCGGCTCGGGCGCGCGAGAAGTCCGGCGGCAACGGCCACATTCACTGAAACCGGCGCCCATCGACCGTGCACGGCGCGGGTTATAATCTGAGAAAGTCTGTTTGGGGGTTCCCTTCATGAGTCTTCCGCGCACACTGGGCGATCTGCGCCGCAGCCAGTTTTCCGAACAGCGTCTACGCACCCGGCGCGTGAAAGACGAATTGCGCGAGAACCTGATGGCGCGTCTTCGCAGCAAGGGCGATGGGGCAGTTTTCCCCGGCATCGTGGGCTATGAAGATACCGTGGTGCCGCAGATCATCAATGCGATTCTTTCCCGGCACAATTTTATTCTGCTCGGACTGCGCGGCCAGGCGAAAAGCCGCATCCTGCGGGCGTTGACGAGCCTGCTTGATCCCCAAATGCCATATCTGGCCGGCTGCGAAATTCACGACGACCCCTATAATCCGATCTGCCGGCGCTGCCGCGAGGAAATCGCCCGTCGCGGCGACGAAGCGGCGATTGCCTATCTGACGCCGCACGAACGTTACGTGGAAAAACTGGCCACGCCGGATGTGACGATCGCCGACCTGATCGGCGACATCGACCCGATCAAGGCGGCGCGCGGCGGACACGAATTATCCAGCGAACTCACGGTTCACTATGGCCTGCTGCCCCGCGCCAATCGCGGCATCTTCGCGATTAACGAACTGCCGGATCTTGCGGGGAAGATTCAGGTCGGTCTGTTCAACATCATGCAGGAAGGCGACGTGCAGATTAAGGGATACCCGATCCGGCTGCCGCTCGATGTGGCACTCGTGTTCAGCGCGAATCCGGAGGATTACACGGCTCGGGGCAAAATCATCACGCCGTTGAAAGACCGCATCGGATCAGAGATTCGTACCCATTACCCCGCGACGGTTGAGGAAGGAATCGCCATCACGGCGCAGGAAGCGTGGACCAATCGCAACGGCCACGATCAACATCTGCCAAACCTGCACCTCCCGAACTACGTGCAGGAAGTCATTGAGCGCATCGCCTTCGCCGCACGCGAAGACAAAAAAATCGACAAGCGCTCGGGCGTGAGCCAGCGGCTGCCCATCAGCGCCATGGAAAATGTCATTTCCAATGCCGAGCGGCGCGCTATACGCAATGGCGAAAATAAGGTCGTGCCGCGCATCAGCGATGTCTACGCCGCCTTGCCCGCGATTACAGGCAAGCTGGAACTGGAGTATGAAGGCGAGATGAAGGGCGCGGACCACGTGAGCCGTGAACTGATCCACTCCGCTATCGCGAAAACTTACGACGAATATTACACCGGCGCCAACATGCAGCAGGTCGTCCAATGGTTCGACCTGGGCGGCGAGATTCAGCTCTCGGATTCCGTTTCGGCAGAAGAGGCCCTCGATAATTTGAAGAGCATTCAAGGATTGACCGAGAAGCTCGGCCCGGTGCACGTCTCGCAGAAGGACGGGCCCGAACAGCAGGTCTCGGCGGCCGAGTTTATCCTCGAAGGATTGCACGCGCACAAGCGCATCGGGCGCAGCGAAGAACGCGTGTTCAAGGCGGGAGAGAAGAAGCCGGAACCGGTGCGGGAAAAGTCCTTCGAGCCGGACGAACGGCCATACAGGCCGAGAAGACAGTTTAACTGAGTCCTGAGCGGCGAGCTAAAGGAGTGCTCGCGACTCGCAGCTACCATGAAGCGCATTCGCTACTCCAAATACGTTCCCGATCCTGCCAGCGAGATGAGCCTGGAGGATCTGCTCAGCGCCCTCTCCGACTATCTGCTGCAGAGCGGTTTCCAAGATTCCATGTGGTATGAGCTGCCACAGGGAGAGCAGACGCTCGACGAACTGAAGCGCGCCATCGAAGAAGCGCTGCTCAATGGCGATATGTTCGACGAGAACCTGCGTGAGCAGATCGAGCAGATGCAGATGGAAGGGCAACTCGATGAACTAATCGAAAAGCTCATCGAGCGCATGCAGCAGGAAGATTACATCTCGGTCGATGAGCATGACCCAGCGCGCCGCTCCAGCGTCGGCGGGCAGACCGGCGATCGAGCTAATAACGCCCAGCAGGCGCGATTCGAAATCACCGACAAAAGTCTCGACTTTCTGGGTTTCAAGGCGTTGCGTAACCTTCTCGGCTCGTTGGGGAAATCGAGTTTTGGATGCCACGATACCCGCGACCTCGCCACCGGCATCGAGACCAGCGGTGCTTCCAAGGGCTACGAATTCGGCGACACGTTGAATCTCGATATCACGGCAACGCTTTCGAATGCGATCCAGCGCGAAGGGCTTGCGTTGCCCCTGAACATCGAATATTCAGACTTGCAGGTGCATCAGTGCGAGTATCAGTCGTCCTGCGCAACGGTGCTGATGCTCGACTGCTCACACTCGATGATTCTGTATGGCGAGGACCGCTTCACTCCGGCGAAGAAAGTGGCGATGGCTTTGTCGCATCTGATTCGCACGCAATATCCGGGGGACTCGCTTTCGCTCGTGCTGTTCCACGATTCCGCCGAGGAGATCCCTCTGTCGCAACTGGCGCGAGTGAAAGTCGGCCCTTACTACACCAACACGCGGGAGGGCCTGCGGCTGGCGCAAAGAATTTTGCAGCGACAGCGCAAAGACATGAAACAGATCGTGATGATCACCGACGGCAAGCCGTCGGCGCTCACGCTCGAAGACGGGCGCATTTACAAAAATGCCTTTGGGCTCGATCCGCTGGTCGTGAGCCAGACGCTGGAAGAAGTCTCGAAGTGCAAGCGCGCCGGCGTGCTGATTAACACGTTCATGCTGGCCTCTGATTACGGATTAGTCCAGTTCGTGCAGAAAGTCACCGAGATGTGCCGCGGCAAGGCCTACTTCACGACGCCGTATACCCTGGGCCAGTACCTGCTCATGGATTACATGTCGCGCAAGACCAAGACGATCCACTAGCAGCCGGTACCTCAGAGGCTAAAGCCGATATCACTTGCGACCTTTACGGCACGGCTAAAGCCGTGCCCTTCCCACAACCTGCTCCGACACCTGATACTCTCTTAAGGCGACCCTTCTTACGTAAATATGGCGAATTGTGTTCAATGCGGCCGCAAACTCCCTCCGCTGACGTTTGGAAAGAAGATCTGCCAGTGGTGCGTGCAGCACGAGCGCGCGCAGCAAGGCGAACTCGACGACGACGCACCACAACCGGTAATGGCTGCGCCCTGGGTGCGGCGGGGCGAATCCACAATCACGCTCACGCACGTGATTTTCGGCGCCAATCTCGCGGTATTTCTGGCGATGGTAGCCGCCAGCGGCTCGGCGATGGACTTCCCCGGCCCGGTCATGTTTCACTTCGGCGCCAACTTCGGCCCTTATACGCTATCCGGCCAGTGGTGGCGGCTATTCACCTACATGTTTCTGCACGGCGGCATCATGCACATCGCCTTCAACATGTGGTGCCTGTGGGACCTTGGGGCGCTTTGCGAGTCGCTCTACGGCCGCTGGACCTACGCCGCAATCTATCTGCTGACGGGTGTCTCCGGGGGACTGGCGAGTGTGGCGTGGAATCCGCGAGTGCTCAGCGTGGGGGCATCTGGGGCAATTTTCGGCCTGGCGGGCGCGCTGATTGCGTCCTTTTATCTGGGCGAATTTTCGCTGCCTAGCGTCGCTATCAAAGGCACGCTCAGAAGCCTTCTATTTTTCGCGGGCTTCAACCTCTTTTTTGGAAGCCTATTTCCGGGCATTGACAACGGCTGCCACATCGGCGGCCTGGTCAGCGGTCTGATCCTCGGCGCGCTGATCGCCCGTCTTGCCCCCCAGTCTGATGCCCCACTGCGCCGAGCGGGCGTGTTGGGGCTGGTCGCTCTGGCGGTGCTTGGCGCCGGCCTGGGCGTGCGCCAATGGCGCAGTGCGCCGTTTCGCATGGCACGGGCGTTCGAATCCTTATCGGAGAATAGGCCTGACCGGGCCATCGCTAATCTGCAGGCCATCGTGAAGGAGAAGCCCAACTTCGCTGAGGGCCACTACGTGCTCGCCCATGCGTATTTCAACCAGGAGAAATATCCGCAGGCGGAGGCTGAATTCAAGCGGGTTCTCGAACTGAATCCGCAGTACAAGGATGCCCGCTTCAATCTTGGCCTCGTGTATTTGAGTGAGAGGCGCCTGGACGATGCCAGAACTGCCTTCAGTCAGGTCCTCGCTAACGATCCGAACGACGCCGACGCTCACTACGGTCTGGGGTTGGTCTTGGCTGAGAGCGGGAATTATGAGGCCGCCATCCCGGAGCTGAAACAGGCTATCAGTCTAGGGCCGCAGGTACCGGGAGTTTATTCCGAACTCGGCAACGCCTATGCCAACCTCAAGATGTACGACGACGCCATTGCCGCCTACATCGGGAGCAGGGAGAAGGACGGCGACAGTCCTGATCTGGAAAAGGCGTTAGCGGAGTGCTATCAGGTCAAAGGCATGACGCAGCAAGCGCAAGAGGCGAGGAACAGAGCAGCGCAACTCGAGAGCGGGCAGCACAATTGATCGCGTGAAAATGGAGCCTTCCGCAGGGATCGAGTAGCGGAAGGCTCCTCACGCTCGACCGGCATCAATTCTGCGGTTTCTGTCCGAGAACTGCGAAGTATTTTCCGCTTTCCTCCTTTGCCAGTTCTGACTCGGCCCTCGAGGTAAGCAACTGGCGTCCGTTCTGCTGAACGGGCGACCACAATTCCCGGAGAAAGCAGCGGTTTCTGTAGCACTGAAAGACAATCTGACCGGTCGCCCCTGCAGAACGGCCTGAAACCTGGTTCGCCAAGACCATCGCGACCGGCTTGCCCTTGGCATCTTCGATTCTGATTTGTTCCGACGCGGCGACCATGGTGTATTCGCCAGCGGGAAAAATCTTGTCGGAGACTGCAAAATCGAACGGCACTTTCGCTCGGACTCCACCCACTTGGGCCGAGGCTGAAATGGCTAATCCGAATGTGGCGCCCAGGAATGCGACGAACGGGAAGTGCTTCCTCATTGATGTTCTCCTTTTCTGATTTGCCCAGCCGGCTGCGCAGCCGCTTTTCGGCGCGAACCATCCCCACTCTTGGCTGGCAACCCCCAGCACAACAATGGATGGGCGGTGGTTTGCATCAGAAACGAATGTGACCCGCCAATCGACTGAAAAGACAGTGGAATAGACAGAAATATGACTCACCCTTCGGATGGCTATGGCTGGCCCACGAGGTGTAAACTCACTGCAAGATCACTGGGGTGATGTGGGAATGCCGCTGCCTGCGACAAATCCGAGAGCGGTACGGTTTGGCCTTTTCGAGCTCGACCTCGAGACTCGCGAACTGCGAAAGTCTGGTGTCAGGGTCAAGCTACACGACCAGCCCTTGCAGATACTGGAAATGTTGCTGGAGCGGCCCGGAGCCATCGTTACAAGGGAGGAACTACAAAGGAAACTCTGGCCGGAAGGAACTTTCGTAGACTTTGACCTCAGCCTGAACAGTGCGATCAAGAAGCTACGGCAAGCACTGAACGATGATTCGGAGAACCCACGCTTCATCGAGACTCTCTACCGGCGAGGTTACCGGTTCATAGCTCCGGTGAACGGGGCTGCCGGCAACGACAATCTCCAGTTAGTGAATAGCGGATCCAGCGCTGTTGCAACTCCGGCATTTCCAATTCAGGCAGAAGCCAAGGCTTCGGCACAGCGCAAACACCTTTTTTTATACTCGACCGTCCCCATCTTGCTCCTTCTGGTAGGCGTGGTTGTATTCCGCCTCGCACGTTCGCCCCAGCCAACCGTGCTTGGCTATACCCAGATTACGCGCGACGCGCTCCTGAAAGGCGGAAGCGTGACCGACGGCGAACGGCTCTATTTTCAGGAATTGCAGGGCGACCGTTTTGTAATCAGCCAGGTCTCGGTTGCCGGTGGCGAGACCAGTGTATTGCAGACTCCATTCCAGAATGCCGGCGTTGCCGACGTCGCTCGCAACGGCTCAGCGCTTCTAGTAGGCCAGTTTCAAGGCACAGCCAAGGGGATGGAAATGTGGTCCTTGCCTTTGCCAACCGGGGCGCCACGACGGCTGGGCGACTATGTCACTAATTCGGCCACCTGGTCGCCCGATGGAGACCGGTTGGCGTACTCGCGCGGCACGGACATCTACCTGGCAAAAAGCGACGGCACCGAGTCGCAAAAGCTCGTGAGCGTGGGCGGTCTGGCTTTCGGGCTTCGCTTTTCACCCGATGGCAGTCGCTTTCGTTTTGAGGTCGAAGATCCGAGGAATGGCTCCAGCGCGTTATGGGAGATGCGCCGCGATGGAAGCGGCCTGCATCCGCTGCTTCCCGGTTGGAGCACTGACCCGCGAGAATGTTGCGGCAAGTGGACTCCTGACGGGAAGTACTACCTCTTCCAGAGCTTTCGCAATGGCCGGCTCGGACTGTGGGCGCTGGCCGAGAAATCGCCCTGGCTGGGCCGCAAGGCCGAGCCCGTGCAATTAACCAACGGCCCACTGGATTTTGGGTCTCCCGTGGCCAGCACCGACGGCAAGAGGATCTTTGCGGTGGGCGTGCAGCCGCGCTGTGAACTGGTTCGCTATGACGGCAAATCGGGCTTCGCAGCATTTCTTGGCGGAATATCCGCCAGTGACCTGGCTTTTTCCGCGGACGGCGAATGGGTAGCATACGTGTCTATCCCGCAACACCAACTGTGGCGAAGCAAAATTGATGGCAGCGAACGAGCCTTGCTCACGTTTGCTCCGATGGATGCGGCATTGCCGCGCTGGTCGCCCGACGGAAAACAAATTGTGTTCATGGGCAGCACACCGAAGACGGGGTGGCGCGCCTACCTGATTTCGAGCGAGGGCGCCGGCCTGCACGAGCTTGTTCCCGGCGCAGACGCTGGATACGATCCGGGCTGGTCGCCGGATGGCAAGTCTGTTGTGTTGACGCTGAATGCAGCAGGTATGCCCGAAATTTCGCCGGACGGACCCGGCATTGCGATCGTCGATGTGGAAACAGGGAAAACTTCGTTAATTCCGGCCGCGAAGCAGCTGTTCTCTCCGCGCTGGTCACCGGATGGTCGCTATATCGCAGCCATTACCGACGACTCAATGAAGCTCATGCTTTTCGATCGGATCAAGCAGCAATGGCATGAACTGACGAACATGCCCATTGGCTATCCCAGTTGGTCTCATGACGGGCAATACATTTATTTCGACACGACACTTGTCGAGGACGCCAACTTCTTCCGCATCCGGATTTCCGACGGCAAGCTGGAACGGCTGGTCAGCCTGAAGGGGCTGCGGCAGTACTGGGGCGACTTCGGATCGTGGACAGGGTTGGGGCCTGATGATTCTCTCCTCTTGGTTCGCGACACCAGCAGCCAGGAAATCTACGCCATCGACTGGCAAGCGCCTTAGTCCTCGATCTATTTCGCAGGCTGCTTTCGCGCCGTCCACTCCAGGTAGGTTGAGAAGGGTTTGCCGGGCGGAGCGATCTCGAACTTTCCCGCCAGCGTGGTCTCTCCCGCCTTCTCGTATGTCAAGCGGAAGCTGGGCGCTCCGGCCGTGCTGTCGCTGGTAAATACTGCCTTGGCCGGGTCCATTGACAGGTTGATCCCATAACGAATCACGTGGCCTTCATTGTCGAAATAGATCGCTTTAAAGTTATCGCCCTCGCGAAATATCACCATGAGATCATCGTGACGATAGGCAGCTTTTTCGACGGTGGCCGGATATTCCGCAAAACTCTTGCGGATCAGAATTCTTGCTTGAAGGTCGGGTTGCAATGAGAAGCTGCCCGCTCCTTGACCCGGCGCGCCGCTCCCGGATCCCGTCCAGTCGCCGATCAGCCACGCAAGCGGCTTCCATTCGTCGCCGGATTTCGTTTGCGGGCGGGCAGCGATCGGCAAGAGGGCGACGCTCAGAATGCAGGTCGCAAGAATCTTGCGGATAGCAAGTGTCACAAAATACTCCTGGCTCCTTGATGTTCTAGCTCTTGGTGATCTCTCCCACTGCGCGGTATGCCTGATTGATCGCCTCGTCGGTGTAGGCGTAAGCGCCCGCGTCGCAATTGGCGATCGCGATCCGGCCGAAAGGTTGGCGCGCTTTCTCACACGGTTGTTCGCCACCCTCCAACACAAATTTGTCCCACAGGCTGCTGTACTCGTAGGCGTAGCCGTGCGGCCACCGGTTCACGGTGATGGCCAAAATGTCGCGGGCGGGATCGAAACCGCCCGGCCCGAGCGTTCGCTCCAGTTGTTCACGAATCTTGCGTTCCATGGTTTCAAAGCTGGTGCTGTAGAGCTCGATGCGGCCGGCAGCGTGCTGATCGCGTGCAGGCAATCCGGCGCGGCAAGGAGCTTTGCTCATATGCACCACGACCGGCTCTCCCGTGGGGCGCGGGCAGCGATATTCACCAATGCTGACCGGCAGGTCGAGGTCGACATGGGTGTGGTAGCCGCCGGGGGCATAAATCGAATTCGCATGCAGCTCTTGAAAGGCAGTCGCGTCGCGCAATACGACGTTGGTGTAGAGCAGCGGAACTTTCTGCGCTGAGGCTAGCGCTTCCTTCTGCGGTTCGGGGAGTTCCTCGCAGAGGTATGGAATGATGACGTGCCAGCAGGCCAGGATTGCATTCTTCGCTTTAGCCGTGTACACCTTCCCCCCGCGCGCGTAGCTGACCTCAACTTCTTTCGCGCTGGCCGGATCGCCACGGTGCTTCACCCGCACAACCGTGCTGTTCAGTCGAATGCGCACGGGGGATGCATCCTCGTCCAACTTTCCGTAGTTCGTCCGTGTCGTAACCGCGTCAGCTGCGGAATTGCCGGGCACGGCAGCCGCAATCAGTTTGCGCACGAGCAAGCGCGCGATTGTGGCATTGCCGTCCGGAAAGTGGAAGAAATACTCGCGCTCGTGCTTCAGCCCGTCCGCCTCGATGCCCATTCCGCTGAAGCCCGGATAGCCCGTCTCCGCCGCGTCCTGGGCAGCGATTGCCTCAATCCCAACGCCGAACAGGGTCTGCGAAACAGTTTGATACAGGCGAATCACATCCGGATGAACGCCCACCAACTCTGTTAGAAAACGCGCGTAGCTGATGCGCGCAAGCCGGTCCTTCTTCTGGTCGGCGTTGAGCCCCGGAAGATAGTCTTTCTGCTCCCGGCACAAACGCGAAACGTCCTTGCGTGCCTGTTCCGCAATCGGCGCTTCAGCCAGGAAATGAGCCCACGCATCTGGTCCGGCAGTCGCAAGATCGAAGGTTTCGCCCCCGGGAAACGGATAAGGGTCATCGACGAGCCTGTCAGTGCCAAAGGTCTCTTTGTCGAAGAAAATCTTGGGCACACGGCCGAGAGCGCTGTAGAGATCACGCTGCAGGTATTTCGAAAAACTCGCTACATCGATTCCCAATTCCTGAATCACTCCCGCCGCGAGTGCGCTGTACGATTCGGGGCTCTCGATGGAATACGTCCCGCCATATCCGATGAGCGTTCGATTTCCCACGCGGAATTCGTTCCGCTTGGCGTGCCCGCCGAAGTCGTCATGATTTTCGAGGATGAGAATGCGCGCCTGCGGACCTGCAGACTTGCGGTAGAAATGGGCCGCGGCCAGGCCGCTGAGTCCCCCTCCCACCACAATCAGATCGTATGTTTCGCCGGTGTCCTGGGGCTTGCCGGCCAAATCCCAGAAGGTACCGTCGCGCAGGCTGTGGGCAGGTTCGAACGAACCGATGTGGTCGCCGCGCAAACCGGTGAGCAGCGGCGGATAGTAGTTAGTGGAGTTCTGAGTATCTGTAGGGCGTTCAGAGAAGAGGTGCCAAGGCATCAACGCCGCCCCGGCTGTCACCGCAACGCCATTGAGAAAGTCACGGCGAGTGATCTTGCGGCTCATGCCCAGTTCCCGATCTCGCGAATCGTGCACGGATCCCCCGGATTGCCTGCGACTCGCGTCTAGGCCTGGCCTTCCGCTTTTTTAACAGCCAGTTCTGCACCCTGAAAACCGACCTTGCTGTGAGTCCCATCGCAGAAGGGCTTGTTGATCGATCCGCCGCAGCGGCAGAGCGAAAACGCAGTCTTGCCAGTGAGATCGAACTGGTTGCCGTTAATATCCACGAGTTCGACTGCTCCTTCGGGAGCTTCCACCCTGAGCGGGCCGTTCGGCCGGACGGTGATTTTCACCTGAGCCATGAAGATGCCTCCAACCTTACTGGTTTCTAGTAAGCATACGAAGATATCACGACTGCGGCAGGGTTCGCAGCATGCTACGCGGCGGCCGATCGCACTGCGATGAGGCTGCGATAGAGCTGCAGGTAATCGTCGATCATGCGCTTGGTGGTGAAGCGTTCGCGGGCCCGGGAATAGGCGAGTTCGGCGTAGGCGCGTCGCATGGTGCGGTCCTGATTCAGGCGATGAATGCTCTCGGCGAGGCTGGCGGCATCGTTGGTGCGGAAGTAAAGAGCTGCATCGCCCCAAATCTCGCGGAAGCTGGGAATGTCGTTGGCCACGATGGCGCAGCGTGAAAACGCGGCCTCCAGAGCGCTCATGCCCAGCGGCTCATAGCGTGCCGTGGCAGCGTAGATCGTGGCGCGGCTGTAAAGTGCGCGTAGTTGCGCTTCGGTTTGTGGACCGCGAATGGCTACCGATGTCTGTTCTGTCGCAACCTTAACGTCGGCGCGGATCGGAATTCGCGGCACCGGTACGGTATGCTCCGCGCCGACAATGCAGACTGGAACAGCGAGCACATGCTGGGTAAGCAGGAACACCTGCTTGCCCGCATCCACCAGCCTGCCCACAGTCAGCACGCAATCTTCTTTTTCAACATAGGGATTGAAGAAGATAGGATTGCGGCCGGGATAAATCACTTCCGCGCGCTGCGGAGGCCCGTAGCACTCACGAATGCGGTCGCGCATCCAGGCGGAGGGAGCGACAACCGCGTCAGCCCGGGCGATGCCGCGCACAATCGTGTCGCGGTACCACTTGGTCGCGCGGCTCGTTCGAGAAGCGGGCTCCTGCACCGCCTCGCGGAAGGTGATCAAATCGCCATGCGCCATCACCACGCGGGGCGTGCTCACCGGCAGATCACCATAGCAGAACTGGTTGAAGTGCAACAGGTCCGGCCGCAGTTCGCGAATCAGGTTGGTCAAATAGACCGAGGATTCTGGCAGATCTTCTTCCGCCTCCTGCATCCATTCCAGACGGAATGCTGTCGGACGATAATCAAGCCCATGCAGATGCTCCATCCAGGCGGTCTGATCAGGAAGTGGAATTTCGCCGAAGCTGACCAGGGTCACACGCACGCCGCGCGTTACCAGCCCTGTGACCAGTTCCCGAGTGTAGGTCCACGAACCCGACAGCGTGTCGCCTGTTACCAGGACGTGCACAGAACCCTCCAAGAGGAGCGCCGGATGCGGTTGCGGCCGTATCCGGCATGTGTGCAGTATTTTAGTGGGAACAGGCTTGAAGAGCGAGGGATTTTGCGATTTTTAGATGCAAAATCCTGCCTACCCGCTTCTTGTCAGCCTAAAAGGCCCCGGGGCACTCTTGCTGTCGATGGTCGGTTGGGCGGCTGGCGTCCAGATTCCGGGGCCCGGCTTTCTACAACCTGCTTCGTGCAATTCGGAGCTCAGCGCGCCTGCAGCCGCAGCCTCATCTCCCGTGCCAGATTATCAATGCTGCGGATCTTCTCCACGGCGGGCAAGGGAACGTCAGGCACGGACATTGCAAGTTCACAGGACAGCAGCAGAGCCGTCAGCGTCTCGCGCATCTCGCAGTGCATCTGCTCGGCGACGGCGCGACGGGCGACTAACTCCTCGCGACTGCGCCGATGCAAGGCGGCCCGTACTTCGCGCACCAGGCGTTCCATGCCAGTGACTCCAAAATTGACATAGACCGGAAAAGCGGTGGCGAGATGTTCGATGACCTGCTGGCTTTCCTCCGGTTCCGTCTCAAGCAGGAACTCGTCAATCACTGCGAAGGTATAAGTTTGTTCGCGCAGGCGGGCGGCGGCCTCCTGCAGGTTGCGGGCCCAGTGCGTTTGCTGTCCGGTGGCGGCGGACAAGGAATCTGAGCACTGTTGGCCCCGTGCTGAAGGTGTGATGAGTAGAATCATGCTCTCCTAACAAGCACGTCTGCCGCCACGTCCCATGCGCTGAAAACACAGAACTTACAGATGTCAACCGCGCAACGGCTTCCCGTTGCGGCACTCATCGTTCACGCTACAGTTCGGATTCGGACGCTTAGATTCAGGCGTTCTGTTTCAAACTTGGCAACCTTCGGAAGCATAGTCCTTCAGCTTGCGATAAAGCGTGGTTTTCCCGATGCCGAGAAGCCGCGCCGCTTGCAGCTTGTCCCCGTGGAGCTCCGCTATCGCATTTAGGATCGACCGTCTTTCCAGTTCCGCCATCGGAATGATTTTAGTGTGTCCATTGCCGTTGCCGTTCCCAGGCGTCGTTTCCGGACCAGGCAGCTTGGCAATTTCGCGAGGCAGATCTGTGGTATGGATCAGCGGGCCGCTGGTAAAAGCGTAAGTGCGTTCTAGGCAGTTCTCCAGTTCACGGACGTTCCCCGGCCAGTCATAAGCCAGCAGCGCCTTCAGGGCTTCGTCGCTCAGCACTTTTTCGATGCCGGACGCTTTTGCCATCCGCTCCAGGAAGTGCGTGATCAGCAAGGAGATATCCTGACGGCGCTCGCGCAAGGCGGGAATGCGCAGGCTGAGGACGTTCAGGCGGAAATAGAGATCACGGCGGAAGGCGCCTTGCATCACTGCCTGCTCAAGATCGCGATTCGTGGCGGCCAGGATGCGGACGTTGATGGGCACGCGGCGCGTGCTGCCGACAGGTCGAATTTCCTTCTCCTGGATCGCCCGTAGCATTTTCGCCTGCAGGTCCACCGGGAGCTCGCCGACTTCATCGAGGAAGATGGTTCCACCCTCCGCCATAGCCAGGAGTCCGTCTTTCGCCTGATTGGCGCCGGTGAATGCTCCTTTCACGTACCCGAAGAGCTCGCTCTCGATCAGCGTGGGCACGAGCGATCCGCAGTCGACAGGAATGAACGATTTGTCGCGGAAGGGGCCGGAATAGTGAATGGAACGTGCAACCATCTCTTTGCCCGTGCCGCTCTCGCCCAGGATCAACACCGGATGAATGCTGTTGGCAGCCTTGGCGATGATGCGGTAAAGCTTCTCCATCTCAGGCGCGCGGCCCACGATGCCGCCAAATCCCTGTTTGGACTTCACTTTCTCACGCAGCAGACGGTTTTCTGACTTCAGCTTCAAGTGGCTGGCCACGCGCTCGAGCAGCAGCTTCAGCTCGTCAACGCTAAAAGGCTTGGTGACGTAGTCATAGGCGCCATTTTTCATGGCCTGCACCGCAGACTGCACCGTTCCATAGCCGGTCACGACGATGACGATCGACTCGGGCCGGCGCTCCTTGATGCGCCGCAAGGCGTCGAGCCCTCCCGCTCCGGGCAGGCGCAGATCAAGCAGAACAGCGTCGAAGTTCTGCGTCTCTAGCAGACGATAGGCGTGCTCGGCTGAGTCGGCAACATACGCTGTGTACCCTAGCGAGTGCGCGACTTCGCGGCAGGCTTCGCGAATGGACCGCTCGTCGTCGACGATCAGAAGGTTAAGAAAGTTGGCTGGCTCAAGCTGGGGCGTGGTCGTGACTGGGCTGAAAGCTGGTGACGTCATGGTGTTTTATTCCTTTTCTTGTGGAAGTCCCCCCTCGTGTTTCTCGGGTCTGAACTCGTTACTGTTCTTCGCGGCCATCTGCGGAACCAATGGCAAAAGCATGGTGAAGCGCGTGCCCGTTCCTGGAGCGCTGTCCACGTGGATCAGGCCTCCGTTTCCGGTCACAATGTCGTGGACCGTCGCCAAGCCGAGACCCGTGCCGCTTGCCGCCTTGGTCGTGAAAAAAGCCTCGAACAGATGCGCGCGGGTTGAGTCATCCATGCCCGTGCCGTTATCGGCCACCGCAAAGAGAGCGCACGGGATGGAGTTGCTCTCTGCCCGGCCGCGCTCGGCAAGAACCTGCACCCAACTGTTCCATGTCTCGATCGTGACCTCGCCGCCGCCAGGCATGGCGTCACGCGCATTGATCACAAGATTCAGGAAAATCTGCTGGGCTTGCGTGGGGTCTATGTTCACCAGGCCAAGATTGGGATCGAGGCGAAGTTTGAGCTCAATGTTTTCGCCGATTAACCGGGTGAGCAAACTCCGCATGCCTTCAACGATTTCGTTGAGCGAAAGAAGACGCGTTTCGGAGTTGGTGGGACGGGCTACCGCGAGTAGCTGCTTTACCAATCCCGTGGCCTGCATCCCCGCATTTCGAATCTCCTCCGCATACTTGCGCGCGCGATGCGCCGGCTCCAGGCTCGCCATGAGCAGATCGCAGTACAACAGCACTCCAGTCAGCAGATTGTTGAAATCGTGGGCCACTCCCCCGGCCAGACGGCCCACCGCTTCCAGCTTGGCGGCCTGACGAAGACGCATGTCCGTTTTGGAATCTTGCTCGTTCCACGGAAATTCAGCTGCTGTGCTCATACATCTACTGTGCTCGGGAAGATTCCCAGAAGGAACCACAAAGCCCGCAGTCTGAGACTTTGGTTTGCCCAAAATGGGAGAAGGCACGCTGTACCCCAGATCACGGCCACTATAGAAAACGGCTCCTGTGCCTGCTAAGGGCACTCGTCACTAAAACGGGGAATCTTCTGTGGAAAACTAGGAAAACTTGTGTTTTCAGTGAGTAGGCAGAGGGCGTTGGCTCGCCACGTAGACCGGTTCCGTCAGCCGGAAAGTCAGTTGGCGCCCCTTCTCCAGGTGAATTGTGCTGACCGAAGTGAGGTGGGTGCCAGCAAGGCTTTGCTGCCCATCCGCGTTGGCGCGGGCGAACAGGCTAGAGGTTTGGATCGGCAGGTCGTGGCCTGCAATCGCGATCTCATCTAAAGTCAAGCGAACGTAGCCGCGGCTGCGCTCCACCGCCGAGGCGCGTGCCGATTCCACGCGTCCGGCGACGCTGGCGCCGCGCGGCACCAGCATATTGCCGTCGACGACTACCGGCTTGTCAACCACGGCTTCGAAGGTGCTTCCACTGCCGGATTCATCGGCGGAAACAGGGTCTTTTAACCGCACCGTCAGCAGAGTGCCTACCGGCAGGTTCTGAGAGTCCTGAAAGGGAAGACCGATTTGCGGGCTGTTCTCCTGTGAAGCAGCGGAGTTCGTCGCTGCGGAATTTGCGCTCGCATCGCCGTCGTGAAAAGGAACTTGATGCTGGTCGGCCGCGGCGGTGCGATTGTCACCCCGCGTCTCGGACGAGTCCGAACATCCCACCAGCAGTAGGCCGAGCGGGAGTAGCGCCAGCGACAGTGGCCAGATTGTGTGACTTCGCGGCCAGCGGAGCCGTTTCATTAGGGATATCCTCGCCCGCACTGATGAAACTGAGTAGTGGCAAGCCGGATACCAGATACGGTCGCATTAAATCAACAACTTGGCGATGGCACTTTCGTGGCGGTGTAGATTCTTCCCTGCTGGTGGGTCCTTCCGACGCAAAACGGACGCGAGAGTCATGGAACGGATCAGGTACCCAACGCCTCCCTGGGGGAAACAAAACTGCGGAGGGTGGTCATCCACCCTCCGCGCCCATGACTTTCAGGCTCATCTCTGGCTTCTATGGCTTCTTCACCGGTTTCTTCGCAGCAGGTTTGCCTGCCGGTTTCTTCATTTCGCTCTCCCGGCCGCCAATCAAAGTCAAAGCGTCGGCAGCGTTGAACGGGAACTGGCGAACGGAGGTTTCGGTTTGACCAGCGGACTTGAGCGTGACGTCCACGCGCCGGTTGCTGGCCAGCTTGATGACGTTAATTCTGGCCAGCGCCCGATTCCGCTCCTCGGTCGTCAGTTCAGGGTTCTTCTCAATGGACGCCTTCACCTCCTCGAGAGTCAGGTTGCGCTCGGCACCAAAGGCCTCGGTTTCGATGTCGGCCTCAGGAACACCCTGCTCAACCAGGAAACTCTTCACGCGGGCCACGCGGCGTTGGGAAAGCGCCTGGTTATAGGCAGCAGCTCCGCGCACGTCGGCGTGTCCAGCCAGGACGAGGTGGGCGTCAGGCTTGGCTTCAAGATACTTCTTGAAGTCAGTCGCCAAAGCCACCAGTATCTTGGCTTGGCTGGCCACCATGGGAGCGTTGGGATTGGTCGGCGGCGGCACATTCGTCGGGAAGTAAACGCTGTGCAACGCCAGCCGTGCTTCCAATTCCTTATTGACCGGCGGAGGCGGCGGATTCTCCACCGTAATCTGAGTGGAGGCCTGAGCGGTGAGTCCGCGCGAGTCCGTACAAGTCGCGCTGACCGTCACCGGACCGGCGGGAACTCCGGCCGTATTCAGTGTAGTTGACGTTCCGCTGCCGGAAATCGTTCCTGCGCTCGACGTCCAATTGGCCACCGACACAGGGACGCCATCGGGGCTGCTGCACATAGCCGACAGGTTGACGGCGCCGCCGGTGACGAGACTGGTGGGACTCGCCGAGACCGAAATCGTGGGCGGATTCTTCGGCGGCAACGGCTTCACTGTATAGTTCGCCGTACAGCTGGCTTCGTTGTTCTTCTTCTCTTTTGCGTCGGTGGCATGGACGGTCACGGTGTAGCTGCCGGGAGTGGCGCTGGATGTGTCGATCGAAGCGGTCGTGTCTTTTCCGGTGACCGCACCGCCGCTGGCGCTCCACGTGTACGTCACGCTGTGCTTCGGATTGAAATTGCTGGGAACTACGGTCGCCGTGATCGGCTCTCCGATCATGACTTCGTTCGGCTGCACCGAGCAGGTAGCGGCCGGCGTCAACGGGGGAGCTCCACCCCACGCGAATACGAGACCTGTGCGAAATCTCATGCCTTCTGCAGACACTCGGCGAAGGTTGGGAAATTCTGGTGCAGCCTCGTCAGCATAGTTGTGACGCCCCCAAACGTAATCAACTTCAGGAAGGCGCAGGGACAGGTTGTGGGTCAGATGAAGGTCCATGCCCGCGCCCAGGACCGCGCCAATGCCGTTGGCGCTGTCGGCCTCACCGCTCACCGACAACCGGTTCAAGCCAACCAGCGCGTGCAGAAAGTAGTCCGCCCCTTCCCCGCGATACATGAAGCGCGGGCCGACCGAGACCGTGGTTTCGTAGTTGCTGTTGCTCCAGTTATGTCCGAGGTCAAACTCTGCGCCCCAATACTTGTCCAGATTCCACGTGAAGGCAGATCCGAAGCCTTTCCCCATGTTGGGTACGTCATATGGCGTTGGATTGCTCGGGTCGCCGAATGGCGTGGGGGCAGTTGCTCCAGGAAGCGCGTACTGATAACCGACAAACAGATCCCATTTGGGGGTCGACTGGTCCTGCGCCAGCGCAGAACCGCAGAGCGAAACCACTACTAATGCTGCGACAAGGCCCGCTAGAACCGAGCGGCTTGCGCCTTTCGTGCAACCTATCATGGAATCCTCCAAGTGCGTTCTTGTTTGCCAGCGCTCGCTGATGCCGGCGCCGACTACGAGAGCTTTGCAATTTCAGTGGATATGAGACTGCCCTGGAAACGGAGAATTCTACCGCACCGCAGCCTAAAGCAAAAGCGCCGCCTAGCGAGAATTGCTCACTTTGTCACTCATGCTTTTTCTTTCCGCGTCTCAAAATGACATACGCGTTCTGACGGCAGCGTGGTATATCTGCCCAACCCGGACCTTGCCGGGCAGGAAGCTGGCCGCGTATTGTGGAAGTTTGACTCGCGTGCAACGTTCTAGTCAGGAAACGCCTCTCGCGGAGCCACGGATTTGGCATCGGATCGGGGAGGGGACCAGGGATCGCTGAAATGAGCCACGAAAAAGTGCTGATCGTCGAAGACGAAGAGAACGAGCGCACAGGATTGGCGGAGCTTGTCTCTTCGTGGGGCTATCGTGTCGAGACAGCCTCCGACGGTGCCCAGGGACTGGAGAAAGCGGCTCAATGGTCTCCATCGATCGTAATCACAGATCTCAAAATGCCCCGGATGGGTGGCATCGAACTGCTGGAGCGCCTAGCTGAAGAGAGGCAGACCATCGCTGTCATCCTCGTAACCGCGCAAGGAACCATCGACAGCGCCGTCCAGGCGATGCGCATGGGTGCATATGACTACATCACAAAGCCCATCGAGACCAATCGCCTGCGGACGATTCTCACGAACGCTTCCGAGTTGCTGGCAACGCGCACCGATCGTGAGGCTTTGCGGCGGAGATTGCGCGACACCGGATCGCTGGGACGCCTCAGCGGTTCCTCCCGCAAAATGCAGGAGATCTTCCGACTGATCGAGATGGTCGCGCCGAGCACGGCCTCGGTGTTGATTACCGGAGCGAGCGGAACCGGAAAGGAACTGGTCGCACGCACCATTCACGACCTGAGCCCGCGCAAAGGGCGGCCCTTCGTCGCGATTAATTGTGCAGCGATTCCCGAAACGCTGATGGAGAGCGAAATCTTCGGTCACGAGAAGGGAGCGTTTACCGGGGCGCTCGAACGCCGTACGGGATGTTTTGAGCTGGCCGAGGGCGGCACTCTCCTTCTCGATGAGATTGGCGAAATGCCCGTCGCGACGCAGGCCAAGCTATTGCGCGTGCTGGAAGACCGCAAGTTGCGCCGCCTGGGCAGCAAGGTGGAGACACCGGTCGACGTGCGCGTGCTCGCGGCGACCAACAAGGTTCCGGACGAGGCGGTGTCGCGGGGAGAGCTGCGCAGCGATCTGTATTACCGCCTCAACGTCTTCAATATTCACATGCCTCTCCTGCGCGAGCACCGCGAGGACATCTCAGTGCTGGTGGACGTTCTGCTGGCGGAGATGAGCGAGAAACACGGGCGCAAGGTCGGAGCTGTCAGCGAAGCCGTCCTGAATCAGTTCAACAATTATTCGTGGCCGGGGAATGTGCGCGAACTGCGCAATACGATTGAGCGGGCAGTCATCGTCTGCGACGGCGGTGTGATCGAAACGAAACATTTGCCGCCAGGATTCGGCCAGGCGCCCCTTCGCGCCGTCGCCAGCGACCCTGACGCGGTCCGCCTGGGTGTCGGTACCACCGTCGAAGAAGCCGAGAAGATGCTGATCCTCAAAACGCTCGAGGCCACCAGCAACAACAAGACGCGGGCAGCGGAAATTCTCGGCATCAGTTTAAAAACTCTGCATAACAAGTTGAAGGAATACGGCAGCGCCACGCAAGAAGCGGCGGTTGGTAAGGAGGAAGCCCCTGGCGACTGAGGCGTCGCCCTAGTTGGCGGAGAGAGAGTTTCGCGAAGAGAACCATTTCAAGTCCAATCTCATGCTGCGCCGCAAGACCATCATCGTCCTCGTCATCACTCTCATGGTGACCGTGATGGTGACTGCCTTCTCCTACCTCTACATCTCTCAGATCCTTCGCCTCCGCGTGGCCAACGCGCACGATGAGGCTGTGTATCTGACTCATCAGTTGGCTTACGCCGCGAACAATGCCGTGCCCGATTTCAGCAGTACGCCCATTGACACCACCGATCCAGTCGCAGTTCGGCGCGCGCTGGTGGAGTATCTGCAGATCGACGTCCCCCTGAACAACCAACTGCAGGCCGATCCCGGTATCTGGCGCTACATTCTCGACGCCAGCATCGTCGATGCCAATGGCAAGGCCCTTCTGCACACCAACGCGAAGATGGTCGGCAAAACAATCTCTATCCGGCCGGACTTTCAGGAAGTCGTCAACGCACGCTTTCCGGAACAACTTCGAATGGTTTTTAGCGCACCCACTGTCTATGACGTCAGCTATCCGTTGCAACTGAATGGGGAGCCTTTTGGCACGATTCACATGGGAGTACAGATCGTCTTCCTGAAAAGTGACGTAGCCGCGCGCCTGACGAAGGCAGTCTATTTTTCCGTGGCGTCGATCTTTGTTTCCCTGCTTCTGGCGGCTGGGATATCGAATCTCGCTCTTGGACCGCTGAAGCGGATCAGCCTGAATCTCGATAGCGTCAGCACCGGCGACGCGACTGCACTCTCACCTGACGATTCCGGCCACGATGAGTACGGCCTGGTGACTCTGAAAATCGCCAACCTGGGCCGCCAGATTCGCGACAGCAAGGAAATTTTCTCCGCTCTGAAAGACAACGTCGATCAACTCATGGCCAAGTTGCAGGATGGCCTGATGTTGTTTGCCCGCGATTCGCGCGTCGTGCTGGTCAGCGCGCCGGTTGAGGGTTTTCTGGGCCGGCCGCGCGCTGCACTGCTTGGGCACACGGTGCAGGAAATCTTTGACCGCAGTTCTCGCTTAGGCTCGGCCTTGCTCGACTCTTTCGAGCGTCGCCGTCCCATCATGCAAGGCGAATTTGAAGCGGCGGCAGGAAAACGCATCCAGGTTTCGCTCGACTTTGTGCAGGAAAAAAATTCCCAGATCGGCGCCCTGCTGATCATGCGTGACACCGAGTCGGTGCAGCGGATCGGCGACGAGATCGAGATGTCTCGGCGTCTTTCCGCCAGTGGCCGGCTCACGCGCGGCGTCGCCCACGAAGTAAAAAATCCAATTAACGCAATCGTGCTGCACTTGCAATTGCTGCGCAACAAGCTGGCCTCGCAGGAGCCGGACACGCGCCGCCACATGGACATCATCGACAACGAGATTCATCGGCTCGATCGTGTGGTGCAGACCTTGGTGGATTTCACCCGTCCTCGCGATCTTCACCTGGAGGAGGTGGATGTACGCCGCCTGCTGGAGGACGTGGCACAGTTGGCGGGTCCCGATGCTGAGCAACACGGCGTCACCATCGAACGTCACCTGGGGGCGCAGCGGCTGCCCATCAAGGTGGACGTTGATTTGATGAAGCAGGCGCTTCTCAACGTAGTTATCAACGGAGTGCAGGCCATGCAAACGGGAGGCGTGCTCTCCATCTCGGCGCACCGCAAAGACAACGCGATCATCGCGCTTGTCCACGACCAAGGCTGTGGGATTCCCCAGGAGGCGCACGACAAGATCTTTGAACTCTATTTCACGACCAAGAAGGACGGCAGCGGCATTGGGCTGGCGCAAACCTATCAGATTCTGCAGTGGCACTACGGCTCGGTGGACTTTGAATCGACCGAGGGCACTGGAACAACTTTCCGTTTTCAGATTCCTGTCGCCAATTCGCCTGTGGAATCGCGGCCGGCATATGCCGCTGACGTCGCCGGATCAAAGCGAAGTTGACACATGACACTCGTATCGCTGAAATCGTCGCGACGGGGCCGTAACAAGACGCGGCGCTCTAGAGGCGCAGAATGAACCAGTTTCGTAGTGGGGTCGCTCGGGATCCACGCATGACTCTGACCGTGGCGCTGTTCCTCGGCGCTCTCTTGGCAGCGGTTGCTCCGCCGGTTGCGGCCGGCGTGGCTCAGGCCCCGACGCAATCTCCTTCTCCCAACGCATCGACCAATACTGACTCGCAGAATCAGAATCCATCTTCTGGTCAGAGTTCTGCGCCTCAAAGTCCCCCTCAGAATTCGCCGACGAACTCTAGCGGGCAGACCTCGGCTCCGGTTGAAGCGCCCGCGAAGCCTCCGCCGTCCGCACACCCAGTACGACATAAGAAGAAACCGGCCTCGCCGGATTGCGCGAACGCCGCGGTCCCATCGGGATCGCCGTCAGCTACTGCATCCATCACCTCCAAGGCACCCTCCGGCGGAGATTCCGGCACGCCGCCTGCACCCGTGCCCTGTCCACCAAAGAAGCAAGTGGTTCGCGAAGGTAGTACGGGAGAACCGAACATCGAGTTGGCTGGAGGGCAGAGCAGCGATCAGGCGGCCCAACGGGATACTGCGAATCAGATGCTGGGAAGGGCGGAAGAAAATCTGAAAAAGATGGAGGGCCATCCGCTCACTGCGAGCCAAAAAGATCTGATCACACAGATCCAACAGTTCATAGCCCAGTCCCGCAGCGCTGTGAAAGCCGGACAACTCGATCGCGCTCGTACTCTCGCGTGGAAAGCGCAGACGCTCTCGGAAGAGCTGATCAAGCCGGACAATCAATAGCCACTGACGCTCAGTTTACTTTCCCTTGGCTCGCGCCGCGTTGACCTTAGTCAGCAAGTCTTGCGACATGGCCTGGAGGGGCCCGGGAATCTTGACCGCTTCGGTCAATACCTCGCGGGCCTCATTCAACTTATTTAGCTTGCCGTACGCGAAGCCCAAGCCGTACAGCGCCCGCGCGTATTGCTGGTCATCTTGTCCCTTCAGGAAGGCGGCCGCGTCCTTGAGTTCGGGAATAGCGGCTGCAGTTTTCTCCTGCTTCAAATAGGCCCACCCAATGGTATTGTGGGCCACGCCCGCAGACACTTTCCTTGCTTTATCGGCTTCGGGAGCATCCGCCTTGGCAACCTCAATGGCCTTCTGCGCGTAGCTGATCGCCTTTGCGGGGCTGCCCGGCTTCGAATCATCCACGTAGAAGTTGGCCAGCAGCAGGAGCGCCGGCAGTGAGTTCGGATTCGCGCTCAGAGCCTTTTCCCCATAGGCCACCAGGCGGGCGTTGTCTTTGAGCTGGCTGAGCGCGTCCAGAGCCAGACTGGAAACCGTGTCCTGGTATTTCGACTCTGGGAAAGCCGGGGTGAATTGTTCTATGTAGGCCATCCGGGCCTTCGGATCGTTCTCGGTGGAAATCGCGTTAAGGCCAGATGTCTCTAGGAAATCGCAGTTGTTCTGTGCTGACGCCCTGTCTTCGGCCACCTTGCGCGCAAAGTCGTCGTCGCTCATGCCCGCCGGCTTGGGTTGCTTGCTGATCGAATTGCAGACCTCTCCTCCCTTGGCCACGTACTCCATCACCTTGGCATTGTTCTTGGCCTGCTGGGCTACGTTCACCTGCGACACCAGGATGTCAAGGTTATGGGGAGATCCGACCAGAGCCTTGTCGCCATAGTCCAGCGCTTTCTGAAAGTCGCCTGCAGTTTGGTACGCTTGCGAAATCTGCCAGTTCCCATAGGCCACGGCTGCCGGATTCGACGCGAACTTCTGCACGAAGTCCTGATACATCGCCAGTTTCTTCTGCGCATCGGCCTCGTTGGAGATGGTCTGCAGATCGTGATCTTCGTCCGTACCGGCCGGGATGATGATGCGATCTACCTGGGCGCGCGCGTGAAGAATGGAAAAGGCCGAGCAGAACGAAACCAGCAACAGGAATCCGCTGAAGCGTCTCACAGTCCACCTCCGGCGTACGCGAGATGACGACTTCAATTTTGATTCGCAGGCGAATCGTAGCGCCGAACGCAGCGTGACGCAAGGGCGGCGGTCACAGGGTTGGCGCCGAGCCTCCGAGGCGGAACGGCGTTCTGTTATCCTTCCTTTTCCCAAGGAGCGGCTATGTCCTCAGACCTGCAGGGCCGGAATGGCGTCGTGTTCGGAGTTGCGAACAAGCGCTCGATCGCGTGGTCCATCGCGCAGGGGCTGCACGCCGCCGGCATGAAGCTCGCCATCACCTACCAGAACGAGCGCCTGGAGCAGGAAGCGAAAGACCTGATTCTCTCGCTCCCCGGCGCCGAGGGCTACATGTGCGACGTTTCGAGAGACGACGACATCGACCGGCTCTTCGCCACCTTGAGAGAACGCCACGGCAAGCTCCACACCCTCGTGCACTCGGTCGCTTACGCGCCGGCCGAAGAACTGAAAGGCAACTTCGTTAACACCACTCGTGAAGGCTTCCGCATCGCGCATGACGTGAGCGTATATTCGCTGATCGCAGTCGCGCGCGCCGCCGCTCCGCTGATGGAAGAGGGCGGATCGATCATCACCATGACCTACTACGGTGCGGAGAAAGTGGTTCCGCACTACAACGTGATGGCCGTGGCCAAAGCCGCGCTCGAATGCACGGTGCGCTACCTGGCCCACGATCTGGGCAAGAAGAAAATTCGCGTGAACGCGATCTCCGCCGGCCCCATCAAAACCCTCGCTGCACGCGGCATCGCCGGCCTTGGCGACATGCTGAGATCGCACGTCGAGCGCGCCCCACTGGGACGCAACGTGGAAGTGGCGGAGGTCGGCTCGACGGGAGTCTTCCTTGCCTCGGACGCATCCAGTGGTATCACCGGCGAAGTGATTTACGTGGATTGCGGATACAACATCATGGGCTTTTGATCGCTCAAAAGGGGGCGACACCCGCGCGAAGCTGGCTCTCAACGGCTGACTTTGATCAGCCGGTCCTCGTTTTCCGCCCGCTCCAGCACAATCTCCACGTCCCGTTCTCGCAAGAATCTGGGAAACTTTTCTCCCCATTCGATTAGCAGAACGCTGTTTTCCGACCGCAAGTCATCCAGCGCCAGCGTGTCGAGTTCGCGTTGCGTGTCGATGCGATAAAGATCGATGTGGTAAACCTTGACTTTTGGCCCGTGATATTCGTGCACCAGCGTGAAGGTGGGACTGGTGACGTCTTCTTCTGCGGCAGCATCGAAGGCCGCTGCGATTCCTTTGACCAGCGTAGTCTTTCCCGCTCCCAGATCGCCGCGCAAAAGCACGAGTTTCGGCGGTGCGAGCAGATTCGCCAGAGTGCGACCGAAGGCGATCGTCTCTTCGGCCGAATGAGTGGTGATTTCGCGCAGAATGTCTCTCGCCTTAGCCTGGGCGTCCACACATCCAGTATATGTGGAAGAATTGGCCCTGCACGCTACGGAGGGCTAGTACGTCGAGAACGCGCTCGACTTCAAGCCCAGCACGTTCCGCTCCGCCACGTGATCGAGCGAAGTACGCAGGCGGCGATGGTCGTCGTCCTCAAGCGCCACAAAGCGAAACGCCTGCAGCACCCCGTCGCTAATTTTCTTCATGGGGCTGAGAACTTCGGCCATGCCGTGAACCGGGCCGGCCTGCGTCTGAAAGGCAACTTCCACGAAGTCGCCCTGCCCCAGCGAGTGGGCTAGGCGGAGAAGTCCGCCGGTCGCGGAGATGGTTTGCAGTTTGGCTTTCGTGCGCCGGCCATCTTCGAGTCGAATCGCAGCCAGGACGGAATCTCCCAGCTGGACTCGAACAGCGCGGCGTGAAGGATGCGGTTGGGGGAAGTGGGTCATATGCCGGTAGGTCCAAAACGACTATGGCACCCGCCCCTGTTAAGTAATAGATTACTGAAGCCCCTTGTCCGGATTCCGCGCTGCAAGCCGGAAGTGAAGCACCCGACAGGACGCTGTATGAACGACTTAGCTGCTATTTACTGATTGATTACCGTCCTGGAGGACATGCAGACTCGATGCCATCCTCGGAAGACCTCTAGTCCCAGCGAACGACTCTTTCGGTGGCCGCTTTTTGCGCTCTCCGAAAAGCCTCGGGCAGTCCGCGCAACAGATCGGTGGCAACCATGGAATGTTCACCAACGCTTTCGCGCATCACATCACCGGCAAGGCCGTGGAGGTGAACGGCGGCACAGATCGCAAGTATGGCACTTTCGGGATGCTGCGCAGCCGTTTCTCGTGCACTCATTTTCTGTGCAATCATGGCCGCGACCATTCCGGTCAGAATGTCTCCGGTGCCTCCGGTCGCCATGCCGGGATTTCCAGTGGTGTTCACCCAGGCTTCGCCATCGGGCTGGACCACCAAACTGCGGTTGCCCTTGAGCACCACGATCACGTCGTGGTCGTGGGCGAATCGGCGCGCTGTGCCCAGCCGGTCTTTTTGTACGTCGGCGGCGGAACAGCCGGCCAGCCGCGCCATTTCGCCCGGATGCGGCGTGATCACGAGCAGCCGGCCTTCGCCATTGAGTTCGTTTATCCGATTCTCGAAGGCGTTCAGGCCGTCGGCATCGAGAACAATGGGAATCGCGCTCTCTGCCGCCAGTGTTCTCACTAACGCAGATGTCTCCTCAACGCGCGAGATTCCCGGCCCAATCGCGAGTACGCTCTTCCCTTTCACCAGCTGAGTAATTCTTTCTCGCGCGCCGGCTGAAATTGTCCCGGCATCGGTCTCCGACAGGGGCTCGGTCATGACCTCGGGATGAAAGCCCGCGACTGTGGCGAGAACAGATTTCGGTGTCGCAATCGTGGCCAGCCCTGCTCCCGTTCGCAAGGCAGATATGCCGGCCATCGCCACAGCACCAGCTTTGCCGACCGACCCTCCCACCACCAGCACATGACCGTAAAGTCCCTTGTTCGATTCCGCCGGGCGCGGACCGAGCAGCGGCGCGAAATCCTGGGGCGTAATTACGTTGAGCAGCAGCGACGAAACAATCGCATCGAGCGGCGTTCCGATCGGGGCAACAACAGTCGGTCCGTCTGTCAGCGCGCTGAACACATGCGCCGGGCGCGGTGCCGTGAACGTCACGATCGAACTTGCCCGCGCAATGACTCCGGTCTGCGCGACGTTTTGAAGGGACATCGCGTCCGCGTCAGCGCCAGAAGGAATGTCGACCGCAACGATCGGTATCTGGCTCGCATTCATTGCCGCGATGGCGTCCGCGTACAACCCGCTCACGGGCGGCTTGAAGCCTGTGCCGAGAATCGCGTCGACATACAGATCGGCGTCAAAACACGGCCGCACGCGCTCGCTTCTCAATTCATCGCTGGAGCGAACGATCGTCGCGGCAATCGGCAACTTGCCATACATAACGGCGGCGTCGCCCTTCAGTTCCGCAGGATCGGCCAGGAGAATGACCTGGACCGTCCTGCCTTTCTGATGCAGCCGTCGGGCTGCGACGAAACCGTCGCCGCCGTTATTGCCCTTGCCGCAGATGACGACGATGCGCCGGGCCGCGCCGTAGTCCTGCAGCACATGCTCGGCCACGGCAGCGCCCGCGTTCTCCATCAAGGTCAGCGAAGGCACGTCGAAGCGCTCGCTGGTGACGCGGTCGATGGCCCTCATTTCGGCCGCACTTACGATTTTCATAATGACGGGGTGATTTTCATTTGTCGCCGCGATGGTCATGCTTCTCTGATTTTCACGAGGACGCCGTCTGCTCCAGACGCCGCAATTGTGCCGGCTCGCCCATGGCGATGAGGCAATCGTCCGGCTCGATCCGCTCATCCGGCGCGGGATTGAAACGCATGGCATCGCGCCGCTTGATCGCCAGCACAATCACGCCGCGCTCCTGCCTTATGCGCGAACTCTCAATCGTCTTGCCGGCAAAGACCGACTTTCCTGTGATCTGAATCTCGCCGATCTCCAGGTCCATGCCGAGATGAGTGGTCGCAGTGTCGAGAAAGCTGACCACGTGCGGCCGCAGCAGCGACTGCGCGATGCGCTGGCCCGCAAACGAATACGGCGAGACCACGGAATCCGCTCCGGCAGTCAGCAGATGTTTCTCCGCGCCCTCTTCGCTGGCGCGAGCAATGATTTTCAAGTGCGGGTTCAGACCCCGCGCCGTCAGCACGATGTAAAGATTCGTCGCGTCCGTCGTCGTGACCGCGATCAGACCGCGTGCCCGCTCGATTTGCGCCCGGCGCAGGGTAGACTCCAGAGTTGCATCTCCCGCCACCACCAGCCAGTTCTCGGAAACATAGCGCTGGCGCTTTTCCTCGGCGTTGTCGATGATGACGAACGGCGCCGGCTTGCGCGCGAGCTCCCGCGCCACACTGCGTCCCACGCGTCCCATGCCGCAGATGATGTAATGCCCGTCCAGACGTCCGATTTCGCGCTCCATGCGCCGCCTGCCGAAGAAGCTTTGCAGCTCGAATTCTAGCAAAGCCTGGCTGAGCGACCCGACTCCCAGCAACAACAGTGACACGCCCGCCAGAATCACGAACACATTGAAGACGCGCCCAGCGTGCGACAACGGGTGCACTTCCTGATACCCGATGGTGGTGAGCGTAGTGACCACCATGTAGAAGCCGTCGAACCAGGGCCATCCTTCGATGTAGTGATACCCCGCCGTGCCGACTGCCATTACCAGCACGAGCAGCGCGCCAATTACACGGAGATTGCGGAAGGCTTTCATGACGCGTCGCGAGCCTCGAGTCGTGAGTCCTTAGACACAGATTCGCCTGTCATCCTGAGGAGGGCGCTTTCTGCCCGACGAAGGATCCCTGCATTTTCTCTGTCGCCAGCAAAACGCACAGATTCTTCGCTTCGCTCAGAATAACAAGCACGTTTTGGCGAACGACCAACGACTACTGACCAACGACCGACTATAAAACAAAACGGCCCTCCGCGCAGTGCGGAGGGCCGGTCGAATGCGAAAACTCAGTCTGCCATCGAGCGCGCCGCCGCTGGCGCTGCTCCGTTGGCGATCGCATTTTGTACCTTGCTATGTTTACGGCCATAACCGAAATAGATTGCCAGCCCAATAATGAGCCACACGATGAGCCGAAGCTGTGTCGCCGGCGACAAGGTCACGATCAGTGACATGGAAAACAAAATCGCCAGGATCGGAACAAGCGGCACCATCGGCGTCTTGAACGGACGGTTCAATTCGGGATGCGTCTTTCTCATCACCCACACACCTGCGCTGACCAACACGAAGGCCAACAGTGTGCCAATACTCGTCATCTGATCCAAAACGCTGAGCGGAACCAGCGTTGCGAGAATCGCTACGAAGAATCCCACGACGATTGAGCTGATATAGGGCGTGCGAAATCGCGGATGAATCTTGCTGGCCCACGGCCACAATAGGCCATCGCGCGACATGGAATAGAAGACGCGCGACTGTCCCAACAACATCACGAGCATCACGGTCGCCAGCCCGGCGATGGCGCCGAGTTCGACAAGGAACGTCGCCCACTGTTGCCCCGTAACTCGAATCCCGACCACGACCGGATCGGGCACGTTGAGTTGCTGGTAAGGGACCAGGTGAGTCAGCAATCCTGAGACGAGAATGTAGAGAACCGTGCAGATGACGAGAGACCCCAGAATGCCGAATGGCATGTCTTTTTTCGGATTCTTGGCCTCCTGCGCTGCAGTCGAAACCGCGTCAAAACCGATGTAGGCAAAAAAGACGACACCCGCGCCGCGGAAAATGCCGGACCATCCGAAGCTGCCAAATTCGCCACTGTTTTGCGGAATAAAAGGATGCCAGTGATTTGGCTGCCCGTTGTGCTTGAACAAGAATCCGCCCGCCAGCGCAATGAAAACGCAGACTACCGCCACTTTGAGGATCACAATTGCAGTCGTGAAGTTGGCGGATTCCTTGATGCCGATCACGAGAATCGTCGTGATCGCCATAATTACAAGAAAGCCGACGTAGTCGTAGGTAAGGTGGACATTCTTGCCGAAGACTACGAAATCGGAGGATGGCATGGGGGGAAGGCCCAGCCCGATGTCCTGAAGGAAAGCCCGCAGGTGGCCGCTCCAGCCCACAGCCACGGTGGCCGCCCCGAAGGCGTATTCCAGGATCAAGTCCCAGCCAATGATCCATGCCACCAACTCACCGAGCGTCGCGTACGAATACGTGTAAGCGCTGCCAGCAATCGGAATCATCGAGGCGAATTCGGCATAGCACAATCCGGCGAACGCACAAGCGATGCCCGCCAGAATGAAGGAGAACAGAATCGCGGGTCCGGCAAACTGCGCCGCCGCCTGCCCTGTAATCACGAAAATTCCCGCGCCGATAATCGCGCCGATGCCGAGGGTCAGCAGGTTGATCGGTCCCAGGGCGCGTCGCAGGCTGTGCTCGCCCGTTTCCTGACACTCGTTCAGCAGCGTTTCCAGTGGCTTCGTTGCCAGCAGGCCGCCCTTCCCCTGAGGTTTCGTTGGCGGTGCAGCTACAGTGCTAGACATAAGGCATGCTCCCCCTAGTTCGCGCCTTCCGCGACCACGCATAGTAGACCGGAATCCCCAACAGCACCACCACCAGGCCCGGCCAAGTGTACTGCGGCTTGTAGCGCAATAGTACGACATCAATGAACAAAGCCATCAATATATAAATCGCGGGAAGTGCCGGATAGCCGAACGCCCGGTACGGCCGCTCGGCCTCCGGATGCGTCCGCCGCAGCACAAACAGGCCGACGATCGTCAGAATGTAAAAGACCAGCACGGCAAAAACAATGTAGTCGAGTAGCTGGCCGTAGCTGCCGGAAACGCACAGCACGCAGGTCCACACCATCTGGACCATCAGCGACACGGCTGGCGTCTTGTACTTAGGATGCAGATTGGCGACGTTGCGGAAGAACAGGCCGTCTTTGGCCATGGCGTAATACACCCGCGCCCCGGAAAGCAGCAAGCCGTTCACACAGCCAAAAGCGGAAATAATGATCGCCGCCGCCATCAGCAGACCGCCGATCGAACCAAACATCTGCGTCATGACCGCCGTGCCCACGCGATCTTCGACGGCGTGATCGATGCCACGAGCCAGGATCGACGTACCGTCCGCCGAGCCGATGAGGGGAAGCACGCCTAAGTAAACAAAGTTGGCGGCAATGTAGAGCGCGATCACCACGCCCGTGCCCAGCGCCAGCGACAGCGGTAAATTTCGGCTGGGATTCTTCACCTCGCCAGCGGTGAATGTCACGTTGTTCCAGGCGTCCGCCGAGAACAGCGATCCCACCTGCGCCACGGCCAGAATCGTCAGCGTGCCCACCATGACGATCGGGCCGCCCACGCCTACCTGCACCGCATGCTGCGCGCCGAACCCGGCGTTGTTCCAGAAGTTGCCGCTGAAATTTGCGGCGATGGCCTGCGCGTTCCGCCCGATCGCGACGCCGACGAGGATCAGCCCCAGCAGAGCGGAAACTTTTGCGATCGTGAAAATGTTCTGGATCGCGGCGCCGGTCTTCACGCCAAAGACATTCACCACGGAAAGAAAAATTACCAGCAGGATCGCTACCAGATTCTGCGTGCTCACCCCGACTTCCATGTTGCCCAGCACCATGGGCCCGAACGGAATCGGCGGCACCTTCCAAAGGTGAAGAATCCAGTTGGTTGAAGAAATGGAGGGAAAGAAAACTCCGAGAAACTTACCCACGGCCACAGCCACAGCGGCGGCCGTGCCGGTCTGAATGACGAGAAACAGCGTCCAGCCGTAAAGAAATCCCCACAGCGGCCCCAGCGCTTCGCGCAGATAGACGTACTGGCCGCCGGCTCGAGGCATCATCGCGGCCAGTTCGCCGTAGCTGAGGGCGGCCACAATCGTCATGAACCCGGTGACGACCCAGGCGCCAATCAGCAACGCAGGCGAGCCGACTTCGCGGGCAATATCGGCGGAAACAATGAAGATGCCGGAGCCGATCATCGACCCCATGACCAGCATGGTGGAACTGGTCAGGCCGAGCGCCTTGACCAATTCTTGATCCTGATGACTGTGGACTTCCCAGTCGCTCGCAGGCGGCGTAGTTGTCGGTGTACTCAGGAGTTCCCTCCCTACGGCTCTGTCATCCCGAGCGAAGCCGTTTCTCAGGCGGAGCGAGGGACCTCGCACGGAGCGCCACGATGCACGCGAGATCCCTCGGCACGCTGGCGAAAACTCGCGCCTTTGGGATGACGCATCGCTTTAACAATTCACACTGAGCCACTGCCGAATTGTGCGATGCCTCCAGAACTTTACCGCAGAATGCGCAAAAATTCCTCTGCTGATTTGCGTGGCTCCCGTAACAAATCGGATATCACGGCCACGGAATCGGCCCCGGCCTCGATCACCGAAACGGCATTCGCCCGCGTAATCCCTCCGATCGCCACCAATGGCTTGCGGGTCGCGGCCCGCGCTTGCCGCACGCCCTCAAGGCCGACGACCGGATCGGGCCTTTCTTTGCTGGAGGTTGCAAAGACCGGTCCGATGGCCAGATAGTCGGCGGAGATCAGGTCGGCCGCGCGCAGCTGTTGGAGATTATGCGTCGATACGCCCAGCCATCGATCATTCCCCTGACTAGGCGAGCCGATGATTCTGCGCACCGCTTCGGCTGAGAGATCATCCTGCCCAACATGCACGCCGTCGAAATCGGCGGCGAGGCACAGGTCGGCACGGTCATTCATGATCAGCCGGACAGCCATCGTTTCAGTGTGAATTTGGGACGCTCCTTGTTCCATGGCGTCATCCCGAAGGCCCGCGCTCTTACCTGCGGGCCGAGGGATCTCGCGCGGGGCGCGAGCACGGTCAATCCCCGCGAGATCCCTCGCTCCGCCTAAAGAACGGCTACGCTCGGGATGACGCCCCGACAAGCTGGAATTCAAACTGAAGTGCCGGCTCAACTCCCTCGCCTGCTCCAGCATAACGCGTGCATTCCCCGACTTGTTGCGGTATTGAATGAGCGTGCAGCCCGCTGTGGCGAGTTCCTCCGCGGCGGCAAGCAAGGCCGGGACTTCTGGGAAAAAGCCGGCGTCGAGAATGGGATACAGGCGGGGAAGCTGCAACATGCACTGTCAATTCTGACTTACTATCGCGACAGCTCGCAAATCCAGTTTACTTCCCAGGTCTTGCCACCGTCGGCCGAGAACGATTGCTCCATACGGGCCGAGTTTGGCGAAATATTCAGCCAGACGTAGCGGACGAGGATCGCGCGGCCTTTCCATTCCTCCTGATCGAAAAACTCGCCCCGATTCCCAGTGAACGAGCCAACGACCGGCGGCAAGCTGAGAATCCCGTTGTCGAGATCGACGAGATAGATGCTCCACTGGCGCGACGCCGGATTGTACAGGCGCAGCGTCTGGCCCTTGATGTGAAGCTTCTTGTCGGTGCTCGTGACCTCGAACTGCTCGAAATTCGCGTTGCTGTCCAGCAGTTTGTGATGGTTCGAAATGCCGTCATACTCGATCCAGGTATTGGAGTTGTTGAGCCGGTCGGGTAGACGGCGGACGTGAGCCTTCCAGTCGCCGATGAGGAAATCGAAGTCGTGCGAGCCATCGCGCTGGGGCAGCAGCGCAGGATTCGGGGTGGTCTGCGCCCAGACCGGACGAAACGACATTACTAGAAGAAGAAATATGAGACTCCTGAGCCTGTTGGCCTTCATAGCGCTCGTCCTTTTGGGATGCCGAGTGAGTACTGACGGCTTTACTCAACTTTGGACGGCGATCGCTTGCATCCGGTATCAGCGTTCCGACACTCACTTCCCGTTCTTCGCCAAGAATCTCTCAATAAACCCCGTGTCGAACTTCCCTGCCCGGAAATCGGGGTCAGCCAGGATTCTGCGGTGCAGCGAAATCGTCGTGTACACGCCTTCGACGATGAACATTTCTAACGCCCGCGCCATGCGCGAACAGGCTTCGTCGCGGTCCTTGGCGCGCACGATCAGTTTCGCGATCAGCGAGTCGTAATACGGAGGAATCACGCCCTCGGCGTACGCGGCCGTATCGACGCGCACCCCCGTCCCGCCCGCAGGATGAAACGCAGTGATCTTCCCTGCTGACGGTGTGAACTTCTCAGGATGCTCGGCATTGATGCGGCACTCGATGGCGTGTCCCATGGAGACAATCGAATCCGGCACCACCTCATTCATGTGCGCGCCGGCTGCGATCATGATCTGGCTCTTTACCAGGTCCACGTTGGTGACCATCTCGGTCACGGGATGCTCGACCTGAATGCGCGTATTCATCTCGATGAAGTGGAGTTGCTTATTCTGGTCCATCAAGAACTCGATCGTCCCGGCGTTCCAGTAGCCGATTTTCGCTAGCGACTTGCAGAGCACTTCGCCGATTTGTTTCCGCAATTCGGGCGTGACCTGCGTCGACGGCGATTCCTCGAGCAGTTTCTGATGGCGCCGCTGGATCGAGCATTCGCGCTCGCCCAGGCTGACTACATGGCCGTGCTCATCGGCCAGAATCTGGAACTCGATATGGCGAGGATGGTCGACGTACTTTTCCATGTACAGATCGCCATTGCCGAACGCGCCAGCGGCCTCGGCCGTGGCAGCCCTAAACAGTCCCGGCAATTCCTCTTCATTGTGGACGATCCGCATGCCGCGCCCGCCGCCTCCGGCCGAAGCTTTCACGATCACGGGAAATCCAACCTGCCGCGCCCACTCCAGCGCCTCGCCCTCCGACGCGACAATCCCGTCCGAGCCCGGCAGGATGGGCACGCCCGCGGCTTTCATCGCGGCACGAGCTTTTTCCTTCTCGCCCATCAGCCGCGTCACTTCCGGCCGCGGGCCGATGAACTTGATGCCGCTGGTCTCGCAGACCTCGGCGAAGTTCGCGTTCTCCGCCAGCAGACCGTAGCCGGGGTGAATCGCTTCAACGTTGGCGATCTCCGCCGCGCTGATCACCGCCGGAATGTTCAGATAGCTCTGCGCCAGCTGCGGGGGCCCAATGCAGATGGCTTCGTCGGCAAAGCGAACATGCAGCGAATTGCGGTCGGCCTCGCTGTAGATGGCGACCGTGCGGATGCCCAGCTCCTTGCACGCGCAAATCACGCGCAAGGCAATTTCTCCGCGATTAGCTATGAGAATCTTGTTGAACATACGTGAACGACTTATGAGCAATGAGCGGTGAGCAATGAGCAAACAGTCACAAGTTGTCAGTCATCAGTCATCAGAAAAAACCGGTCCAGCGATGAGCCCTGGTTTGTCAATGGTCGGCTTGCTCACTGCTCACAACTCATTGCTCACAGCCCGACGCAAACACAAAACGGCGCGCTCTCGGCACGCCGCATGAAAATCTCCGCTTCACCTCTTCGGCCGTATGGCAAATAGCTCCTGGCCGTACTCGATCGGCTGACCGTTCGTTGCCTGCTTTTTGACGATTTCTCCGGCCACATCCGATTCAATCTCGTTGAGCAGCTTCATCGCCTCGACGATGCACAAGACCTGACCGACTTCCACAGTGTCGCCGACCTTCACGAATGGTGGAGCTCCAGGCGACGGCGCTTCATAAAAAGTCCCCACGATCGGCGACTTGACCAAATGCAGACCTTCTTCGGCTGCGGGCACAGATGCCGCGGGCTTGGCCGCGGCGGGCACACCGTTAACTTCGGCGGCGGCCGGAGCCGGGGGCACGGCGAAAAAGTGCGGTTCGGCGTGGGTGTGAACCACCGTCTGGGTTCCGGCCCGCTTGATCTTCACCTTGACGTCGCCGCGTTCCAGTTCGAACTCGGCAATATCTTTCTCGATCAAGAACTCGATCAGTTCTTTCAGCTCTTTTTGATTCATTCGTTTCCGGCGGGACTGCCTGCCACTAATGCTCGCGCCGATATGGGGCGCGCCACAGCCGGACACTGGGATTCCGCCCGGCTTCCAAAGGCTCAAGTAACGTTAAGAAGACTCAGACCGCTGTAAAATCCTTGCTTGTGGGCGTCAGCACCTCGCAGCCATTGGCCGTGACGGCCACCATGTCCTCGATTCTCACGCCCCATTTGCCGGGGAAGTATACTCCCGGCTCGATAGTGATGACCATCCCTGGTTCGAGGAGCTCTTTCTGTCCGCGCGCCACGCGCGGAGACTCGTGGATCTCTAGCCCCACTCCATGTCCGGTGGAGTGAGTAAAATAGCGCCCTAACCCTCGCCTTCGCAATACCTTGCGAGCAGCCTCGTCTACTTCACCCACCGTAGCGCCAGGCCGGACCGCCTTAATCGCAGTCAACTGAGCTTCAAGCACTGCCTCGTACGCCTGTCGGGCATCGTGGGTTGCGGCGCCGACCCACACAGTGCGCGTCTGATCGGAACAATAACCTTCGAGTATAACACCGAAGTCGCAGACCACGAATGCGCCGGACTGAATCGGTTGCTGTGAGGCGCGGCCATGGGGCAGCGCAGACCTCGCTCCTGACGCGATGATCGTGGGAAACGACATTTCCTCCGCGCCCTGCTCCCGGGCGGTATACCCCATCGCCGCAGCTACCTCACTTTCCTTCACGCCCGGCTTGAGCACTTTTAACGCCTGATCGAAAAGCGTGGCGCCCAGGTTCACCGCGGCGCAAATTCGTTCCAGTTCGTCGGCATCCTTGATCATGCGGTCTTTTTCCACGAGCGCTGGAGCTTCTTTCAGCCGGATCGCTGCCGGCAGCAGGTCGCTCAGCCGTTTCTTGTCGGCGAGGGTGAAATGCTCGGCCTCCAGTCCAAGTCGCCACCCCCGCGCCCGTCTCTGTCGCTTCTTCAGCCATTCAGCTACGGCCTGCAAAACCGCCTTCTTCGCCACCACAACCTTCGCGCCTTTGACTTCCTCATGCGCCTGCGTGTCGTAACGGACGTCGGTGAAGAATACGCTGCCGGCTTCGTCGAGTAATAGAGAGCCAGCGCTGCCGGTAAATCCGCAAAGATACCGGATGTTGGGAAGATGGCTGACCAGCAGTCCGTCAAGCCGGGCAGAGGCCAGGTGCTGGCGAAGTTTCTTCTGGCGCGCAGGAAAGTTCATTGGTGGGAGTGTAGCAAGAAGTGCCGAGTACCGTGTACCGGGCGCCGCCCAATGGTTTTGGGGTCGCTCGCGACTCGGTACTCGCAACTCGGTGCCCAAAATACACAACCGCCGGCCTGGCAGTTTTTCCAGGCCGGCGGCTTGAATCTTCGACCGCGCTGCTAGGGTCCGACAGTTATGTTTGGATGATCCGCGGCGTGATGAAGAAGATCAACTCCTGGTTCGAGGTATTCACCTGCGTGTGCTTGAACAGGTTGCCGAGGTATGGCAGGTTGCCGAGCAACGGCACCTGAGTGATGTTGATTGAGTTCTGCGTCTGGATGACGCCGCCGATCACCACCGTACCGCCGTCGGTCACCAGCACCTGCGTAGTGGCCTGCTGCGTGATCAGTTCGGGGTTGCCCTGCACTTCCTGACCGAAGTTCGGTGTGGTGTTTTCCACGTCCACGTTCAGGAAGATGGTGGCTTCCGAGGTGATCTGCGGAGTCACCGTCAACCGCAGGAAGGCATCTACGTAGGTGACGGTCGGAGGACCGCCCAACTGGGCCTGGGTCACGATGGGCACGCGCACGCCCTGCTTCACCAGCGCTTGAATGTTGTTCTGCGTGATGATGCGGGGACGAGAGAGCACTTTCAGCAAGCCGCGCGACTCCGCCATCGAGAGGATGGCATCGATACGCACGTTATTGCTCGCGTTCACGAATGAGAAGCCGCTGGTCGGTGAAGTCGATCCCAGGTTCGAGAACAAGGGAATCGTTTGTCCGGTTGTGGAACCCGTGCCGGCTACGGTAATGTAACCCGGGTTCAGGCCGTTGACCGTGGTCGGAGAAGTTCCCGCCGCCTGGTTTCCGCCAATCGCGCTGTGCCCGTTGCCCCAGGCAAAGCCGAGCTGCGTCCCAATGTCGCGGGCGAACTGCCGGGTCGCGGCCACGACGCGGGCTTCGATTTCGACTTCCTGCGTCTTGCGGTCGAGCTGCGTCAGCAGGCGGTCGATCACCGGAATGACTTTCGGGATATCGTTGACGATGACGGCGTTGGTGCGGTCATCGGCCACGACGTCGCCGCGCTGCGAGAGGAATTTCTTTACCGTGATGATGCAATCTTTCGCCTTGGCATAGCTGAGGAAGCGCGTCACCGAGACCTTCTCGACAGCCAGCGCTTCGGATTCGATCTGCGCCCGGCGGGCATCGGCTTCGTGCTTCAGGGTATCCACCGTGGCGATGCGCAGAACGTTGCCTTCAAGTTCCCTCGCCAGGTCGTTGTTCTTGAGCACGATGTCGAGCGCCTGATCCCACGGCACATCGTCCAGAACCACGGTCAGAGTGCCATGCACGTTCGGATCGAGCACCACGTTCAGTCCGCTGATTTCGTGAATCAGGCGGAAGAAATCCTTCAGGTCAACATCCTTCAGGTTGACCGAGATCGGCTCGCCCGTGTACTTCGGGCCGGTGGAAGCCGGTTGCTGGCCGACCTGCGCCTTCTGCTCCGCAGCCAGGTTCACTGCCGGCTGCATGGCAGTGGGAGCGGTCTGACCCTGAGCGGCGCTGTCGGGGATGGCGAGCAGTTCCGCCGCCGTCTTGTCGGCGAAGCGCGCCGCGGCTTCCTGGGCGCGAGCTGCAGGCTCGTCGGCGGTTTTGGTGTCGGAGGGGTTCTCGCTCTTCACTTCGGTCTTGGCTCCGTTGCTGGCCTCATACTTCGGCTCGACAAAGACGAAGTCGTTCGGAGCTGTGGCGTCCGCAGTCGGTTTCTGCACGGCCGCAGGCTGAGGCTTGGGCGCCGTCAGCGAGCGCGTGTCGATGACTCGCGGAGAGAAGGGCGACATGGGATGGCTGGCCGGAGCAGCCGCAACGCTCGGCTTCGAGTCCGCTGCGTTGGCTGCTTCCACCTTCGGGGCGTGCAGGGTCAGCACCAGCTTGCCGCCCGATGTGGGCGTGAGGTCATAGGTGCAGGCCTCGTCGAGGTCGACGACGATGCGCGTGGTCGGAGGCGTCTGTCCATCCATTCCAATGCGCACGCCCTTGACCCCGGCCGCCGCCACCGCGATGCGTCTCTGCCCCGTCGCCATGACGGTCGCGGGCAGATCCACCACCACGCGAGCGGGCGAGTCCAGAGTGCTGAGCTTCGGTGTGACCGCACCGCTCGCGCTCATCTCGACCCGGATGTCGTCCGTGCCCCGGACTACGTTGACTCGATCGAGCTGGCTCGGTGTCTGCGCCACTACGGCCACGGCCACCATTAAGACCAGCAACGATACGAACTTTGTCAGTTGTTGCTTTCGCATTTCGCCTCTCCCCAACCCGCGGGCCCCGATTCTGGAAAGGTTGTCCGCGTGTCCTTCTGTAAACTTGATTTCGGCGCCCGGCTCGTCCGGCCCGCCGTCCTGCCGCCTAGACTGCCGGCGTGTAGATCCGCTTGACTACTTCGCGCGTGAACGGCTTGCCCAGCTTGTCCTGCACCGTCTCCTGGAACACAACGGAGTCACCGGTGATCTTCATGACGTAGCCGTTGAACACGGGATCATTCTCCCGTAGGAAGTAAGCCTTGTTCAGACTGTTCGTGACCACGGCGATAAAGCCCGTGTCTGACTTCACCACGCCGCGGAGATTGATGTTGCCGATCTCCAGGCACTTCTTGCCAGTCGTGCATCCCGAACCGTTCTGCTGCACAACCGGGCTGAAGAAGGGATCGCGCTTCCCGCTCATCGCCCATTTCTTGTCCTGCGGCTTGGGCTTGGCGTCAGCGGTCCTGGTCGCGTCGGTCGCAGGCGCGGCCGTGGGAGCCGCGGCTTTCGCATCCTTGGCTGCTTCCGCTTTCTGCGGCGCCGACTTTGCTGGTTCGGTCTTTGCTACGGCAGTCTTGGTTGCCTCTGTTTTCGCCGGTTCCGTCTTCTTGGCTTCGGTCTTTGCTGCTGCCGCGGCCGGTGTTGGCTGCTTGGGCGCCGGCTGAGCCGCTGCCTGAGGTTTCCCGGCTGGTACAAGGGCCTTGGCCACGGTTTGGGGCTGCGCCGCAGGTGCGGGTGCTTTTGTTGGCGCCGCTACCGCTGTCTTTGCTGGAGCCGGGGCCGGACTGCTCTTGGCAACGATCGGTGCTCCCTGCGTGTGCAGGATCAGGGCCAGCTTGTCGCCGGAGCCCGGCGTCAGCTCATAGGCGCAGGCCTGGTCGAGGTCCACGACCACGCTGGTGGTCGGAGGCGTCTTGCCGTCCATGCCGATGCGAATCCCCTTGATTCCTGCGCTGCCGACCGCAATGTGATTCTTGGCGGTCGCGTCGATTGTTCCGGGCAGTTCCACCAGCACGCGGGCCGGCGAGGAAAGCTTGCTGACGCGCGGGGTGACCGAGCCGTTGGTGTTGAGCTCGACGCGGACCGCATCACCATCCTGCAATACGCTGACGCGCTGCAGCTGGTTGTGCGCCGCCAACGCCGACGGAGAAGGAACTGCAGCAGGCTTGGGCGCGGGCGCCGGTTTCGCCGAAGAAGTCTGCGCCGGCGCAGGCGCCGGTTTCGATCCCGGAATGACCGCCGGCTTCACCGCCGGAGCCGGAGCTCCCGGCGCCGGTTTGGACGACGGGTTGGACGATGCCTGCACTCCCGCCGCATTCAGCGCGGCGTTCGAGTCGTTGTCCTGTTTCTGCTGCAGCGATTTGGCCACGCTGCGCGCGTTGTCGATGGCATCCGGGTTCTGCGCCAAAGCCGCGCCCGCCGTCATCGTGATCAAGATCGAGATCGCCAGAATGCCTTTTGTCAGCTTCATAGAGGGTCCCTACTTCGCCGCGGGCGCGCCGGGCTTGGTCCCTGCGGCGGCCTCTGGTACCTGCAAGTCGTGACTGAAATACGTGGTTGCCGTAAAGTTCGCCACAATGCTCTCGTTGGGCGCGTACTGATACGAGTGCTTCACCTTGGCCAGCGTGGGATTTCGCGTTGTCGATACCAGCAGGCCGCTGATGTTCACGATCCGCTCCAGTTTGCTGATGCGGTCAAAGAAGTTCAGCACGGAGTAGTACGGCCCGTCGGCGTCGATGTCGAACGGCACTTCCGTATAGAACTGCTGCTGCTTGACGTCCTTGGCTGAGTACCGCCGCAGCTCGATGCCGGCCTTCTGCGCCTCGGCGTCGACCATGGTGATGAACCCATCCACCTGCTTCTCGTTGGGCACGATGCGCTCTTCGATCTCAAGCTGCTGTTTCAGTTCCGCCAGCTGCTGCTCGATCTGCTTCAGGCGCGGCCGATAGGACTCCAGTTCGTTGTTCTCCCGGACCTTGTCGTCGAGAGCGTGCTGCGCCACCGTGTTTTTCTCCATCTGGTTCTTGTACACGGTGAAGTACAGCACCGCCGACAAAACGGCACCACCCACTATTACAACTGCCCACTGCTTGATGCCCGAAAGCTCGCTAAAATTGATCGCCATAGGTCCGCCTCTACGACTTTCCTCTCTGGCAGGTCAGGATGAACTGGAACGCCTGCATGTCTTTCAACTGATCGTCCTGCCATGTCTCCTTGATCTCGACGCTCTGGAAGAATCCGGTCTTCTGCAAGTTCGCGATCAGGTTGGCTACCGCATCGGTCGAGAGCGCTGTGCCCTCCAGGCTGACGCTGGGGCCGGTTTCATCCATCTTGCTGAGCCACACTGCTTCAGTGTTGTTCACCGTCTCGCCCAGCATGGCCATCAGGTTCACCGGAGTGGTCTGGTTGTTGCGCAGGCCGTCGATCACATCCACGCGCCGCTTGTAATTGTTGGCCTGGGTCTGCCGCTCCAGGAATCGCGCCTTTACGTCGGCCAGTTCCCGGTTCTTTTTCTGGGCTTCTTCCATGCGCACGGCGATCGCCTTGCCCTGATGATCAAGCCGGTACCAGACCATAAGATTCGCGAGTCCGGCAGCCACCAGGATCACCAGAACCTTCAGCTTGGGCGACCCCATCTCGCCGATTTCCATCGTCGGCATCGACGGACCACCACCGCCGGCGCGCTTGTTTTTCCCCTTGGCTGTTTCAAGCAGGTTGATTTTGATCATAGGGATTCAAAGCTCCTCAGGGCCAAGCCCACCGCTACCGCCATCTGCCCGGGGTTCTTCTCGACCAGCTCCGCCCCGAGTCCTTCCACTGGCGGAGTGACGCGCTGGAACGGATTCAGCAGTTCCACCGGCATCGAAAATTCCTGCCTCAGCGCCTCCACCAGCCCCGGCACCTTCGACGAACCGCCGGCCAGGTAAATCTTTTCGATGTGCTCACCCGCCGCGCTGGCCCGGAAGAAGTCGAATGTCTTCTGGATTTCCAGCACGATGATTTCCGTCACCTGCTGCAGGATCGGCTGCTTGGCGTCTTCACTCACCGTGCCCACCTTGTTGCCCAGTTTGAGCGACTCGGCATCGTCAAAGCTCAGATCCAGTTCTTTCTGCAGCGAGTCGGTGTACTGGTGCCCGCCCACGCTGACATCGCGCGGGAAGAGCGGTGTCGTACCCTTCACGATGTTGATGTTCATGACACTGGCGCCTAGGTTCAGCAGCGCTACTACCTGGCCCGGCGAGGGCTGGTAGTTGTACTCGTAGCAGTTCTGCAGCGCCAGGGCATCAATGTCCACGATAGCCGGGGTGCGGCCTGCCATCGAGAGCACGTTGGTGTAGTTCAAAATCTTGTCCTTCTTCACCGCCACCAGGAGCACGTCCATCTGCGGCGTGCCGACCTCGTCAGAAAGAATCTGGTAGTCGAGACTCACATCGGCAAGATCGAAGGGAATATGCTGCGCCGCTTCCTTCTCGATGGTCTCCGCCAGTTCCTGGTCGCTCATCGAGGGCAGCGAAATCTTCTTCACGATCACGGAGTGGCCGCTCACCGCCGTGGCCACCGCCTTGGTCTTGATCTGGTTGTCGAGGAACAGCTTCGAGATCGCGCTCGAAACCGTACCCGAGTCGACGATCATCGAATCGACCACGATGTCGCTGGCCAGCGCTTCCAGGCCCAGGTGCGCCACTTCGATCTGCCCACCCTTCTTTTTCAGCTCCACCGCCTTGATGCTCGAGGAGCCTACATCCAGGCCAACAATCGACTTCGATCCGAATCCAAACATGTGCCCACCTTGTGTGTGACGCGGACGTTTGTCCGCGCGGTTTTTTAAACGGTTCCGGCTGCCTTAGCCGCTGCTTTCGGCTTCCGTTTCACCTGCGGTTCGATCTCGCTCGACTTCTCTTCCATCCACTGGTCCAGCCGCGACTTCTTGAAGCGCCAGCGATTCCCCAGCTTGAAGGCCGGGATTTTCTGCTCACCCACGTACTTGTAAAGCGTGTCCGGACTCACGCCCAGATATTGCGACGCCTGGCGAATGTTCATCACCTCTCGCGAGTCGGCCATAGTTCCTTTTGCTTGTCCTGCTGCTCTCACCCATGCTTGCCGGCACAGGCTTCCGCTCGGAAATCAGCTTCAGAATCTCTCTTTCCGAGGGCTTCGTGTCCTGAGCATATATCAGCCCGGAAAAGCCCCGGCTCGAAGTGAATCTCCCGGTTTTATTGGGTTTTTTGCCGGTTTTCTGGAATGGGCAAAAGTGCGGACGAGGGGGTATGTCGATATATTGTAGTTCTTAGGAAATTGGATACAACAGGCAGTACCCGCTATGCAGTCTGCTCCAAGTCACCCCGAGAACGGTAACTGAAGTACTAGGCACGGTACGGAGGTACTACGCCGCCCGAACAAACCCGTGCACAGACGCACGTTGCGCACGTATGTTCATCGCGCCTGCTAGAAAACGCTAGCGGCACTGGACGTTTATGTTCTCCGTATGGGACATCATGTGCAGCGGCGCCAGGATTTCCAGCTGTGACTCTCCGCGAAAATCCCGGTTCGCCTCAAGCTGCGCGCTCACATTCATCCTTGGCGGTTCGAATTCGAGTCTCTGCACTGGCGTCCCCGTCCCGTTGCTGAGCACAAACCGGAACTCCACGATGCCCCTGCCCGTGCCCTCGATCGTCCCCATCATGGGCACGGTCGTGGGGCAATGCAACTGCTGGTAGTTGCGCGCGTCAACTTTCGCATCCCTGACCTGGAACACCTCGTTTGGATTGGACACTGGCGATGTAACTGTGTTGGTTTGGACAGGCCGGGTGACCGAATGGTCCGGGTTCGTTGGTATTACTTTGTGAATCGCTAGGTATAATCCCGTACATGCGGTGATCAGGGTTGCAAGCGCGGTGAGCACGCCCGGCAGAGAAGTCCAGAAGGAACCTTTTTGTTCCGCGTCGTCTGCCACGAAATGGCTCCCTTCCGCTGCCGGTCCCAGTCCGCATCGCGAGGCTGCCCTTGGAATAAGAAGCATCGCCCTAGCGTCCGGTCTCGTCAGCTACAGCAAGGGCCCTAATTCACGTCCGCCACGCGTCCGTTGATGAACGTGACCTTCATGTCTTTGTAGACGTAGAGTTGCTTGGGACCGAGGTTAACCATCTTCTCGGGCTGGCCGAATGCGGCGACCACCTGGTCAATGGTCATGCCCATCTGAATGCTCTGCGGTTGTTGTTGCTGTTGCTGAGCCTGCTGCCCACCGCCTTGCTGGCCGCCCTGTTGCTGCCCGCCCTGCTGACCGCCCTGATCTCCCCCGCCCTGATCCGCGGAAGTGTCGCTGATGGCGAAGACTTGCCCGATAGTGTCCTCGACGTCGCCAGCGCTCGCCTTACCCAAGGACCCCTTAGCGAACTGGAAGACCATGTTCACCTTGTTGTAGGTCGGTGGATCGGTCTTGTTGCACGAATCGCAGGCGATGATGCCCATGGTCACCGTGTCTTTGTCGAGGTTTACGTCGATCTTGCTGGGATAAACCTTGTCCCCGATCTTGAACAGCTTGGTGACGGCTTCGTTGTTGGCGGCGTCGGGGGTGGTGGGACACTTGTGCATGAGGCCGCAAAACTTATCGCTGATGCCCTTGACCTTGCCCACGGTGTCAGAGGAGTGGATGGTGCCGTCCTGATAGGTTGCCGTGCGCGTGGTGTTGTTCTTGTAAGGACTGCCCAGGATGCCGCCCTTTTTGACCTCAAGCAGCGTGCCTTCCTCCGTCACGGCGGCGCCGCTCGAGTCCGATCCCATCTTTACCAGCTTGTATTGCGCTGCGAGTTGCTCCGCCAAAGTGGGGGCCTGTGCCCACGCCGCCGTCGAAAGGCCGGTTGCCACAGCCAGGAGCACCGCCGCTGCTCTCGTCGCCTCGATTCTCTGCCGCATGATCCAAATCTCCTGAAAAGAACTTCAGTTGCATCGCCCGCGAGGTTGAGTCGCGGAAATCGCTGTAAGGGGTGAGCCCACGTCTCGAGTGGGTGGAGCGCTGCTTGCTGCAGCGCTCCACAGTTTCCGACAAATGACACTTAACCGGAATGAGCGTTTACTGTTGTCCGCCGCCCGTTCCTCCGCTCGCATTGGCCTGCTTGGCCTCAGCTTCCGCCTGATCAGCAGCTGACTGCTGATCCTGCAGGGCTTTCGCAGCGCTGGCATCAGCGGGAGGCGCGGGGACTTCACCATCCTGCTTGCCGGTGTCGGGAGCCTTGGGCAGACCGCCGGTACCTTGCTTCTTCGAAAGCTCATCCATCCCGTTGGAAAGCTGCTCGCGCAGGTGGTTGCGCATCTCCTGCAGGTCATCGAGCGACACCGCGACCTGCTTGCCCACGGCACAATCAGTCTTCTTGCTGGCCAGCACTTTCACCTGGAGGTTCTTGTCTCCGTCAGGCGTTTCAGAAGTGCGGCTGATGATGTCGCCTGCGGTCAGCGAGCACTCGTCACCGTCGGCTGTCGTAGAAACCTCGTCGCTAACCACGAAGATCGGCCGCTTGGGATCAAGCGCCGGTGGCGGTTCGTTGCTGGCTGCCTGCCCGCCAGAGGAGGCGTTGCCGCTCTTCGAGGCATCGGCCTGATCCGCCCCGAGCTGCGCCTTAATCTCCTCGGCCAGCTGATCCTTCACTTCCTTGGTCATCGTAACCTTGGCCTCGTCAGGCACTGGAAACCCTCCGAGGCTAGCCACGAGTTCGAGGTCCGGAGCCAGCGGACTCAGCTGCGCGTTCGCTTCCGCCTGCGCCGCATAAGACGCCTGTAGGCTGGCCGCGATCATCCAGTCGGTCAGCCAGAAGGCCGCCGATGGATACACCGGATACGGCGCCCAGTACGGGCCGTAGTATCCGTACCACGGCGCACCTCCCCATCCCCAGCCGTAGTAGACGGGCGCTGGCCACGGGTTGTAGGCCCAACCATAATAGGCTGGATGCCAATAGAAAGCAGGGGCGTAGCCGTAGTAGCAGCAGTAGCCGCCCCATCCATACGAACGATACACGCCTACATAGGTCCGACCGCCGAACACATATGTACGCGAAACATACGTTCTGCCGCCGCGCGCGAAATACGCACGTTGCACGTATCCGCCATGTCCCCAGCCCGTGGACACAACGCGCGCCCCGTTATGCGTGCTCACGATGGTCCGGCTGCCGTGGAAGCCACGCGAAATCTGCATGCCGTGACTGTTGATGGAGCGGATTTGCCCATTCGGACGGAAGTTTGCCGTTCCGCCACTCTTCAACGAAACCGTTTTGCCGGGAGCTGTACGGCTCATGGCTGAAGCATTTCCGGGAGTTCGGCCCGCGTTCCCTGCCATACCTGGCCGCGCTGCGTTGTTAGTGGCTCCCGGACGGGACGCGTTGTTGTTCGGCGTCCCTGGGCGTGAAGCATTGCCTGGTGCTCCCGGACGGGAAGCCGGCGTGGTGGTGTGCCCTGCCGGTGCATTGGTGTGAGCGGGGGCACTGGGATGAGACGGAGGTGCAGTGGGCTTGTTTTCAGTTTTGTGCTGGCCCCAGACAAACACCGGCACAGCAACGGCGAGCAGAAGCACAGCTGCCTTCCGCAGGAACCTTGCACTGGTAATGGAATTCATCGCGCACTCCTGAATTCTAAGGATTCCGGACGACCATAAAAACGGCTCTTGGTTACGTATGAGATCCTTGCGTATGAGATCCAGGTGGCCCGAAAAGGCCGCCGATACTGGAATCCAAACCTCGACACATGTTTCGACACAGGGGAAATCGGGGCGCCAAAACGTTATCAGAACTTTGTTCGCTGCGCAATCGTTCTCTGTGGTTCCCCCTCGTGATGGCGATCTTTTTCGGTACAGCTCTTCTGGTCTCTGTCGACGACTTCTGCTGCGGTAATCTAGTCTCCAGATTACTGGAGGAAACCGTGCGCTATCTGGACCGTCTGCAACCACTCGCCCTGCTCGTCATGCGCCTTTCTCTTGGCGTGATTATGGTCGTGCACGGATATCACAAAGTCTTTGGTGGCCTGCAGCATCACGCCCAGTTTGTGGCCAGCCTGGGCTTGCCGGCCTGGTTGGCCTACGTTTCATCCTTTGCAGAATTCCTTGGCGGACTTCTGGTTCTTGCGGGCTTCTTTAGCCGACCGGCAGCTCTCGCCATCTGCATCGATCTGGCGGTGGCGATCTGGAAAGTGCACTGGCATAACGGATTCACCGGCAACGGCGGAATCGAATTCCCTCTTGCGGCCGCCACGCTCGCTTTCGCCTTGATCTTCTTCGGCGCCGGGCCGATTTCGCTCGACCACATTCTTCGTGGCGGAGGCAGCACGCCCCGGCGATCTTGACACACGCATCGCATGCTCAATGCCGGGCGGACGAATGCGTCCGCCCCTACACCGCAACTTATTTCAGGATCAGGGGTTGGCAGGTGGAGGAGTCATTTTCGCTTTGCACCGGTTTGAAATCTGGCCGCAGCTGAAAGTATGATGATTCCTTACCCATGCACCTGCATCCAAACCCTTTTGCGGTCGCATCCTATCGACTGCAACCATCAATCCAGGAGGTTCTCGTGAGAAAGCTTGCCTTCTTTGTGATCGTGTGTGCGTTTTCCCTCATCACCAGTTTTGCCTCAGCCCAGCAGGCTGATGTCACGCTTGGCTTTGGCACCGTCATGTCTCCCGGAGCCTCGTCGTGCAACGTGGATACCTTGCTTTGTCCGGAATCAGGCGGCCTTTATCCAACCATTGGCGTCGACGTCATCTTTCATCGGCGTTTTGGTTTCGGCTATGACGTGACTTGGAGGGGCGGGGCGGGCGCCTACCCAACGACCGGTCAAACTTACCGTCCGATCATCAATGATTTCAACGCGGTCTTCCAACCCCATGTAGGTAAGAAGATCGGCATCGACCTAATTGGCGGAATAGGGTTTCAGGACACGCGTAGCTACGGCTACACCAACAGTAGCAGCTGCGTTTATCTTGGGGCCTGCTTCACCAGTTCGTTTCACTTCCTGACCGACGTGGGTGGGGGCGTCCGCTACTACTTCTGGCATCACGCGTTCATTCGCCCGGAAGTACGCTACTACTGGATCAACAACAACGATAGCGGTAACCTTGGCAACAATGCCGTCAGCTTCGGTTCCACAAGCGTCTTGCGGGTCGGAGCCTCGATCGGCTACACCATCGGCGGTCCAGAGTAGACTCGTTCCGGCAGTCGCGCATCATAAACCGCAGGGCATTTGCTAACATGTTCGCGAGCGACCAGCTTCTCTGGTCGCTCGTCCGTTAGCGGCATCCGCACCAGTTACGCTGGAAAGAATCATCAAGCTTCAGGGGAGGTGTGTTGAGAAAGCTCGCATTGTTGGCATCCGCGTGCACGCTCGTCGTATCTGCCAGTCTGGCCCGCGCGCAACAGCAGATTGACATCGCCGTCGGCGCCAGCCGCCTTTACTCTCCCAAGCCGCTCAACTCTTCCCTGGCCTTTCCGCCCCCGGCCCTGACAGGAGGGATTTATCCGCAAGGCAGCGTGCAGGTGATTTTCAGCAATCATTTTGGATTCAATGTGGAAGGAACTTATCGGTATAACGACGATGTGTACAACGGTTTTCAGCGCTTTCGGCCCACGTTCTACGAGGCGAACGCAGTGTATGCATCTCGCGTGACGAACCGGATTCGTGGCGATGCGATGGTCGGCATTGGGGGCGAAACCGTTCTGTTCTACAACCAGTACGGGTCGTGCAATCCGATCTACGGCGGAACCTGCCGCCCCAATGCCAACAGCACCCACTTCCTCATCGATGTGGGAGGCGACCTGCGCTACTATCTGCACGGTCGCCTTTTTGTCCGCCCCGAAGTCCACTACTACCACATCCCGAACAACACCAGCATTTTCAGCAGCAACAATATTCTTCGCTACGGCGCGTCGATCGGGTTCAGCTTCAGTCGTCAGTAGAGCCCCGAGCCAAAAGACTCTGAAACAAGAAAAGGCAGCGTAGGCTCGACGCTGCCTTTGAGCTGCACGCGACTCACTGGGCTTGGGTCTACGGTTCTGCTGCGCAGATTTCGGCTTCGTGAATGGCCTGATCCAGGTGCTTGATGGCCGCGACGCGGTGGCCATGAAAATCGTGTTCCGCCGTCTCCAGATGATGCTTGGCGTTGTGCATCGCTTCCAGCGCCTCGTCAATATGCGGGTGAGGCGGCATCGGGGTTGCGGCAGCTGCGGCCGGGGCAGCCACTGCCGGTACCCGTGCAGCCGTTGCTCTCGGTTGCAATACCGCCGCCGAGAAGGCTAGTGTGAGAACAACCGTTACTGCGATCACGAAAAAGAAACTCAGAAACCTCTTCATTCGTTCCTCCTCGTCCGACTTGCGGCGCGGACGCAACCTTTGTGATTCCCTGGGATGGCCACGGAACATACTCGCCTTCACTTTGAGATTTCTCCGCGACTTCCGCACAGTATAGCCGCGCCTTTACCTCTGCACCTGTGCAAAAGTTAACTCGGCGGATGCCCCGTTCCATTCTGGCGGCGGTTTCGCCACCACCAAAAAATCGATGTCAGCAAGACCGCAATCAGAACGGCAACGTCGAACCGCTTGAGATCACGCATCAGCGTCGCCCAGTGATGCCCGAACATGTAACCTACGCTAGAGATCACCACCGCCCAAACCGCTGCGCCAAGAAAATTAAACAGCAGAAAAGTCCGCCACGGCATGCGCAAAACTCCCGCCAGGGGCCCTGCAATAACACGCAGACCAAATACGAACCGCGCGAAAAAAATGGTGAAGGCGCCGAAGCGTGAAAAGAGCCTTTCTCCTCGCACCAGAACCGAGGGGGAGACGCGGAAGGTGTTCTGATACCGGTCGAGCAACGGACGCCCGCCATAGTGGCCCACAGCGAACCCAAGGCTGCCACCCACCGTTGAGACTACGGTGGCCACCACCATGATCCAGGGAAGCTGCAGATCGTGCTCAGAAAAAGCCAGAAAGCTGGCGAACAGGAGAATCGGTTCCCCGGGCAGTGGGATCCCCACGTTCTCCAGCAGAAGGGCCACGCCTACCGCCCAGTACCCATAGTGCACCACTGCATTTCGCAACAGGTCGAAGAGCGAGTGGTTCATGTTGGCAGGTGATGGTGACGGTCAGGGATCGGGGGAATCCACCGGCGTTTAGCCGCCGGCGTCAGTCAAAAACTTGAGCAACTCGCGGTTAAACTCCTCTGGACACTCCTCGTAAGGCAAATGCCCAACCCCTGGGAATACGACCTTCTTCGCGTTCCGAAAAAATCGCGCCAGCGGCTCCAGTGAAGAAACATACACGGCCGGGTCGCGATCTCCCCACATCAGGAGCGTTGGAATTGTTGCGAGCTTCGGCAGCAGTGCCGCAAGTTCCCGCAAGTCCGCATCCCATGTACCGACGATGCTGAGTGCGTGATCAAACAGTCCAGGTGTTCGCAGCGGCGCCTTGTAACCGTCCAGGCTACCCGCCGGAATCTTGCTCTTGTCGGCGAACATGCGACTGTGCCAGAAGGGGTAAAGGGACGGCACGCGCTCCAGAACGAACCGAACCAGCGCCGCCCCATATGGCGTGCCCGCGAACGCCGCGAGGCTCTGCCCGTGGGGTGAGAATGGGTTCACCGGACAAACCAGAACCAGTCGCTTAATTCTCACTGCGGACGCTTGTCCAGTGCATTGTGCGGCTGCCGCCATCGCCACGGCGCCGCCCCGCGACGTCCCCAAAAGATCGAGCGATTCAATTCCCAGATTCCCGGCGAATCGAAGCAACCGCTCGGCTGTCGCTCGCATCGAGTGGTCGATGCGAGGCCGGTCGGAGAACCCCGATCCCAGCATGTCCGGCGCATACACGGTAAAGAAGGGCGCCAACGCCGGCATGGCATAGCGCCAGGAAAAGGAATACCCCAGCAGCCCGTGCAGCAAAATCACCGGCGGTCCCAAACCCGCGCGCAAGTAGCGCAGACGGGCGCCATCGAAATCCATCCAGCATTCTTCGATGGCAGGTCCGTTGGCAGCGCCGCTCGCGGGGTCGGACTGGACCTCGGCAATCTGCAACCGATTCGTCTCGAGCCTGTTCGTACGGCCTTCCTTCATCTGCACTTCGTTCATCGGCACTTCCATCGGGCCAAAATCTCCATGCTGGGAAGACAACTCTTTCCCATCCGTCCGACTCTATCTAATTGAATAATGCCTCTGTCGCTTCACTTCGGGGAGCTTTGGCTCCCCGTTTTTTTCCTTATCGGCTCTCGCCTCCCGGTTTCAGCCTTCAGGAGGCCAGCGCGCGGAAGCCGAAGGCCGACCTTACGCTGCCGGCTTCTGCTTCTTTCCCAGCAGTTTCTTTAGCACGCGAATCCCCTTGTCGACATGTTTCTCCTGCAGCAAGAACGGAGGCAGGAATCGCACGACTGTATCCTGCGTGCTGTTGAAAAGCACTCCCTCCGCCAGTCCCGCATCCACAATCGGACGCGCCGGAATCTCGAGCTGAATGCCCTGAATAAATCCCCGCCCGCGCACTGCGGTCGCCAGTGCGCGTTTCTTCACTAATTCTTCCAGTTGGTCACGCAGATAGGCTCCGACTTTGTTCACGTTCTCAAGCAGCTTCTCTTCCTCCACGATAGACAGAAACTCCAGTGCCACGCGGCACGCCAGTGGCCCGCCGCCGAATGTTGTCCCGTGCTGTCCCGGGGCGATGGCGTTAGCAAATTCCTCCTTCGCAATGAAAGCTCCCAAGGGCAGGCCCGCTGCGAGCGGCTTGGCGATGGCGACGATATCGGGCGTCACATCAAAACCTTGAAAGGCAAAAATCGTTCCCGTGCGGCCCAGGCCGCACTGAATTTCGTCGAAGATCAGCGCCGCCTTGTGCCGGTCCGCCAGAACACGGCATTCCCGCAGAAATTCAGCAGAGCATTCGTAAATCCCTCCTTCGCCGAAAATTGGTTCCAGCACGATGGCGCAGGTGTTGTCGTTCACGGCCGCGCGCAGGCCCTCCACGTTGTTCTGTTTCACGAACGTCACGTCTTCGAGCAGCGGCTCGAATCCCTTGCGATGCTTGTCCTGCCCGGTCAGCGACAATGCGCCAAACGTACGCCCGTGATAGGAGCCCTCCAGCGCGACCAGACGACACTTTGCTTCGCCGCCGGAGCGATGGCCCGCCAGCCGCGCCAGCTTGATCGATCCCTCAATCGCCTCGGTGCCGCTGTTGGAGAAAAACGCGCGAAACTTTTCTCCGGAAGATCCGTCTCCGGAAGATCCGCCGGCAAGTGTGCACAGCTTCTCGGCCAGCAACCCCTGATACTCGTGATAGTAGAGATTCGAAACATGCACCAGACGTGCCGCCTGTTCGCGAATCGCCTTCACAATCCGCGGATGGCCATGCCCCAGCGCATTTACTCCCAGTCCGGAAACGAAGTCGAGATATTTCCTGCCCTCAATGTCATACAAAAACACGCCCTTGCCGCGCGTCAACACGACGGGATAACGGCTATAGGTCTGCAGCAAATACTTCCGCTCTCGTTCTGCGATTCGTTCCAATGTGGCCGACGGAGCCGCGGCCTCGGATAAAGGAGCAGTAGGAGCGACAGAAGAAGCAGTCATCAGAACCTCCAAAATTCGATTTTACTCGATCCCATCGTGTCCCAGTTCCGGCGCATTGACTCCCCTGTAGGCTTCTCTTACCATCAGGGGCCATCGGGGACGTGCCTGGAGGGATTTTTTCGATTGAGTTCCTCGCGAGCCGATCGATTTCAGATCCGCAATGCGAAAGTGAAAGTATGCCCACCGCCAATGAGTTTTGGGAGGTCGCGGCCCAGGTCGCTTCTGAGCGCGGGGGCCTGGTAGTGGGCTTTGCCGGCGTCGGAACACAGCCCGAACTCGGGTCCACACTCGACAACGTCTTCGGCTTCACCGCCTCGGGCCCCGTCAGGGTCGCCAGCGTTTCCGATTCCACGGACTGGAACGAACAGGTAGACGCGTTCTATCGCCTGCGTCCTTCCTGGGGCCGGGGAAAGGCCGGTGATCCCGATGCAAAGTACTACCGCGTGAGACTGCCCGCGCCCGTCCTAATACGCACCGAGGAAAGCGCAATCAACGCGCTTCCTTCCTTCTCGCCGCGTCTCACGATCCCTTCGCTAAGCCGGTATGCGGCGCCCGCCGGAAAGTTTAAGGGAGCAACCTTTTGGCCGAGGGCGGCTGCCCGGATCGTCGACTACGTTCTTCTCTACTTCGCGGGATTATTTGCAGGCGTGTTGTTTGGCGTTTTGTTGGCGGTTGCCTTCGGGGGCCGGCTACCGGCGTGGGTGCTGGCTCGCATCTCACGCGCCCACCTGCCGGTTTACGCGGCCTCGCTATTAGGATTTCTTGCGTATTCCGCAATCTGCGACAGCATTCACGGCAGTACGCTCGGCAAATTGCTGCTTTCATTGCAGGTTCTGCAGGAGGATGGCTCCAGTTGTCGGCCGCAATCGGCAATCATTCGCGAAGTGGCCTACTTTGTCGACGCCTTGTTCTTCGGCTTCATCGGTTACTCGGCCATGAAGGATACCGACGAGCAGCAGCGGTACGGCGATCAATGGGCGCACACGATCGTCTGCAAGCGTTCCGACGTTCCACCAGACAGCCGTCAAAGCACGATGCGATTTGTGCTTGGGCTGATGTTGGGCCTCTGTGCGGACGTGGCACTCCTGATGACAGGTCTGCTGGTACAAATGAATACCTGACGAGCCAGATCGCGGGTCGTCCCTCGCGTGGTTCCGAGAAATGCACTTCCGGATTTCGACTAATATAACGCCGGTTGACCCTCCAGCCGCGTCTTCCAGCGCCGGTGCACCCACAACCACTGCTCCGGATACTTTCTCACGTAGTCTTCAATCACCCTGGTGAACTTCTGCGTGTTGGCAATGATGTCAGATTCCAGATCGCCCGTTCGCACCAGCTCCACCGCGGGATCAAAGCGCAGCCGGTATTTCCCCAGAGCCTCATCCCAGATGGTGAAACCCGGAACCACCGCGGCATCCGTGCGCAGTGCAATCCGTGCCAGTCCGCTCGCCGTGCACGCCGGAATGCCAAAAAAATCCACAAACACTCCCTGCGGAGGGGTCATATTCGTGTCCATCAGGATTCCCACGGTCTCGCCGGCTTTCATCGCAGCCAGCAATCCGCGCACGAAGTCATCCTTGCCGACCGTTTTATTCCCATGCATCGTGCGGTAACTCTGAATCAGCCGGTCCAGATATTCGTTGTCCATCGGCCGCATGACCACGTGCAGCCAGTGCCCATGCAGCGAATGCGCAAAGGCGGAGAGCTCCCATCCCCCAAAGTGTGCCGTCAGAAACAGGACTCCCTTGCCCCGAGCATACGCTCGTTCGTAATTCTCCAGCCCGTCGTACACCACCACGTCGTCAACGTTCTCGCGCGTGTAATGCGGAAACTGGCAGACCTCGGCCAACTGGCGCCCCAGCGAGGTGAACTCCCCTCGCAATATGCGCGCCCGCTCCTTCTCATTTTTCTCGGGAAAGACCAGCGCCAGGTTGCGCATGCCAACCCGGCGCAAGCGGAAATGCAGGAAGTAAATCAGCCAGGCGAGGCTGATGGCGAATGCGCGCGACCAGCGGCGCGGCAGAATGCCCAGAATCTTGATGAACGGCCAGGCTGCCGCGTATTCCAGTTTTCGCCGCATTCAGTTGGGGCTAGAGATTAGACGCCAGGGGCCAGCGGCAAATCGCTTACCGAGCACTGGCCGCTGATCGGTGACCACTGCTTTTCTATTTCGCCGCTTCCTGCGCCCATTTGGCCAGGGTCGTAAGGAATGCGTTCGCGCTCGCGGGCGATTCCACCTCTCCGGTCAACGACGCCTTCGACGTCACCATGTGTCCGTAGAATTCTCGCGTCGAGTTCCTATCCTGCTTCACCACCGCCCCGTTCAGCGTAACGCCGGCAAACACTCCGCGGGCCCGCGAATAGGTCAGCACCTCGGACCGCATCTTCCAGTCCGTGTCACCTTCTGCCTCTCGTCCCACCGGCCCGGCAGCAACTGAGGCATCCGCTCCCAGCGAAAACTGGCTCGAGAGCAAATGCTGGACACCGTTCTTGTTCATCACCAGCAGCACCAGGTCCACGGCTTGCCCGCCGATCTGAAATCCGAAGCTGCCTCCTTCGACGGTAAAGAACGCTGGCGCGCTCCATCCTTTCGGCGTCCGGCAGCTGGCCAAGCCACGTCCGTATTTCGCGCCGAAAATGAATCCGCCTTTCAGCATCGACGGCACGACGGCGACGCATTCCGACGAGCTCAAAATACGTTCGGGAATGCCCTTGTCGGGTGCGCCTTGAATCTCGTTCAGCACGTCCGCTGCGGCTTGCACGCGGTCGGTTACTTTTGAATCTTTCGCCTGATCATCAGCCGCGAAGGCGGCGAAAAGCGAGGAGAACAGCCCCAACAGGGTCAGCAGTGCAAACTTTCGCATAGGTCCTCACCACAAAACGATTCTCTGGGATTTGTTACTCGGATTGTAAATGAAAGTGTGGCAGTTGTACGGAGGCCGGCGAAGGCTAAGCGAAACACGTTTCATTACGAAGTAGAGGAGGAGTGCGGTTGAGTAATTTCGGAGGGCGAGGGTTCACGAGTCGAGGCGCGTCCGCACAAAAAAATGCGGGGCTGAAAGTAGTGACCCTAATCGCCACTCCCAACCCCGTCTCCCAGGTTCTGTGGTAGGTGAGGCGAGTATGCGCCGCAGGGCGCGGCCTCACAAGATTACTAAGGTAAGTGGCCCTCAGGTTACGGCACGACTCCTGATAGTCATCCTCAAACGAGGACCTGGGCGAGCCGCGCGAATCGCCCCGATTCTTGCGGGCGAACAAATCGCTCGTTTGGCTCGCTTCCCTACTTGGTCGCAACCAGCGAATGCGTGATCGCGTGCACTGAAAGCGCGATCCGGTTCTGCACGCCGACTTTGCGCATCAGCTTCGCCACGTGCGCTTTCACCGTCCGCTCTTCGATTCCCAGCTGACCGCCAATTTCCTTGTTCGACCGGCCCGCGACCAGCATTTCCAGAACTTCTTTCTCGCGATCGGTGAAGGTCACCCGTCCCGCCGGGAAAATCCGGCCCGGCGCCGACGAAACGCGCTCGATGAACATTGAGAGCACCCGTCGCGGGGCCCATACCGATCCCTGGTTCACAACGCGGATGGCCTGCGCGAATTCAGCCGGCGTGGCCGCCTCGTCCACGTAGCCCTTGGCCCCGGAAGCAATCGCCTTCAGAATGGTTTCTTCGTCAATGCCCGAACCGGTCACGATGATGCGCAAATCCGGACGCGTCGCTTTCAGGCTCGCCATCACGTCAAACAGATTTTGCCCGGAGCGGTTGCCGAGCAGGATAAGATCGATGCCCTGCAGTGTGCTGATTTCCGGAAGCGCCGCGGAGATGAGTTCGAACTCGGGCTCAGAATCAAACAGTGCGCGAAACCCGACAAAGCGTAAAGGATCGCTTTCCACTACCGCGATTCGGATTACAGGTTTTCTGGCGACTGCTGCTTTCATAGTTTTCCCTGTAGGGTCTGGATTCTTCTACTCAGCATAGTAATAATTCGTCACGATGCAAAGAGAAGGTGACCGAAGGGAAATTACGGGAGTAACATGGAAAACGCGTGCCGCATGCGGCATTTGGCAGTCTGAAAATCAGTTGAGTCGTTTCGCTTTCATCCTCCCCGCGAGGCTTCTGGTGGCATGAAAAAATTCCGGTTATTCGCCCTGATCGTTACTCTTGCCGCTGTTTTCGTAACAGCCGTTTCGACTGCGATGGCGCAGGCGCCCGCGCAACAGTCGCAACCCGCTCCTTCTCCGCAAACTCCTCCCGTGCAACAGTCGGAACCTGCGCCGCAGACGCCTGCGCCTGAGACGCCCGCTCCCGCACAAGCTCTGGCGCCGCCTGCCTACACGCCCAAATACCACGGCGATCCTGCGCACTCGGAGTCGGAGTTCACCGCACTCGCCTACGTGCGCGGCGTTATGCGGGCGCAGATGCTCTTTAACAAGCACTACGGTCACTTCGCCACCGCGCTCACGCAACTGGTGCACAGCGGAAACTTTACCCAGCGCATGGTCAATCCGGATCGCGGCGATTACACGGCAAGTTTCAAAGGAAAGGCAGACAGCTTCGTGTTGACCATGACGCCGAAAAATCTGGACGCCCAGCATCGCTCGTTTTATGCGGGAGACGACGGAAAGATTCACGCTGACGAAACCAAGCCCGCCGACGGCGAGTCCTCCGTGGTGGAGACGCACCACTGGTAGCGTGAACATCAGTTGCGGGAAGGCAAGGGACGCGTGCGGCTTGCGCGGCTGGCGTCTTTACGGTTTTCCGTTCTGCGCCACCGAGGGCTGAATTCGGCGCAACCCGCCCGGCGGGCAAACATCCGGGAACTCGGCGTACACGAAGGGCTTCGCATCCTTGGCCTCGAAATGCTTCAGCCAATCCACAACCTTCGCCACTGAAGCGGGAAACGGACTCTCACCATCCGCGTTTAGCCAGCGCAGCCGCTGTGCTCCATCTTCGACGTGCTGTATCTCGGCGCCAAAGCTTTCGGACTCCTGGCGAATCAGTCCGCCATGGTTGCTCGACAGGGCGCGGAACTGATCCGCGCCAAGCAGGCCCTTCAGTTGCTCGAGTTGTTCTTTGGTCAGTGTCCCTTGCAGCCGTTCCGTTCCCGTCCTCAGCATGCGTTCGATCCGGTACTCTCCGTCGCGCGAAACAGCCAGACAGATATGGCGAGCCGCATCGTCGTCGCGCCGCATTGCCGAAGTGTCGTAAGAAAGCCGGGCGAACAAATCTGCATCCTTGGGGAGCAACACCTCCTGCGCCCAGGCGCCAGCCGGGATCAGAACCGCCGCTGCAAGAACAAAAGTCAGGAACGAACGCATAGGGAACCTCCAAGGAAATTTCCGGTGCCGAACCTATTTTAGTATGCGCCCAGATTGCTGCAACCGAACGGATGTGCGGCATTCTAAGGCTGCGCTTCCGAATCCGGGATTATCTGAAGCGCCATGCTCTTGCGCTCGCCTTCGCTCGCGTGCAGCGGACTTCCCTGCCCCGTATAGGTTTTCAGAAATTCGGCATTGAAGTAGGCGTCGCCGTCCACGCTCTCCCAGGCAAAGAGCGTGTAGTCTCCAGGCGCAATCCCCTGCAAGGTGAAGCGGCCCCTTTGATCGCTGACTGTTTTGCGATAGCGGTCGATACGCCCTCGCAGCCGCGCTTCCGGAACGGCGACGATGACGGCATCGGCCACTGGCTCGCCCTTCTGATCCGTCACTACGCCATCGACGGCCGTGCCGTTCCCGGTTGCGACCAGATCGAGCACGACTGTGCCGCCATTCAGGCTTATGCCGGCCTCATCCACGTCGCGGCCGCCCGCGAGCACCGATTTCAGATACCAGTCCGGCCCCAGGCCACCACCCGCGAACTGCACATAATAGGTGCCCGGCGGAACGCTCTTCCATTCGAAGCTGCCGTCAGGCGCAACCTGCGTGACGTTCGAAAAGGCATCCCTAAAGGAAAACGCACCCAGTAAGTCGTCGTCTCCATCAACAGCCCGCAACATGAGGAACAATGCGCCCGGATCAATCCGACTATTGCCTTTGCTCTCTAAACGCAGGCGTCCATGAATCCAGCCTCCGGGTTGCGGGGCCAACCGCAAGTCTTCGACGTTGCCCGCTACCTGCAGCGGTTGACGCGCCATCAGCGGCACGGCTGCGTTCTCAACCGTCGCCAGAATCGTGTACGTACCTGGAGCAACGTCGCGAATCACGAATGTGCCGTCCTTGTGGATCTCAGCGTCGTTCAGCATCAGGTTGAAATCGTGAGATTGCAGCATGATCGTTGCCGACGACCGCGGCGGCAGGTTCACGACGGCGCCGCGAATGCTCAGCGTGGGACTCGGCGCGAGCGAGAAGTCAACCGGAAAATCGTCGCCCGCCTTCAACTGGATCGGCGCGGCCCCACTGCGGTCCGGAGTTCCGGGATAGTACGTGGTCTGGTAGGACAATGCGGCCGTTTTATCTGGCACGGTCGACCTCGCAGAACCCGGCTCAGCGCCCGCGGACGCGTTGCCAGCTGACTCGATCAGGCTCTTGAAGTCGGGCGGCGGATTCACCGACACGTAGTAATTGCCGGCCGGCAGATTCGGGATGCGGTATTCGCCCAGATCGTTGGTCCGCTCCGATCCTGTCGGCTCCCATCGGCTATTGCCGGAAGTAAACGTCTGGCGCAGCACAGTGACTTGCGCGCTGGCCATCGGGTCGCCGTCTTCGTCGGTTACGCGCCCGCGCACGACAGCCGCAGCCTGCAGACGAAGGAGCAAGTCCTTGACTTCCTGTCCCGCCACCAGTGTCAGCACACGGCCGTCGCTGCGCGCATGATGCCTGTCAACTTCCAGAAATCCGGTGCGCTCGGCGAAAAGGTGATAGCGGCCGGGGGCGATGCCCTCGATGTGAAAAGAACCGTCGGCACCGCTGATTGCGGTGTAGGCCCCGCCCGCGCCTGGATTTTCGGAGATCAGCTCGATCAACGCTTTTTTCACCGGCTCGCCCCCCGGCTCCTTTGTCACGATGCCCTCAATCACCGCTCGGCTGGCCGGTTTCGAGGCAACCGGCGTCTGGGCCACCAGCGTGGCGGCACCAAGGATAAGCATCAAGACACTCAACAGGCATATGCGAGCCAAGTTTATTCTCAGACTGGAAGACATGGGTTGGGAAGATATGGGTTGCGAAGACATGGGTTGCGAGCGGAGCCGGGAGGAGCGGTCCAGGGGGACTCGACTGGCAGCTATTTTACCTCCGTTTAGTCTAAGGCCCAAGCACGGATTGCGGGCTTATTTTGTCAATCCTCGGCATGCCCAAGCCTTACTGGCAGCCGGTTTCCGGGCACTGATCCTTGCGATACTCATCCATATAGATCGTCCAGGGTGGCTCTCCGAGCGCATCGCGGTATAGCCCCGTCTTGAAATAGACCCGGTGCAAGGAGTGACCGCGCGGCGGACGATATACCGTGGGGCCCCGATACTGAACAATCGTGCGGCCGTCGAGAGTGGCGTTAATACTGCCCTGTTCCGTGAAATCGAAGCGGATCACAAATCGGAAATCCAGCCATCGGCCGCGCACATCTTCATTGCCCCGGTAGAGTTCTTGGCTGTGGCGGTCATCACGACGGGTAATTCGGAGCAGGCCGTGGTCATAGCGAATCGCGAGAACAGGATTGTCCGGATGGCAGCGCCAGCACAACTGCTTCCACTGGGCAATCACGAGGCGCTCCGACGTCTGGGGAAAGTCTTGTGGGATGTACAAACTGAAGGAATACACATAGGTTGGCCCGAGGTGAGACAACAGCCACAACGATTCCATGAGTTCATCGCGCTCCGTGGCAGCGCCTTCTTCGCTGGCGGCCTCGTAGCGATCGCCCTTGTGCACGGTGATCGCCAGCGCACGGCGACCGGAGCGGACGACGGGCGCGACCGCTCCGCGAACGAAGCGGTACCCCGACCAACGAAACGAGCTCAGGTGACGAGACTCAAAACCGTCGTAGACATGGATGGGAATTTCGCGCAGTCCAAGGACGAAGACGAGTCCAAGCGCCAAGGCAATTCCGGCTACCCGAAGAAGCCGCTTCATATTGCGTAACGATGCGTAGAGATTTTAGCTGTCTTTTCGGTAGAGCAGGTTGCGCATGGCTTCGCGGCGGGCGGCGTTTGCGCCTTTGTCGGTCTTGAGCACGTCGGTCGATGTGGGTGAGTCGGCAGCTTCCTCCTCGCTGCACGACGGACAGCGGTTGGCAAAACCGGGCTTGCCGGGTTTGAGTTCGAATTCTTCGCCCCAAGCGACGCAGGTTTTGGTGGGGTAGGTCGTCATATTGACTTCTATTTTATGGCCAGTGGCGCGAGTTGGCTTTTCCCGAAACGAAACTGCAAGCCACAATATTTTCGGCTGTGTTCCGCACCCATCTGATGGCCTTGGCCTATGCTCTTGAGCGTGGGCCCATGGTGTAACGGTAGCACGATACCCCATCAAGGTATTAGGTGAGGGTTCGAATCCCTCCGGGTCCATTCCTTCCTTGTGAGGGAGTCTCTCAGGGACAAGTGGAGAGTTCGTCGATGGGGTGCGACTCTCCTTAAAGTAACTTGATTTGCCGTGAACGCTGGACGGATAATCTATCTGATACCTTGATGGGGTGCCGACTACCGGCATTTGCGAACGGCCTCGGGCTTCCGAGGCCGTTTGCATTTGTTGGTGTCGTTTTAAGTTCGTCGCGTCCTCTCGGCCTGTCCTTGAGAAGGCACGCGAAACAGCAGATCCCAAGCCAGGTATGGCAACGCAATGAGGAAGAGGGGCAACAGCGCCAGGGACAGGCTGAGAGCCATTCCGAGTACGAAAAGGCCAAGGCAGAAGCCGAGATAGAGGGCCAGGAGCATTCCGAACAATTTCGTGCCAACGTTGCGTCGAACTGAACTCCATCCGAACCACAAAACCATCCCGCATAACGCCAACACCGGCACAACGGCCACCAAGCGGGGAGGACGCCCCTGCCCAACCACCCATAGCAGGAAGCACACCACAGCCAGGGGCAAGGCACCTTTAAGGAGATGCCAGAAAAAGCCTGTGTTGTGGGCAGCGCGGTCACCGGACAAAACCATGAAGCCTCCGGTCAGCAGCTCAAGACCTGACGATTGTACCTCGAATGGCTCTTAATTCAGGAAATACTGCCGATACAGGGTATCCCTCTGCGCCGGCCGGAATCCCGCATCGCGGATGATTCGCCGCAACTCTTCTTCTGTCGTGCAATTCGTCACACCTGCCGCGCGGACCACATTTTCTTCGAGCATCACCGAACCCACGTCGTTGCCGCCGAAGCGCAGGCCCATCTGGCAGACTTTCAGTCCCTGCGTCACCCAGCTCGACTGCACATTGAGGAAATTCCAAAGATACAGACGCGAGATCGCCAGCACTTTCAGGTATTCCACCGCTGTGGCTTCGTCCCAATGGCGGCCGCCGAGCGCGGTGTTCTGCGGCTGGAAGCTCCACGGGATGAACGCCGTGAATCCTCCGGTTTCTTCCTGCAGATCGTACAGCCGCTGGAAGTGGTTGATGCGATGTTCGTATTTTTCGCCCACTCCGAACATCATGGTCGCAGTGGTGCGCATGCCGATCTGGTGCGCGGTGCGGTGCACGTTGAGCCAATCTTCAGTCAGGCACTTCAGCCGCGCGATTTTGTAGCGCACTTCGTCGTCGAGAATTTCCGCCCCGCCACCAGGGATGGAGTCCAGCCCGGCATCGCGCAAGCGGAGAATCGTGTCGCGGATCGACAGGCCGCTGTACTCAGCGATCGCTATGATTTCTGACGCCGAGTAGCAGTGCAGATGCACTTTCGGGAAGCGCTGCTTGATCCCGCGCAGCATCTGCTCGTGCCAGTCGATCTTCAGGTCAGGATGCAGTCCGCCCTGCATCAGGACGCCCGTGCCGCCGAGTTCGACAGTCTCGCGAATCTTGTCGTAAATCGTGTCGAAGTCGAGGATGTAGCCTTCCTTCGCTGCGGGCCCTTTCAGCGGACGATAGAAGGCGCAAAATGTGCAGTACTCGGTGCAGAAATTCGTGTAGTTGATGTTCCGATCGATGATGTAGGTGACGGTGCCTTCGGGATGCAGCTTGCGGCGAATGGCGTCGGCTTCCATGCCGATGCCGATCAGGTCATCAGACTCGAACATTTCCAGCGCTTGGGCTTTAGTCAAAGACATGGAACACATCAGAACCCGCATTCATTGTAACGGAGACCATGCTGACCTGCGAACTTCGCCCAAAAAGCTGACTCGATTGGGTTTTCTTCAACGGTTGAAAAGTTCAAAAAAGGAAGTGCGTTGGAACCGTTTTGTAGAATGGAGGGCAGCATCAGCTCTAATCTCTTGAATCTCAGCTTATTTGAACGCGTTCAATTTTCCCCTTGACAGACTTCCCGGTCGCGCCTATTCTTATTTTGAACATGTTCAACTTGTTCAAAGGGGGAGGAAGATATGGGGACCAACGCCAACAACATCATTGTGGTTACATACTTGGTTTATCTGCTGATCAGCGTCAACGTGACGATCTGGGTGGCGCGCACGCTGTACAAGCGGGGCGCCATTTTTCTGGTCGATGCCTTCCATAACAAGGAACTGGCCGACTCTGTCAATCACCTGCTGGTTGTCGGCTTCTATCTCATCAACATCGGATACGTCTCACTCGCGCTGAAGACCGCTGCGGTCATCAACACGTCGCGTGCTGCCATTGAGCTATTGAGCGACAAGATGGGAATGGTGCTGCTGATCCTCGGCGGCATGCATTTCTTCAACCTATATGTCTTCTCGCGCATTCGTCACGGGGCGCGGCGGCCTGTGATTCCGCCTCCTCCCGTGGCGCCGAATGCGCATTTGAATGCGGTGATTCCGAGATGAGAAGCGTCCGTTAGAGGATTTGGAGGGGCACGGCTTCAGCCGTGCCGCCTGGCGCCTCAAGATGTGAAGGGCTTTAGCCCCGGTTTCCAGGAGGGCGGTATGGAAAAACTCTACGTGCTCTACGATCCGAGATGTGAACTCTGCTGCCGATTGAAGAACTGGATTCTCATCCAGCGCTCATGGCTCGGCATCGCTGTAATCGAGCAGGGGTCGGAGAAGGCAAAGCGCCTCTTCCCAGAACTGAATCAGATCGCCGGCAGTGAGGATCTCGCAGTCATCAGCGACACTGGCGACGTTTACCTGAACAATAGCGCGTGGATTATGGTCCTCTACGCGCTGATCGACTATCGCGAGTGGGCATCGCGGCTAACCAGTCCGTTGCTGCTGCCGCTGGCCCGCCAAGCATTTGCGGCGCTGTCGAAAAATCGACACTGGATTTCATCCTTGCTGAACTCACAGGACGAGGCAGCCATTGCCAGCGAGTTGCACAAGGTGGAACTCGGCGCTTGCCCTCTGACCGGCGCCCATGCTTCAACTTCAACACTGAGGGAATATCTGCAATGAACACGATGGTGAAACCCAGAGTGACGACACGGGCGGAAGATACGCGCCGCAAGATCTACGAAGCAGCGATGGAACTGTTCCGTGAGAGGGGATTCGAGGAAACCACCATGCGCGACATTGCGGCCAAAGCGGGCGTGGCTCTCGGCGGCGCGTATTACTACTTTTCATCGAAAGACGCGATTGTGCTGGAGTTCTATCGCGTGATGCAGGAGAAGAGCAGTGAGCCGATCCTAGCGACGCTGGCCGGGCGCAAGAAATTGAAAGACCGGATTTGTTGTGTGCTTGAGAAACGCCTGGAGTTGCTTGCGCCGAACCGAAAGTTCTGCTCGGCCCTGTTTCGTCACGCTCCCGACAGCGCCGATCCGCTCTCGCCATTCAGTGACGACACGCGTGCCATCCGCCATGCGGCGATCGAGCACATGCGAATCGCAATTGACGGCGGCGACACAAAGGTGCCGGCCGACTTGAACACGCGGCTTCCCTATCTGTTATGGCTGTATCAGATGGCCTTGATCATGTACTGGCTCTACGACCGGTCGTCGAATCAGGAGAACACTCACCGCCTGATGGAAAAAAGTTTGGGACTGCTGGTGAATTTGCTGCGGGTCTCGTCCTTGCCGCTGATGAGGCCGCTGCGGAAGACCGTGCTGGAGCTGGTGGAGACTGCGGGAGGCCAGACGCCGCGACCCTGATTGACACGAAATCACGGCTTACCTAGACTGCCTGTGTATGCGAAGTGCGAAGAGTCTCCGAGGACCATCCATCCATGAGCTGGCTGCAAAACAAGTTTGAAAAGAACTTTTTGATTTCGACCGTTGACTACGTATTCAACTGGGCGCGCAAGTCGGCGGTGTGGCCGATGACGTTTGGGCTGGCGTGCTGCGCGATCGAGATGATCGCGTCTTCGACGTCGCGCTTCGATATTGCGCGGTTTGGGTCGGAAGTCTTTCGTCCGTCGCCGCGGCAGAGCGATCTGATGATCGTGGCCGGGACGGTGACGCTGAAGATGGCGCCGGTGGTGAAGCGGATTTACGATCAGATGCCCGATCCGAAGTGGGTGATCTCGATGGGCGCGTGCTCGTCGGTGGGCGGGCCGTTCAACACTTATGCGGTGCTGCAGGGCGTGGACAAGATTGTCCCGGTGGATGTGTACGTGACCGGATGCCCGCCGCGCCCGGAGAATCTTTTCTATGCGCTGCTCAAGCTGCAGGACAAGATCGACACCATGACGCTGGCGAAGAAACCGACAGAAGTGCGGCTCGACACAAACATGGTGGAAGCATTTAAGAAGCAAGTCATGATTGCCCAAACCTTGCAGCCAAAATGATTGAGATTTTCGCTTCGCTCAGGACAACTGCCGCGGGCTCAGATGCCGCCAAATGCGGTCGACTTCAAGAAGCTAGTAATGATCGCGCAGACGCTGCAACCGCAATAGCGGTCAGCTTGTATACTTCTTGTCATTCTGAGCGCAAACCGAGCGCAAGCGAGGACAAGTCGAAGAACCTTGCGTTTCACCTTCAACTTGAAGATCATGCCTTTCCGTAAACTCACCAGCCGATCCGAACTTCCTGCCCTCAACACCGTCAGGGAATTTCCCTGCGGTGAGAAGACCATCTGCATCGCCAATATGAATGGGACGTTCAGTGCGCTCGACAATGTCTGCCTGCATCTGGGCGGACCGCTCGGCGAAGGCACGGTTGAGCACGGCAAAGTCGTCTGCCCGTGGCACGGATGGCAGTACGATCCGCGGTCAGGTGCGACCACGCACAATCCAAACCTGAAGGTCGCCGTGTATCCGATGAAAATTGAGAACGGCGACGTGTTGGTGGAGATTTAACTGACCGTTAACCCACGAATCGATCCTATGAGCCCGGTCGCATGAGTCCGGTCACGCATTTTCTTACGGGCTGGGTGTTTGCGAACTGTATCGAACTGGAGCACAGAGATCGCGCGATCGTCACGTTGGCCTGTGTCGCGCCGGATGTCGATGGTCTCGGTATTATTCCCGAACTCGTGACGCGGAACTCGGCGCATCCTGTCTTGTGGTTCACGCTGTATCATCACTCGCTGCACACCTGGCGTTCGGACTGGCCGTTGCCACCATCTCATTTTTCCTCGCGCAGATGAGATGGAAGACCGCGCTGCTCGCGCTGCTGAGCTTCCATATCCATCTGTTCGAAGATGTACTCGGTTCGCGCGGGCCGGATGGGTATCAGTGGCCGATTCCGTACCTGTCGCCGTTTTCACAATCGTTGCAGCTGTCGTGGCGCGGGGAGTGGGGATTAAACGCGTGGCCGAATGTCGCGATTACAGTGGGGCTGCTGTGCGTCACGTTCTGGCTCGCGTGGCGGCGTGGGTTCTCGCCGCTGGAAATGATCTCGGCAAAGGCAGATGGCGCCTTTGTGCGAGCGTTGCGTCGGCGGTTTCCGCGACCACTATCCCAATAGTCTCAGGAATTTTTCCGGCTGGTTGTCAAAGCCCGGGAAAACTTCGGCGAGATTCTTGTTCCCTAGATGTCGCGCGACGGCTTCGCCGATCACTTGGCGGAAGTCGGTGGTGAGGGCGAGGTCACGGCCTTCGTAAAGTTGCGACTGATCAAGGCCGGGCCAGTGGCCGTAGACCTTTCCGCCACGCACTGGCCCTCCCAGCACGAACATGACGTTGGCGTGGCCGTGGTCGGTGCCTCGGTTGCCGTTTTCGCGGGCAGTACGACCGAATTCCGACATCGTGATGACGACCGTGTCTTCGCCCAGGCTGCCCAGATCGGTCCAGAAGGCGGCAATCGACAGCGAGAAATCGCTGAGCACGTTGGCGAGTTGGCCCTCGGTTGCGCCTTCGTTGACGTGGTGGTCCCATCCGCCAATGTCGGCGAACGCGACCTGCACGCCGAGATTCGCTTTGATCAGTTGCGCCAGCTGGCGCAGGCTGTCGCCGAAGCGTCCCTTGGGATAGTTCGCGCCGGGTGCGGGATTGTATTTGCCGGGGTCGGCCGCCTTCAGCATTTTCACCGCATCGAACGTTTCTTCGCCGGTGCCGTGCAGCACCGTGTCTGACGAGTGATCGTACATCGCTTCAAACGCGCTGGCGACGGGCGAGGGCCGGGGATTGCGGCCTCCGATCGAGAAGTCGTTGATGTTGTTCATGGCCACGGCGGGCTCGGTGCCGCTGAGAATGCGAGGCAGCGATGGCCCCAGCGCGATCGCGCGGAATGCGGCGTTCTGTACTGAAGTTGACGGCAGATTGCGCAGCGTCCGGTTGAGCCATCCGTCCTCGGTTGACTTGACGCCGGGCGTGCCGGTTTCCATGAAGTCCTGGGCGTCGAAGTGAGAGCGAGTCGTGTCGGGGGAACCTGCCGCGTGAACGATCGCCAGGTGGCGCTGCTGCCAGAGCGGCTGGAACGCCGAGAGCGACGGATGCAGTCCGAAGAACCCGTTGAGATCGAGCACCGATTGGAGCGGAATATTAATGCTGGGCCGCATGGCGTAGTACTGCGGCTCGGCATGCGGTACGACGATATTCAGGCCGTCGGCTGCGCCACGCTGAAAGATCACGACCAGTCGTTTGTTGCGCAGCCCCCCCTCCGCGGCGCCGAATGCGGCGCGAGTCAGGAAACTCGGTACGCTCGCCGTGCCGACCGCGGCTAGAGCACTGTTGCGAAGAAATACGCGACGGGTGATGGACATAGTGAACCCCTAAGGTCAGCTATCGGCTCTCAGCTTTCAGCGAAAAAATCAAGAAGCTGATAGCTGATAGCTATCTTCTCTGAAACTCTGGCGACCCCAGCAACAGGCCCGCGATCATGCTCGTGTCCGCAGGACGAGCCGCGTCCGCAGGCTTGGGCGGCGCGGTCGCCTGTTGCGGCGTCATCTTTTCTGACGCGGTGTTCGGATCAGGCTTCTGCTGGTCAGAACGCGGCGGACTCTCTGTCTGCGCCACGATCGAATCATGGGTCTGCTTCGATACGTCCGATGCCAGCAGCTTCGCTTCCAAGGTCGTCAGCACGGTGGGAGTGTCAGCGACCGGCGCGCTTCCTGCCAATTGCGCCACGTCGATTTTGACCCCGCGGATCTTGCCGCTGGTTAACGCCAGCGCGAAGTTCATGCGGTTCAGCAACGCCGACGAATTCACCCAGGCGTCGGACTTCATCGAATAGCCGGTGGGTGGCTGCGCTCCGTAGAGCGGCATGCCCATCTTGTTGAGCTGATTTTGCAGCGGTCTCGCGTCGTCAACATCGGCGCCTGTGGCACGCACAGCCGAAGCGACAAATTCAAACGGAGTTTTCACCTTGGCGCGGTACGCACTCTCGTCCCAAAACTCGGCCGAGTGGAAGAGCGTGCTCAGCACCTCGCGAATGTCGCCTTTTTTCTTCTCAAAGGTTTTCGCCATGCGATCGACCAAGGCCGGCGGCGGATCGTCGGACACGAAGCGCTGCGCGAGTTTCAGCGAGATGAAGTGCGCCGTTTGCGGGCTGGTGGCCAGCATATGCAGCACTTCCATGCCTTCCTCTTCGCCCTTCGGTTTGATGCGATGTCCAAGCACGAACTTGGGCCCGGGCTCGTGCCTGCGCGGATCGAACTGGAAGCCTCCGCCCTCGTTCGGCTTATCGATGGTCCAGCCGGTGAAAACCTTGGCGACTTCGGTCACGTCGCGTTGCGAGTAGCCCCCATTCACGCTGAGCGTGTGCAGTTCCATCAGCTCGCGGCCATAATTCTCGTTCAGGCCGCTCTGCTGTTTTCGCTTTGCGTTGGGATTGGGGAAGCGCCGCGGACCATATGGACCGTACGGCCCGTAAGGCCGCGAAGGAATACCGAGCGCCTGCATGGAGTTCGGCCCAACGCTCAACCAGTTGTCGAGATAAAACAGCATCGCTGGACTTTTCGCAGTCGCTACTAGTAGATCTTCGAACGTGCCTAGCGCACGGGGACGGATGACCTCCTGCTCATAATTAGTGAGGTACAAGCGGTCCGCGCCTTTGCCGACAAAGACGTTGAAGTGGTTGAACCAGAAATCGGTCATCACTTCTTCGAGCTGGCGATCGCTGTAAATGGCGCGGAGCAGCTTGGCCTGAACCAGTTCGTCATGCACCACGCTCTGCGGGTTGTTCATGGCCTGCAAGGTTTCTTTCTGTTTGGGTTCGAGTCCGGCCAGGAAGTCCTGCCCTTTCCCGCCGCGCAGGGCATCGGCGAAGGCGAGTTGCTCGTCGGTCGACATGGCCATAACTTTCTTGTAGCGCTGGTCGGGTGGCAGATCCATCAGGCTCTGAACTTTGAGGTCGGCATAGAGACGATCTTCGCGGCTACGCGCTTCAGCCGCATCCTGTGGCGAAGGTTTCGCTTTCGGTTGAGCAGAGGTCGACATGTCACTGTCACTATTCGAACTGGCAGCGGGCATCGTTTCGCCGTTGGATGCGTTCGCGGGGACTGCCAGATTATTATCGGCCGCAGTGGCGGGCATGGCGTCGGGCCTGGCAGCGGCCTCGGCTGCAAGTACCTCCGCCGTCTTCGCGCCGTTGGAATCGCCACCACCGCTGTTCGAAACCATTGCTGCGTCCGGGGCGGACGTCATGCTGTCAGGCGCAGACTGCGGCGCTGGCGCGGCTTCTGCCTTTCGCTCTTGTCGCTCTTCCCTCTTCTCCTCCAGCCGCGCTATCTGCACCTGATACACCGCATGGCGGGCAGGTTCGGAAGGCATGGATCTCTTGCCATCCATGACCTGCTTGATGATCTGATTGTCAGGAAATTCCTCGGCGATTTCCCGCGTGCTCATGCGCAGCGTGCGGAAAGGAGCGAGACGGGCGGCAAGAGCATCGTCCGAGATTTTTTCCGGATGCAGCTGAAGATCAATCCAGCGATCGACGCCCATCGCCATGACCTGCTGAACATCGCCCGGCTTAGGCCCATATGCGAGCCGATTCAGCGCGTGGACCGCACGCTTCTCTTCGTTGACGGCAGTCGTGCCGTTTGCAGGCTGATTTTTCTTAGCCAACAGTTGCGGGACGGCGCAGGCGAGGGTCAGCGCGAGAAGAAACAGCGCCGGCTTTTCCAGGCTGGCCGTGAAAAATCTGGGCCTGAGTGAACTAGGTCTGACTGGGCTCGATTGCATGCACGCTCCGGAAGCACCACGCTCTTAGATTATCAACCCCAACGGGCGAAAAAGTTGCTGCCACAGGTGGTTCCGGGTTCATTCGGAAGTTATTGCAGGACGGGGATTTCAGGGTGCGGGCAGCCCGGGTTTTCCGGCTAGCCGAAATAGGCCTTCCCGCGCGAGACTTTGTGCTGCAAAGTGGCGGCCAAATGGTCGATGTCAGCCGCCGCGATATTCACCGGGGTGGTCGCGAGCATGGGAGCGCGGTTGCTGCCCACGACGTCGCGGCGCACCTGGATGAGCAGGCCCTGAACCACGTTAGGGTCGAACTTCTCCGGTGTCATGCGTACCAGATCGCTTAAGGCACTGCCGACTGACAGCGGCGCGCGATACGGACGCGCGCTGGTCATGGCGTCGAAGGAATCGGCCACGCCGACAATGCGCACGGACATGGGCAGTTGGTCGGCGCCGAGTCTGTCGGGGTAACCAGAGCTGTCGTTGCGTTCGTGGTGCCAGCGTACAGCTTCGGGAATCCTGGGCCACGGGAACTGCACGCTGCTCACGATCTGGTGGCCGACGGTGGTGTGGTCGGCCATCTCGCGGAACTCCTCAGGATCAAGCGCGCCGGGCTTGCCAAACAGTCGGCGGTCGACGGCAACCTTTCCAATGTCGTGCAAGTAGCCGGCGCTGCGCAACGCAGCGACGTCACTCGATTCCATGCCCATGGCTTCGCCGATAGCGGAAGCATATCGGCCGACGCGCAGCGAATGGCCGTGGATTGCCACGTGCTTTACATCGATCGCCGTGGCGAAGGCTTCGAGGGCATTGTCATAGAATCCGTGCAGCGAAGCCATCAACCGCAAGTTCTCGGAAACGCGCTGCGCAATCGTCTGCGTCAGCGAATGATTCTGCACGGCGAGCGCAATGTAGCTGCAGAGCAGATCGAGGGCGTCAAGTTCGGCGTCTTCATAAAGCGCTTCACCGGGCCGCCGGCCCAGCGCGATGAGCCCGGCCAGCCGGCCTCCTGCTTTTAATGGAGCGAGGCATTTGAAGAGCTCCGGCGCAACGTTGCCGTTCGAGCTGAGGAAGACCGAATACGTCGATGAATTTAGAACAATCGGGCCGCGCGCCGCCGTGAGCGCGTGCACGTGCTTGGGCAGGAGAGGAATGAAAGCCGGGTCGGGCATCAGTACGAAGCCCTGTGACGCCGCGGAAGTCAGCATGGCGGGCTTGTCGTTGAACAGAAAGAGCGCGCCTTCTCGCGCGCCCGCCGCTTCCGTAATGGCAGCCAGCATCAGCTGCGCGGTCTCTGAAAACTCGCGTTCCGCTGCGAGCGCGGGCCCGAGCTCCGAAAGCGCCTCAACCGTCTGCAACAGCCGCCGTAAATTGTTGGTCTGAATCGCCACAGACGAAGTGGGAACCAGATCGCTAGAGCAAGATGAGCGTAACACGCGCAAATGACCCGGGGCGAGGGCGCGTTGTTGGTTAGTTTGGTGCGGTGTTGGCGCCAGAGAAAACACCATTCACCGATGTTTGTTAGCGGAACGGCTGTAATTCGAAAACATGCAGCTAGAAGTGCTCGCGCAACTCGGCGAAGCGGCCGACGATGAGAAGCTTCTGTTGGGGTGGGGCGGAATTCACCTCTTCGTGCTCGAGGATCCACGTATCGCCATGGGGGACGAAGACAGCATGCAGACCCGCGGCCAGCGCGGGGTTGATGTCGGACCTCGGACTGTTGCCGACCATCCATGTGGATTTTGGGGAGAGATTGAATTTCTCCACGACTTGGCCATACATCGTTTTGTTCTTCTCGGCAACGACCTCCACTGCGGCGAAGTGATCTTTCAGGCCAGAGCGCTCGACTTTCCCGTTCTGCTCGGGGAGCGCGCCTTTTGTCACCAGGATCAGCTGATGGCGGGCCGACAAGTAACCGAGCGTCTCCGGCACTTCAGGAAGAAGCTCGATGGCGTGGTTCTCAATCTTGTGGGTGAAGCTCTTGATCTGGGCGTAGAGCTCTGGCGTGACGGGCTGCGGACTGAGCCGCTCAAAGGTCCGCACGAGTGCGTGCAGAAAGCTGTGGAGGCCGTAACCGTGCGTGACGATGCACTCCCGCTCTACGTCATTCAAAACTTTGCGGACTTGTTCGGCGGCAAACTCGTGATGATTCAGGAACGAAATGAAGCGTTCAATGGCCCGCTCAAAATAAATGTTGTTCTCCCAGAGCGTGTCGTCGGCGTCGATGAGGAGGGTTTGGGGAGGGCAGCTTTTAGCCATTGGCTTTTAGCTCTTAGCTTGGTGTCTACGCCTTCAGCGTCCTTAATGATGGCATGACGCAGCAAAATGGGATTCTCAGGATTAGAATGTTCGCATTCAGGCTGGGAGCCAAGAGCAAATAGCTAAGAGCTGCGTCATCCTACCCAATCTACTTTCGCCTCCGGGCCGATGATCCCGGCCTTGTGGCCCATGTCGAGCAGACGGCGGACCGCTTCCCGGCCGTCAGGTCCGTAGTCGAGAGTGCGCTCATTCACATACATGCCGACGAATTTGTCGGCGGACTGCGTATCGAGATCGCGGGCAAACTGCATGGCGTAGGCGAGCGCCTCTTCGCGGTGCTCAAGGCCGTACTGGATGCTTTCGCGCAAAGCCGTGGTCACCGCGGACATGAGTTGCGGCCCAAGAGCGCGACGAATCGCATTGCCCCCGAGCGGCAGGGGCAGGCCGGTTACCTTCTGCCACCAACGGCCGAGATCAACAATCTTGTGCAGGCCTGATTTGTCGTAGGTCAGCTGGCCTTCGTGAATGATGAGCCCGGCTTCGTACTTGCCTTCGAGCACTTGCGGAATGATCTGGTCAAAAGGAACGATTTCAGTGTCGACGCCGGGCGCGAAGAGTTGCAACGCGAGGTATGCGGTAGTCAGGGCGCCCGGCACGGCGATCCGCTTCATCTTCACTTCGCTCTGCGTGAACGGACGCGGCGAGACAATCATCGGACCGTAACCTTCGCCCACGCTGCCGCCGCACGCCATCAGTGCATAAGCGTCTTGCACGTACGGATAGGCGTGAAACGAAATCGCGGTCACGTCGTAGACACCGTCGCGTGCCTTCTGGTTCAACGTCTCGATGTCGCAGAGAGTGTGCGTGAACCGCAGGCCGGGAGTGCGCACTTTATGCGTGGCCAGGCCATAAAACATGAAGGCGTCGTCAGAGTCGGGACTGTGGGCGACGGCGATTTCGCGGACGCGCGCCGGGACATCGCCGGGGATTTTTGTCTCTTGCTCGGATACGGATGTCATTGAATCAACTCCAAGGATACTGGGTGTCCGCTCTTTCCAGGTTACTGGCTGCGGCGCCAGCGAGCCGCAATCAGGGCGGCGAACATGACCTTGATCACTTCGCCGGCGACAAACCAGTAAAAACCCAAGTAAGCAGCCTTCGCCAGCGAATGAGTAAACAAGTAAAGCCAGATCAGCCCGCCCGCGAAGAGCAGCATTTCGCCCAGAAGTCCGGCTACAGCAGCGCGCGCAAAATTCTTCGCGCCGCGTTCGAAGACCAATCCGGCAAGAAATGCGACGAGCGGGTATGCCATCAGGAATCCCCCGGTCGGACCAAGCAGTTGTGCGATACCTCCCGGGCCAGTCGGATTGAACACCGGCAATCCCATCGCACCCTCCGCCAAATACAGTGCGAGGGCGGCGAAGCCGCGGCGGCTGCCCAGCAACAAACCGACCAGCAGCACGCCGAAGTTCTGCACTGTCAGTGGGACCGGAGTCAGCGGCACCAGCGGAATCGTTACGCGCGCGCACAACGCTACGAAAAGACTGGCGCCAACGACCAGCGCGACTTGTCGCGTGGCTTCAAGGGCCCGTTCGTGCGGGCTACCCAAGATTTCTATCGCCGGTTTTGACATGGCTGAACCTTTCGACACTGACGAACACTTCAACGCTCAATACTGTCGGTCTGGCGCTCTCGCTCAACCTCGCTCATGGTTCCTGCGTGCGAGACGTGCGTCTTTTGCAGACTGCGCCGCAAGTGGAGATACAGGGCGATGACCACGCACACGACAACCAACGTACTGATGCCCAGGATCAGGAACCACCAGATCATCCGCACAGCGGATTAGGATAACAGAAGGAGCGGCAGGCGCGACGTGATTCGCACCTGCCACGAAGAAAGACAAGTGCAAGCGGTCAGCTCGCTTTGCGCTCAGCCCGCTTCTGGCGGAACATTTCCGCGCGCTTCATCATGAATTGCAGACGGTCGCGTCCCCACTTGGTGCGGGTGATGGCCTTTTCGATGCTGAGAAACATGTTGGGGTCGCCGGACTTCTCGCGGATTTCTTTGACGAAGGGATAGATTTTCGCGAATATCAGAAACATTTCGCCGCTGAAGGCCGGCGTCAGGAAAAGTTCCTCATTCAAGATACCCTGCAAAACAAAGGATGCGACGATCCCCCAGTAGCCACCAACCTGACGAAGCCAAGCATTTTCCTGGGTGCCCAAGGCGAATCCGACCTTGAGGAATTCGTCGGCGTTGGCGGGGTAGAACTCTTCCACCCACCACTTGCGTGCTTTACGCATTTCGGGTTCGCGGCGCAGATCGTAGAGTTCGAGAATCAGGTGAGCATCGGCAGTTGTGGGCTTCTTGGCCATTCGGTTCCTCCGTTCGATTGATACGACGGGCTAGATGCACTACCGGCAAGCTTAGACGATCGGAATCATGATGAGGACTCAGGATTTTTTCACGCCGGGTGGGACGGAGCCGATGCGCCAGTTGCATTCGGCGGGGGAGGCGGCGCAGGGCGTTCGTAGTCGCATTCCTTGTTCGGGCACGCAATCACCGGCCCAGCCTTAAGATTCTTCTCCACCAAGTACTCGCTGCCGCAACTCGGACACTTCTCGGCAATCGGCTTATGCGCCGAGGTGAATTTGCACTTGGGATAATTCGAGCAGCCGTAGAACGTGTTGCCTTTGCGCGCGCGCTTCTCGACCAGATCTCCGTCTTTGCACTCCGGACATTTCACGCCGATGAAATTCTGTTTCACATATTTGCAGTCCGGATATCCGCTGCACGCTGTGAACTCACCATACCGGCCATGCCGGATCATCATGTTGCGGCCGCATTTCGGGCACAATTCGTCGAGCGGAATATCGGGAACTTTCTTGCCCTGATCGAGACGCCTTGTAGTTTTACAGTCGGGATAGCCGGTGCACGCCATGAATTGGCCGAAGCGCCCCCGCTTCAGCACCATCACCCGGCCGCAGTTTTCGCAATATTCCTCCGCGGCGCCGGTCTCCTGCATGTCGGCCGAGTCGAGATCGGGCAGGTTGATGGGATTCTCTTTTGTGAATGTGCAGGTGTTCGGATCCTCTTTGTCGTATGTGCTGCAAGCATAGAAGGAGCCGTGTTTGCCCCATTTAATCACTAGCGGAGCGCCACAGCGTTCGCACTTCTCGTCTGTGGGTTTCTCCATCCGCTTGATGTTCTCCATATGCTTTTCGGCATATTTGAGATCCTTCTGAAACTTCTTGTAGAACTCGCCGAGCGCGTCGGTCCACTTCTCCTTGCCCTCTTCGATTTCGTCGAGTTCTTCTTCCAGGCGCGCCGTGTATTGCACGTCGAATATGTCGCGGAAGTTTTCGACCAGAAGATCGGTGACGACCAAACCAATCTCCGTCGGGACAAATTTCCCACCAACCTTCTGCACATACTGCCGCTCCTGAATTGTGGTCAAAATCGCGGCGTAGGTAGAGGGGCGCCCGATGCCGCGCTCTTCCAGTTCCTTGACGAGAGAGGCTTCGTTGTAGCGCGGAGGCGGCTCTGTGAAGTGCTGTTCCGGTTTGAGCGCTTTCAGAGTCAGCTTCTGACCCGCTTCGAGCGCGGGCAGTTTGTGTTTCAGTTCCTCGTCTTCCTCGTCCTTGCCTTCCTTGGATTCTTCGTAGACTTTGAGGAAACCGTCGAACTTGAGTACGGAACCGGTCACGCGGAACCAGAACGACTCATTTCCGTTTTTCGCGTCGATGTCGACCGTGGTCTGATCAAAGACCGCTGGCGTGATTTGCGAAGCCACAAATCGCTGCCAGATCAGCTTGTAGACCTTGTATTCGTCTTCCTTCAGATATTGCTTGATCTGGTCGGGATGGCGCATCGCCGAGGTCGGACGGATGGCTTCATGTGCGGCCTGCGCCTCTTTCTTCTCTTTATACGTGTTCGGCGATTCGGGCAGATACGAAGTCCCGTATTCCTTACCGATGTATTCGCGGACTTCCTGAATGGCCTCGGGCGCAACCCGCACGGAATCCGTACGCATATAAGTAATAAGGCCGACCAGGCCCTCTTCACCCAGTTCTACGCCTTCGTAGAGTCGCTGCGCGATTATCATCGAGCGCTTCACGCTGAAGCGAAGCTTGCGCGAGGCGTCCTGTTGCAGCTTGCTGGTAGTGAACGGCGGCGCGGCGTTGCGGCGGCGTTCTTTCCGGTCGACGGAACGAACAAGCCAGTCGGCTTTTTCGAGCGCCGCACGAATCTTTTCGGCTTCCTGGCCGTTTGGGATTTCAACTTTCTCTTCGCCCTTGCCGAGGAACCGCGCGTCGAATGCCGGTGGTTTGTTGGCGGCCAGGTGAGCATCGATCGTCCAGTATTCTTTCTTCTCGAACGCCTTGATTTCGCGTTCGCGTTCGACGATAAGGCGCAGGGCGACGGTCTGCACACGGCCGGCGGAAAGGCCGCGGCGAACTTTGTCCCAGAGCAGCGGAGAAACCTGATACCCCACGAGCCGATCCAGCACCCGGCGGGCCTGCTGTGCGTCAACCAGGTTCTGGTCGATCGCGCGCGGATGGTCGAATGCTGCCTGCACCGCGCGCTTGGTAATCTCGTTGAACGTGACTCTCTGAATTCGAGGAGGAGCCTCGGGCTCGCCTTTTTTCGCCTTCTTCGCTTTTTTCTTTTTTGCGCCGTTTTCATCGAGTTCCGTCGCGAGATGCGCGGCGATTGCTTCGCCCTCGCGGTCAGGGTCAGGCGCAAGATAAATGTTGTCTGCCGAGGCCGCCAGCTTCTTGAGCTTGGCCACTACTTTTTCTTTGCCGGGGATGACTACGTAATCCGTCTCAAAGCCGTTCGTGATATCCACACCCAGCGTGCTCTTGGGCAGGTCTTTGACGTGGCCGAGCGAGGCCTCGACAGAGAATCCCTTACCCAGATATTTCTGGATGGTCTTCGCTTTGGCGGGCGATTCGACAATGACTAAGCCTTTGGACAATGTTTCCTCAGTTTTTTCTAGATGTCGTTTTCGACGCTAGCACGAATGGGCGGAAAGGGACAAGTTACCGCGAAAAGGCGCTCTCGGCTTTTGGCTCTTGGCTGTTGGCTCTAATCCTATGCCGCCGCCGCGCTCTTCAATCTCCCTGAGAGGGCTGACAACATCTTCATCACCCGCTCTGCCTGCGCATTAAGCTGCGCGTACTCTTCTTTGCGCACGAACCCCAGGTCCTTCGACAACAGCAGGTGATACGAAAGCTCAGCCGCCGATCCCATGGCGATTTGAACAAGTCTGCCCATCTCCCCATCGGACCTGGGGCCACAACCTTCGGCGAGGTTCGCCGCAATCGAAGCCGAAGCCTGCCGAATCTGACTTATTAAACCAAATCGTTCCTCTCTCGGAAACGCCCGCGTGATTTTATATATCGCAAGCGTCAGTGATGTGCTTCGTCCCAAACACGCAAGTCCCTGTAGTTCCTCATTGATGCATCCTCCTATCAACGATTCAAGCCAGGAGCCAATAGTTAGAACGCCTTCACAAAATTCTTCCCCGGCATTTGCCGAACTTTGCCGGTCAGCTCCAGCTCAAAGAGCGCGGCGAAGATTTCCGAAGACGACATTTGCGTCTCCAGCTTTTCCACGATTTCATCGATGTGGGTGGATTCGTCGGCTTTCAGCAGGCTCAGAATTTTGCGTTCGTGAGGAGGGAGCCCTTCATCCGGGAATAGAGATGCAGTGGAGGCACCCGGGGATTCAGGCGTGGAGGCAGGAGTGAGCGCGAGTCGTACTTCCGTCGGGAGATCCTCCCACACGTCTTCCCAGGTTGCGACCAGCTTTGCGCCCTGTTTGATGAGTGTGTTCGGCCCCCAGGAATTCTTGTTGGTGACGTTGCCGGGCACGGCAAAAACGTCTCGATTCTGCTCGAGCGCGCAACGTGCGGTGATGCGCGTGCCGGAATATTCGGCAGCTTCCACTACGAGCACGCCGACCGACATGCCGCTCAGAATCCGGTTGCGGATGGGAAAATTCTGCGGTGCCGCGAATGTTCCCAGCGGAAACTCAGAGATCAGGGCACCGCCGAGCGCGAGCATTTGCTCCGACAGGCGCGAATTTTCCTTTGGATAAATGACATCCACACCCGTGCCAAACACCGCAATGGTCTTGCCTTTGGCCGAGATCGCACCGCGGTGGCTGGCGGTGTCGACCCCCCGCGCCATCCCGCTGATGATGACCAGCCCCTGCACGGCGAGGTCGCACGCCAACCGCTCCGCCATGCCTGATCCGTAAGGGGTGGGATGGCGCGTTCCCACCATCGCAATGCCCGGCTTGGTCAAGGCTTCCAGATTGCCGCGTACATAAAGAATGAGCGGCGGATCGTAGATTTCTTTCAGCCGTGGCGGATAGGACGGGTCATCGCCGGAGATTACGGTTACACCCGCCGCGGCCGCCCGCGCGATTTCCTCACGCGCCAGCTCTTCGGACTTGCCCGTGGCCAACGATTGCGCCGACACTGCTTGAATGCCCGTGCCTTCCAGTTCTGTCAGCGAGGCGCGGAAAACGGCTTCGGGCCCGCCAAAGTACTCCACCAGTTTGCGGCCGCGAGTAGGGCCAAGGCCGGGTGTCAGCGACAGGGCCAGCCATTCCAGGAGATGTGTTTCAGCTGCGGCGGCAGTGGACACGGGAACTCCGAGCGGAATGTACCGAGGCGCGCGAAACCTGGTCAAGGTTACGCGTCACACTAGTCTGTTAATATTGAGGAAAAGATGCGAAAGCTGCGCATTTCCGCGATTTCCTACCTCAATACTGCGCCCCTGATGTGGGATTTCAAGCACGGTAGATCGGGGCAAAAGTTCGACATTTCTTACACGCTGCCTTCTGCTTGCGCCCGCGCGCTGTCCGAAGGAACGGCTGACATTGGAATCATTCCGGCGGCAGCGTACACGCAAATCGCGGACTTACAGGTTCTGCCCGACGTCGCCATCGCTTCGCGGCGAGCTGTGCGCTCGATTCTGCTGGTCAGCAAGGTGCCGATCGAAAAAATTCGAACCATCGCGCTCGACACCTCTTCGATGACTTCCGTGGCGCTGACGAAAATCCTGTTTGAGAAGTGGCTTGGCGGCGGAAGAACATTTACTCCGATGGCCCCCGAGATCGAGCAGATGCTGGCTGAGCATGATGCGGGCCTGGTCATCGGAGATCCCGCGCTCAAGATCGACCGGTCACAATACGCCACGCTTGATCTCGCTGAAGAATGGATCCGCCACACCGGCAAGCCATTTGTCTTCGCCTTCTGGGCCGTTCGCAGTGCGGCGCTGCGCGAAGCTGATCCGTCACTCGACTTGGCGGCCATTTTTCGCGACTCGAGGGATCACGGGCTCGAAAGCTCGAGCCTCAACCAGATCGCGCGAAATTGGGCGCCGCGATTGGATCTCGGTGAAGCCGACCTCCTTACTTATTTGACCGAGAACATCCATTACGAGCTTGACGCCGGATGCCTGGAGGGCTTGCAGCTGTTTTATCGATATGCATCCGAGATTGGTGCGTTGCCACCTGCACCAGAACTCCGCTTCGTCGAAGCATCCCGCGCGCTAGCCCTCTAGGAGTTATGCTCCCAGGTATGGCGGGGGGCTAAAAGCCCCGGGCCTATGCTCAAACCATGCAGGTCAGACATGGCAACGGACTCTGCGTCCCTGCACCAGCAGATCTCGGATCCATGGTTCGAAACTTCGTTTCGTGCATCGAACCCCTCAGGGGTTAAGGGAGGATTATGATTGCGAGAATCTGGCAAGGCCGAACCCGGCCCGGGATGGGCGAGGCGTATATGTCGTACCTGAAGCAGACCGGACTGAAGGAATACAAAGCAACGGAAGGCTTCCAGGATGTACTGGTGCTTACGCGAGAGGTTGGAGATGAAACTGAGTACGTGCTGGTGACGCTGTGGGAGAGCATGGACGCGGTGCGGCGCTTTGCTGGGCCTGACCCCGAGCGCGCGGTTTATTATCCGAAGGATGATCGTTACTTCCCGCAGGAGCAAAGAGCACCGCATGTTCTCCACTATGAGGTACATAACAACCGTTGATTCGAGGGTGCGGGAAGCAGTGCCATCCATCCTCTAATTTGATGTTTCAGCCGGAGGATCAACCGCGAGTGAGTCTTTTTCGATCCATCCCGAATGCCGGCAATGCGGCTGATGCGACCCGGCCGTTGGCAGATCGCATGCGCCCGCAGACGCTGGATGAATTTGTCGGCCAGGAACAGCTCATCGGTCCCGGCAAACCGCTGCGCACGCAGATCGAGCGCGATGATACCGGATCGCTCATCTTCTGGGGACCTCCGGGCACGGGCAAAACTACGCTGGCCAAAATCATCGCCAAGATGACCAAGGCGGACTTCATTGAATTTTCCGCCGTGCTCGCCGGAATCAAAGAGATCAAGCAAGTCATGGCTGACGCCGAACGCGCCCGCCAGTACGACACGCGCACGATCGTTTTCATCGACGAAATTCACCGCTTCAACAAGGCGCAGCAGGACGCCTTTCTACCCCACGTCGAAAAGGGCAACATCCGGCTTATCGGCGCCACCACGGAAAATCCGTCGTTCGAGATTAACTCGGCCCTCCTCTCACGCACGCGCGTCTACGTGCTACTGCCTCTCACCGAGGATCAAATCGTGCTGCTGCTAAGGCGTGCGCTGACCGATCGCGAACGTGGCCTGGGTGAAATGAATCTGAGCGCTTCCGACGCCGTACTGAAGAAGATCGCCAGCTACACCAGCGGTGACGCACGCAGCGCCTACAACGTACTCGAGGTCGCGGCGGGATTGGCGAAGTCCCCAATCAAGCCAGAATCGGGCTTGAGTGGGGAACCCGATTCGGTAAGGATCACTGACGAGATCGTCCACGATGCGCTGCAGAAGCGCATTCTGCTCTACGACAAGACAGGCGAAGAACACTACAACCTGATCTCGGCGCTCCACAAATCGGTCCGCAACAGCGATCCTGACGCAGCGCTTTACTGGCTGGGGCGAATGCTGGAAGCCGGGGAAGATCCCCTGTATATCGCGCGCCGTGTCGTGCGCATGGCCGTGGAAGACATCGGCCTGGCCGATCCGAGCGCGCTTGCATTGTGCATGGCCGCTCGCGACGCAGTCGACTTCATCGGCATGCCGGAAGGCAATCTGGCGCTGGCTCAGGCGGTCGTGTATCTCTCAGTTGCGCCCAAGTCCAACGCTTTGTACACCGCTTATGGCGAGGTTCTGCGCGATGTCGAGCAGACCGCAGCCGACCCGGTGCCGCTGCACCTGCGCAACGCCCCCACTGCGCTCATGAAAGGTTTGGGCTATGGCCGGGGATACGAGTACGCGCACGACGTGGAAGGAAAAGTCGCCGACATGGAGTGTCTGCCCGACAATCTGCGCGGCCGGGTTTATTATCAGCCGACAACGGAAGGGATCGAAAAGCGGGTTCGTGAGCGGTTGGAAGAGATTAAGCGCGTACGCTCGCGAGCTGGCACGGGCGCAGCTCCGAAACATGGGAAAGAATCCTGACGAGCGCCTAACGCATGCGCGCGTGATGTTCTTTCAGGATGCAGCGATCCATCAGCACGAGAATTCCAGCCTTGCGCGCCTTCTCTGCAGCCTTCTCGTGAACCACGTCTTCCTGCATCCAGATGGCGGGAATTTTCAATTGGATCGCGTGGTCTACAACTTCCTCCACAAACTCTGGTCGGCGAAAGATATCGACAATGTCGATCTTCTCCGGCACGTTGAGTAGCGATGCGTAGGCCTTCTCGCCCAGGCACTCCTCGATGTGCGGGTTCACGGGAATAATGCGGTATCCCTGCTGCTGCATATAGGCGGAAACGCCATGGCTGGGCCGCAACGGATTGCAGGAGAGACCGACCACCGCGATCGTCTTGGAGCGCCGCAGCAGTTCGGCAATCGGATCAGATTGCGGCAAAGAAACCACGCAGCCTCCGCTATTTCTTTTTCGAGTCTTCCATTTTCTGCTTGTACATTTTTAATGCCAGCTTGCGAATGGTCTCGGAAACCTCTTTGTTGCCAGAGAGATTTTTCAAGTCCTGCACCAGCAGATTTTTCATCAGGCCCAAGCTCAGGTCGAGCGGCGTCCGCGGATTGAATACAAGATTTCGAATCACGACATAGTTCTTCATGAAGCGGCGTTTGAGCGGAATCTGCCGCAGTACAGCCTCCAGCACGTTTTTCTGGCTGGCGATTTTCTCCACTTCCCCATCGGAAAGCTTGGGCGCGTCGAGGACCGCCAAGGCCACAACCTTTGTCCCGTCTCGAATCAGGATGGAGCGCTCCTCCTTGTTGCCCTTGAGCGCCAGCTGGATCCGTCCCTTCACGTCGAGGCGATTGATCTTCTGCAGCGTATTTTCTCGTCTGGGCTCTCCCTGAGCCTGCGGCTTCTTCGGAACGGCAGCGGTTTGCAGCTTTGCAGTCGGCGTCGCGGCTTCCGCCTTTGGAGCTGCGACGGGGACTGTCTCCTCTTGGGTAACCGGGAAATAATCCGCTCCCAGCAGTTCAACGATTCCGATGGGCTGGAACGGCTTCTCACCCTCCGCCGCAATTTCACTGGCATGCTCGTCCAGGTAAGCTGAAGCTTCCTCATCGTCGGCTTCGCTCCCGGGTCCCTCCGAGCTTCTCACGGGTGTCGTCTCAGTCGGCGCAGGCGCCGCCCCCGCTCCTTCAGGAGTGTCGACTGCAGTAGCAGCAACTGGTTCCGCCGACGGCGCAGCCCCCGAGAGGGAAACGGCGGCCGCCGCCAACTGCGGTTTCAGTCGACGATCGATCTCCTCCACTTCCTCTTTCTTCACATACGGATTTGTCTTCAGGGTTTGCAGCACGCCACGCAGCGAGCGTACTCGCTCGCTCTTGAGCATGGCTTCAGTCGTCTCGCGCAAAGCTGAAACGGCGAGCTTGGTCAGATCGCCTTCGGCGATGGAAGGATTCTCCAAGAGAGCTGGAAGCAACTTGGGCCGCAAGTTGTCGTGCGCGATGAAGTAGGTCAGCACTTCGCGAGGCGTCTTGGGGTCGGAGGCAACCGCCAGGCAGGCCTTCTCGTCCCATCGCGCCAGGGTCATCCGCGCCAGTTCCCCAAAGACCTTGTTGTGCAGGGCCAGATAAACCAAGATTTCGATGTTCTCCGCCGCCGGCACCTGGAGCGCGCCGCGGGCAGCAAACTGCATCATGTTCGATGGCAGTTTGGAAGCGCGGATTTGATCGATCATGCTCGGCATATTGTCAAGCTTCGCTGGGATGCGATCCCGGCACGTTGGAACTCTCAGACAGAATCTCGAGTTCGTTGACGGCCAGCTTTAGCTCCCGCGTGATGCGGTTGGACTTGCTCCGCAGAAATTCATCCAGCAAAGTCCGATAGTACCAAAGAGTGCCTTCGCGCCCACCGCTGAACCGTGACCAGACGAATTCCCCAACCTCGCGATAGTCGCTGAGGATGGAGCGCACATTGTTAAGCTTATCGGCCGCCGACACTATCCGCGTGTCCTCGTCCGCGTCCCTCAGATGCCGAATGTAAGTCTCCTTGCGCTCGCGCCACGGTGGCTTGGGAAAGGTGTAGGCGTCGGTGCAACCATCCACGATTTTCGCCACCCGGCTGCCGAATCGCCGCCGGACTTCTCTCAGCATCGGCCCTCCGCCACAATCTTCCACCACGTCGTGCAGCAGCGCCGCGATTGCCAAGTCTTCGTCGCCGCCGGCCTCGAGCACCAGCGAGGCCACGCCCATCAAATGGGCGATGTATGGAATGGATGATGCTTTGCGCGCCTGGCCGGCATGCTTCTCCGCGGCAAACAGAAAAGCTCGCAGAAATCGTGGCCCGAGATTGATGGGTTTTTGCCCCGACGCCGGCTTGCCGCGGCGCGCAGCTTGTCGTTTGGCTGCCACGCGCTTCACTGCTTCTCCCCCCGCCGCGCCAGCAGATACGCCCGGATAAACTGCTGCAGACCGCCATCGAGCACGCGATCCACATCGCCCACCTCGGTCTTGGTGCGATGATCCTTGACCAGCCGATACGGCTGCAGCACGTAGGAGCGAATCTGGGAACCGAAATCGATGTCGAGTTTCGCGTCTTCGATTTTCTTGGTCGCCTCGCGCTTCTTTTCCATCTCGAATTCGTATAGCTTTGAGCGAAGCATGCTCATTGCGCGGTCGCGGTTCTTGTGCTGCGAGCGTTCGTTCTGGCAACTGGCGACCAGGCCCGTCGGAATGTGCGTGATGCGAACGGCGGAATCGGTCGTATTCACGTGCTGCCCGCCCTTGCCGCTGGACCGGTACGTGTCCACGCGGATGTCTTCCGGCTTGATGACCACCTCGATGCTCTCATCGATTTCCGGGGATACGAACACGCTGGCAAAAGAAGTGTGCCGGCGCTTGGCTTGATCAAACGGTGAAATCCGAACCAGCCGGTGAACGCCAATCTCGCTCTGCAAAAGTCCGAACGCGTACTCGCCGTTCACAGCAAACGTCGCCGACTTCAGCCCGGCCTCTTCACCCGGCTGGTAATCATAAAGGACGGTCTGAAAACCCTGCCGCTCCGCCCAGCGCAGGTACATGCGCAGCAGCATGTCGGCCCAATCCTGCGACTCGGTGCCGCCCGCCCCGGGATGAATCGTCACAATGGCGTTGCGCGCATCGTTCTCGCCCGAAAGCAGCGTTTCGGTCTCGAGCTTATCGATGAGTTCGGAGAGCGTGTCGATCTCGCGCTGCAAGTCGCTGTCGACATTCTCGCCTTCTCTTGCAAGGTCGAAATAGGCGGCAATATCGTCACCACGGCGCGCCAGATCGGCGTCGGTGGAGAGCACGTGCTCCAGGCGCTTCTTCTCGCGCATCACCTGCTGGGATTTCTGCGGATTCGACCACAGATTCGGGTCGGCGGCCTGCTTGTCGATCTCGGCTAGTTGCGGACGAATTTTGTCCGCGTCAAAGGTACTCCCGGAGGTCGTGCACCTTCTTGCTCAACTTCTCGTACGTCTGTTCGAGTTCTTGATTCATGAGGACGAGTGACCTTCTTGCGCTTTGCGGAATGATGTCAGGCGTGTCAGCAAAACGCCCAAGGAAATTATCGCACAGGCATATGCGAACCAGTCGCCGTGGCGCGAATAGAACGTCGTTATCGAAGTCAGCCCATATGGCGCGACCAGCGTAGTCCTTTGCTTGCGAGGAATGTGCGTCGTGACGCGTCCCCAGGGATCGATCGAGGCGGTAACCCCGGTGTCGGCCACGCTCAGCAGCCAGCGATTATTCTCGATGGCACGCATGCGGGTCTGGTTCAAATGTTGCGCATAGGCCCCGCTATCGCCATACCATCCATCATTCGAAACGTTCACCAGAACATTCGCACCCTGCGTGACAAATTGGCGGACTTCGTCGGGGAAAATCGATTCGTAGCAGATGAACACACCGAGTTTCTCGCCGCCTGCGTCCAGAGGCGCGCGCGAATCGCCACGACCGAACTCGCCGACTTCTTTTGTCAGCCCTCCCGCAAACGCAAAAAGTTTCGGGAATGGCAGGTATTCTCCAAAAGGCACGAGATGGACCTTGTCATAGCGTTCAGTCCAATCGCCATTCGGGCTGACGAGAGCCGCCGAATTGAACACCTGCGATTTGCCTCCACCAGCCACTGCATTTTCTGCCCCAATCGCTCCCGTCACGACCCATGCCTTGGACCGCAGTGCCATCTCGCTGACCACTGCGCGAAATCGCCGATCGTTGGTGAAAAACGGCGCTGGCGATTCCGGCCAGACAATCAAGTCAAGATTCGCAGCATCCCTCGCGGACTTCACTGTGATTTCTGCCAACTGACTCAGCGTCTGCTGAAAATATTCCGGCGTCCAATTGGCGGCGACGGGAATATTCTGCTGCACCAAGAGCGCCTTGTGACCGGCCCTAGCCGCAGGAGCTTGAATCAATTTCCCCGCCTGCAACGCGGCGGCCGCCGCCAGCGCCGCTGCCAGCATCGCGCCACGTTTCTCGCGCGGCACAAGGAAAGCCGCGGCCAGCGCGACATTCACCAGCACGATTTCGAACGAAATTCCGTAAACGCCCGTCCATCCCGCGATCCGGCACAGGGCAGCGTTGTCCACTTGTGCGGTTCCCAGCAAGTTCCATGGAAATCCGGTCACGCGCGTGCGCGCCAGTTCCACCGCGACCCAGACGAACGGCGTGGCCGCCAGCACCCGCCGGTAATCTCGCGATGAGTCCGCCAGCAGCCCCAGCAGCAAGCCGAACAGGCCGTGATATAGAGCCAGATAGCAGCAAAACAAAATAAGCACCGTGACAGCCATCGCAGCGCTGAGCCCGCCATATTGCCGCATCGTGTCGTAGATCCAGTAGCACGTCCCCGCGTACCAGAGAGTTCCGCACACATAGGCCAGGAGAAACGCCTGCCCCGGCGAGGCGGGCCGCAGTCGGAGCGCTCCGGCAACTTCGAGTTCGCCCGCCGGCCGCGCGCGCAAGAGTGCCACAATCAAAGGCGCCAGCGCGACCCAAGACAAAACATAAACGCCGGGAAGAGGAAAGATGAGCATCTGCAAAACGGCCGAGAGGAGGACCAGCAGCCATGCGCTCAAGTGAATTTGCCGCACGCTCATGGTCTCGCGACGCACGCCGCAAGGTGTGCTCGTACAAACTCGATGATCTCGGCCGTCACATATGGCGGCGGCGCGATGCGAAATAATGGCCGTCCGGTCACCGGCTTCAAAGAAACCGATGGCCACGCGGGACTGCCCACAGCCTCATGCAGGATGACGGCATCCGCACGGTCCAGAAACTCGCGCGCCGAGTTCTTGAAATCCGCTGTGCACGGATCCAGCACGGTTAGATACAAGTCAGGGCGGAGAAACTTCAGCACGGTGTTCGATTCGATGATCACGTTGCCTGCCATATCCAGCCGCTGACGCAGCTCCGGCATGGCCTCGGCCAGCCGTCCTTGCTCGGTGCGCACCCACAACGCTCGGACCGCTCCCGCCACTAGAAACCTCGAAGTATCCGATTGGCCCGAGCGGTCGTGCTCTTCCGAAATCGCCCAGGAGTGGTCGCCGGTGGTGCAGTCGCAGGCCTCACCGTTTGCCGAGCAAACGCCGTGTCCGTACTGCGTAATCTTGACCGCCGTCCAGTCGAACGCCCGGAGCGCTGAAATCAATCCCGCCACAACGCTGGTTTTGCCCACGCTGCGCGAATGTCCGCCAATGACCACCAAAGCCATGCCTTACTCCCTTCAAAGTCATCCCTTACTTTTTTTCGCCAGGCGTGCCAGCGTCGCCAGTTGCTTCAGGTATTGGCGGAGCGGCTGCGCCGGTGTTCCCCAGAATGCTTCGCCCTTGCCACGCAATATTTTGTTGGGCAGAACTCCTCCCTGCCCGCCGAGCATGACGCCCTCGCCAATGCGCGCGTGCTCGCCGATACCCACCTGCCCACCAAGGACCGCGCCGTTTTCGATCACGATGCTTCCCGAAAGCCCGGTCTGCGCCGCAATCACGACATCTTCGCCGATCTTACAGTTGTGGCCGATATGCACCAGATTATCGAGCTTTGCCCCGCGGCCAATCCGCGTCTCGTCGAGGGCCCCACGGTCAATCGTAGAGTTGGCGCCGATCTCCACATCATCCGCGATCACGAGCCGCCCTACCTGGGGAAACTTCTCGTAGCGTCCCGTCTTGCGGTCGCGAACGTAGCCGAAGCCGTCGCTGCCCAGCACCGCGCCCGCATGTACGATGACGCGATCGCCCAGGGTGGCACCCGGATAAATTGTGACATTCGGATAGAGGACACAGTCGCGTCCGATCTGTGCTCCTGCACCGATCACTGAGCCGGCGCCGATTCGCGAATTCAGGCCGATTCGCGCTCCTTCGCGAATCACCGCGCGCTCTTCTACGCATACCCCTGAGGCCAGCACAGCCGATGCGTGAATTACTGCCGCCGAGTGCACACGCCCCTTCGAAGCACCATAGGTCTGCGACTCGGCGCGCAGAATCCGTTCTGCGCGGGCAAACGCGAGCTTGGGATGGTCGCTGATCAAGAGTGGTCGATCGCACGGGACCGCCTCGGCAAATTCACCCGCGATCACAGCACCGGCACAAGAGCGAAGCGTCGCCCCAAGATGCTTCTCATCTTCGACAAAGACAAGATCGTTCGGTGACGCCGAATCGATACTGGCCACGCCGGCAATTCGAACGCTGCCGTCCCCGATTACGCGAGCGCCAACGACTTCCGCGATCTCTTGCAGCAATCGCGTTCCAGCCTGACGTTGCCTGACTTCGGGAGGCCTGATCTTCCGAGGCCTGGTCTTCCGACGTATAAGCTTGCGCGGCATGGCTCTCAATGTATAGCAGCAGGGCGAGAGGAAGAAAGAGTCCCGCCCAGAGCAAGGAAGAAACAGCACGAATGAGTTCGGGTCTGCCGCCTTTACGGCGCTGGGCACGGGCAGGTCGTGCTGTTCTGGCACATGACGAAGTTACCCGTAATAGGCGCCATGGAGCTGCCGCAGATGGCCTGGTTCGCCGGGACGCTGCTGCTTAAGCTCCATACTCCGCAGGCAACGCCGTTGCTCAACGTGCCGCTCGTGGCTGTGGTTCCACTCGACATACCGCCCACGCCACCCGGGGGCGGAGCCGTCAGGGTAAGCGTATTGCCCTCCTGCGTTCCCGAGGTCGCGTTAGAACTGATGGTTAAGCTCATACCGCCTTGCACCTGGCTGGTGGAGAGAGTCGTGATGGTGGCTGATCCCGCCTGAGATGTGCCGGACACCCCGGTCAGGAAGCACGGCCCATCGTTGATAAAGCTGAAGCCTGAGATGGACAACACCTGCGCAGCTTCTCCCGTGGTGTTCGACACCGAGAAGTTGATCGTGAAGTTCAGATCCGCGGCCGCTCCTGTGCCCCCAGTCAACTGCGCCTCCCAGTTTCCGCTGGTGTTGGTCGTGACTGCGTTCGGAGGAGCGCTACTGCCGCATCCGCAAACTACCAGAGCCAAGGCCAGCATAGCCGCAGTTGCAACCTTCTTCATGGACCATCCTTTATCGTTCTTTGCCTGGGATCACCCAGACGGGCACTACTGAGGATAAAAAGATGCGGGCATGCCCGTCAATGGATGCAAGGGCCAAAAAGAAATGATCGGCGGACAGCCGCCGCCCTCGGCTGTCCCACAATCTCACGCCCGCTTTGTCTTCAGTTCCGCCAGGAGCTGTTCGATGCGGTCCTCTTTTTCGAGCGCGGCAAGACGATCATCAAGATTGTCCGCGGCGATTTCGGACTTGGCCTGGCTCACCGCTTCCGACCGCGCCACCTTGCGCTTCATGCGGTCGAAGGCCGCCTGCTTCGAACCGTCGCCCGAAGCCATGCGCGCGTCGCTGGCCTTGCCCACGGCACGGGCCCGTCGATGCTGTGCGATCAGCACGTCCGCCTTGGCCTCGGCCTCAGTCAGCTTTTGCTCCAACTGGCGCAGCGCCGACTTCAGATTTTCCACCTGCGCCTTCTGATCGGTGACCTGCTGGGCGAAGTTCTCGCTCAGCTCGCGGTAGCTCTCTGCCCGCCGCAACGACGCCCGCGCCAGGTCGTCCTCTTTCTTCTCGACGCACATCTCGGCCTTGCGCATCCACTCGGCGATCTTCTCTTCGTTTTCTTTCTGCTTTTTCTCGAGCAGGTGCTGGTCGGCAATCGCGATCGCCACCTGCGTCTTGACCTGCAGAAGCTGGTTCTGCATGTCGAGAATCACCTGCTTGATCATCTTTTCCGGTTCTTCAGCCTTGTCAATCAGGTCGTTCAGATTCGCCCGAACCAAAGTTGCGACTCGCTCCAGTAGTGCCATATCGAACCCCCTTCTTGGCTCTTAGCTATTAGCTATTGGCTTTTTGCCTGATGCTTCTTCAATTCATGCAACCGATGGCCGGCAACACACTCCGGGCATTCAGTTTCCTTGCGGCGCAACGTTGCGCCGATCACCATTCCGATCGCGATGCCGATTCCGAGCCGGATGGCGATATGCCCTGCCATTACCCCGGCCACGGCACCGAGCGCAGCCCCCACCGCGATGCCCAAACCCGTCAGCCTTGGTTTGCTGTTCATAAATCACCCTCAACGAGAGTGGGACGCCCCACGCCTCGCTTGTTTTGCGAGACGTGGGAACCGCTACTTCTGCCCGTCTACCGGTTTCGGCGCTTTGTCTCCGATCTGCCGCACCTTACCGAGCAACTCGGCAAGCGGCATCCCGGAGAGCGTTTCGAACAGCGCCGGCATCTGCGCCGCCATCTTGGTGATGTCGCCGGTGATCTTGTTCATCCCCGCGGCATCGCCATTCCCAGTCGAAACGATCGTGATCTTGTCGATGTTCGAGAGCGGCGAGGCCAGAGCCTTCACCACTTCCGGCATGCTGGCAAACAATTTGTCGATCACCGCTGCCTGGTTGTATTCCTGATAGGCTTCGGCCTTCACGTTCATCGCCTTGGCCTCGGCTTCACCTTTCTTGAAAATGATCTCGGCTTCAGCCTCGCCCTGCTGGCGAATTGCCGACGCCTGGCCCTCCGCTTCTGCCATCAATCGCGCCTTCTCTGCCGCCGCCAGCGTTTCGATCCGCTGACGCTCGATCTCGGCCTGCTTCAGCACAGTTGCAATCAGTTCCTTCTCGCGGCGATTGATTTCCGCCTCCTGCACCTTGACCTGCTGCTCTTTCTCGACCTGTTGTACCTTCACCTGCTCAGCCACGACCTGCTGCTGCATGATGTTGGTCTGAATGTCGTAGGCCTTGTCGGCCTGGGCCTGCTGGCGTTTGGTCACTTCGAGAAATTGCGCCTTCTTCACCTCGAGATCCCGTTGCGCCTCTGCCTGCTTGGCCAGCGACGCGGTTTCAGCCTGCACCCGCTCCTGATCTGCTTGCGCCTTCGCCACAGCTGACTCCCGCTGCGCCAGCGCCCGCTTGATCGCGGTATCGCGATCGGCTTCGGCTGCGGCCACATCGGCATCGCGCTTGATGCGTGCCACATCCGGACGGCCCATGTTCGTGATGTATTCGTTCTTGTCGCGCACTTCCTTGATGGTGAACGAAATCACCTCCAGCCCCATCTTGTTCATGTCGTCGGCGCAGGTCGATCGCATGCGGTCGGAAACCATCTCCGGCTGCTTCACGATTTCTTCAACCGTCAACTGCCCGATGATGCCGCGCAGGTGGCCCTCCATGACCAACCGGATCAGCCCCTGGCGCTCGTCGTCGCTCTTGGTCAAAAATTGCTCTGAGGCCGTCAGGATCGACTCCTGATCCGACTTCACCTTGATCTGCGCCACGGCTTCGACCGTCACTGCCACTCCTTGCTTCGTATACAGATCCTGCTGCGGCGCCACGTCAAACGACATCAGTTCGAGCGAGAGCTCGCGGCAAATCTGCACCATCGGCAGCACCAACGTACCGTGGCCTTTCACCACTCGCGTTCCTCCCAGGCCGTACACGATGAGTGCCTCGTGCGGCCCAGCCTTGCGATAGAGCCTGGCCATTCCGCTCATCAGGAACAGAACGACCATCACTCCCAGCGCAACGAAAATCCAAATTACGACCACGTTCGAAATCCCGCTGAACATACGCCCTCCTCCTACAACCGCTGCAGAACAGCTCGACCGTTTGAGTCACTCAGCGCGGGGGAATTCGGGCCCACCAACTCGGAATGGGCCGGCTGCGCGTGCAAATTGAACTCGATAATCGAATGGTTCCCGTACCACAAAAATCCCAGCGCTACGTAAAACACCAGCAGCAGTGGCCACGCCGCGACCGCCTTCAGCGCGCGCACGGCAAGCAATCCAACCGTGAACAGCACCAGCATGACAGCCATGATGCCCAGGCCAAGATCGCGCGCCCCCTCGCGCGATGTATAGCCGTTCGGCTGCCAGTTCGCATCGAAATGCACTGCCATTCTCGCGGGCAGCTGATCCCAGTTCTGCCGATATTCCAGCGCGCTGATGGGCAGTACCAGCCACATCAGCCAGATCAGCCATACCGGCGGTTTGGAATCTCGATTCACGTGAGTCTCCAGTCTTGCTAGCACTCAAACAACCGCCCGCTACTCACTTTCCGACATCTCGCTCCACAGCCGCACATACGCTAGGCCTTTTTCATAGCGAGTAACAACGACCTCAGTGCCTTTGCCCATGGCGCTTCCATCCTCGCTACGCGCGCCACACACGCGCCGAGTTCCGGCTTGTGAATAAATCAGTTCGCCCGTTCCACCGCCCTCGCGAATGGAAACCGAGAGCTTGCCCAGAACCCCCACCATGTCGTAGTCGGCTGGGTCCATGTACTCCTCGTCGGAAATGAGCACGCGGCTCAGAAAAAGAAAAATAATTCCACCGCCGATCATGCCGCCCAGCACCGATAGCAACAGCCCTGCTCCCACCCACAGCGATGAAAAGCGCGTGAGCAGATACCCGGTGCCGCCGAACCACGCCAGAAACGCCGCCAGGGTGGGCGGATTGAACGGCGAAACGCTGCTGCCACGCACCACTCTGCTCGCGCCCCCTTGCGCGGACGTTGCTCCAGCGCCGGCATGCGCGGATGGCGCTCCCGCCGGTCCGCCCGCTGCCGGTGCATGCCCCATTCCGTGCCCGGCGCCGCCACCGCCTGCATGACCATGGAAGTGCGGAAGATGCAGACGTCCCGCGCGCGCCCCTCCAAACACAAATAAAAAGAAGCTGAAGCAGAAGCCGACCGCAAAACAGATCAGATAAAAGTCAGACCAATCAAGCCGCGTCGACGTCATCGGATTCGCCTCCCTTCCGCACCCGCCGCGTAGTGGCGGCTGCCCGCTGGCGTGAGTCCAGGTTGTAGCGCCTCGAGTAAACGATCGGCCAGGCCCGGCGTCTCCAGAATCGCGCCCAGAAGCAGCAGGCAGCGGCGGGTGTCTTTTTCCCGCGCGGCCTTGATCAGCACGGCACTAACCTCCGGGTCGCCGGCAAAGCGCTCCGACCCCTGCAGCAGCCAGACGTCAAGCTGGCCTTCCGTCGTGCGCAGATCGGAAGTCAGTTCCGCGTGGTAGCCGTCGGGGTCATCCACCAGAAAGCCCGGATGCACCTTGAAGAACTTCGCCAGCAGTGCACGTGAAGACTGCGTCATGTGCGGCCGGGCGCCGCTTTCGATCTGCGACAGGTACGATTGGCTGATAGTAGTTTTTTGGGCACCTTTCCCGGCGCCACCCAGTTCCTTGCGCACGGCGCGTACGATCTCCAGCTGCGTCATCGGGCGATTCAGCCCGCGCAGCGAGCCTTCGACCTCGCGCAGGTAACGAATTTTTTCGCCCAGCTTCATCGGCCACGCCTGTATCTCAAATCGAAATATATATATTGCAGATTGTAATTCATGTCAAGAGTCGAATCGGCATAAATATACTTGACTAACCCACGCCAATCTGATACGCTGTCAATCAGGTGGAGTATGGAAAATCCGAAGACATTGCAAGATGCAATACTGTTTTTCAGCGACGAACAGCGGTGTATCGACGCGGTAGCACAGATGCGCTGGATTGAGGGCGTTGTGTGTCCACACTGCGAAGTCAAGACGCAGAAACCGCCGATGTATCTCAAGGCGCAGAAGCGGTGGAAGTGTCGTGACTGCCGCGAGCAGTTTAGCGTCAAGGTGGGGACGATCTTCGAGGACTCACCTATTCCCCTGCGGAAGTGGCTCCCTGCCCTGTGGCTGCTGACAAACTGCAAAAACGGCGTATCGTCGTGGGAGATTCATCGCGCTCTGGGAGTGACACAGAAAACCGCGTGGTTCATGCTTCACCGTCTGCGGCTTGGAATGCAAGCGCCTCAGCCAAGGCACAAGATCGGCGGATCGGGAAGCGAAGTTGAGGTCGATGAGACTTTCGTCGGTGGCAAGGCGCGGAACATGCACAAGGATCGCAAGCTGCGCTGGCAGCAGTCGCGCAACGAGATTTCCGACTGGAAAAGCACTACTCGCACAGCGGAACGCATGTACGGCAAGACTCCGGTTATGGGCATCTTTGACCGCGAGCAGCGTAAGGTGCGGGCCAACGTGATCCCTGCCATTAAGCGCGAGACTTTACAGGCTGAGATTCTGCGGCAGGTGGAGCGCGGCACCACTGTCTACACCGATGAGGCTGTGTCCTACGAGAAGGCGCTGGCGAAGGATTACGTGCACGAGACCGTGAACCATCTCAACAAGTACGTCCATGGCCGCATTCACACTAACGGGCTGGAGAATTTCTGGAGTCTCTTCAAGCGCGGATTGAATGGCACCTACGTCGCGGTAGAGCCGTTCCACCTGTTCCGCTACTTGGACGAGACTATGTACCGCTACAACAATCGCGCCACGGAAGACAATCCGCTGAACGACTCTGACCGATTCCTGTTGGCATTATCGCAGGTTGCAGGCAAGCGGCTCACCTACGCGGAACTCACAGGCAAGAGCGGCGATTCCACTACGACGCAAGCGATATTCTAGCGTTTGGCGCGGGAAGCGCGGGCCGAAGCGGGACGTGGCTTAGGTCCGCGCTTGTTGGGCCGATCTGCGTTTATCTGCTTCTCGTAGGTCAGCGCGTTGTTGAGTTGTTCCTTGCTGCAATTCAGCACGCGGCGCAGCCCATCCTCGAATGCTTCCATCTTTTCGTCTGGCGTCATGTCTGGGTCAGGGGTAGACTTCATGCGCTCATCATACCCCACAAAAACGAAGGGAGAAACATATGCTTAGACTTGAAGACCTCATTGGCAAGAAGGTGATTATTGCACTTGAGCGGAGTAAAAAAGCCTCTGGATACGACATTACTATTCATGGTGTAGAGAGCGGCGGCCTTTGGATTGAGAGCGAGGAACTGGCTCGCGGATCAGAGGCGATTCTTCCCCCTCCTGCGAAAGATCGACCGACACAAAAGCTAGTTTTCTTCTTTCCCTACGCGCAGATTCAGTTTGTGATGGCCCTTTCAACTGATCTAGAGAATGGATCTTAATGCCTGTTTTTATTATCTGATGGATTCTTTCTTCGATAGTTGAAGCCGCTTTGCTCATTTTTGGCAAACCTAGAATGTGATTTAAGTTTAACTCCCAAAATAGTTGTCGAATGTGCGGGCATCTCTGTGGTTAAGCTTCACATGCACAACAACGGAGGCATCGTGCGGCTTTACCTCGCCCCGTCTCTGCAATATCTTGCGTGCTAACTCCAAGGCAGCTCTATCTTCAGGAGGCATTGGTTGCCCGTACAACATTTGATTAAGCCGCAGAACGGCTTGCTCTCGTTCGGAGGGGTTGAAAGCTTGCTCCGGTAGTTGCAGCAACTCATCTGCTGTGACTTTGATTTCGGAAATAAGTCTGTCATTTTGCAGTAGGCAGAAAAGAGGACATTCGTCATCAGTCGGTACTGCATTGCCGGTTTCGCCGGGATTATCTGGCATCCTCAGTGCGTCAACGATAGTACGGACCTGACCGTCCAGATCTCCCTGTTCGCCAAGGACCACTCGATCTCCAGGTCTCAGCAAGAGAATATCTATACTGCACTGCAAAGCAAATTCTGGAATTACAAGAGGTACAAGCTGATAGCCAGCTTTTGCGTAGTACTTGCCCATTGTTTCTAATCCCAATCGAATTCTAGCTTGTACGATTTCTTCTGCATCTGTGTACTTTCCGGCTAGCGCTTCTATTGCCTCTTGAGGTGCCTTACTAAACCACTGAAAAATCCACGTCCTTAAATTCGGCTTTACGCTCCAAAGCCGACGCAATTGCGGATGAAAGACTCGCCTGATTGAGTGTTTCTCAACCGGGCGTCTCTTATTTCCGGACGGCATGAGTTCACCTTGATAAAGCAGTCGGAACTCTAGCAAGTTCTTTTCCTCAATGGGGTCGCCAGTATCAACGTACACCCGGACTATGGGCAACTCCTGATATTTTACGGGGACTGTGGTGATGCAGGCCATCCACGATAATTTGTGGTGGTTAAAGAAACCATGTCAAGGGTCGTATAAAGCGGGGATGTTAGACGCAGAGACAGAAGAATCTAACTCACATACACAGATTAGCTTGCAGGTTGTCGAGAACTCTGAATGGGTTAGCCAACGATATTAGTGCCGTCGAATCTGGCGTGTTTTCAGCGGCTTGAAGCTGCCCTCAAATCCTGGCCAAAAGAAAACGCCTCCGGTCTCTAACCGGAGGCATTTCTGACTTCCCTTTTTTCTCAGAGGTGGAGTGTCTTGCCGGGAAGTCCCAACCTACTGGCGGCGGCCGTTCTGCTTGTCGCGATAGATCTGGCGCGACTCGCGATTCTGCTGGCGGTTCACCTGCGCCTTCTCCTGCGACGTCAGCTTCCCGCCGTTGGCGGCGCGGTCGTTGCGCACTTCCTGGTTGATCTTGGCTTCGTTCTTTTCCAGATGGGCGGCTTCGCCCGCCGTCAACTGTCCGTTCTTGATGCCCTGGGCGATGCGGTCCTGCTGATTCTCCGCGCGCTTTCCGACTTCACTCTTCGGATCGGTGTTCTGCACCGCAGCGTTGTGCTTGTCCTGATAAATCTGGTTCGACAGCTTGTTCTGCTGCTGGTTCAGCGTAGCCTTGTCGGCCGCGGTCAGCTTGCCGTTGTCGAGCGCGCGCATGTCGCGTTCTTCTTTGTTCAGATCTGACTCTTTCTTCTCCAGATTGGCGGTCTCACCCGGCGTTAGCTGTCCGCTGGCCACCCCGTTGGCAATGCGATCCTGCTGGTTCTCTTTGCGTTGCTGAATGCTCTGCCCTGTCACCGGCGCAGGATCGTTAGTCTGGGCCATGACGGGCAGCGCTGGAATCAACACTGCCAGCGCGGTACTCAAAAGCGAAATCTTGCTCGTGCTCTTCATAAAGCTCTCCTGGGTCTGATTTTTTCCTGCCTGATTTCTCTTACCTCGTGCTCAACGTCGTGGCCACAGGGAAGGAAACCCGAATTGTCAAGAAATGTTGCAGGGACTTTATCTGCTTGGTGCGCCAGAAGTTAGGGTGCTGTCCCTTGAAACAGCCTGCCAGTCACTCGGTTTGGCCTGTCCCTGCTAGGGCGGCGGTGATTGGCTCATGGTGAGAATTCCGCGGCCTTCGCATCCGGTCTGGCCCGTCATTGTCCAAGTGCCGGAAATGCTGCCGGGGATGGGACTTCTAATTCCATAGCCGGAAAACCTGCGCGTTCCGTTCAGCGTGAGTACATTGTTAACAGGAGGCGCGGTTGAGATGGTCATTGTAAAATTTCCATCCACTATGCCACCGGAGGTTCCGGTAGCGGCGAACGTTGCGGTGGTCGTTAAGGAGGAAGTGAAACAGGCCAGGAACCATTGAATTCCAATCCGGAGACCTCCACAGCCGATCCACTCTCTTGCGTCAGGGTTACAAAAAAAATTTCGAGAGGGACTCCATCTGGAAGCCTCAGCGCGCCAGTCCATGGACCGTCAATGTTCTTGGCATTGCTTCCCCCGCAAGCGACGAGGGATGCGGTCAGAAGGGCCAGCATGGCGGCTGTTTTATTCACCTTCACCCTCCTCTCTGCCGGTCCTGCGGCCAAGACATTCTCGGCTGCGGCCTCCAGCAGCGATTCTCACAGTCCCGCTTCAATCTGCGACCGAGGGTCAAGATAATCACGCAATGCGTCGCCAATAAAATTGAAGCTCACCACCGCGAGCATCACCGCGAGTGCAGGAAACAGCACCAGATGCGGCGCGTCGAACAGATGCGCACGGCCGTCGTTCAGCATCGTCCCCCAGCTCGCAGTCGGCGGAGGAACACCGAGGCCGAGAAAGCTCATAGTAGCTTCCGCCAGAATCGCTCCCGCCATTCCGATCGCCGCCTGCACGATAACCGGCTGAATGATGTTGGGCAGAATATGCCGCCCGATAATCCGCAAATCGCTTGCGCCCAGCGCCCGGGCAGCTTCGACGAATTCGCGCTCGCGCACAGCCAGGACTTGCCCACGTACTAACCGCGCATATCCGACCCATCCGCCGAGCGACAGCGCCAGCACCAGGTTGAAAATGCCTGGCCCGCGAAAGGCGACGAAGGCAATCGCGAGCAAAATTCCGGGAAAGGAAAGAAACGCATTCATCAGCACGACGTTGACGAAGCGGTCGATGCGCCCGCCGTAATAGCCGGCGACAGAGCCGATGACAAGCCCAAGAACCAGCGACGTGAACACGACGCAGCTTCCCACTAGCATGGAGATACGCGCGCCGTAGATGACGCGTGACAAGATGTCGCGGCCCAGTTCGTCGGTGCCAAACCAGTGCCCGTGCGACACCGAGTCGAGCCGCGCAGGAAGATTGATCGCCGCAGGATCCTGCGGCGCGATCCAGGGAGCAAACAGCGCGAAGATCAAGAAGATCACAACCATCACGACGCCGGACGCCGCCAGCGGATTGTGGCGCGCATTGCGCACAATTCTGCGCGGCAACAACGAGTTAGCAGCCTCGTGTTCCAGCGAAACTTCGGTCGTGGACATGTGTTCCCATCTTAGACGCGGCTGTCAACTGCACAAATACGCGTCTTACGTGCGAATCGAAAGTCGATTGTACTTTCGGACGATGTCCCATCGGGACATGCATTCGTTTTCCGTCTAGGTAGAATCGCCTTCGGGTTCCAGCACCGGTAACAAAAATCAAACACAGAGGGAGGAAACCATGAAGAAAGTCCTGAGCATTGGTGCGCTTGCATTGTCGTTCGTAGCGGGAGCTGCGCTGTCGGCGCAGGTTCGCGACTGGCACGATCTGGACGAAGTCCACAAGCACGTGATCGAGGCCATTCGTGAAATGGACCGCGCCCGCGCCGCCAACCACTACGACATGGAAGGCCACGGAGCGAAAGCGGAAGAGCATCTGCACGCCGCCGAGCACGAACTGGATCTGGCGGTACAGGCCGCACGCAGATAGTCGCTTAGAAATTCTTCGCCGCTCATCGGTCAGGGGCGTTGGAGCAATAACTCCAACGCCACCCGAACCGCTAACTCGCTACCATCCAAAATTCCCTGCTTCATCGCTCGCTGACCTGTTCATTGCCTGATCCTTGGGTTCGCTACCGAGTACAGCACATCCGTCAGGAAATTGACTGCGACGTACGTCAAGCCGATCGCGAGAATGCAGCCCTGAACCAGATAGTAATCGCGGTTGGAGATCGCCTGGATAGTCAGGCGGCCAATGCCGGGCCAGGCGAAGATCGTTTCTGTCACGATCGCGCCTGCCAGCAACGCGCCGAATTGCAGGCCGAGCACTGTGAGCACCGGAATCATGGCGTTGCGCAGCGCATGACGGTAGACAACCGTTCGTTCAGGTAATCCCTTGGCGCGGGCGGTGCGAATGTAGTCTTGGCTGAGCTCTTCGAGCATACTGGTGCGCACCATACGCGTGAGAATCGCGGCGAGCGCGCTGCCCATGGTGATTGCGGGAAGCACGAGATTGGCAAAGGATCCAACGCCCGAGACGGGCAGCCAACCGAGCTTGATGGCAAAGAGCAAGATCAGGAGGGGGCCAAGCGCGAAGTTGGGGAAAGATAGGCCGAACAGGCTCACCACAGAGAGCAGCCGGTCGTCCCAGCGGTTGCGGCGTCGGGCCGAGTGCACGCCGGCAGGAATCGAGAGAACGATGGCGACGAACAGTGACGCCAGCGTAAGCCGGAGCGTATAGGGATATCTCTGAGCTATAAGTTGCGCGACTGTCTGGTTATAGCGGAAGGATTTCCCGAGATCGCCGTGCATCACGCCCTTCCAATAACGGATGTACTGCGTGCCGAGTGGCGCGTCGAGACCATAGGTGTGGCGGATCTCAGCGATCTGCACGGGCGGCGCGCCCTCGCCGAGAATCTGCTGGATGGGATCGCCCGGGACGAGATGGATGAGCAAGAAGACGAGGGACACGACCAGCCAGATGACCGGGAGGGTGTAGAGGACGCGTTGGGCGAGGGTTCTCAGTTTTCAGCTCTCAGTTGGTCAGTGCCCACCTTTGTCATCCTGTGCGGTGAAAGCCGCCCCTTATTGGGGCTGGCGGCGCGCGGTAGCCGCGCCCTTCCCGTTTCGTTAATCTCCGCCCTGCTTCGCCACTTCGGCTTCGCCTTCAATTTTGGCCGTCTTCTCAATCCTTACGCGCGCGATGCGATGGCCTTCCATTTCCTCTACGGTGTAACGGCGGCCTTCGTATTCGAAATGGTCACGCAGCTTCGGAATCCGCTGCAAGCGCGCCAGGATGAACCCGGCGAGCGTCTCGAATCCGGCATCGCGAGGCAGCGTCAGACCGTGTTCGGCTTCGAGATCGCGAATGTTCACTGAGCCCTCGAGCACCATCACCGACTCGTCTTCCAGCGCCGGCTCGGTCGGTGAAACATCGAACTCATCTTCGATGTTGCCGACCAGCTGTTCGAGGATGTCCTCCACCGTGATCACCCCGGCAGTCGAGCCAAATTCGTCGACCACTACTGCGAGATGGCGGCGGCGGTCTTTGAATTCGGCCAGCAGTTCGGCCAGCACCTTCGTCTCCGGGACCACAAGAACATCGTGCATGATCTGGCTGATCTGCATGCGCGAAATGCGAATGGAGCTCGTCTGCCCAAGATTCGAGAGGCGGAGCCGCATCCAGCGCATCAGGTCCTTGTAATAAAGCACGCCGACGATGTGCTCGGGACCGCGCTGCGGATCGTAGACCGGGATGCGCGAGTGCTGGCCCTCAACGACGCGGGAAAGGGCATCGTCAAGCAAAAGGTCTGACGGAAGCGAGAAGATGTCCGGCCTGGCGACCATCACCTCGCGGACGGTGATGTTGTCGAGTTCGATGGCCGCGTGGATCATCTCCTCCTGAAATTCGGGGATCTGGCCGAGCTGTCGGCTGGCGGTGACAATGAGCTTGAGTTCATCGGGAGAATGAACCACGCCGCGGCGGCCTGCCTGCGCTCCGAAAAGACGCAGCACGAGACCGCCCGAGCGCCGCATGAAGAAAAGCACGGGACGCGTGAGAGTGAGGAATGCCTCCATCGGCCCCGCGACCGCGAGGGCAATCTGCTCGGCACGCTGCAGGGCAAGAGTTTTCGGCACCAGTTCGCCGAGGATCACGTGCATGTAGGTGATGAGGCTGAAAGCGATGGCAATGGCGATGGTGTGGGCGTAAATCACGACGTGCGGAAGCCTTTGCACGACCGGCAGGCTGCCCACTAGCCCCGCGACCATGGGCTCCCCGATCCAGCCTAGAGTCAGGCTCACCATTGTGATGCCGAGCTGAACACCGTTGACGACTTCGTCCAGGTGCTGATGGAGACGCTGCACCGCGCGGGCGCCGACGCGTCCAGCCTCGATCAGCTGCTGGATGCGTGTATCGCGAACGCTGATAAGAGAAAATTCTGCGGCGGCGAAGAACGCATTGGCTGCGACCAGGAGCAGGATCAGAAAGACCCGGAGCAGCACAAAGGCGAGCATGAAGGTCCTAATTGTAACATTTGAAACCAGTTGCCAGTACCCAGAGGGGCAGTCGCCCATGAAGAACGATCAGGAGGATCTCCTGACTTCGGCCGAATCGCAGGATTGCCTAACTCGGGTGCGCCGGGTCACAAAATTCACATGAGCAGGACGCTACCCTTTTACCAGGATGCTGGTCTAATTGGCAGGCGGCAGAGGACTTAGACAACCCGCCCAGAGCTTTCCGGCTCTTAAGTCGAGAAGGAAGTATTGTCCGCAAAAAGCTCGGAACAAAACAAACTCTGACCGCGTAAGTAAGAATGGCGGTGCGTTATTCGACCAGACCTTGCAAAGAGCCGCACGGCAGGTCGCCCAAGAAATTCCAGTTGACAGGTTCCCGAGGAGGGTTTTGTGAACGGTAACGGCAATCACAAGAAAAAGCGTCGCAGACTGATTATCTGGGGCAGCGTCGTCGTGGTGATCGTGCTGCTCATTGCAGGCGGAGTGATCGCGGCGACGCGCGGCGGCACCAAGATCGACCCATCGAAGCTGGCCAAGGTGGAGAGGGGCGATCTGGCCAAGAGCGTGGTGGCGACCGGCAAGGTCACACCGATCACGAAGGTCGAGGTGAAGTCGAAGGCCTCGGGCATTGTGAAGAAGCTCTACGTGGACTACGGCGACAAGGTGAAGCAGGGCCAACTGCTGGCCCAGCTCGACAAAATTGAGATTGAAGCGCAGGTCGCGCAATCGAAAGCGGCACTCGAAGCCGCAGAAGCGAATCTGTCGAGCTCCCAGGCCGATTACGAGCGCGCCAAAGTCGACGCCGAAGGTCCCGATGTTCCGCCCTTGAAGCGCGCTTATGACCGCGCCGTCGGCATGGCGAAAGACGGAGTGGTTTCGGCCTCTGCCCTCGACGACGCCGAAAAGAATTACACCATGGCGGTCAACAAGCAAAATGTGGCCAAGGCGCAGGTGACAGTGCTGAAGGCAAAGATCGCCCAGGCGCAGGCCCAGGTGGCGCAGGATCAGGCCAACTTGAAGCAGCTCGACGAGCAGCTCAGCTACACCGACATCGTCTCGCCGATCGACGGCATTGTGCTCTCCCGTGACGTAGAAATGGGCGATGCAGTGAGCTCGATCCTGGTACTGGGTTCGTCGGCCACACTGGTAATGACGCTCGGCGATACCAGCGAAGTCTACGTGAAGGGCAAGGTCGACGAGAGCGACATCGGCAAGGTGTATCTCGGGCAGCGGGCGCGGATCAAGGTCGAGTCGTTCAAAGACAAAACCTTTGAAGGCAAAGTGACGAAGATCTCGCCCATGGGCGTGGAGAAGGACAACGTCACGACATTCGAGGTGCGTGTCTCGATCCAGAACCCCGGAGGCGAGCTGAAGGCCGAGATGACGGCCAACGCCGAAATCATCCTCGACGAACACAAAAACGTGCTGCAGATTCCGGAAGGCGCGCTGTTGTACGACAAAGACAAGAAAGCCTCGGTCGAAATCCCCGACCCGCATGGAAAGGAAGGCAAGAAGAAGATTGCCGTCAACATTGGAATCTCGAACGGCGCCAAGACGGAAGTGCTGAGCGGATTGAAGGAGGGCGACCAGGTGGTGCTGCAGTAGGAACCAAGTTTCAAGTGGGCAAGTTGAATGTTTCAAAGATAACTCGGCTTGGGCCACAGATTTGTAGATCTGGCATCTGAGGTCCAACACCAGATTTGATTCCTGTTCCACAAGGTTTGTATCTCCAATTCCATCCCTGGAGCTACGCCATGAATAATCAAAATTTCTCCTCAGTTTCCATCCGGCTGGCGGCGGTGACAGCGCTGGTCGTTCTCGCTTGCACCTTTGCCCTGGCTTCTTCGACGCCACAAGGCTCGTTTGAACGCACCTTGCAGGTCACCGGACCGGTCGATCTGGAAGTGCTCACGCATTCCGGCGACATCACCGTGCGCGCTGGCTCGACAGGCTCGGTCGTGATTCGGGGCAAGATTTATCTCGGCGACCGGTGGTGGTTCGGGAGCCGGCGCGAAGCCGACGTGCACGCGATCGAGCAGAATCCTCCCATTCGGCAGGAGGGCAACAGCATTCACATCGACTACCTGAACGAGCGGGACGTGGCCGTCGACTACGACATTACAGTGCCCGCCGATACCACCCTCCGCACGCATAGCGGCTCAGGGGACCAGGTCATTGAAGGCACACATGGCAACGTGGATGTGCAGACTGGATCCGGCGATGTAAGACTTGACAATCTTGCTGGCGAAGTCCGGCTGCAAACCGGATCGGGCGACGTGCGGGCGCGCCAGATTGCGGGCGCAGTGCGGGGCGGCGCGGGCAGCGGCGACATCGAGATCGAAGAAACCGGACAGGGCGACATTGACCTGCACACCGGCTCGGGGAATATCACGGTACGCGGCATTCAGGGCGCCTTCCGCGGCGAAGCTGGTAGCGGCGACATTACGGCCGAAGGCACGCAAAGCGGCGCGTGGGAAATCCGCACCGGCTCAGGCACTGTGCGCGTGCGTCTGCCCGGCAGCTCCGCGTTCGATGCCGACATTGCTACCAGTTCAGGAAATATCGAGGTTGAATCTCCGATCGAGATGACCGTGCAGGGGCGCGTGAATGAAGTGCGCAAGCATATCCAAGGCAAGGTGCACGGCGGAGGCCCACTGCTCTCGGTCAGGACAGGCTCAGGCGATATACACATTCAATAAATTCAGTTCGCCACGGATTAACACTGATTCGCACGGATTTATCAGACATAAGAGGCCCTATCCGCGTTCATCCACGTTGATCCGTGGCGAAAGAAGGTTCGCCGTGTCCGCCCATTACCTCCGTGCGTTGACTCGCGCCTTCACCGCCAATTAACCTCGCAGCACTGATTATTCTGTCTTCCAGCGAGGGGAAAGTTGTCACATCGTCCGATCATCACTCTTACTACGGATTTCGGCATCAACGATCATTTTGTCGGCGCGATGAAGGGCGTCATTCTCGGCATTGCGCCCGAGGCCGAAATCATCGATATCACGCACGCCGTGCAAGCGTTTGACGTGCTTGACGGCGCGCTGGCCATTTCTCAGGCCTACTCGTATTTCCCGAACGGTACCGTGCATGTGGTGGTGGTGGATCCGGGCGTCGGCTCGGAACGGCGGCCAATTCTGGCTGCGAGCGACGGATACTATTTCGTCGCGCCCGACAACGGCGTGCTCTCGCTCGTATATGCGCGGGAAGAACGCGTGCACGTGCGGCACATCACAGCTGATCACTATTTCCGGCAGCCGGTGAGCCAGACGTTTCACGCGCGCGACGTATTCGCTCCGGTTGCGGCGTATCTGGCCAAGCTGGTCGATTCGCACAAATTCGGGGAAGAGGTCGACGACTACGTGAAGTTCGCCGCGCCCAAACCGAAAACCGCCGGCGAGAACCGTATGCGCGGCGTTGTGCTGAAAGTCGACCGCTTCGGCAACCTGATCACCAACATCACGCCTGCGGACATTCCTGCGCTGTTTGCTGAAAAGCCCAGCTTCAAGATCGTGATCGGAAACCGCGAAATCACGCAGATCCGCTCGGCTTATGCCGAGGGAGCACAGGGCGAGGTGTTCGGCATCCTCGGCAGCATGGGCTATCTCGAGATCGCCGCCAACCGCGGTGCCGCGGCGCAGATCACCGGCGCAGGCAAGGGCAGCGAAGTGAGCGTCCTGTTAGGCGAAGCAGCGGCTGCGGGCAAAGGCGCGTAGAGGGCATCTACCACAGGGGACACAGAGGGATCACGGAGGAAATGCCTCTGTGAATCTCTGTGACCTCCGTGGTGAACTTTCGTCTTACAAACTCTTCGGCTTGGGATGGACGTAGCGCTCCATCCGCCCCGTCCACTTCAGAAAGTGCCACAATTCGCGGCGCTCCCTCCACACGAATTCCCAGAATTCCAGGAACCCGATTTGCGTCATCTTCACACCCGTATAAGTTTCGATCCGCCATAGTAGATAGGGGCTGCGCCAGGGCGCGAGGCGGTGTCCCTTGGTCGCGTTCCAGAGAAAGCGCAGCGTGTGGCGCATGTGCGCATGATAAATCAAGCCTCGAGTCGCTCGGCTGGAATTGTTACCCACCTGATCACCACAGAGGACACAGAGAGTCACTGAGAAATTCCTCTGTGCGCCTCTTCCTCTGTTCACCCCTGTGGCCTCTATGGTGAAATGTTTCTTGGACCCGCTCATGCCTGACGCTGACGCTAACGCTCGTCAGAAGGCCGAAGACTGCTATTACGCGGCGCTGGATCTCATGGCGGACGGCAATCTGGAACAGGCCGTGGCTGCATACCGCGAGTCGCTCGACGAAGACCCGACATTTACCGAAGCCATGCACGGGCTGGCGCGAGCGCTGCAGGGTCTCGAACGCTACGACGAGGCGATTGATGTAGCGAAGCGGATTGCGGAGATCGATCCCGACGACGTGCTGGCGCATACCAGCCTGTCCGTGCTGTATCAGAAGAAAGGGATGATCCCCGAGGCCGAAGCCGAAGGCGCGAAGGCGCGCGTGCTGGGGTGGAAGCAGCAGCTGAGGAAGGGATAGCGTAAGCCGTCGATTGCCGGCTTTCGGCTCTCGGCCGCCGAAGCTAGCAACGGTCAATGAGTGCTATGGCCTGTTATCAGTCGTCATCGTGGAACTCGCCTATAATTCGGCGTAAAGTGCTGGCCTGACTTGCTCTCGCCGCAGTAGAAATGCTGCCGAGGCATAAATGGAGACGGCTTTGTGACCGACAAAGGGCGTCCTGAAAGGGACCGCTTAGCCGATGAGATCATCAAACTTCTGATCAAGCGCCAAACCAATCTCGCAGACGGGATCGACGCGCTCACCACGGTGAAGATCAACCTCCTCAAGGACAACTACGAAGCATTGCCGCCTACGAGGCCTCGCGGGCGCGGATTTCTACGGCGGCATCAAAGTGCAGCTTCGCATACTCGGTCTTAGCCTCGGCGTATCAGGATTTCTTCACCGCGTGGAAAAACGCCGACGCTGACATCTCCATCCTGATAGGGGATTTTGAGAGTTAACGGCATATTTCAACAGTGCTCACAAGGAAAATGTGATTTGAGCCATCGCGATAGGGGGCGCAGGTAGATACCCCGTTGTCTCGGGAAACTTTGCATGTCAGTTCGCCAGCGCGACTGGGAACCGAGCGACTCATCCTCAAGGAGCAATTTAGAGTTACTCCGTCTGCAGCAGAATCGGTTTGATTCCCACTGGTACTGACCCATTAGCCGGATAACTTGCTCCTGTGAGATCGCTGTAGCTGGTGTAGATTACCGGCACGGACTGCTGACCGGTGGTGCAAACTCCCTCGCTGCAGGTCTGAGAAGTATCCCAAATGATCTCGGCCCGAGTTCCACTCCCTTGCGTCAATGTGCAGGTCCAAACTGTACCGTTTACGTTGCACGTACCGAGCGTCGAACCCACCAGCCAGTCATAGACTTGCTGATAAGCCGTTCCCGCTTTGCATATGTAGCCGCCGCCGTTGAAAGATGTGGAACATCCGCTGATGTCGGTTGGACTCCAGAGCGTGCCGTACGCGGCGTTGTCCCACTGATACCAGTAGGAGCGAGCCATTCCCGAAGCCCACTGCATGACTTGGAAGCGAGCCACGAATGCCGCCTCCATGTCAGGATCGCCGTCGCTGACCTCGGTCGCTGTTGAGTTTTGGCACCAGCCGCCCTCGCCGTTCCAAAACGGTTTTGACAGATCGGTCACGTCGAGAACCGCCCGCATTTTGGCAACCTCACTCGGCATTAGTTCCGGCGCGTAGGTATTTGGACAAATGTGAGCGGAAATGATGTCAACGGCAGTGCTGCCGGCCGAACCGCTGGTGCAACCGGTAGAACTCCCCGAGCAAGAATTATTCGCGCAGGTGCAATACAACCAGTTTTGCATTACTTGCGGGTACGAGGGAATCTTTCCGTCCTGCAGTGGGCTGCCGGAAGGCATCACCATGTGCGAAGTCGGGTCGATCCCAATCACGGGATAACCAGCCTGCCCGCAAGTCGTCCCCAACGCCGTGATTGGATCGGTGGAGTTGCCGATAATAATGCAGCGTGCGTCCTGCATCATGCGAACCAATTGATCGTATGTGCCTTTATAGGCCACGGAAGCCCCGCCGGTGCCGAATCCGGGATCGAGCGTAGGCGAGCGATAGCATTCGTTGCATGGTTCCCAATAACCGATGTGGGCGTGGGTGGCCAGATAGCCAGGGCTGTTGACGTGCTGCGCGATGTTTTGAACCCAGTTGCGCCAGGTCAGATCCGTGCCCGTGCCGTCCGCATTGATATCGGTCGGCAGGTCGCACTCGCCGTAATACTTTGACCCCAGATTGGAGTAGTCGCACGAACTATCTGTGGGATTGGAAGAAGCCCAGTTAGGGACCCTCCAAAGCGTGTACATGATGTCGTTAATGCCCGCGTTGAAATAGTCGCTAAGCACGCTATCGAGGTTCGTCCACACGAACGTGTTCGCTGCCGTATTTAGGTAAGGCCACTGCGCGGACGCAGAATCCCATATGCGTCCCGTGCCCTGCATCGAGCCGGGGACGGGCGAAGTGGCCAAGCGCAGATGCATTCCGAAGAAGGTGCTCGCCACCGGAACCAGGGAGCCGACTGTCAGGGTGGCGCTTCCCACGCTCGCGCTGTTGGCCTGAGCCACCGCGGTAATGCTATGTGCGCCGATCAGCACTGGGGCGGTGTAAAGGCCATTGGCAGAGATCGTACCGATCGTGGAATTCCCGCCGGCGGTTCCATCTACATTCCAAGTCACGGTTTGATTGCTGTTTCCTGTCACCGACGCGGCGAACTGCGTCGTTGCGCCCAGCGCGATCGAGGCCGTCGTCGGAGTCACCGAGACCGTCGGGTTTGATACGGTCAGAGTAGCCGTTGCCGTAAGTGCGTTCGATCCCCAGACAGCCTCGATCGTGGCGCTACCACTGGACACACCGGTCGCCAATCCAGAGCTGCCGATGGTGGCGTCATTGTCGGACGAACTCCACGTCACTGAAGTGGTCACAATCGTCGAGGTGCCATTGCTATAGATCAACGTCGCTGTGAACTGCTGTTGAGCACTCGTGTATATAGTCGAGGTTGCAGGAGAGATGACGAGAGAGACGGCTACGGCAGGATTGACCGTTAACGCCGCTCCTCCGCTAATGCTTCCTGAGCTCGCCGAAATGGTTGTAGCTCCGGTAGTGAGGCTGCTCGCACCGCCGGTGGAATTCACCAAAGCAACGGCGGGAACGGATGAGGACCATGTTGCGGAGTTGGTCAGGTCCTGGGTGCTGCCGTCGGTATAAGTGCCCGTGGCGGTGAACTGTTCGCTTGTTCCCAGTGGGATCGCGGCACTCGCCGGTGTCACCGCGATCGAAACCAGGGCAGGGCCCCCTACCGTCAGTGTGGTCGACGAAGAGATGGAGTTGGAGGTGGCCGAAATGGTGATGGC
>JASHNU010000041.1 GCA_030041475.1 Candidatus Sulfotelmatobacter sp.
CTTCTCTTCGCTCTCCTCTTCTTGTGGCAGTTTCCACATTTTCTCGCCATTGCCCTGCTGTATAGGGAGGACTACGCCCGTGCCGGCTACAGGATGCTTCCAGATTTTGACGCGGACGGGCGCTTTACGCGCAGCGAGATTCTCGGGTTCTCGCTCACTCTTGTGGGCGCTACTTTGTTGATTGCATCCCGCACCGGCGCACTTGCCTTGGTCGCGGTGGGCGGAATGGGAGCATTCCTGCTCTACCCGGTGAGCGATCTGGTGCAAACCGCCTCGAGGACCGCGGCCCGCCGGGTGGTCCATGCATCAGTCATCTATCTGCCGATGGTTCTCGCCGCAACGATGTTGTGCCGGGCGTAGGACTCGCTTGTAACAATCCCGTGGCTCACATCCGTGTCGCTCCCCAAGGCGTTGCTCTGAGCTAGCCGTTTTCTACACGCGCCTTTATATCCGAGTACGCCGCCTCGATGAGCCTGCTTAGAGCTGCCGCATTTGTGGTCGTCTCCGGTCTCAGCTTCACATGGCGCATGAACTTGCCGGTTCCTTCCAATAAGCGGGCCGGATCCGGCAGCGCTGCGCCGTGAAAGAACCCCACGTTTACGTGCGAAGCGAATACATTCACATAACCGAAGGGCGCATCTCCCAAACATGCAACCGGGCAGCCGTCATGCAAAAGCTCCCGGACTTCGTCACCGCATTTTCGCATCATCTCAAACCAGTGATGCGCGATGGCTCCCAATTGTCAACCATGCCCGTGAGGTCGGCCCCACCCAGCCACGGAATGATGACTTCCTTGAAGATTCTGGGGTTGGGCCAGACTCCAACTTGCCTTCCTAAATGCCCCCCATGCGGGTTGATCCGGGCTTAGGCGAGTCGCCCTTGCTAACCAAAAGATATTCGTCAGCCGATGGGAACCTGCGTGTCGAGGGTACCCTCCGCCCAACAAACCCCGTCAACGCATCGGATATGCGGTATAGTAGCCTGACCATCACCGGCCCAGGTCTTGGGCCACACCTTGCGGGGGACAAGGCATTGTACAAGCTGGTCCGTACTTCGCGACTCTACGAACAAATTGTTCAGCAGATTGAGGAATCCATAGTCCGCGGTTCGCTCAAACCCGGGGATCAATTGCCAGCCGAGCGCGAATTAGCACAGCGTTTCGGAGTGAGCCGCACTGCCGTGCGCGAGGCCGTGAAGGCTCTGCGCGAAAAAGGCCTGGTCGAAGCTTACTCCGGCCGTGGCACCTTCATCACAGACGGCACAACACAAGCAGTGCGGCAATCGCTCGACTTGATGGTGAAGATGGGGCAACCGGAGGGCTCCATGCATCTTGCGGAAGTGCGGACGATTCTTGAGCCCGAGATTGCAGCGTTGGCCTCGCAGCGCATTCAGGAGCCGGAACTGGCAACCATGCGAGAAGCGGTCGCAACCATGGATCGCGCCGGTCAAGACCCGGATGCCTACATCGAAGCTGATCTGGATTTTCATCTGGCGCTCGCCGAAGGCGCAGCCAATCCTCTTATTCTTTCCTTGCTGGATTCGATCGTCGGACTGCTGCGGGAGCAGCGGCTGCGAATCTTCCAGGTTCCCGGTGGCCCCGAACGCGGACAGATTCATCACAAACGAATTCTCGACGCGGTGGAGCGCCACAACGTCGACGACGCTCGCAAAGCCATGCGTGCTCACCTGGAACAAGTACGCGAGGACAGCAGAGCTCCGGCAGCGAAGCAGAGCGGCAAACACGCGCATTAGAAACAAGCGAATACCTCTGGAGGCATCAGCGCATGGCAAAGGTAGGATTTGTCGGCCTGGGAGTGATGGGGAGCCAGATGGTGAACCGGCTTCTGGGCAAGGGACACAGCGTAACCGGCTATAACCGGACGCCCGCCAAGGCGCAATGGCTGATCGACAGAGGCATGCAGTGGGCCGATTCGCCGCGTGCCGTCGCCAAGGCGTCGGACTATACCTTCGCCATGGTTACCAACTCGGCGGCGATACAGGCCGTCACTGAAGGGCCCGACGGCGTGGTGGCGGGTCTCAGCGCCGGCCAGATTTTCATCGACATGAGCACTGTCAGCCCAGCCGTGAGCCGCGCCCTCGCTGCAGAAGTCCGTGCCATCGGCGCTGACATGGTGGATTCGCCGGTCTCCGGCAGCGTCATCACGTTGCAGGAAGGAAAATTGTCGGTTATGGTCGGAGGTCGCAAGGAAACCTTCGAGAGGATCAAGCCTCTTCTGCTGGACATCGGACCGAAAGTTACTCACGTCGGCGACAACGGTTTGGCCTTGTGCATGAAGATCGCCACGAACCTGAATCTTGCGGTTCAGATGATGGCGTTTTCCGAAGGGGTCTTGCTGGCGGAAAAGAGTGGGATCAAGCGCGAAGTCGCCGTGGACGTGCTGACCCACAGCGCGATTGCCTCGCCGATGATCCAATATCGCGGCCCCTTCGTTCTCGAGCAGCCGGAGGAAGCCTGGTTCGACGTGAACATGATGCAAAAGGACATTGTGCTGGCCATGGAACTGGGCCGGCAGCTCGATGTGCCGCTCCCGACAACTGCGGTCAGCAACGAATTCCTCACCGCGGCCCGTGGCCTGGGCTGGACGAAATATGATTTCGCCTGCGTGTTCGACGTGCTGGCAGCGATGTCGGGCGTGACCACGCCCGTAACCTCCGGACGTAAGAAGCAGTGACGACCGCTGTGTCCAATAACTCAAGGAGTTTTTATGGCACTCAAGACTCACGGAACGATGGCGGTTGATTGGGAGAACCGGATCGATTTCGACCGGTTGCGCCGCGAGCGCCTGCAAAAAGCCAAAGATCTGCTGAAGAAATCCTCGATGGGCTCGTTGCTCTGCTTCGACATGAACAACGTGCGCTACAACACCGCGACGCACATCGGAACGTGGGCGCAGGATAAGGCCAATCGATTCACACTGCTGCCGCAAAATGACGAACCCATCCTGTGGGATTTCGGCTCCGCCGCCAAACATCACCAGCTGAATTGCCCGTGGCTCGGCGAGCGCTCGCGGCCAGGAATTTCCATGCTGCGTGGCGCCATGACCCCGGAGATGGGACGCGCCGAAGACGTCGCGAAGAAAATTCGCATTGAGCTGGAAATGCGCGGCCTTCACAAAGAACCGGTCGGCATCGACATCATCGAGCCGCCCGTATTGTTCGCTCTGCAAAAGGAAGGCCTTGAAGTCGTTGACGGACAGGTGCTGATGTCCGAGGCGCGCGTCATCAAAACACAGGACGAGATTTCGCTGCTCAATCACTCGGCGATGATGGTCGACGCCGCCTACGATGAGCTTTATCGCGCGATGAAGCCAGGCCTGCGCGAGAACGAAGCCGTCGGTCTGGTGAGCAAGGTGCTGTACGACCTCGGCTCCGAATACGTGGAAGCCGTAAATGCAATTTCCGGCGAACGCTGCAATCCGCATCCGCACGTTTTCTCCGATCGTGTGCTGCGCCCCGGCGATCCCGTCTACTACGACATCCTGCATTCCTACATGGGCTATCGTACCTGCTATTACCGCTGCTTCACGGTGGGCTATGCGTCCCACGCCATGGTCGACGCCTACAAGCGCTGCCGCGACTATCTGGATGCGGCGATCGAACTGGTTCGGCCGGGACGCACGACCGCCGAAATTGCCGCCGTCTGGCCCAAGGCGGAAGAATTCGGATTCCCGAACGAAGAGGCCTGTTTCGCGCTGCAGTATGGCCACGGCATCGGCTTGGCCGTCTGGGAGAAGCCGGTGATCAGCCGACTGGTTTCGTTCGACCATCCCGTGGAAATCAAGCCCGGCATGGTTTTCGCGCTCGAAACCTTCTGGCCATCGACCGATGGCTGGAGCGCCGCGCGAATTGAAGAAGAAATCGTCGTTACGTCGACTGGACACGAGGTCATCACACGATTTCCGGCCGAAGAACTTCTCGTGGCAGGGGCGCATTACTTCACCGTGAACGGCCCGCTGCCCACCACACGAGAAAGCGAAGCGCCGCCCAGCGAGCGCGTCCTCGACATGATCGAGACCAGCGCCAAGTCCCCCGAACGGGTGGGAGTTTCGAGCTAAGCGGGAATTCGGTTGATAGACCTTACAGAATCACCATGGCCTTGAGTGTTGTCATACCCGCAGCTGCGCAACTTCTCGGGTAACGTTGTTGCCCAATCGATTCGGTATCATTCTCTGCACGATTTGCTAGTAAAATCACTGAATGACCACGACTCACCATCCTCGGCCGGCGGTTTCTGCCGACGTTCCGTCCGTCCCGCTGACCACGGAAGGCTACAGCGTTCTGCATCAGATGATGCGCCTTCGCCGCTCCGCCTGGCGCTCTCTGCCTGACGCGGAAAAGTCCGTCATCGCCAAGGAAGCGGCCGATGTCCTGGCACGGATGGAAACGCATGACAGCTCTTCAGGCCAGTCCGCCCTCTATTCGCTGATCGGCCACAAGGGCGACCTCATGCTGATTCATTTCCGCGCGTCCTTCGCCGACCTGAATCAGGCCGAGCTTACGCTCGCCAATCTGCGGCTCAGCGATTACCTCGAACCCACCACGTCGTACTTATCGATCATCGAACTGGGTCTTTACGAATCGACGCTCAAGATCTACAAAGAGCTCGCTGACCAAGGCATCGAGCCGCATTCGGATCAATGGAAAGCCGAAATCGCCTGCAAACTGGGCCGCCATCAGGAGGCCATGCGGCCGCGCCTCTTTCCCGAAATTCCTCCAGCCCGCTACGCCTGCTTCTATCCCATGGATCGCCGGCGTGGCGAACAGAAAAACTGGTACACGCTGCCCCTTGAAGAGCGCGCCAGGCAGATGAACGAACACGGCCTCGTTGGCCGCCGTTATGCCGGAGAGGTCAAGCAGATCATCACGGGTTCGATCGGTTTTGACGACTGGGAATGGGGCGTCGACTTGTTTGCCGATGATCCTCTCGTTTTCAAGAAGCTGATTTACGAGATGCGCTTCGACGAGGTTAGCGCTGTGTACGCGCAATTTGGGCAATTCTATGTTGGCGTTCGCGTCCCGGCGGCAGCGCTGGAAAAACTGATACGCGGCGAAATACCGAAGTGACGCCGAGACCGTTCCTCATCGCAGGCGGTCCTTCTCAGGGGTGGTTCTTAGCGCGTATAGGTCGCTTCACTTTCCACTCATGCGCCTTCATATCCACTTTCCGTCCGCGAAAACGCACGCCCTCAGCTTCCAGCCGTAGCCGCTGTTCGATGGCCCAATCGCCCCGAAGCTTGATTTCCCCGCCCGCGCCCAGCACGCGCTGCCAGGGTAGTCCGAAGCCGCCGTGCAGGATCTTTGCTACCTGCCGTGCCGCGCCAGGGAAGCCGGCTGCTCGTGCCACGCCACCATAAGTCGAAACTTTCCCGCGTGGGATCGCACGAATGGCGCGCTCGATCCGCAGACGCATCATTCCAGCCGTCCCGCTGAATTTCTTCTTAGATTTTGTCATCCTGAGTGCAGCAGCGGGCTCGCAAAAAGCGAGCCCGTCTGTGGAGGATCCCAATCGTTGAGAGTGTTCTGTGGCTTACGTTGCGCTGGAATATCAACGGCAGCCCCGGTAACTATGCGGCTCGCCGGAACGCCTCCAGCGCCTCGTACTCCGAGTTGTGCACCTCAAATACCGTCAGCAGCTTGGTAACTTGCAGCAGATCGCCCACGCGCTTGGTCAGGTTCGCCAGTTTGATCGTGGCCCCGGCGTTCTGCGCACTGGTCTGCAGCGCGACCAGGGTTCCCAGTCCACTGGAATCGATGTAGTTTACTTCGCCCAGATTGAGCACGATGCGCTTGGCACCCTCCTGCACAACCTTTTTCATTTCGTCTCGCAGCAGCGACGATTCTTCGCCCAGCACGATTCGCCCGCTGCATTCAACGGCCAGAATTCCGTCTACGGTTCGTTTCGTAAGTTTCAATTGCATAAGACGCTCCTTTGCGGCCCGCCTCCGTCACCGC
>JASHNU010000042.1 GCA_030041475.1 Candidatus Sulfotelmatobacter sp.
GAAGCCAGCGGCCTCGATCCGGTGCAGTGGGGAAAAGTTCCGCTTTATGAAGGGCCGGGCTGCATCGAGTGCGCCGGCACCGGGTTCCGCGGCCGAACCGCCATCCACGAACTGCTGGATTTGAGCGACCGCGTGCGCGAAATGATTCTGGCTAAGAAGCCGACATCGGAGATCCGCCGCGCCGCGCGCGAGGAAGGCATGCGCTTCCTGCGCGAGTCGGCGCTCGACAAAGTCCGGCTGGGAATGACCACGCTGAAGGAGATCAACAAGGTCACGTTCATCGAGACGATGCGGTAGCGCCGCCGTCCCGGCGGCTTTCGCAGCAGCTCAAGTGCCCTCCGAGCTATTGCAATTCTTGGCGGCAACGTTTCTCATTAATAGAGGAGATTTCGAAGGCGTTCTCGGGAATCAGTTCAACTTATGAGCTCCACTTCAAACCAACCGAAGCCGAGGCTGGCCTGTGAAATCGCGGCTGACCGCGTGTTGGCCGGGCGGCTGATGGAAAAAGGCCACAGCGGCCTGGAAGTCTGCGCAGCCCGCGAGCTCGCCCCCGGAAGCGTTGTCCCCGACCTGATCGAGAACAATCTGCGCCAGCGCGAAGCGGTGCGCGCCGGCATCGCCGCCGTCCTCAACGACGTGGCGGGGCGCTCGAAAGACGTCATCGCCATCGTGCCCGATGCTGCCGTGCGCGTGATGCTGCTCGAGTTTGACACGCTGCCCTCCGACGCCGAGGAAGCTCTCGGCGTGGTGCGCTTCCGGCTGAAAAAATCGCTGCCGTTTGACGTGGACAAGGCGAAAGTTTCCTATCACGCGCAGAAACTCGAGGACGAAGTGCGGGTGGTGGCTGCGGTCGGACTCTCCACCGTGATCGAGGATTACGAAGCCGCCTTCCGCGATGCCGGATTCAGCCCGGGGGTCGTGTTGCCCTCGATGCTGGCGGCGTTGGGCGCGGCCGATGCGCGCAAGCCGACCATGGTCATCAAAGTCGACGCGCACACCACCAGCATCGCGATCCTGAATGAGGACCAGCTGCAGCTGTTCCGCACGCTTGAGAATCCGCGCGGCGTAACGATCACGGGCGAACAACTGGCTGAGGAAGTTTACCCCTCGGTGGTATTTTTTCAGGACACTTATCACCTGAACATTGAGCGAATTTTCGTGGCGGGACTGCCAGAGTCAGGCGGTGCGATGCCGGCGCTGCGCGGACAAACCGGAGCCGAAGTTCAGGAACTAGTAGCTTCCGCGCAACTGGGAGCAAGCTCCGGCGGTTCGGTGCCGCGCTGGAGAATGGCAGGAGTGGTGGGAGCGTTGGTTTCATAGGGGCCAGGGATCAGGGGCCGGAGGTCAGCAAATCTCTGGCGACTGACCCGGACCTCTGACCCCTGAACTTATGCGTTTAGACATCAATCTCGCGAGCCAGCCGTACGAAGATGCCCAGCGATTCTGGCTGAGCTGGGGCACGGCTACGGCCGCAGTCGGACTCCTGACGCTGGTGCTGCTCACCCTTACGATCAGCGGCTTTGTGAGTGCGCGGCACGACCGCCAAGCCATGGCGGAGAAGCGCGCCATGATCGCCGAACGCGACCAGTTGCGCTCCAACGCGGAAGAATTTCTCAATCGAGCGGAGAATCGCAGCACCCGCGATGAATCGCAGTTTCTGAACCAGTTGATCGAGCGCAAATCGTTCTCCTGGACCCAGGTTCTGGAAAACCTGGAGAAAGTGATGCCCCCGCGCGTGCACCTGGTGTCGATCAATCCCGGGCTGGATGAAGAAAACGAGCTCCGGCTGAAAATGACGGTAGCGGGCGATTCCCGCGATCGCGCACTCGACCTGGCACGGCGCATGGAAGATTCGCATCGCTTTGCGCAGACCAACATCGACTCCGAGCACAGCGTGCAGGGCCAGGGCGGCGATACCGAGCAGTTTGAGATTGAAGCGGTTTACATTCCCGAGCCGCCGCCAGCGAAAACCGGGCCTGCGAAATCAGATACGCCAACGCCCAAGAGGACCACGCCCTGATGCCGGACCTGCGCCAAACGCGAAAGAAGCTGAAGATCGCACTCGCCATCATGGCGGGCGTGGATCTGCTCGCGTGTGTCATCTATTTTTCGCCGCTCGTGGGCTCGGCCGATTCCCGACGGCAGGAACTGAATCAGCTACAAACCGAGCTTACGGTCAAGACACGGCAGGTAGCTCCCCTGCAGAACCTGCCGCAGAAGGTCGTTGTGGCGAGCAAGCAAATCGGGGACTTCTACAAGAAGCGCTTCCCTGCCCAGGATTCGCAGATTCCCACTGACTTTGGCAAACTGGCCGCCGCCAACGGTGTGACCATCGTGCAGGCCCAGTATCCGGTGAAAGAAAGCGGGCCGGGCGGCCTGCAGCGGGTGGAAATCGAAGCCGACCTGGCGGGCAACTACACGGCGCTGGCTAAGTTCATCAATTCCCTGGAACGCGCCGACACCTTTTTCATTATTAACAGCATCACCCTGGGCGGCGAGCCGCAGGGGGCGGTCAAGCTCAGCGTGAGGCTAGAAACGTATTTGAAGGCGGGCACGTAAGTGCAACTGGGATTCGAAAACAAGAAGAAGACGATGTGGGCCGCTGGGCTGGGTGCTTTGGCGGTAATCCTGTTCGCCTACAAAGTCATTTTCCCGATGTTCACGAGCTCTGGCTCGGAACCGGCTTCGAGCGCGCAAGCAGCGGCACCCGCTCTCGCGCCGCGTGCCAGCGCGCGCCCGGGCGGTAAACCGGCGAAAAAATCCCGTCTTGACACGCTCGATCCCACACTTCGCCTCGACCTGCTCGCCACCAGCGAACAAACCGAGTACGAAGGCAGCGGAAGAAATATTTTCGTCTCGCAACAGGAAGAAGTGGTCATTCCCAAGCCCAAGGCGCCGGGCGTGACCGACGGCAACAACCCTCAGCAGCAAGTCGCCGCCGTCCCGTCCGGCCCGCCGCCGCTTCCGCCGGCGCCTCCGATTCCGCTGAAGTTTTTCGGCTTCGCCAGCAAGCCGGGAGAACCCAAGAAGGTTTTTCTCTCCCAGGGCGACGATGTTTTTGTGGCGGGTGAAGGTGAAATCGTTGACCGCCGCTATAAGGTCGTGCGCATCACCAATGGAGCGGTTGAAGTGCAGGACATGGTGTACAGTGGTCCGCCGCAGAATATTCCACTGACCCAGGGATGACGGGGATTGGGTAATTTGGTAATCGAGTAATTTGGCAATTTGAGGCAGAACGCGATTTTCAATTACGAAATTACTCAATCACACGATTACTCAATCTTCTCGATGGCTGTGAAATCACTTGCGGGTCGGCGACGTGGGCGACCGGGAGAGCGCGGCTATGTTCTGCTCGCGCTGCTGCTTCTCATGGCGCTGATCGGCATTGCCGCCGCTGTGATTGTGCCTTCGATCAAATTCAATATGCAGCGCGACCGCGAAGAGGAGATGATCCACCGCGGCGTGCAGTACTCGCGCGCCATCCGGAGTTTCTACAAGAAATTCGGCCGCTATCCCGTCAAGATCGAGGATCTCGAGAACACCAACAACATCCGCTTCCTGCGCAAGCGCTATAAAGATCCCTTGAGCTGCTCCAAGGGAAAGTGCGACGACTTCAAACTTCTTTACTTCAGTGACGTGCAAACAGCATTGGGCAGCTTCGGCGGCGGCAGTATTCCCGGAGCTACTCCGGTCTCAGCCATGGGTAGCTCGAACAGTTCCTCTTTGTTCGGGCAAGGCTCGACGCTCGGACAAAGCGGCTTCAGTCTCGGCGGAACAAGCGGTTTTGGATCGACTTCCAATTCGTCGCTTTCCGGTTCAACGCCCGGCCAAAGCCCCGCCGGCTCGCAGGGAACGGACGCTTCGCAGACAGGATCCCAGAGTCCCGATTCGAGCGGAACGAACTCCTCCGGCGCCAATAACTCCGGCAGCAATCAGCTGGGGTCGGGCCAGATCATCGGCGGACCAATCGTGGGGGTGGCGAGTACGAGCAAGGCCAGAACCATCCGCGAGTTCAATCACAAGAAGCAATACAAGGACTGGATGTTCGTCTACGATCCCTCGCAGGACTTGGGATTCCTGATCACCACACCGTATCAGCCGCAGATGCTGGGATTCGGCACGCAGGGCGCACCCAACCTCAACGGACAGAACGGGACGAACGGCAACAATGGTTTTGGGTCCGGCAACGGCTTCGGATCAAGCAGCGGCTTCGGCAACAGCTTCGGAAGCTTCGGCAATTCTTCGGGATCACAGAACAACCAGAACTCGGGACTTGGAAACTCCAACCAGCAGAACAGCTCGTCGCAACAGCAGCAGTAGGCTCAAGTCACAAGGGCAAAAAATAAACGGCCTAATCTCACGACGAGGCTGTTTTTGTTTCGAACTTTCTCGCGGCCGGACAACCGAGGCGGCTGCCCCTACATAAACATGTTTACACGCTGAACGACGATCCGCAGCCACAGGTGCTCTTCACGTTCGGATTCTCGAACTTGAAGCCCGCCCCTTCCAGCGTCTCGACGTAATCGACAGTGCAGCCATTCAGATACATGACCGACGTGGCATCCACGAACACCTTCAGTCCGTCCATATCGAAGGTCTTATCCATCATGCCGGCGCCGTTCTCAAACTGCATCGAATAGGAAAAGCCCGAGCACCCACCGCCGACCACTCCAATACGCAAGCCGGCCGGAACCGGGTTCTGCTGGGCCATGATTTCCTTCACCTTGGCGACGGCGTTGGCGGTCAGCGTGATGGGGGTCTTTTTGGTAACTTCCGGGACGGTTGTTGTGGCCATTCGTATCTCCTTGGCTCTAAAGCTGTTTCATTATAGCAGACAATCTGTTATCTACACTTCGTAATCGGTGACGCGTAACCTCAAGAGCGGAACGGCGTTACCTAATTCGATGCGATGGGCTCGGGTTCGTCGCACTTTACGATTTCCGAACAAGGCTTCTCCAGGGATAGGATTTATTCGTTCCACAGATTGAAAAGCGGGCTATAATCCTTGCGTTAGAGCTTCCGGGGAGCGAGTGGTACGGAATCGCATATACGGGCTTCCGTCCCCAGTTTCCGGTATGTAGAAAGCCGCTGCACTGCTTCGACTCTGCCGAGGTGGCTTATGACGCCGATAGAAATCGTTGGGCTTGTGTTCGGAATCTTCGCCGTAGGCCTGATCGTGCTCCTGATCTATAAGAGCACGCTGACCATGCACGAAGATGATCAGCTGTTTCTGGATGAGGCTAATTCGCATATGCAAGAGGAGCAGACCGAACTGCTGACCAAGGTCAACCGGCTCACCCTGCCGGTGCGGGTCTTCAGCATCGGCTCGGGCGTGTTTCTCCTTGTGCTGGTGGCAATGATCATCTACCAGAAGCTGAACGAAGTGCAGTAGCGTCTCGCCGAGGCGTTGTCGGCTGGGCTGGCGCCACCCCGCCAACATTCGCGCGACCAGATTTGTCACGGATAACGGGCACGGTCGCTGCGCCGCCGAGTCGCGGCTGAGTAGTTGCGGGCGGAGCAACCGCACACTTCCTTTACCTTTACCTTTTCACTGTTTTCCGTTACCCCTGTCCGGCGACGGCGCTCTCTCGCATCTTCCCCAACAAGATCAGTGGAAGTACACTGGTAGTATTGATTCTTATCTCGCGAGTAGTGCGAAAGTGGCGGAATTGGCAGACGCACCAGACTTAGGATCTGGCGGGGCAACCCATGGGGGTTCGAGTCCCCCCTTTCGCACCAATCATATGCAAGCTCAGCTCTCTCGCTCTTATTGACCGTGCCCAGATTTGTGCCGACCTGCCCAGAGTTCTCCGATGTCGCGGCCAGCGGGGCGAGTGCACGCACAATCGCGTCCGCCTGTGGGTGGATGTATCTCTGAGTGATCGTGATGGATTGAGGCCGGCGATTCCCCAATACAGAAGCATTGGCTGGCCTCTCAATTATTGTCGAAGCTGCCAGACCTGGCAGTCAGTGGGGAAGGCTCGGGGCGAGAACCATCGCGGTTCCGCCTGTTCCGGCAGCCACGGCCGCCGCTTTGCCGGCGATCAGTTCCATTCCGTGTTGATGGGCTTCGGTGGCGAGTTGCGCCACGATGGAGCGCCCGAGTTCAGGGTTAGCTTTGATGTCTAACTCGCCCAGCGCCAGCCGGGCTTCGCACTCCTGACCGTAATATCCGAGTCTCCTGGCGGCTTCGGAAGCCGCACGCAATTGCTGGCGTACGGCTGCAAGACTCGGATGCCCGCTTTCGTTTTGGCGCACGGCCGCCAGCATCACGCGCGCAGTCTGAATCGCAATCGGAAATTTCAAGCCTGGGTCGGAGCTGGTACGGCTGAGCCGCACAGCATGTTGAATCGCCGCTCGCGCGTCCCGCAGTTTGTCCTCCATCAGCAGCATTCGGCAGAGTTCGATGTAAGCGCTGCTGCTGTCGGGGTCGGTCTTCTCCTTCTCGAACTCCGCAATTGCCGCTTGCAGCAACGGCTCCGCCTGAGCTGGATGGCCCTCGTCAAGGGCGAGGTCGGCGAGCTCCACTTGAGTTTCAGCAACCGAGTACGCCTCGTTAGCTTTCTTCCCGATATCAAGCGCAGCTTCATATTGCTGCCGCGCTCCCGCGGAATTTCCCTCAGCTTTCAGCGCATCTCCAAGGACGTTCATTTCTGCGATCAGGTATTGATAGCCTCCCTGTTGCGCACGTTGAGCATCGACCGCCTGTTGAGCCAGCTTGTGAGCTTCTTCTACCCGACCCTCGGTCAACTTCAAGTCGGCAAGTCGATACCATGGATAGATTGGCTGCTGATCTACTTCGACCTCGATTTCAATCGTCTGGCGATAAAGCTTTTCTGCCGCCGGCAGCTTTCCCCTAAGGTAGAGAATATCCGCGATGTTGACGATGGTTGCGGCTGTGTTGTGTTTGTTTCCCGCTTGTTCGAAATGAAATTTCGCCTGCCGATACAACTCCTCGGCGCGAGTGAGATTTCCCTCGTGGTTAAAGTTTTCCGCCATGTTGTTCAGGACCGCGCCGGTTTTTTCGTGTTCGCCCAGTTGCTGAAGAATCTTCAGCGCTCTCTGGTAAGTCGAGATGGCTTGGTCCATGTGACCGAGCGTTCCTTGGAGATCTGCCAACAGTCTCACGGTGTCAGCCGCTTCCAGCCGGTTCCCCGCCGCCCAGAACAGGTTGTAGGCATCCTCGCAAGCGGGCGCGGCTTGTTCGGGATGCTCGCTGTAGTTCAGGTCCCTGCATTCGCGCTTTTCGGCTTGCGCATAGAGCAATTTTTTTTCCTGCGCCTGGGCCTTACGCATCGCACTCCGAGCCAGTTCCAGCTTCACCGGAAGATTCGGCGGTCCCGCTTCTCCCTCGACCAGGTCAATGCGGGGATCGTCGGATGCCGACTGCGGCAAGCGTCGAAGGCGGGCAATCGTTTCGCGAGCCTGGCTTTGCTGACCACATGCGATCTGTTGCCCCGCCAGTTGCAATCCGTACTCCACATTGTCCGGAAATAACTCGAACAGGGCGCGGTAGGTGGAAGCCGCTTTTTCGTGGTCCGGCAGACTCTCGTAATAATCACCTTCGACTTGCATACGCTCGGTGCGCGGCAGATCGATGGAAAGATCGAGGGCTTTCTTTGCTTCGTCCTTTCTCTTTTGCTCGTAGCCCAGCTGAGTCCAGGCTCGGGAGAGCATCAGGTGCGCGAGCGAAAATTTCGGATCCGCTTTAACCGCTTGTTCCAGCAAATCCTTCGCGGCCAAAGCGTCGAACTCGCGCAATTTGGCGACTCCCAGGGCATAAGAGCGCGCGCCGTCACGATCCAGAGGCAAAGAAGCGAGCACGCCCGCCTGCTCAGTGTTCTTGATCTCAGGAACGCCCAACTGCTGGCGCAGGCGCGCCCCGATTGCCGAGGTGAACTGGAACAGATCGTTGACGTTTCCTGTCTGGGCAATCTGGCTCAGAACTTCTCCTGTGCGGGCATCCTGCAATCTGACATCGAACCGTAATTGCGCCTGGTCCGCCTTGCGCATCGCGGTGTAGGAGCCGAGCACGAGCACCTCGCTGTTCAGTGCCGTACCGATGCGATTCGTCGTCTCACGGCCCAGTGTGCTGGTCTGCGACCAGGGTGACGAAATGCGCAGATTGGCGACTTCTTCGCCGGGAACGACTCTGAGCTTTTCGCCGGTTGCCAGTTCCGTGCTCAACATCTCAGAAACGGCCGTGGCGAGCCAATCATCTTCCAGACG
>JASHNU010000043.1 GCA_030041475.1 Candidatus Sulfotelmatobacter sp.
ACGAGCACCTCGCTGTTCAGTGCCGTACCGATGCGATTCGTCGTCTCACGGCCCAGTGTGCTGGTCTGCGACCAGGGTGACGAAATGCGCAGATTGGCGACTTCTTCGCCGGGAACGACTCTGAGCTTTTCGCCGGTTGCCAGTTCCGTGCTCAACATCTCAGAAACGGCCGTGGCGAGCCAATCATCTTCCAGACGTCCCGAAGCATTGTGAAATCCCAGTACCGCGACCGACTTGCGAATGGGAATGGGTTGCGAGGTTTGGCTAAGAGACGTCGGAACTCGGTGCCAGCGATGGCGGGTCAAGTACCACCCGAAGCCTGTCGCCACAACTACAGCAAGGGTCGCAGCATAGATCACGCCACGTCGTCGCGAACTCCGTGGCTCCGGCGGTACCGCGCTCGCCTTAGGCATTGTGGGTTGGGTTAGAACTGGCGACTCACGGGTGGCCGCTTCTTCGGCGGGAGCAGGCCCCTCGTCGATGGTCACTGGAGCCAGGAAACGATATCCTCGCTTCGGAAGCGTCTCGATAAAAATCGGGTTCTCGGCGGAATCGCCCAGAGCCGCACGCAAACGTTTCAGCGCAGCTTTCAAGCTGCCGTCAAACTCTACGTAGGTGTCGGCCGGCCAAAGTTTTCCGCGCAACTCTTCCTGAGAAATGACCTCGCCCGGACGCTCCAGCAGAATCGTCAGCAAGCGGAAGGGCTGATTCTGAACGCGAATGCGCACGCCATGGCGCAAAAGTTCCCCACTCGCCGGATCGGCCTCAAAAAGCCCGAAACGGTAGCGCCTGGAAGCCGCCGATGCGCGCATGTCGACCCCCCTACGGGACAGGAAGTGTGGGGAGAACTGCCAAACTTGGGCCGAAAGCTTACCACGAAAACTGCCGGCACAGGTCACCGATTTTCCCAACCAATTGAATTACAGGGGCTTATTAGATCACCCAGACATCACGATCTGGTCCTTTGACGAATCACGAATCTTCGCCCACTTTGCTCGCGTCGCACCGGACGCGCTGCAAGGCCTTCCGGTTCGCCCCCCAGATTTCGCACGCAGCAAAACCTACTCAGGAGGAAGTCATGCCGCTTCGCACCGGGACCGCAAACTCATTGCGCAGAGCCTTTGTCGCTCTTGCGCTGCTCACTCTTTCGCTCGCGCTGCCGAGTTATGCCCAATTCACTCCCAGCGATGACGCCTACGTCAACTCCACTGCCCCGACGACCAACTACGGCGCAGTCGGCACGCTGGCCGTCGAGAGCCCGTCGATGACTTCGTATATCCGTTTCGATCTCACCGCGGTGCCTTCCTCATATACCGGCTCGTCCGTGGCGAAGGCAACTTTGAAACTCTTCGTCAATGGCGTGACTACTGCCGGCAACTTCAATATAGATCTGGTCTCGGGCAGCTGGAGTGAGAAGACGATCACGTACAGCCTGCAGCCCGCCATCGGCAACACGATTGCCTCCGCGATTCCGCTGACCACGGCCAACAAGTCCGAATACATTGAGGTGGACATCACTTCGACCGTGCAGGCCTGGCTTAATGGAACTGAGCCGAACGATGGCATCGCGTTAGTAGCCAATAGCCCGCTGAACGCTTCGTTCACTACCAAAGAGAACACGGGCACCAGCCACCCGCCGGAGCTCGACATTGTGTTCTACGGCAGCGGCGCGCAAGGTCCTGCCGGACCGGCAGGACCGGAAGGTCCGCAAGGCCTGCAGGGTGTACAAGGAGCCACGGGCCCCACCGGTCCCGTAGGACCGATGGGACCAAGCGGTCCGACCGGACCGCCGGGCATCGTGAACTTGGGTACCTGGTCGCCCAACGTTCAATATACGATCAACGACAGCGTCAGCTACGACGGGTCATCGTGGATCGCGCTGTTGCCGAGCCTTGATTCCGCGCCGAATAACACCAACCCAAACTGGCAGTTGCTGGCTGCGAAAGGAATCAACAATCAGGGCTCCTGGGTGCAGACCGTCCAATATCAGGTCGATGATGCGGTCACGGACGGTGGTGAGTTCTGGTTGGCGGTCGCGCCGAACCTCGGATCGGAGCCTTCTCTGCAGAACCCCAACTGGCAATTGATTGCGGCGACAGGTGCGCAGGGCGCTGCGGGACCGGCCGGCCCGACTGGACCGACGGGACCGACAGGCCCTGCTGGCGCAACCGGCCCACAGGGGCCAACTGGCGCGACGGGAGCACAGGGGCCTAAGGGATCACAAGGACCCACCGGGCCCGCGGGTGCAACGGGTGCAACCGGACCTGCCGGACCAACCGGAGCGATGGGCCTGACCGGCGCCACCGGACCGCAAGGAGCGACCGGACCGGCCGGTCCGGTCGGCATGAACAATCGCGGAACCTGGAGCGCGAACGCCGATTACAACATCAACGATGCTGTTACCGATCAAGGGCAATTCTGGATTGCGATTGCCACCAACACCGGTGTTGAGCCTTCCACCCAGGGCACGCCGCCGTCGTGGCAACTTGTCGCGGCGAAGGGCACAAACGGCACGAACGGCGCTACTGGTGCCACCGGACCAGCCGGACCGCAAGGCCCAGCCGGACCGCAGGGTCCGCAGGGACCCGCGGGCGGAGCATCGCTGACAGCTCCCAATACTTTCACCGGGGTTCAAACCATCAGCTTGGGATCGAGCGTCCCTGCCCTCAGCGTTAACAACAGCGCCGGCACCGGTATCTTCAGCACCGGAAGCAACGTGGGCGTTGGCGGCACCACAACATCGCCCACTGCTCCCGGCGGCGTCTCGGGTTTGGACATTAGTTCCTCGGGAACGGGAACCGGCGTCTATGGCTACAGCGCGAACGGTAACGGTGTGAACGCTGTCAGTCCAAACGGAAACGCCATCAACGGCACCAGTACGAATGGAGTGGCTATCCTGGCCAATAGTACGAATGGCTTCGGCGTCATCGCCAACAGTACTAATGAAAGCGCCATCATCGCAAACAGCAACTCCGCGTGGGGTGTCATAGGCTCCTCGACGTCTGAGGAGGGCGTCAACGGCAGCACAATTTCCGGACCGGCAGGAGTGGAAGGTGACAACAGCACGGACAGTTATCTCGTGCCGGGTGTTCTGGGCATGCAATATGGCAACAATGCTGCAAATGCCGGGACCATGGGTGTGACGGCCAGCTCCTTCGGAGCAGGAATCTATGGCCAGAACGGGAGCACGCAAAGCAACCAAGGAGGGTCCAACGGACTCGGCGCTGGCATATGGGGAGACGCCGGCGCCGCAGAGAACGGCCAGGCGGCGATTGTGGGTACGGCCGACAACCAGGAGGCCGGGGATTTCAGAAACAGCAGCAGTACCTATTACACCGTGAACATCTCTAACTTCGGGGGAGGTGGTTCGTCGGGTCCGCTTTACGCGGAAGGCAACGAAAAGGATTCCTATGGTGGGCTTGCGTATTGCCTAGTCGACGGGTACGGCGATCTGTACTGCTCAGGATCGAAGAACGCGGCGGTCCCGATTGACGGTGGCCAGCGCAGGGTAGGACTCTCAGCCATCGAGTCTCCCAAGAACTGGTTTGAGGATTTCGGCTCTGATCAACTGACGAATGGAGTCGCCACCATCACCATCGAGCCGGATTTCGCGCAAACCGTCAACACCGAGCAGAACTACCACGTCTACCTCACGCCCAACGAAGACTGCAAAGGTCTCTATATCTCCCACAAAACGCCAACCTCATTTGAAGTCCACGAACTCGGTGGTGGAACCTCCAACATCGCCTTCGATTACCGGATCATCGCTCTCCGCAAGAATTTCGAGCATACCCGGCTAAGGGATGTCACCCACATGCTCGATGGCGTGAAGGAAATGGAAAACCAAAAGACACGAGCCAACCCGACTCGCTTCGATGTCAACGAGTTGCTCAAGAAGAGGCGCCCGCTTCCCGCGAGGCGGTCGATTTCTCAGTTCACGAACAAATAGGGCTCCATGGCGTTTGCGACAGACGTCAGTCCCCACCCGTCGCGTGTCTCGACGGGTGGGAGTCCGCACGGCCGAGTTCGAGAAACGACTTCGGCCGAAGGCAGCCCTCCGGTGCGGGTTCCCAAGCGGCCGGACGGCAGGGAGCTGCAGCTCCCTGCTGGTTAGGATCTTGCAACAAGTGAACAGAGGAACCATCAACCAGCACGTTCGACTTCTCAGAAGGAGATCTCTTATGCAGATTCGCACCGGAAATATCTTGAAGCTGGCAATTGCTTGCGCCCTATTCGGAGTTTGTGCGGCGGCTCCGCTCCAGGCACAGGTGACCTTTCAGGAACTCTACCAGTTCAACTGCAGCACGGCGGGATGCTATCCCTACGGCAGTCCCCTCGTGCAGTGGACCGACGGCAACCTCTACGGGATGGCCAACAACGGGGGCCACTACAATTTGGGCACAATCTTTCAGGTAACGCCCACGTATCCCTCGGCACAGACAGATTTGTGGCCTTTCGACGGCCCGTCGGGAGAACTTCCGATTTCAGGATTGATGCTGGCGTCTGACGGCCTTCTCTATGGGGGCACTCCGGCTGGAGGCACGAACGGTTATGGAACGCTGTTCAGCTTCGATCCCGGCACAACCACGCTCCAGGTGTGGCATGAGTTTACAGCTGCGGAAGGAGGTGCTGAAACTCCCCCCGCGCAGGGAAAAGACAAGAACCTATATGGTGCAACGGCCGCCGGAACCGTTTATGAGCTTACTATTCCCGGGCATGTCTACTCTGTGCTACCTGGCGTGGTCCCGGGGGAAGTGCCTGGTCCTCTGTACCTGGCCTCCGACGGCGACTTTTACGGCACCACGTGGCGTGGCGGCACGTCGAACATGGGCACACTCTTCCGCATGACTCCGACTAATGGAGCGGTCAAAGTTATCCACAACTTCACCGGCAGTCCTGATGGCGACGAGCCTTATGGGACTGTAATCGAAGGTTCGGACGGCAACCTTTACGGGACAACAGGGTTCGGAGGCCTGTACAGTAATGGCGAAATTTACAAATCGCCACGCTCTGGCTCACCCAAAGCGATCTACAACTTTCCTTCGTCCGGCAGCGATGGCGCCGAGCCGCAAGCCGCCCTGATGCTCGGCACTGACGGCAACTTCTACGGGTCCACGTTCTCGGCAGGCACCGACAATTACGGCACGCTGTTCGACGTTTCGTCGAAAGGGACCTTGTACACGCTTTTCAATTTCACATTTACGGGTGGCACGGTCCCAGGCAGTGGTGCTGGGACTCTCATGGTGCACACGAACGGATCTTATTACGGAATTACCACAGGCGGCGGGTCTCTGGACGACGGGACCTTCTACAGCCTGACTCCGATCAACCTCAGAGAACTTCTCATGGTCGTGGGCCCGGTTTTCCTTGAGCCTGGCGGGCCGGTCGAGATCCTTGGCAACGAATTGACTCAGACCGTCGAGGTCAGCTTCGGATCAGTCCAGGCGCAATTCCAGGCCAATTCTGATACCTATCTCACGGCTACCGTGCCCGAAGACGCACTTGATGGCCCGATCACTGTCACACTTGAAACGGGCTTGCAGATTGAGACGCAGGGTTCGGTGCACATTCTGCCGGCGATCACGAATCTTGATCCGACGTCGGGAACCGTCGGCACACAGGTGGGGATTGTGGGCGGTGGCTTCGCAGAAACCAAGAAGGTGACCTTCGGCGGAGTGAAGGCGACGCAATTCACAGTCGTTGATCCGTCGCTCATTCAGGCCATCGTGCCGACGGGAGCGAAGAGCGGCAAGGTTGTCGTCAAGACTCCCAATGGCACTGCAATCAGCGCACAGAAGTTCACTGTCAACTGAGTGAAGGGATGACAGCAGCAGCGCTGGTTCCCGTGGACTCGGCCGCAAACGGGCTACCCTCGGGTACGGGTTTCCACGCGGCCGCACGGCAGGGAGCCGCGGCTCCCTGCTGCTTAAGCAGCGCCAACGCACCCGATACGCAGAGAAATACATATTCAAACAAGTCGAGGGGTTTGAGTTGACGCGACCAATCTCTCTACTAACGATGATCACCGTGTGCGCATCGCTGTGGGCGGCGCACAAGGTGACACCTTTGAACGTCAAGACAGGACTGTGGGAAGTGACAACCACGAACTCTCCCAACAACGACGTCATGCTGCCGGCCGCGCTTCTGGAAAAGCTCACTCCCGAGGAGCGTGCCCGCGTAGAAGAAAGGATAAAGGCGCGAAAGGCGGACCCGCAAAAAACGACAACAACCAGACTGTGTCTCACCAGAAAAGAAGTCGAACGCGGGTTGCCGTTTCGTCCTGTGGGCAAATCGTGTACCTGGACTGCACTGACCTCGACCAGCAGCGAAGTCGAGATGCGGGGCGAGTGCCTCGACCAGGGAGTAAAGACCGAAAGAACGCTTCGGATCGAAGCTCTAGGTCGGGAGGAAGCCACGGGTTGGGTGCAATTCTCAACGAAGGGTGATAATGCCACCTTCAGCTTCACCTCCACCTTCAAAGCGAAATGGATGGGACAGCTGTGCAGATCTCGTTGATGGAAATATGAGGAATGGCGCGTTCTTGCGCACGCTCTGTGCTTCTTTGCTTTGGAGCTGACACAACAGGTGTCACAACAGTAGACCCAGCCCCGCAAGCCCGACTGTCTCCAGCTTTCCGGGCCCGGCCGCAGCGAAGTCTCGCTCAGGGTCGGCACCATGAACAGGCGCGTGCGGTCTTTTCTGGCGCCACGAATTTGCGTCGCCCGTCCGATTTTGGCTTAGAATGCCGCTGCTGACGACTCTCAACAAGGTTGCAGCGCAGACGCCGCTGATCAGACGCAGCTCGTCAGAAAGGACCGCCCATGAATCCGCCGGCAGATGACAAGACTGTACATACCGCACAAACCGAGAAGCGTCTCGTGCGCCTCGGCCTGGGCCTCGCCAACTGGAGCGAAAAATGGTTCCCGGACCCGCTGGTGTTTGCGCTGGTCGGCATTGTGGTCGTGTTCGTTACCGGGCTTGTGCTGCGCGAAAGCCCCGCCAGACTTGCGATTCAGGGTGGCAAGAATTTCTGGTCCCTCGTGCCCTTCACCATGCAAATGGTCATGATCATCATAGGGGGGTACGTGGTGGCGTCGACGCCGATCGCGCATCGAGCCATCCGAGCACTGGCGGCGATTCCGGAAAGTCCGAAGACCGCCGTTGCCACGGTCGCGCTGTTCTCCATGCTGACGTCGCTGATTTCCTGGGGACTGAGCCTGATCTTCAGCGGGCTGCTGGTGCGTGAAATGGCGCATCGCGTCAAGGGCATGGACTATCGCGCGGCGGGCGCGGCCGCATATCTCGGCCTGGGGGCGGTCTGGGCCATGGGCCTGTCCTCGTCGGCGGCCATGCTCATGGCGACCAAAACGGCGATGCCTGCATCATTGTTTAACATCAGCGGGTTGATTCCACTGACGCAAACGCTGTTCCTGTGGCAAAGCATCGCCACCACCGTGGTGCTCATTGTGCTCTCAGTGCTCATCGCATATTTGTCGACGCCTTCTGCCGCGAATGCGCGGACTGCCGAATCCTACGGCATTCCCCATGAACCGATTCATACGAGTCTTGATGCAAAGACCAAGCCCGGCGAATTTCTCGAATACAGTCCGCTGCTGACGATTCTGGTCGCGGCGCTGCTGGGCTGGTATCTGATCGATGTGTTCCGCACATCGCCGCAGGGAGCGCTGGCCGCGCTCGATCTCAACACCTACAACCTCATTTTCATCACCGTGGGACTCCTGCTGCACTGGCGACCCAAGCGCTTCATGCGCGCTGTGGCAGACTGCGTGCCCGCGACCGGCGGAGTGCTGATCCAGTTTCCGTTTTACGCCGTGATCTTCGGAATGATCGTGGGAACCGGCATTTCCGAGGCGCTGGCGAAATTGTTCTCCGCCATCAGCACGCATGATACGTATCCTCTGCTGGTCGCGATGTACTCCGCGGTGCTGGGCATTTTCATCCCCTCGGGCGGCAGCAAGTGGGTGATCGAAGCGCCATATATTTTGCAGGCGGCGAACCTGCACCATGTGCACCTGGGATGGGTGGTGCAGATATACAACGCGTCCGAGGCGCTGCCGAACCTGATCAATCCTTTCTGGATGCTGCCTCTGCTCGGCATCCTGAGGCTGAAGGCGCGCGACATTGTTGGCTACGGAGTGCTGCAGATGATCGTGCACATTCCGGTGGTCTTCTTCTTGTGCTGGCTGTTTGCGCGGTACATTCCTTATCTGCCGCCGGTGAAGTAGCAGCGACAAACGAAGCTACGAACGATCAGCCAAGTGGTAACTCAATTGCTAACGTCCACACTTTGACGTAGCATTTGTGTCACTGCGGAGATGCATAAGGTCAGCTGCGTCCACTCGAGGTTCGCTAAGCTGCAAAATCTTGCAACCTCGGAACTCAGAGAGTCGAGGTCTGACAGAAAAAGCTGATAACTTGAAAAGCGGCTGAGGAAAATTTTTCCGGGCCGAGTTTAATTCTGCTGAAAGGTGTTTTCAGGTTTCGTCCCATCACAGGAGGGTCGTTGTGCGCAAGCCATCAATCCCAGCAAGCATCGCAAATGCCCGTTGGATCGTCGCTCTTGTCGTGTTGGTTGCTGTCGCTGTCGTCGTGAGCGGCAAGAATGTCTCCGGGAATCATGAGTCCGGCAATGACGGATTGCCAGGCCACAACACGGGAATGGCCGCGTCGTCATCTCAACCCATGACCCCGGACACGCGCGCTCGCTTGCGCGCTGACTTCGCCGCGCTGCCGCTGGCCTTCGAAACCAATCAGGGCCAAACCGACGCCAGCGTGAAGTACATGGCGCGCGGCCAGGGATACCAGCTCTTTTTGACAGCGGACGAAGCGGTGTTGGCGGTGCATTCCTCTGTGGCAGCTAACGAAACCTCAACCGGTCAGTCTTCAGCTGGTCAGGCTTCAGCTGGTCAGGCTTCAACCAGTGAAACAAGGGCTGCGATGTTTAGCGCTGCGTTCACATATCTCGCAGCGACGCCCACGCAGCAGACATCAGCCGCGATCCGTATGCAGTTTGTGGGCGGAAATCCGCGCGCGCGGGTGGACGCCGGAAATCCTCTGCCGGGGACGATCAACTATTACATCGGCGATGATCCGGCGAAGTGGCAGGAAGGCGTGAAGCAATATTCCGCGGTCATCTACCGTCAGGTCTATCCCGGCGTCGACGTTGCATACCACGGCCATCAGCGGCAGGTGGAATTTGATTTCATCGTCGCTCCAGGAGCCAATCCCGCGCCAATCACGGCCAGCTTCGAGGGTGCGAGCAAAATCACGACTGACGCCTCGGGCAATCTGCTGCTCTCTTCCGCCGCGGGTAACGTGCTGCTGCACCGCCCGCTCGCGTACCAGGAGAAAAATGGAAGCCGCGAGCCGGTGGAGTCATGCTTTGTTCTGGAAGCCAACACATTCAATTCGAAACCACGCGTCCGCTTCGAACTGGGCAACTATGACCACAACCGCACACTGGTGATCGACCCCTCCGTCAGTTACGCCACCTATCTGGGCGGTTCCATGGAGGACGACGGGTACGCAATCGCCATCGACAATACCGGCGCGGCTTACGTTACCGGCCAGACAGCGTCCACAGATTTCCCAACGGTTAATCCGGAGCAGGGCAGTAACGCCGGCGGCTTTGATGTCTTCGTGACCAAGTTCGCCCCCGGCGGGGCATCTCTGGATTATTCCACCTATGTGGGGGGCAGCGGCAGCGACAGCGGGAATGCCATCGCCGTGAATCCATCAACGGGCTTCGCGTATGTGGCCGGCGGCACGGCTTCCAGTAACTTTCCAACAACAGGCACGGCTTTTCAGAAAACATTTGGCGGAGGCGACACCGACGCATTCGTATTCGAACTGTCGTCCTCTGGAGGCACGCTTATTTACAGCACCTACCTGGGCGGAAGCGGCGACGACTATGCCTATGGCATAGCGCTGGACAGCAACGGAAACACCTATATCGTGGGATTAACGGGATCGTCCAATTTTCCGATCGCTCCACAACCCGGCGCGCTCCAGTCAACGCTGGCGGGCACTTCCAACGGTTTTGTCACCGAGTTGAACCCGGCGGGCAGCAGCGTGGTCTACTCCACCTTCCTGGGCGGGGGAACCGGTGACTTTGCGTTGGCGGTCGCGCTCGATTCGACGGGTAACGCTTATGTCACCGGGGAGGCCGCTAATTCCACTTTCCCCGTCCATAATCCGTTCCAGAAAAATTGCGGCAGCTGTACTGGCGGGATGACGAACGCGTTCGTTTCTGTGATCCAATCCGGCGGAACTGCATTTGTTTACTCGACTTTCCTGGGTGGAAGCAGCTCCGATCAGGGTCAGGCCATCGCGGTCGATTCTTCGCAGGATGCTTATGTCACCGGGGTCACGCTGTCGACCGACTTCCCCACGACCAAATCGGCTGCTCAACGAGCCTATGGCGGCAATCAGGATGCTTTTGTCACCGCATTGAATCCCAGCGGGAGTGGACTGGTGTACTCCACATATCTCGGCGGGAGCGCGAATGACGCGGGAGGCGGCATCGCCGTGGACGGAAACAAGAACGTCTACGTGACCGGACAGACCGGCTCGTCGAACTTTCCCCTCGCGAATGCAACGCAACCCTCGATCGGTGGCGGCAACGATGCCTTCGTGACCGAGATCAACCCCACCGGATCGCAGTTCGTCTTCTCCACATTTCTTGGCGGTGCGCAGAACGAGGACTCCACGGCCTCGAGTGGCGGGAACCTGAGCCCTGCCGGCATCGCCGTGGACAGCGCGGGCGCTAATATCTATGTCACTGGCAATACCTTCTCTTCGAATTTCCCGGTGGTGAATGCCGAGCAGGGCACCATCGGCGGCGGAGTTACTACCACGTACGCCGACGCCTTCGTGGCCAAGTACACCCAAAGTTCCACGAGTCCCCCCTCGTTCACGGTGACGAATGGAACTCTGTCACCTTCATCGGGCAGCCCTGGAGTTTCCGCGAGCGCAACTATCACGGTGGCTTCGACGGGAGGATTCAACTCGACGGTCTCGATGGCTTGCTCGGTTTCGCCGGCCGTCACAAACGGGCCGACCTGTTCGTTCTCGAACCCGTCGGTGACTCCGCCGTCCAACGGTTCCCCTGTAACGACCATGCTCAACGTGGCCACGACGGCGGCGAGTGCGCAGCTTGAAAGCCCGTCCCTTTTCCGTCGCGGCAACGATCGTCAGTTCGGCGGCGTGCTCTATGCCCTGCTGCTGCCGCTTGGGCTGGCGCTGCTCGGGACAGGAATGGGGTCGGCGCCTTCCCGCCGGAAGAAACTGTTGGGCTGGATGATGCTCGGCGCGCTGCTGGCCGCTATCTTGGTGATGCTCGGCTGCAGCAGTAGCAGCAAGGGCGGCGGAGGGGACGGCGGCACGCCGGCTAATACCTACACGATTACGGTCACTGGCACCAGCGGATCGACCGTCGTGACTGGAGCGCCGCCGATCACCCTGACCGTCAACTAGCAACGATTCGCACAGCAGCGGCTGCCATTCGCCATTTTCGGGAGGGCGGCCGTTGTGCTTTTCAGAGGAGATCCTTCCGGCTTTGGCCGCGGGTACTGGTGCAATTTGATGAGGAAGCGAGCCAAACGCGCGATTAATACGTCGCACGAAGGGCGACGCGCCGCGCGGCCCGCCCAGATTCCTCACGGCGCGAAAAACGCTTGTTCGGAATGACAACCAAACTGCACCACTATCTGGCCGCGACGAATCTGCATCGACGGCCGGGATGGTAGTATGGAGGATTCGATACAGCGATTCCCAGGGACAGGGGCGTTTTCCGGCGGCCCGAGCCGGGCAGCTTTTCTGTGGCCCAATGAATCGAAGCTAGTGGACCGAACTTTGCTCATGTTGAAATTCGAGTCATCGACCTCCATCTTGAAATTGGCGAATTCGAGACTGGCCGCCATCTGCAGGGCAGTTTTGCTCGTTTTCTGCGGGCTACTGGCCTTTCCGGCGGCCGCGCCCGCGCAGACCCCCGACTTCACGCTGAGCATCACGGGATTCCAGCCCTCGGCCTTGCTGCCCGGCAGCGATACCACGGCGCAGATTACGGTTGGAGCGCAAAACGGATTCATTGGCACGGTGAGCCTGGTTTGCGTGGTGACGTCGCAGGAATCGGTGCCGACGGATTTTTGCGAAATCAGTCCGACCTCGGTCGATGTGCCGGGAGGTGCGCTGGCCACCATCAATGCAACCGGGGCGTCGGCGGGGTTCTACTCGGTGTATGTCGTCGGCACCGGACCTTCGACCACGCACCAGACTCTCACGCAAGACGTAACCGTGCTCTCGGTGACGCCCTCGTTCACCATTACGGTGCAGACGGCCGTGGCGCCGAGCAGCGTGCCCGCCGGCAACGGCGCGACGGGAACGATCAACATCAATCCTCTGAATGGCTACACCAGCCCGGGCGGAGAGGGTGTAACTCTCTCCTGCGCTTCGATTACGCCGCTTGTGACTTTGCCACCAATCTGTTCTTTCAGTCCGCCGAGCCCAACCGTCCCCGGTCCAAACGGCACTGTCGCCAGTTCTACGCTGACGATTACCACGTTTGGACCGATTACGACGGGCGCTGTACCGCATTGGCGGCCGCTCTATGCGCTCTGGCTGCCTCTGCCGGCGCTTGCGCTGATTGGTTTGGGCGTCGGCGGAAAGAAATCGCGGACGGCATGGACCCTGCTCTCGCTTTTTATTCTCAGCGCAGCGTTGCTCCTGGTACCCGCTTGCACCAATACCTCCACGACGACGACCACCCCGAACGGAATTACTCCCGCAAACACATACACCTTTACGATCGCTGGCGTCGACGTGGATCACGTCGTCTCGAGCAACTCCGGCACGGGCTCAAGCGTTCCGTCTGTGACACTGACGGTCACCGCTCCCATACAATGAGTCATGCGCAGGCTCAGGCATCATCTGCCACGGCTGTTGATGGCAGCGGTGACTCTGTCCCTCGCATATGCTTCCCCTGCTGGATTGGCCAGGAGCCCAGCCAAGGATAAAGACAAGCCGATTCGAGCCGTGCGCTGGGATGAGGACCGCCCGGGCTGCACCTTTTCCCGTAGCGACGACGGCAAGTATCGCTATGGGTTGTGGGCTGGCGAAGCCGGAGTCACTGTCTCCGTCGACTCGCAGGAGCTGGAGAAGGTTCATCGGCGGCACGAGCCGTTTTTCGGCGTGCTGGTCAACGTGCGCTATCGCGGCCAGGACACACTCGAACTCGGCCTGGAGAACGTCTCCCTCGAATTTGTAAAGCACTTCCAGACCGTCCAGCCGGCGCTCGATCCCGACGCCTTCGCCCAGAAAATTCAGGGTGACGCCGACGAACTCGATCACCAAACCGCGCGCGAGGTTGAGAAGCACCCGGAGAAAAAAGACGAAAAAGAAGCCTACATGCGCGCATTTCAGAAAGATTCCGCCCAACTGATCGAGTTCGTTACAAAGAACAGCTTGCGCCCGGCGCGTCTGGGGCCGGGAAATCCAGAAACCAGCGGCTGGGTTCTGTTCAGCGTTTCGAGCCAGTGGATCGGTGGATGGAAACGGCAGGAGGAGCTCATTCTTCGCCTGCCTCTGGATGGCAAAGTGTTCGAATTTCCCTTCAAGCTCCCGCCGACACCGGGGGAAGTCATGCTGCGCAAGCGGCAGTGAACGAAGTCCAGTTCTTGTACAATGCCAACGCGCCGCAGCGCCCCTGCTCGCCGGGCGGCGAGAATTTCGTCTCTCAGACGTGCGCATCTCCCCGTACAGGAGAATCTTGATGAAACGAGTCCCGTTGCTCATCGCACTTTCCTGTAACCTCGCGATCGCTTCTCTTACAACGGCCCAGCAACCAAAATCGAACTTCACTATGGAGGCTCTGTATGGGCCCCATTCGGTTGGTTTCCGCGTCGTTCTGCAGTATGACTACACGCGTTCCTATCGGCGTGTAGACGTGGAAGGCAATCTGGTCATGGGCGAGCGGGCCCGGCCGATTCAAACGCTGATCTGGTATCCGGCGCAAGTGGACAAGAGCGCGAAGCCGATGCTCTATGGCCGCTACCTTGACCTGCTGGCCACAGAGGACAACTTCACCCTGGAGGAGCACAAGCGTGAGGCCGGAGTGATGTCCCGGCTTCGGTCCGATTACTTTCTGAAGAACTACGAGCGCGAGAAGGTCCAGGTCACCCGGGCCTATCAGGACGCGCGTCCCGAAGCGGGGCATTTTCCAGTTGTCGTCTACGCTGCAAGCTTGAGTGCGCCCGCGTTTGAAAATTCTGATCTCTGCGAATACCTAGCCAGCCACGGTTATCTGGTGATTGCCAGTCCCGACATGGGCGCCCATACGCGTGGCATGACGCAGGATCTGGAGGGCATTGCGGCGCAGGTCGGCGACATCGAGTTTCTCATCGGCTACCTGCAAAAGATTCCGGAAGCAGACTTATCGCACATCGCGGTGGCTGGATACAGCTGGGGCGGCCTGACGAACATGTTCGCAGCCATGAACGACGATCGCATTTCGGCGCTCGTGGGCCTGGATGGCGCGATTCGGTATCGGGCGGAATTGGTGAAGCAAGCGGAAGACGTGAAACTACTCGATCCCAACAAGCTCACCGCCGCGTTTCTTTACCTGTCTTCGAAGCCCTACACAATGGAAGAGCTGAACCAGCTGAAGTGGGGCACATCCTACAGCTTTATGAACGAGCTGCGATACAACGATTACTATTTTGTGCAGTCGCCCACAATGATTCACGCCGAATTTTCCTCCTGGTTCATCCGCTTTCGCGAGGACCAGTACTTCACCGAGAGCAGTCCGGCGGAAGTTTGCCAGAGCTTCGGCTGGATGGCCCGCTATCTGCTCCAGTTCCTGAACGCCTACTTGAAGAATGATGCGACCGCGCTGCAATTCCTGAAGAATGATCCGGACAAGAATTCTGTTCCGCGCCACCTGCTCACGGTGGACATGCGCGAGGCTTTCCACCCGGCGGCAAACCTACCAGACTTTGCCCGTGAACTGGCAGCCCAGGGTTTTGACAAGGCAACCGAGATCTACGAAAAGGCGAAGAAGAGCAACCCTGCGTTCAAGCTGGACGAGAACGCGGTCAACCACTGGGGCTACGCGTTAATGGATATCGGTCCATCGAAGGCTGTTGCTGTATTCAAGCTGAACGTCGCCATGTACCCGGAGAGCGCCAACACATACGACAGTCTGGCCGAGGCGCAGGAGGCAGCTGGGGACAAAACCGGAGCGATCGCTAATTATCACAAGTCGCTGCAGCTCAATGCCGACAACGACCATGCAAAGGGGCGACTGAAGGAACTGGAATCCGCGAAACCCTAGCTAGTCGGCTTTCGCTGCTTGTTGGAAGCGTTCTGTACGCACGAAAGGTCGGCGCTGGTGCTCGGAAGCGGGTTTATGACGCCGCTTTCCGGGTCTGGCGCTCGATTTCAGCGGCCTGATGCATGAGAACATCGCGCAGCGAGACCAAGCCCCTCAGATTCTTGCCATCCACAATCGGCAGGTGCCGGAAGCCGAATTCGCGCATGATGAACAGGCAGTCTTCGATGCTCTCGTCGGCGGAGACGGCCCGCGGATTCGCGGTCATAACTTCAGAGACGGCGGTCGTGCCGGGAGTGCGCCCCACCGCGACCACGCGGTTCATGATGTCGCGCTCCGACAAAATGCCGGTCAACTCCCCGTCGCGCAGCACGGGTACCGCACCGACGTTATGCTCCATCATGTAGCGGGCGGCCTCGAGCACCGTGCGGGAAGCGTCCACGGAAAACACCCTGCGGTCTTTCACCAGCTCGCGGAGAGTGGGCATCGGTCACTCCTTTGGAAGTTGAAAACTGCGGCCGAACGAAAAGGACCAGCGCCGGGCCCCACAGCCCAGGGCTTGTAGTGGTCACTACTCTATCACAGGCACGGCCCGCCGATCACCGCATTTGGGCTGATGGGTACGGTCTGAAATCTGCCGCCTTCGACGCAAGGCGTGGTATGCGTTTCGGGGCGGTTCCGATTATCGTTCCGCTACTTGGACGAGCGTCTCAAAGAAGGCGGGATAAGAAATCGCGGCGGATTCTGGTCCGCGAATCAGAGTCTCGCCTTCGGCGCGCAAGGCAGCGACTGCAAAGGCCATAGCGATGCGGTGATCGCCGAAAGAGTCAAGTTCTGCCCCGCGAAGAGTCTGGCCGCCGGGAATCTTCAGACCATCCTCTCGCTCTTCTACCTGCGCGCCCATGCGGCGAAGATTGTTCGCCACCGCGGCGATCCGGTCGGACTCTTTCACCCGCAATTCTCTTGCGTCGCGCACTTCCATGCCGCGATCCGTATAGGCCGCAATGGCCGCCAGGACCGGGATTTCATCGATCAGCGCGGCGGAGTCGGCGCCGGCGATGGTTGTCCCATGCAGCCCAGAACCCTCCACGCGCAACGAACCCACGAGTTCGCCGTGAACTTCATCGAGTTGCGTCACCGCGATGCGCAACCCCATCTGCGCGAGAATGTCGAGCAGGCGCGCACGTGTGGGGTTCATGAGCAGACCGGGGATGGTCAGCTCCGAGTCTGGGAACAACGCGGCGGCGCACAAGAAAAACGCGGCACTCGAAATGTCGCCGGGAATACGCGTTTCGATCCCGCGTAGGCGCTGGCCCCCGCGAATGCGAACTGTGTTGCCCGACCGTTCCAGATGAGCGCCGAATGCCCGCAGGGCAAGCTCGCCGTGATCGCGGGTGCGCAGCGGTTCTTCGATGCGCGTCACGCCCTCGGCCAGGAGTCCGGCGAACAAGAGACACGACTTCACCTGAGCGCTCGCCACCGGCATTTCGTAGTCGATCGCTCTTAGAGACGCGCCCTGGATTCGCAACGGCGGCTTGCCTTCGCGTGAATCAATCTGCGCTCCCATCGCGGTAAGCGGCCGGATGACGCGCTCCATCGGCCGGCGGGAGAGCGATTCGTCGCCGATCAGCTCGCTCGCGAATTTCTGCCCGGCCACGATTCCGCTGAGCATGCGCATGGTCGAACCGGAGTTCCCGCAATCGAGCAAGCGATCCGGAGCATAGAGCGTTGGGCCACGGCCTTCAACTTCGATGACGTTCTCGCCGCCGTCTCTTCCCTCCCAGTTCACGCCCAGAGCGCGCATGCAGCCAAGCGTGCTGGCGCAGTCGGCACCGGTCGAGAAATTTTCCAGACACGAGGGCCCTTCGGCGATTCCCGCCAGCATGGCGTAGCGATGCGATATGGATTTGTCGCCGGGCAGCCGCACCGTGCCCCGCACACTGCGCGCCGGGCGCACCACGACCTGGGATTCGGTTTTCACGCTGAGATCAATATAACGGATGGGTGACGGGCCAATCTTAAGCCATCGCTTTGGCCTCGGCTGTAGCTTGTTTCAGAATGTCCGCCGGGACTTCCTTCATGGTCACGCCGAACTCGAACGCGGGTGTCTCGGTGCCGCGCCCCCAGCGCGCGACTTCCCAGTGGGCGCGAACAAATTTCACGCCGGGATGTGCGCTCAGATCGAGCAGGAGCGGATACTCTCCCGTATAAAACTCCTGCCGAAATGCGGCCAGCGATTTCGCATCCCAGGCCGCTCCGTCGGCCGAGCTATAGATGCTCACGTCGAGCGATTCCTGCTCGATGATCCGGGTGATGGCAAGCGTCACGAGAAATACGCGATTGTTGGCGGTGCTGACGTCGACGGAAGCGCCGTCGCCTTTGGCACTGATTTGCGTGTTCGCAGGAACAAGAATCAGTTCGGTGATAGAAGTTGTCATCGCGGAGATTCTAGCAAAACTGGCCCTTGGTACGGGCGGCTCAGCCGCCGAAAATCATGCAGTACGCACGATGTTACACGGCATCCAGGAACTGCCGCACAATCCTCGCTGCTTCTTCCGGTTGCTCCCAGGGCGAGTAGTGTCCGGCCTTCGGGATCACACGCAACTGGCTGCCTGAGATGTTCTGCCGCATGAGTTCGGCCTCACTTACTCCGGTAAGGATGTCTTCGTTTCCGGTGATCAACAACGTGGGGACATTAATGGTTTTCAGGGTCTCGAGCGAATCGGCACGCGCGGCCATGCCGCGCTGCACCTGGGCCACGTCGTCCGCCGACATGCGCCGCATCATGCGCAATGCGCCATCTACCAGATCGGGACGCGTCTCGCGCGTGGTCTTGCCGAGTAAGCGCGGAATCATCGATTCGAGAAACGGCTCGGTGCCGCGCTCGAGAACATCGTTGGCGGCTTGCAGGCGCCCGGCGCGAGCTTCGGCGCTATCGGCGGGCGCTTTCGTGTTGCAGAAGATCAACGCGGCGACACGGCCGCGATATCTTCGCCAGAACTCGAATAGCACATAGCCGCCGATAGAAACTCCAGCCAGCGGCGCGCGGCCAATCCCGGCGACGTCCATGACGCGTACGATGTCGGCCGCATGTTTCTCCATGGTCGCGGGACCGTCTCCAACGCCAGATTCGCCGTGCCCGCGGAGATCGGGGAGGACGACGCGATATCGCACCGCCAGAGCCTGAGCCACGGGCATCCAGACTTCATGATCGGCAGGAAAGGGATGAAGCAGCACAACCGGCGCACCTTCGCCGAGGCTCCAGTATGCGATCTCGGCATCGCCACTGCGAATACCTTGGCTGGCAATCGGTGCCATGCGGGCGATTAGAACACAGAATGGTCAGCGGTGTAGACGGTCAAAGGTCCGAGGACTCGGCGTCCGCCGCTTCACGAAATGTTCAGTTCTCTACGGATTCGTGACCTGCTGCGCGTTCTTCGGTGCATCGAGCATTAGCGGCTCTTCCGGCATGATGATCCAGGCGATCGGATAGGAGAGCAGGCCAATGACCGTTGTCACTGACGCGATCAACCACACCACGCGCACCAGCGTAACGTCGACGTCGAAATATTCGGCGAAGCCGAGGCAAACTCCGGCGATCTTGCGTCCCTGGCGCGGACGCATCAGCTTCGTGCGGGCCCGCGATGTGGCCACGCGCACGCCGCAATAGGCGCAGACGGCCGCATCATCCTGAATGACTTTGCCGCAGTGGTTGCAATACATGGTTTCGTCCCCCCACTAAGACTACGCATATTGTAAGCCAGCAGTTCCCTACTCCCGGTAGGCTTCTTTAATGTAGCGCCGGGCCTGGTCGGCGGGGCCGGTGTTGGCGTTTCCAGCCAGCACGGTTTCGTAGCGCTTCATGGCCAGATCACGGTTCTGCAGCAGGTCGTACATTTCTCCGGCAGCCAGATTGGCCTTCTGCAGGATGTCGGGATCCGGATTGGGCGCGTCATTCACCAGTTCGTAGGCTGTGGCCGCTCCGGCAAGGTCGTGCTTGCTGCGCAGCAATTCGCCCAGGCCCCACGCCGCCATTTCGTAGTGCAGTTTGTCGTACTTGCCTTCCCGACCGTTCTGCCACACTTTGCGATACACTGCTTCGGCTTCGTCGAGGCGGCCAGCGGCGCGATCGAGGTTGGCAACCTCGGTCAGAAACAAATGGTTCTTGGGATATTTCGTCGCCAGATCCTGCATGTAGCCGAGAGCTTCGTCGTACTTGTGCTCGCGGCGGAGAAGCAGGCTGAGCATGACCTTGGCGTCCACGCTGGTTTCGCCGCCGCTCTCGGCAACTTCGCGCAGATATTCGAGGCCTTTTTCCTTCGAGCCGCTCAATCCCGCAAGAGCGGCGGCGACTTTCACGCTCCAGGGCAGGTTGCCGACCACGTAATTGTGGGTGCCTACGACCATTTTTGCGTCCACATAGTCGGGGTCGAGCTCGAGCACGTGCTCGTGATCGTGGCGCGCACCGACGGCGTTGCGCAGGGCCGAAAACCACGCGCGCTCCACCAGGCCCGTATACACGGCGAACTGCGCCCGGGTAACGCCGCGGCAGTAGAGCGCATTAACGTCTTTCGGATTCTCCTTGAGCTGCTGCTCTTCGAGCGCCTCGGCACGCCGCGCCAGTTCCTTGATTCGATCCTTCACCTTCTGGTCGGTCGGGCGCGGGGCGTGGCCGATGAAACTGTCGTTCGAATAATCGCCGGTGTTCATGCCGCCGGTTTCATAGAGATTGCGCATCAGGACAGCCATCAGCAGATGATTGACGGCAAAGGGATCCTTGGGACGCTTCTCGAGGATTTTTTCGAATTCCGGAATGGCGCGGTCATACTCCATATTGTAGAAGTGGTCGAAAGCGGCATCGGTTTGGGGATCGCGCAACGCTCCGCGCGGTGCATCGGCTACGGTTTGTGTTTGACCCGAGGCGAGGGCGGACGCGAGCAGGGAAACGAGTAGTAGAACTGCCGGAATAGTCCATGTAAAGCCGATGCGTCCGAGCAACTCGGCATGCGGACGGGTCTGCGCTCGCGGTTTCGTCGGATTCGCCTTCGCCGGATTCATTGCCAGGAAAGTTTTTCTAGTCTAAACGAAGTCCCGGAATGGTGTCGGGCCGGTATTGCTGGTCGGCCGAGAACCATAACTGTCATCCCTGTACCCGTATCGCTACCTGTCAAAGTTCTCAGCGCACGCTACCATTTTCCCAACCACAGACTGATCCGGATTAGCGCGGATCAGATTGCGGAAGGCTCGGGTGAGCAGTCTGCGCCCGACTTGACGAATGGAGCTCGGCGAGTTGTGTGGCGCTGTTATTAGGATGACGTAGCCGGGGATCCTGATGCTCGGGTCTTCCGCATAGATTGATCCGTGTGGTGCGCAGCTTGTTTTATCTGGCTCAGCAGTCGCATGTACTTTCGTGACTGGCGCACATTTACTCGCCGGCGCAAGTAATTATTGCGTGCGCCGTCGGGCATCAGCCGTCGGACGAAATTGCAAGTGCTTGTCAGCCAAAGAGTTACAGCACATCAAGCTTTGGTGGTCGGAATGCCATTCAGCCAGTGGCGCCTCCCCCCGCTACTGAGTCCGAGGAAGAACTATGTCTGAAGTTGCCCACGAATCGGAGCAAGAGTTCTGGAGCCCTCCCCTACCCCTCGTTGCTGAGGACAGCGTTCGAGAGGCAGTGCCCATGCCGGCCGAAGTTTGCCCTCGCTGCGGCACCGAGTTCCTGCTGGGTTCACGATTCTGTCATACCTGCGGCGGGCGCCGTCCCGAAGGCCTCCCCCCCGACGCAGGCCACGACGCTGCTGCGCTGGCAAAGCACTGGGAATCGGCAGTAGGGCGGTTGCGCTCGACCGTCACGACGTTGTCGGGCGAAGTGCAGAGCAGGCTGCGCTCGGCGTCTTTTCCTTCCTGGCTGCGCTACCTGCACTTCCATGAGATTCAGCGTCTGGTCGGGCTTCCGACCGCGTCGCTGATCGCGTTCATTATCGGGCTGGCGTGCGTCGCGGGCGCGTTACTGGTTGGCCTGCTCACTGCCAAAACCTACGTGGATTGGCAGGCGATTCAGTTCTATCGCGCCGAGTGGCTGCTGGCCGCGACAGCTTCCTTCGTGGCGGGAATCCTGCTGAAGAAATCTTCCGACCGCGAGTAACCCTTCCTCACCGGATCAAGCCGCGTTGAGTATGTCCCGCGTGCGGCCTCGACTGAGGCCAGCTCGAAGCCGATGAGTGTAATCGCCTGACGGAAGTATGTACTTTACGCAAGGCAGTCCGATTTCTGAGTCAAACCATCCCACTTCTAACTTATGCAGCCGCCTGCTTTACTTTAGTCGAAGTCCTGATTTCGTCCCTTCGTGCTCCTCGCCCATCCTTGGCCAGTTGATGATCTATCTCGTCTCGAGGTTCCTGTAGTTGTGAACGCGAGAATATCGTGTCCGGGTAGTGGATACCCCTTCTCTTTTTGATGCGGAATTTCGGGCGTGGATTTTGAATGTACTTTCCGTCTATAGATTGCTCCTTTACTTCGGCCGGCCTTCGGGTGGTTTCTTCTTTTCGAGCGACCTCCGTACCGCTTGCTCCCATCGGCCCTTCAGCTTCTGCAGGGAGACGCGTTTACCGCCTGACTCTCGCGACTTCACTCAGCAACCCCGTCGTTCACCTGGGCGCAGTCCATGCGCAGCGTGCCGTTGTCGTTGAACACCAGCCCATAGAAGCGGAACAGCCCGCCCACGCTGATCGAACTCGAACTCAGCATCTGTGTATTGTTATCGGCGTAGACCACCACGGTATTGGGATTCGTCAGCAGCGTCGTCTGCCCCGGTTGCACCGCGAGATTGGGAAACAGATCGTACAGTGCCAGCGTCACGGTGTATGTCGTGAAGCTGCCTTCACTGGAAATTGCGCTTATCGTGCCATCAATCGTCTGCGGCAGCAGGGTGAGGGTAGTTAGCGGCTGGAACACTTCTGACGGTGCATGTGTGCTGAACAAGATGTTCTGACCATCCACCATATTGGCTACAGTGAATGTTGCCGGGAAGGGGAGGCTCGACAAATTCGCAAGCACGCTCGAAATCTGCGATGTGGCCCCATTTATGCTATATAGGCCGATTAATGACGATAGTAGGCCTTGTTGCTCGACTTGAAGCGCATCCATCACCGGGTAGACTGCTTGATAAGCACCGCTGGGATATATCGCCATCGGCGGCCCGAAAGCGAGGCTCAGGTTTGTGGTATCCGTGTCGTACACGGCAACTCGTGTAGCCAGCAATGATCCGTTCGCCTCGATCACCATATCCATGTCAATAGGCATCCCGGCGGTGAGCGCCGCGGTGCTTCCCACACCCTGAAATACTGTGCCGCTGCTAACGGTTACCTGCCACGTAGGCCCGTTGGAGCCTTCATTCATGCTGTAAAGCGCACCAGCTGTAAAGCCACTCCCGTCCGCGCTCACTGAGTTGATCAGCCCCTCGACACCCAACACCTTGCCGTTCCCACTGTCTGTGGGCTGCGGCGCGATGGATATGGGAGTCAGGCTGAAGGTCGGTGTGACGGTGATCGCGTTGGTCAGGCTGCTAGAGCACCCGCCATTGAAGGGCGCAGTCTCGGACACTTGCAGATCAAGAACCAATCCCATCACAGTGCCGGTCACTGTGATCGGTTGCTCCAACTCGATGGATGCGGCGGTCCGCCCGTTTAAGCCGCCTAGCGCTTCATTCATTAGGAGGGATCCAGCGGACTGTCCGGCGCAGGCCGGGTAGGCTGCGCTGAGCGTCGCCTCTGCAGATGTGTAAATACCCTGCGGCACGCTCACGGTCGCAAGGGGCTCGACATGCCCATTCAAGTGGATGAACTCGTCGCTTGCCGGGCCTGCCAACAGCGGAACCGTCTGCCCGGATTGACTGGTCAATGTCAGGCTCTGCAGAGTTACGGAAAACTGAAATAACTGGTCGTTCGCCGTGCTGGATGCAAGAACGACCACTGCAGTGTTTCCGCTGAAAGTCGCCTTCGTCGGCGCGCTTCCGCCGCCGCACCCGGCGGTGAGCAACACGGCAAGCGAGAGAACCAAGAGCGGCGCGAAGCCGAAAAACCGCGAACGGGGATAAGCGAATGGACGGGGGTGGGCGCGCATAAGTATCCCTCCCGATTTGGCTAAGGGTAATTATAAGCCGGGGCTCTCCTGTTGCAAGTGAGGCTGGTCACATTCGAGATGCGGCGTCGGCCATACCTTGCAGCTCGCACCCAACCGGCCCGGAAGCGCATCTACATCTTGCCAAACTGGCGTAATATCTCCGCTACACCCATTGTCGACAGTCACGTCCTGCTTCGGCCTACGATTCGGTTCCCGATCCGCCTCCGCCCAATCCGGCGGCGCGGCGCGACTGATTCATGCGGTAGAGGTGGTGAACGGGCGCGGTGCCCTTGCCGAGAGGATGCCCGTAGGTGATGGCCGCGGTGACGTAGGTCTTGGCCAGAAGTGCGGCTTCAGCCAGGCCTCGATCAAGAGCCAGGTGGCATGCCATGGCGGTGGCGAAGGCGCATCCGGTGCCATGGGTGAAGTTGGAACGCTGGCGTTCGGCTTTGAAAACTTCCTGTTCGATCCCGCGCTTGGTCGTGAAGCTGAGCAGATCGATGGCCTTTTCCAGATGACCGCCGGTAATGACGACGGCAGGCGCTCCCATCTCGTGTAACCTGGCCGAGGCTGTCTTCATTTCGTCCAAATCGCTGACTTTCATGCCGGTGATCGCGGCGGCTTCATCCACGTTCGGAGTTAGGACATCGGCAAGGGGGATCAGACGCTCGATTAATAGCCGCGCTCCGGCGGCGTCGAGCAGGTCAGCGCCGGAGGAAGATTTGAGAATGGGGTCCAGAACGATATTGGGCAGTCGCGCCTTTCTCTTGGCTGATCGGCCCGGAGGGGCGCTGGAAAGGAAGTCGGCGACAGCCTTCGCCACTTTCGCTGATCCCAGCATGCCGATATGTACTGCGGCAATGTCGATATCGGCGGCGAGCTCTTCCAGAGTGTCCGTCACCAGGACGGGGTCGGAGGGCTCAACGCGGCGGACCCCTGAAGTACTTTGCACAGTCGCGGCAGTCAGGCACGCGACCCCGTAGCATCCGTGTACGGCGATGGTCTTGATGTCGGCGGTGATCCCCGCTCCGGAGGACGGGTCAAATCCGGCAATGGTCAGCACAACTGGCGGTTTTTCGGCCATGAACTTCCGTCTTAATGAGTCCGATGGTACTCCATCGAGAGGCCCAGCATCTCACATCGGCGAGACCGGGAAGTTACTTTTGGTGCTAGGGTCCAGAAAAAAATCCTCTTAGGTGCCTTCCAGCGCTGCGCCGTAAGTACATGATTTCATGTAGTTTGGCTCGATGTAAGCCTGTAACCAGTTGATTCCAATGGCTTTGTAAATTCTACCGCCAAGCCCGCGTCCGATTATTTACTTTTTGATAAATACGTAACCGTTCTGAAACAAAGGACCTTCCCGCTATGTTCTTAAATAACCAATAGGTTACGTGAGACATCGATTACTAGGAGGTCATCGACTGACCCCCGTTTCGGCTTGACAGTGCATTTGGCTGCCCGATAGCATTTCACAATCACGTCCAACAGTACAGCGTAGGCTAGGACACTTTTGAGTATGCGAGGAGAACTGAATGCAAAGACGTATTGCTCATGGACTGGCGCTCGCTTTTGTGATCGCCGGCCTGGGAGCGGCTCAGGAACCGAACATCTCGGAGGCGACACCGGCGCCACTTAAAGGTCAAAGTAAACCTGAAGTCAGCGAACAGGCAGGAAAGAAGCCGTATCAAATTGGGACGGCTTCCTGGTACGGCGAATACTTCCACGGGAAACCAACGGCCAGCGGCGAACCCTACGACATGTACGGGATGACCGCGGCGTCGCTGACGATTCCGCTGGGAACCTATGTGCGGGTGACGAACCTGCGCAATGGCCGGACGGTTATCGTCCGAGTCAATGACCGGGGGCCGATCGTGCCGGGACGGATCATCGATCTGTCGTACGGCGCCGCCCAGGAGTTGCAATTCCGTGCACGCGGACTGCAACGCGTACGCCTGGACCTGGTCGATGCCCGGGTAGAACGGAAACCCCACTACCAGACGATTGCACTCAATCGTCCCCCACTGGCGGAACTCCCCTAAAAAACATACACTGGTCGGGATGCACGCGGCCCTGCCGAATCGCATCCCGGAAATTGGCGTGAGCTATCGCAGCCACGACCCGCGCCAGCGTTTGATCGTTGCCCTGGATGTTTCCACCGCCGCCGCCGCACAGAAGATTGTGGTGGCGGTGGGAGACTCCGCGTTCACCTACAAAGTCGGCATGCAGCTCTACACCGCCGAGGGTCCGCAGGTGGTGCGCGATCTCATCGCTTCGGGCCGGCGCGTCTTTCTCGACCTGAAGTACCACGACATTCCCAACACGGTCGGTGCTGCCGTGGCGGAGGCCGCCAAGCTGGATGTAAGCATGCTGACGGTGCACGCCGCCGGGACCGGGAAAATGCTGCGCACGGCAGTGGATGCGGCGAAGGCACGCCCCGGCCTGATGGTGCTCGCGGTAACGGTGCTGACCAGCCTAGACTCTCACGACCTGGAGAACATCGGCGTGCGCGGCACTGTGGAGGACAGCGTAGTTCGTCTGGCGACGATCGCGCTGGCCAACGGTTGCCACGGCGTCGTCGCTTCAGCGCGTGAAGCTTCCACACTGCGCGCGGAGCTAGGGGAGATGTTCGCGATCGTCACGCCGGGCGTGCGCCCCGCTGGCACGAGCGCCGGAGATCAGGTACGCATCGTCACTCCTGCCGAAGCAATCGCTTCCGGCGCCAGCCATATCGTGGTGGGACGGCCCATCACCGAGGCTGCCGATCCCGCGGCGGAAGCGCGAGCCATTCTGGGGCAGATGAGCGGGTAGGCCTTAATGCGGAATGGAATGAAACAAAGTCAGGGGAAGAGCGTGCAGCACGGGCCGCACGCGATCTCGACATTCTCAATGAGTATGCAGAAGAGCTGAATCGGGACGCCGAGGATGGTCTAGAGGATCAGGCTCCGCTTGGCGAATCGCCCGAGGTTTAAACCCCAGCGGCCAAAGCCCGTTGTCGCATTTTAATTGCGGGGCGGCATGGCTGAAGCCGTGCCCTTCCCGATCACTTCCTACAACTTCTCGAAGAACTCGCACGCCGAGCACGAGATGTAAATCCCGCCGGGAAGGCCGCGTTCGCGGTCTTTCACGCGCTTGACGATGCGGGTGGGCTTGCCGCACTTGGGGCAATCCGTGCTCTTGGTGGTGTCCATCACCTTCTTGCGGTCTGCAGTCTTGGCAATCTTCGCGCCTACAGCCATGTTCGGTCTCTCCTGAAATCAATGTGCGCAGCGCAGTCCGGTTCAATCTCTCTATGGATTGTGGATGGGATGATACCGGAGAATCCACGTCGGAAGCTCGAGGCTGCGATCTTCCTTCCGCCTTTTTGATTTTACAGGAACGCGGGCGGACTGTCGCGTGGTGCCTCAGGTGGGTTGATTGCCCGCAGCGGCTGCTATAGGGTTGTCCGGTGAGCGGCATCGAAGTTTATCTCGTCGACGGCACGTACGAGTTGTTCCGGCACTACTATGCGCTGCCTTCGGCGCGGGACGCTCAGGGGCGCGAAGTCGCGGCGGTGCGGGGCGTGCTGGCCTCGCTGCTGGGAATGCTCAAAGGCGGCGTGACGCATCTGGCGGTCGCAACCGATCACGTGGTCGAATCGTTTCGCAACGATTTGTGGGCGGGCTACAAGACCAGCGAAGGCGTCGAGCCAGATCTGCTGGCGCAGTTTCCCCTGCTGGAAGAAGTGCTGGCCGCGGCCGGCATGGTGGTGTGGCCGATGGTGGAGTTCGAAGCAGATGACGCGCTGGCAGCAGGAGCAGCAGCCGCGGCACGCGACAACAGGGTCGAGCGCGTGGTGATCTGCACTCCGGACAAGGATCTCGGGCAGTCTGTCAGCGGAACGCGCATCGTGCAGTTAAGCCGGCGCACGAATGTTACACTCGACGAGGCAGGAGTGGTGGCCAAGTTCGGAGTACCCCCGGCGTCGATTCCTGATTATCTTGCGCTGGTCGGCGATTCGGCCGACGGATATCCGGGACTGCATGGTTGGGGAGCAAAATCATCGGCGGCTGTGCTGGGGAAATTTCTACATCTTGAGTCGATTCCGAAGGACTGGCGGGATTGGCACGTGAAGGTCACAAGCGCGGCCAGTCTTGCCGCGACGCTTGCTCGCGAATGGGATCATGCGGTCTTGTTTCGGAAACTGGCGACGTTGCGCACTGACATTCCGCTGTTTGCAGATGTTGAGCAGTTGCGCTGGCATGGTCCAACGCCGGCCTTTGACGCGCTCGCCGCGCAACTGGATGCGGCACGCACGGAAAAACGGAAATCAACGAAGAGGCCGAACGAGCGTTGACGCCGGCCGGTAGTAGGCTACTTTGAATTAAGAGTAGCCCACTGCCATGCCCGCCTGAAGTTTGACCTCTCTTCCCTGCGCCTGCTACCGTCATATGTTTGCCCTCCGGTGTGGGGCCTGTTCTGTGCCGGGCAAACCTGACCTGAAAGTTTCGCGGCTCGAGCGTTCGTTGATCGAGCGCGGACCCACCTCATAGACGGAGACTGCTCATGCCAGCCATCAAATTTCGCGGCGTCGATTTCATCCAGCTTGACTCCCTGCTCACCGACGAAGAGAGACTGGTTCGCGACACCACGCGCCAGTTCATTGAAGACAACCTGATTCCCATCATTGAAGAGTGCAACCGCGCCGGCCGCTTTCCGCGCGAACTGGTCAAGCCTATGGCGGAGCTGGGATTTTTTGGCGCGTCGCTGAAAGGCTACGGCTGCGCCGGCATGGGCAACGTGGAATATGGATTGATGACGCAGGAACTCGAGCGTGGCGACTCGGGCGTGCGCAGCTTCGTGAGCGTGCAGTCGGGGCTCTGCATGTATCCGATCTGGGAGTTCGGCAGCGACGAGCAGAAAGAAAAATGGCTGTCGCCGATGCAGCGCGGCGAAAAGCTGGGCTGTTTCGGATTGACCGAGCCCGATTTCGGATCGAACCCGGGCGGCATGCGGACGCGGGCGCGCAAGGTCGGCAACGAATACGTGATCAGCGGCGAGAAGATGTGGATTACCTCCGGCACGATCGCTGACGTCGCCATCATCTGGGCGAAAGTGGAAAACGAAAACGACCGCATTCGCGGCTTTCTTGTTGAAACCGACCGGCCCGGCTTCAAGGCCGACGACATTCATGGCAAGTGGTCGCTGCGCGCATCGGTCACGTCGGGGCTTTCGCTGCAGGATGTGCATGTGCCGAAATCGAATCTGCTGCCGAAGACGGGCGGGCTGAAATCGCCGCTGATGTGCCTGAATCAGGCCCGCTACGGCATTGCATGGGGTGCGGTGGGCGCAGCGATGTCGTGCTATGACTGCGCTCTGCAGTATTCGCTTTTGCGCAAGCAGTGGCGCGATCAGCCGATCGCATCGCATCAACTGGTGCAGGACAAGCTGACTTGGATGATCAGCGAAATCACGAAGGCGCAGTTGCTGGTGCTGCAAGTCGGAAGACTGAAAGACGCGGGCAAGGTCCAGCCACAGCATGTCTCGATGGCCAAGCGGAATAACGTGTGGATGGCTCTAGAGTGCGCGCGCCTGTCTCGCGACATCCTCGGCGCGAACGGCGTGGCCGATGATTATCCGATCATGCGGCACCTGATGAATTTGGAATCGGTGAAGACGTACGAAGGAACGCACGACGTGCATTCGCTGATCATTGGGCAGAGCGTGACGGGGATCGACGCGTTCTAGTAAGCCACGTGCAGCTGGCCCTATATGTTCTCAGCTCACGCGTACAGCTCTTCCAGCAACTCGTAGGCGCGGCGCAGGTGCGGGACGACGATGCTGCCTCCGACGACCAGAGCGACGTTCAGTGATTCTTCCTGCTCGGCGCGCGTCGCGCCCAGCCGGTAGGCGTGGATGGCATGATAGAAAATGCAGTCGTCGCAGCGCAAACAGGCCGAGGCAACTAATCCCAACAACTCTTTCGTCTTACCAGGTAGCGCGCCTTCCAGATAAGCGTTGTGGTCGATGTTGTAAAAGCGCTTGACTAGGAAGTTGTTGGCCTTGTCCACGTTGTTGTTGAGCCGCGTGCGCGTGTCCAGAAAGCGCCGCGCGATCTCGCTCTTTTCCATCACCTGTTTCTCGCTAAACAGGTAAGTCGGTTCCTTACGATCCTGGTTCGGGCGCTCGGCAGGATGTTCGGCGAGCATGGGACGATCTGTCGTGGTTGTGCTCATGGGCAAATAGTAGCACTGTCGCCGCCAGTGACGGGCAGAAAAGGCAAGCCGCGGTTGACACTCAGCCCGTCCCAGCATCAATATGACTCTCAGAAGCGCTCACGACAATTAAACGTCAGGCTTATTTCCCGCACTGCTCGGGAAGGGCGGATGTCGCCATGATTTCATCCTGAGAAGAGCGCAGGAAAGATCGCCGAGAAGAAGATCGTCGAGAACCTGGTCGCCCGGAAAGCGACCGCGCAAGGAGAGGCACATGGCCCGTTCTGGCTGGCTATTTCGGTTCCTAGTTCTTCTGCTGGGAATTGCTCTCACTCCTGCCCTGTTTGCCAGCGGTCCTACTGGAACCATCACGGGAACAGTAACGGATCCGTCCGGAGCGGTAGTGCGCAAGACGCGAATTACCGTGATCAACGAAGGGACAAACGCCACGCGTGATGCGGAAACGAACGACGACGGCGATTTCACGGTCGCACTTCTGCCGCCGGGCAGGTATCGCGTGACGGCTGAGAGCGCCGGCTTTCGCAAAAGCGTCTTTAGCGACGTGACCGTGGATGTAGATCAGACAGTGCGCGTTGACTTCACGCTCCAGGTCGGGGCCGCGACGGAAGAACTGCACGTTAAAGACACGCCTCCGGCCATTCAGACCGACACTTCGACACTGGGTCAGGTGGTCAACAACCGGCTGGTGCAGGAGTTGCCACTGAACCAGCGCAACTTCCTCGATTTTGCCCTGCTGGTGCCGGGTAGCCAACTGCCGGCCGAAGGCTCGGAGAACTCGACCCAGGGGGGATCGCTCAGCGTCAACGGCGCCCGCGAGCAGTCGAACAATTTCCTGCTCGATGGAGTGGACAACAATGATCCGTACATCAATCAATATGTGGCGCTGCCGTCGGTAGACGCCATTCAGGAGTTCAAGGTTCAATCCAGCGATTATTCAGCAGAGTACGGCCGCGGCGGCGGCGCGCAGGTTAACGTGGTGCTGAAGAGCGGCACCAACGCGTTTCACGGAACACTATTCGAGTACTTCCGCAACCGGAGCATGGATGCCAAGAACTACTTCGACTTCCCCGATTGCACTGCCAATTCGGCGCCTGGCACGTGCGGAGGCATTCCTGCTTTGCAGCGCAATCAGTTTGGCGGGACGCTGGGCGGCCCGATTGTCAGGGACAAGACTTTCTTCTTTATCTCGTATGAAGGGCTGCGCCTGAGACAGGCGAACACTAAAGAAGCCACCGTGCCATCGCAGGAGGAATGGGCCGCGATCGACAACCCCGCGACGAATCCGATTTTGAAAATCCTGCCAGGAGTGGCAGGTTGCCCGAACGCCTCCGATCCGTCCTGCCAAGCTGGCAAGAACGTGCGCAACCTGTACCCGCAGGCGAACGTCGGCACGGACCTCGCGGATTCGAACACCTATCTCTCGGCTCCGGTGATTCGCCGGTCGGACAACCTCTACTCGGCCAAAGCTGATCATCATTTCACCTCCGTCGATACGGTGTCGGCGCATTACTCGCTGATCGACCAAGACATTTTCAGTCCGTTCGATCCGGTGAATGCATTCACCTCGCTGCCGGGCTATGGCAGCTACACGCTGAATCACGGCCAGAACGCCGGGCTGGAGTGGACGCGCGTGTTCGAGTCCAAGTTACTCAATGAACTTCGCCTGGGCTTCATCCGCATGCGGGCCACGGTGCTGCAGCAGAATCATGGCACGGACTATAAC
>JASHNU010000044.1 GCA_030041475.1 Candidatus Sulfotelmatobacter sp.
GACAGTTGTGCTCATGCATTCCTTGCAATCGACGATTTCGTTTCGCAGGGCAGCAGGGCGGCGAAATCCGCTGACGATACCCATTTTGCCTTCTCCCTCACTTTGGACACATGTTTCGCCGGCGCGAAGTATGATCGCGAGATGGGTCGAGCGTACGACGACGAAGATGCGAAACTGGCCGGCAGTCCAAGGGGCATGGATTCCCCCTCCCCAAAAATGATGGCCGAGATTATAAACCCGCGCGCAACAAGCGTTGCAGGCGGAGCCGGCACCGCCGGGTGCCTCGTCGAGAGTTAGCTTCTTTCTTTGGCCTGTCCGAGTGGGACCGGATTAAGCCATAAGGCGTAGCGCTACAGCGAGGAGACTCCCCACACAGCGTCCCTTATCTTCCTCCGTTGCGCGATCCAGCCAACCCGCGATCAAGAGGCGCGCGGCTTTCGTCATTGTTTAAGTGAACAAATTTCTTTAGGAGATGCATAAAGACTTTCTGCTCGTCCCGATTAAGTGCTCGAAGCAGGTGACTCGCCAGAACGGTGCTGCGCGGAACAAGTTTCCTTAGAAGATCAGTTCCTTCCGGTGTGAGATGAAGCAGGCGGAAGCGCTTGCTCTTCATCGGCATCATCCGGTGCACAAGTCCACGCTCTTCCAGCCGCACTGCAAGATCTGCGGCGGTTGAGGTATCCAGGGCACAAAACTTCGCGAGCGTCACTTGGTCAATCCCCGGGTGCTCCTGAAGAACTCGCAGCACGCAGTATTGGATAGGCGTCACGCCATTACCCATGGTCGAGTGAAACATCGAAACGGCTATCTGCTGAGCACGCCGGATTAAATGGCCCGGCTCGTCGTAGACTTCGACTAGCGCCGCACTGCTACGCCTGGCCCTGCGAATGGGTGAACGTTTGGCCTGGAGACTCATGCTGGACCCTATTGTAAGGGAAGATTAGTGTGCTTCCCACCGCTTGCGGCGACGAGTTACATCCATTAAGCTCGTCCCGTTGAGTACACTGAACCACAGCACGAATCTTCACGGTTTACCGCTACGGCCAGTGCGCTTCTTCTCGCCCGATGTCGAGCTGACCCGCCGACCCGACGACAGCTTGCTGATGCGGTCCGTTGAACCCCTGGGCGATTACGACCGTCGCGTGGGAGATTGGCTGGACCGCTGGGCGCGGGAGGCGCCAAATCGCATCTTCATCGTCGAGCAGAGCCAAACTGGAGAGCGGTGTATCTCTTACGGCGAAGCTCGGGAATCGGTGCTGCTCCTGGCCGAGGGATTGCTCGGCTATGGGCTGGGCGCAGAGCGGCCCCTCGCCATTCTCGCGGCGAATGGGATTGATCACGCGCTCATCATGTTGGCCGCGCTTTACGTCGGCATCCCCATTGCTCCTGTCGCTCCTGCCTATGCCCTGCAGTCCAGCGATTACGCGAAGCTGTCCTATGCTTTTGAGTTGTTAACACCCGGAATGGTCGTGGTTGATGATGGAGCGCTTTATCGCCAACCGCTTGAACACGCTCTCCAGTCGAACACTCCATTGATAGCTCTTCGGAATGCCTCGGCATCCCCGAACATGCGGGATCTGGCGTCGCTCAAGGGTGATGGCAGTCATCGCAATGCAGTGCGCGAAGCGGCAGAGCGAGTCGGTCGGGAAACGATTGCCAAGTTTCTGTTTACCTCCGGCTCGACCGGCATGCCAAAAGCTGTCATCAACACTCACGGCATGATTTGCTGCAACTCCCAGATGAAGCGGCAAGTGGCGCCGTGCCTGGAGGAAGAGCCGCCAGTGATGGTAGATTGGGCTCCCTGGAACCACACCGCAGGCAGCAACAGCAACTTCAGCATTATTCTTCACAATGGCGGCACCCTGTATGTCGATCCGGGGAAACCCACTGCGGCGCTGTTTGGCGCAAGTCTCGAGTTACTACGCCGGGTATCGCCGACCATCTACTTCAACGTGCCGCGCGGCTACGAACTGTTGATCCCTCACCTGGAGGCCGACCGGGCGTTTCGCAAGCAGTTTTTTTCACGGCTGAAGTTTCTCTGGTATGCAGCGGCGTCGATGCAGCCGGCGACTTGGTTCGATCTTGAACGGCTGGCTGTGGAAACGGTTGGGCACAGGATCTTAACCGTGAGCGGCCTGGGTATGACCGAGACGGCACCCATTGCACTCTTCGGCAACGTGAAGGCAAGTGGCCCCGGAGTCGTCGGGATACCAGTCGCAGGCGTCGAACTTAAGCTCATCCCGGAGGACAACAGCTTCGAGGTGCGCTATCGAGGCCCAAACGTTACTCCGGGCTACTGGCGCGATCCTGCGGCAACCGCGGCTGCTTTCGATGAGGAAGGCTTCCTGCGCTCCGGGGATCTGCTTAGTTTTATTGATGCGCAACGGCCACAGGCCGGTCTTCGCTTCGATGGCAGGATCAATGAAGTTTTCAAGCTTGACTCGGGCACTAAAGTCAGCGCCGGCAAGTTGCGCCTGGATGCGCTGGACGTGCTGCGGCCGCTGGCCATTGAAATTGTTGTCGCGGGAGCCGACCGTAAGGATGTGCGCATTCTTGTCTTTCCCGACTGGGAGGTATGCGCCGCCGCCGCCGGTCTGGATCGCGCGGCCAACCCTGCACAGATCGCCTCCCACCCGACCGTCAGGGCGATGTTTCACGAACGCGTCGCCAAACTGTACGCCGCCGGCACCGGCAGTTCCAACCGCATCGTAGCTGCCTTGCTAGTCGACGCCCCGCCCTCCAGCGCAGCTGGCGAGCTAACCGAGAAAGGCACGGTGAACAGTCGCGCCCTGCAGCGGAACCGGCCCGAGCTTCTCGACGCTTTGTTCGGAGATGAAGATGGGCGAGTGCTGCGCATGGAAGGCGCTTAGATTTCGATCCGGGCATGCGTAAACCCGATCGTCAAAGCGCACAGGTCGCTACCGCGGTGCGGAGGCCCGGTCCCACTGTTCGAAGCTTGTGCCCGCAGAAGCCAGGCGCTCGATCAACGTGGCAGGGCGCCAGTAATAAACCAGCTTTTCGTGATAGTGGCGAATCCGTTGCAACACCTCGGAAAGTCCCAGCGTATCGGCGTAAAACATCGGCCCGCCAAGGTGGCGTGGGAATCCGTAACCGCTCGTCCAAACCACATCAATATCGGCAGCGCGTGCCGCGATTCCTTCTTCCAGAACCATTGCGCCGACATTGATCAGCGCCAGAATGCATCGCTCGACGATCTCCTCATTGCCAATTTCGTGCCGCGATATACCTCTCTCGAACGCAAGCTTCTCGATAAGGTTGTTCACTTCAGGATCTGGCATGGCCTCGCGGCTGCCATTTTCATAACAGTAGAAACCGCGACCGGTCTTCTGGCCGAGCTTCCCCATTTCTGTAAGGCGGTCGGCGATGACGAAATAAGGGTCAGGACGCTTTTCCCGCTTGAAAAGCTGGACGCGTGCTTTGGTGCCCACATCGTTGCCGCCCAGGTCGCTTACCCGTTGCGGCCCCATCGCAAAGCCGAAATTCTCGAGCGCCGTGTCCACCTGTATCGGTGTGGCTCCTTCCAGCAGCAACTGCTCGGCCTCACGAAAGTAGCCATCGAGCATCATCCGATTCCCGATGAAACCGAAGGCGTCGCGCGAAACAACCGCAACCTTCTTGAGGAGTTTTGCGACGCAGAATGCTGTTGACAGGCTTTCAGGTGAGCTATGGTCGGTGCGCACAATCTCCAAAAGCCTCGAGGCTTGTGCGGGAACGAAGAAATGCAGCCCCAATACGCGCCCCGGATGCGCCGTGGCGCGGGCGAGTTCGCTGACAGAAAGAGTGGAGGTGTTAGTGGCGATCAGGCGCTGGGGCGGAAGGACGGAGTCGAGCTTCGATAATACGTCTTTCTTCAACTCCCTATCCTCAAATACAGCCTCGATAACGAGATCGGCATCCGCTACATCGGCCAGGGTGCGGGCATTCCGAATACGCCGAATGCGTTCATCGGCGACGTTCTGATGAATGCGGCCGCGTCGCACGCCTGATGCGTACGTTGAATGAATACGTTCACGGCTGCGGATGAGGGAAGCAGGATCGTTGTCGTTGAGCAGCACTTCCAGGCCGGCGTCGGCGAAAGCAATCGCGATGCCGCTGCCCATCGTACCCGCGCCGATCACCGCCACCCGGTGGATCGCCGGCGACAGCGTTCGCTTGGCCTCGACTGCGGATACTCCACTCGATTTCCCTGACTCGCGCTCCGCAAAGAATACGTGCCGAAGTGCCAGGCTCTCGCGTGACGCCAACGACTTCTGTGCAAGAGCGGCCTCTATTGCGATACCTTGCGAGAACGGCAGCTTGGAAGCTTTGATTGCTTCTATGACCAGCTCCTGCGTCGTGCGCCCCTTCAAAGCACGAGCATGAGGAAGCAGTGCAGAAGCAATCTCTGCTTCATCGAGGCCGTCAGTAACCGTGCGGCTGCACGTTGGGCGCGGGCCGAGCCCCTCCTGTACAAGACGTTCACAAAAAAATAGCCCCGCATTACGCAGATCGTCTTCCGCAACCTCATCCACCAGCCCTTTGGTCTTGGCTTCAGGTGCCGAAATAGGTGTCCCGGACAGAATCATATTCAAAGCAGCGCGTGCGCCGATCAGCCTTGGGAGGCGTTGCGTCCCCCCCGCGCCCGGAATGATGCCCAGCGTGATCTCCGGCATTCCGAGTTTTGCGTCTTTATGAGCGAGGCGATAGTGACAGGCCATTGCCAGTTCGAGTCCTCCGCCTAAGGCAAGTCCGTGTATCGCGGCGACCACTGGAATTGGAAAGGCCTCCAGTGCGGCCTGCACTTGTTGGAGAGAGGGCTCGCCCTCCGGGCGATCGAACTCAGTGATATCAGCGCCCGCGCTGAACGGCGAGCCCTCCGACATAATTAGCAGCGCTTTGATGCCAGGGTTCTTCTCCGCCCGCGCAACCACATCAGCGAGCGCGAGCCGTACGGAATGGCTAATCGCGTTCACGGGAGGGTTGTCGATGCAAATCAGCCCTACAGGACCTAGCTGATTGAAGGTCACGGTTCTTGCCACTGCTATCGCTCCGTTCGTTTTCAAAATATGAGACGACGCAAGGTTCGCTGATCGGAGACTTGGCTCTTTCTCTCTGCAGGCTCCGAATTCTTAATGTATACAAGACATTGCAATGTTCCGTATACTGAACGTCGCCTTGCCTACATTCTCGCACCGGGGGCTGAGATGAAACAGAAGAGCCTGGAAGATCTGCTGCAGAGCGTGGGAAACCCGGTAAAGATGCTGCGCAATTCGCAGATTGGTGCTTACATCTATCCGGTTGTTCCTTACGAGTACTCCAACTGGCGCGATGAACAACTGGCTTGGCGTGAGACCGCGGTTCTGTTCGACCAGTCGCACCATATGGCGAACATTTACGTCGAAGGCCCGGATGCGTTGAGAATGCTCTCCTATCTCGCAACCAACAGTTTCGCGAACTTCCCCGTCAATCGAGCCAAACAATTCGCACCATGCAGCTACGACGGTTATGTCATCGGCGACGGCATTCTTTTTCATCTGGAAGAAAACCGCCTCGTTTTCGTGGGGCGCGCCCCGGCCGCAAACTGGATTCAATTTCACGCTGAAACCGGCGGTTATGACATCAAAATCGAGAAGGACGACAGGTCCCCTTCCAATCCGAAAGGCAAAGCAGTTTTTCGGACCTGTTACCGCTTCCAGATTCAAGGCCCGAATGCGCCGCAGGTCCTGGAAAAGCTGAACCGGGGGCCGGTCCCGGAGATCAAGTTCTTTCACATGGATGCGATCAAAATTGCCGGGCGAAGAGTCCGCGCGTTGCGCCACGGCATGGCTGGCGCTCCTGGCCTGGAGGTATGGGGGCCGTATGAAGAGCGCGAGGAGATTCGTGCGGCCATCGTTGACGCCGGCAGAGATTTTGGCCTTCGCGAAGTCGGAGCCAGAGCCTACGCGACCAACACGCTGGAGTCGGGATGGATTCCATCCCCGCTTCCTGCCGTCTACTCCAGCGAACGGATGAAAGCCTACAGGCAATGGCTGCCCGCCGCGAGCTATGAGGGAACGGGTTCCCTCGGTGGCAGTTTCGAGTCCGATGACATCGAGGACTATTACATGTCCCCGTATGCTCTGGGTTACGGGCCGTTCGTCAAATTCGACCACGATTTCATCGGAAGAGAAGCACTCGAGAAAATGGCCGGTCGACCGCAGAGGAGAAAGGTCACCTTCGCCTGGAACGCCGAGGATGTCTTGAGGGTGTTTGCATCGATGTTTGAATCGGGCGAGATGTCTAAGTATATCGATCTGCCGCTGTCGAATTACGCGTCTGCCTCGTACGACAAGGTGCTATTGGGAGCGAAGACTGTCGGGTTCTCCATGTTCGGGGGTTACAGCTATAACGAGCGCTCAATGCTCTCTCTGGGGGTTGTTGATCCGGACATTGAGACCGGCGCCGAAGTCAGGATTGTGTGGGGCGAAGGGGGAGGCGGCACCCGAAAGACGACCGTAGAAAGGCACAAACAAACGGAGATTCGGGCCATCGTCAGCCCGGTGCCTTATTCGAAAGTCGTACGCGAGACCTATGCGAAGGGATGGCGTACGGCTCAAGGGTGAGCAGACAATGTCTTCAATGACCGTTCGGCATCAATCCAATCCATAGTTCGTTGAAGGCCGCCAAAAATGTAAAAGTGCAGACCTGCAATCCCGAGCAGCTGGCCACCACCGTCCGCAATGGAAGCAGCAAGCCCCTTGATAATCGGTTCAGGGCCTCTTTCAACCAGAACCTTCGCGAACGACGGGTTTTCGCTCAGCACCCGCAACGAGTTGCCTATGCCGCAGCGCACCGCATAGCGCATGAGGGTTAGCAAACCAGCCGGGCCGGCCAATCCCACTCGTATCGGAACATCGATGCCGCGTGCTCGCACTCCTCTCACCCATTCGATCACGGGTTCGGATTTGAAACAGAATTGCGTGATGATCAAGAGTCGCAGCCCTTCCCGCCGCGCGAAATTTACTTTCGCCTCAAGTGCCTCATTCAAGACTGTCTCAGGAATGTGAGGATTGCCCTCGGGAAAACCGCCGATCGCCACGCGAAATATGCCGGCTTTTTGAAACACGCCAGTTTGCATTACCGATAGGCTGCTGTCATATGGTCCCGCGGGTAGGTGACGGTCGCCGCCTATGATCAGAATCCGATCCGCCCCCACATCGCGCAAGTGCTCCGCCAGCCGCTGGAGTTGGGCGCCGCTCTCCAGATGACGCGCGGCCACATGCGGCATGGGGAGATGACCGGCGCGTTTCAACGTTGCCGCCGGCGCGATCATGTCCATTGGATTCGAGCTGGGAATCCAGGCCAGGGACACTTCGGTGCCCGGATCCAGACGCTCTGCCGCCATCTCTACGGTCTTCGCGTCGCCCGGATTCAGCTCAATCGAGTAATTGCGCAGAAGTTTGGTAATGCCCGGCGAAGCGGTTGCCGCGTCTGTAGGAAGCATCATGTTCAGTATACTGAATACGGTTACATTTCTTCACGTGGATCGCGGATTGTCAAGCACGAAGTTAGTGTGGGCGTCTCCCAGTGCGCTAATCGGTGAGGAACACTCGATGGCGCCGTCACATGGCCTTTCTGTTTGACAGTTGTCCGGGAAAGTGAGAGGTATATTGAGTCTACTTAACGCCTCCCAAGAGGTCTCGTTACTGTGGGGCGTTCCCCCGGCGTCCTGCAGGAAGCCGAACCAGCATTGGATAAGGCGCTCTCGCAAAGGGGACTCGTGCAAAAAGAACCGGTAATGGATGTTGCTCATCTCGGCCATTTAGAATTGCTCACTCCCAAGCCGGAAGAGAGCCTGCGGTTTTTTGTCCAGGTTATGGGGATGACCGAGAGCGGCCGGCAAGGCGATTCGGTTTACTTGCACGCCTATGATGATTACGAGCGGCATTCCCTGAAGCTCACTGCCTCGAAACTCCCGGGCTTGGGCCACGTAGCTTATCGCGCACGAAGCCCCCAGGCTCTCGAACGCCGGGTTGCGGTCCTCAAGGGATCAGGCTTCGACATAGGATGGACGGAGGGCGATTTGGGGCATGGCCCGGCGTTTCTTTGCCAGGATCCGGACGGACATCGAATCGAGCTGTATTACGAAACCGAGTGGTATCAGGCACCGCCAGAGTTGCGGCCTGCGCTCAAGAACCAGGCGCAGAAATTTCCAGCGCGTGGCATCAACGTGCGGCGCCTCGATCACTGGAATGGACTTGCGGTCGATATCAAAGCCAACCGCGAGTTCTTCGAAAACTACCTGGGCTTTCGCCTGACCGAGCAGATTGTCTTGGATGATGAATCGGAAGCTGCGATCTGGATGACGTGCACAAACAAGAGCTACGACTTCGCCTACACGCGCGACCACACAGGCACGAAGGGGCGCTTGCACCACATCACTTATGCCGTCAATAGTCGGGAAGAGGTTCTTCTTGCCGCGGATATTTGCCTGGAAAATGGCGTGTACATTGAAACCGGTCCTCATAAGCACGCAATTCAGCAAACCTTCTTCTTATACGTATACGAGCCCGGAGGCAACCGCGTTGAGATTGCCAATGCGGGGGCGCGTCTGATCCTGGCGCCGGATTGGAAGCCGATCCGATGGAGCGAAGCCGAACGCAAGAAAGGACAAGCTTGGGGACTGAAGACGATCGAATCGTTCCATACCTACGGCACACCCCCAGTGGAGGCGGCACGCAAGATGTGAAGTCCTCTCTGGGGTAACGTTGCATACCTCATGACAGTCAAGAACGCCTAAATTGGTGGAGAAAAATCAATCCTGGAATCCAGACTCAAATAGGTAGCCATTGTGACCGGTCCAAAAACAGCGATGGTCGTAAGCGCCCATTCGGCGGATTTTGTGTGGCGAGCAGGCGGGGCGATCGCGTTGTATACCGAACGCGGCTGGGAGGTCACTGTCATTTGTCTGTCGTTCGGGGAGCGCGGCGAGTCGGCGAAGCTCTGGCGCGAGCCGGGAATGACGATGGACAAAGTTAAAGCCAACAGAAAGGAAGAAGCGACTCGGGCGGCGGAAATTCTCGGAGCTAAGGTAATTTTCTTCGATGTGGGTGACTATCCCATGAGAATTCCGGACGGCAGTCTCTACGAACTGGCTGCGCTCTACCGAAGGATCCGGCCCGAGTTTGTCCTCACGCACTCCCTCAAAGATCCTTACAATTTTGATCATCCGCTCGTTTCTCGGGCTGCGCAGGAAGCGCGCATCGTTGCGCAGGCACATGGACATGAACCAGGAACGCCCGTAATCGGCGCACCGCCCGTATTTCTTTTCGAGCCACACCAGCCGGAACAGTGCGAATGGAAGCCGCAGCTGCTACTTGATATCACTCCAGTTTGGCCCAAGAAATATGAGGCCTTCAAAGCCATGAATGCCCAGGAGCACCTCTGGCATTACTACGAGCGGGTCGCTCTGCAGCGCGGCGCGCAGGCCTCGCGCAACTCCAATAAGACGATCAAATACGGAGAGGCGTATCAGCGCGTCTTTCCACAAGTTGCGGAGGAGCTTGCATGAACCAACCTGTCGTGGTCCGCAACGTGGAGCAACCCCCAGCGGAAGTCGTGGCTGCCTTGGAGAAATTCGGTGTGACCACCGTGCATGAGGCGCAAGGACGATGTGGTTTACTCGCCTGCTACATGCGCCCTATTTTTCCCGGCGCGACCATAGCGGGCCCTGCTGTAACCGTGTCGCTTCCTCCGGGCGACAACCTGATGATCCACGTTGCTGTCGAAGTGTGCCAGGCCGGAAATATCCTTGTGGTGGCTCCGACTTCAACCTGCACTGACGGTTATTTCGGCGAGTTGCTGGCGACGTCGCTGCGTGCCCACGGAGCCAAAGGATTTGTGGTTGATGCCGGTTGTCGCGACATTCGCGCCCTGACGGAGATGAAATTTCCCGTCTGGAGCCGCGCGATCAGTTCGCAGGGAACAGTCAAAAGCACACTGGGATCGGTGAACGTTCCGGTCGTCTGTGCGGGCGCACTGGTGGAAGCTGGTGATGTGATTGTCGCAGATGATGACGGAGTCGTCGTAGTGAGGCGAAGTGCGGTGCGCGAAGTGGCCTCGGCGGCTGAACAACGGGCTCGCAAGGAAGATGCAAATCGAGAGCGGCTTGCGCGCGGTGAACTCGGCCTTGACATCTACGGCTTGCGCAAGAAGATCGCCGAACTGGGGCTTAAGTACATCTAAGAGGACTTAATGTCGCGGGCATCGCAAACCGCCATCCCGTGCACGCTGATGCGCGGCGGCACGTCTAAAGGACCTTTCTTTCTGGCGAGCGATCTGCCAAGCGATGTCCAGACTCGAGACCGTGTATTACTGGCTGCGATGGGATCTCCCGACGTCAGGCAAATCGATGGCGTTGGCGGAGCAGACCCTCTGACCAGCAAAGTGGCAATCGTATCCCGTTCTTCGCGCGCTGGAATTGATGTGGATTATCTCTTTGTCCAGGTTTCCGTGGATCAGCCCCTTGTCGATGTCACTCCAACATGTGGAAACATGCTGGCGGGCGTCGGCCCTTTTGCCATTGAGCGCGGCCTGGTTGCGCCCGGGGATCCAATCACACCCATCACGATTTATATGGTGAACACAGGAACGGTAGCAGTTGCCCACGTGCCCACGCCGGGCCGCGAAGTGACCTACGCAGGGGACACATCGATTGCCGGGGTCCCTGGTACGGCGGCCGCGATCCGCATCGACTTCCGCGATACAGCTGGTTCAGTCTGTGGGGCTCTGTTGCCGACCGGCAACACGCTCGACCGGTTCGATGGAATCGAAGCAACATTGATTGACAACGGCATGCCCATGGTTGTACTGCGAGCCTCGGATTTTGGGAAATCCGGGTACGAGACCCCTGCTGAGCTTAGCTCCGATCAGAAACTCAAAGCGCGTCTGGAAGCCATTCGTATCCTGGCGGGCGAGCGCATGGGCTTGGGCGACGTGCGTTCGAAGGTCGTTCCCAAGATGACTCTGATCGCGCCGCCCCAAGGCGGCGGGCACGTAATGACCCGCACTTTTATTCCACACAAATGTCACGCCGCCATCGGAGTCTTGATGGCGGTTACGGTGGGCACGGCGTGTATTCTTCCCCGGTCAGTCGCGCATGACATCGTGCACCTGCAAGATGGACCAGAGCAACGGCTCTCGATTCAGCATCCCAGTGGCGAATTTTCGGTGGAATTTCAGTTGCAGCAAACCGGCGGGATGCTGAAAGTGATCCGCTCGAGCCTGATTCGAACCGCTCGTGCGCTTTTTCGAGGCGAGATCCTGGTGCCGGCAAGCGTTTGGGTGAGGCAGGACCCCCTCCCGTCAAAGGATGTTTCGCGGACCGTGCAGCATGCCTAGCGCGAACACCATTCATCGGGTGGCGATCGTCGGCTTTGGCGAAGCCGGAGGTATTTTCGCGAAAGATCTCGCGGTCGCGGGCATGGATGTTGTTGTTTTTGACATTCTGTTCAACTCCAGTCGACAGCGAAAACGAATGCTGAATAAAGCGCAAGCCTGCGGAGTTACGGCCGCACGCAGTTTGAAAGATTGTCTGAACAAGGCCGAACTGGTGATTTCAGCCGTTACCGCCTCATCGGCATTGGAGGTGGCGAAAGAGGCGGGGACGATTCTTGGCGTGGGGCAGCTATTTCTTGACATCAATTCGGTTTCGCCTGCAACCAAGTGCACCGCTGCCAGCTACGTCGTGCGAAAGGGAGCGCGATTCGTTGAGGCTGCCGTGATCTCTGCGGTCCCCAAACAACGATTGCAGGTTCCAATGCTGCTTGGCGGACCGCATGCATTCGAGACCGCCGAATGCCTGCAGAGGATTGGAATGAACGCTACGCCGTTAAGTGATCAACTGGGCATCGCTTCGGCAGTCAAGATGTGCCGGAGCGTCATCATCAAAGGCTTGGAAGCGCTTGTCGTCGAGTCTTTATTCGCAGCGCGGATGTATGGCGCAGAAGACAAGGTACTGGAGTCTTTGGCCGCGAGTTTTCCGGGAATGGGGTGGAAGGATCATTTGCCTGATTACTTGATTAGCCGTGTGGCCGAACATGGCCGTCGACGAGCTGTGGAAATGCGCGAAGTAGCGCAGACACTGCAGCATGTTGGCATCGAACCCATGATGGCGCTGGCGACATCTCAACGCCAGAAGCAACTCGTCGGCGAGATGGCCAAGCGGAGAGTTGCGTTCGATTCTGCCGCGCAGTTCTCCTGGCGTTCTCTCGGTGATGCGGTGGTCCGCCCGCGACGCCGATCCGGATCAGGCAAGTGAATCTTGAAACTGCAGGCAACCCAGCATGCGGGGGGTTGGAAAGTGGTTGTACTTAACGGTCCAGAGCTGAGATTTCCGCAGTCTCTCCCGCCGGTCGCAATCCCGCGCGCGAAAGATTGATGCTTACCTTTGCCCCGTGCGCGTGCTCGACCATCAGGGCGGCCACTCGAGAGCTCTCACCGTTTTCCAGCGCCTGAACGATCGCGTGATGCTGGCGGTGCGAGTAGAGCAGGTGGTCGTACATTCGCGGGAGGTCAATCTTGTCGAACGCGATCGCATGCGCCGCCGCGAACGGGATTCGGCCGTTGCGCTCTAGCGCCTCGGCCACCACTTTGCTTCCGGATCCCTGCACGATCAGGGAATGGAATTGCTTATTCATGTCGCCGTAGCGAGCTTCGTCCGCCAGGGCAAGGTGCCCCTTGGCAAAGATTTCATCTCCGTCACGGAGACACTCATGCAGCGAGTGAATGAGGCGCCGGGATGGCCCTTGTTCCGCCAACATACGAGCCGCCAGGCCTTCGAGCGCGCCACGGACGTCAATCGCATCCATGATTTCCTGAGCCGTAAATGCCCTTACAACAAAACCACGAGTATCGAGCTGAGTCAGTACGCCTTCCTGCGCCAGGATCGGTAGAGCCTCACGCACTGGCGTTCGGGAAACCCCAAGCTTGGCCGCAAGTTCGACCTCTCTCACTCGCTCGCCCGGAGGCAGTTCCCCGTGCAGGATCATTTCACGTATTCTTACGATTACCCGCGAGTTCTTACCGGCCATCTGTATGCAACCTGGATCCGCCCGCGATTAAGGGCTGAAAGTCGCATACATTCTATTTGAACTCTCGCGAGGAGGAAACCCATAAGACTCGACAGAGGCTGGGCTCCCGACAGGCTAGGGTGATCGAGTCATCTCCGCCGCCTGGTGTCCTGACCGGATTCAGGCGAATTGCAGTAAGAACGCGAAAATTCTCAATCGCGGACGAAGATAGAGTGGCCTCTAGGACTGAGGTGGCATATGCATACAACATTATGCAACGCTGCAACTTCTAAGCCGAGATACCTTCCGAGCTCAGACGCCCGCACGACGGCGAAATCACTTCACCTCAATGCTGAAGCGCTCTTTACCGTGAGTCTCAGGAATGGAGACGATCGTGCCTGCCTAGCCTTGACTGTATACATCGCGGTCGTTAAGAATGCATTCGTTTAAGATACGTATGCAGGTTGGCCTACCGGAAGACAGGGGCTGCGTACTACGGAGGCGAACAGAATTCGCGATGCTGGGAGTTGCCGATGCAGAACACGAGCTTGGAAGATGTGTTACAGGAAATCGGAAATCCTCTGACGCTGCTGCGCAATTCCCAGACTGGGCCGTATGTGTATCCGGTAGTTCCAAGCGAATTCTCGAACTGGAGAGATGAGCAGCTTGCCTGGCAACAAACCTGTGTCCTATACAACCAGTCCTACCACATGACCGATATGTACGTGCGAGGCCCTGATGCATTGAGACTGCTTTCCGGGTTGGGCGTGAATAGCTTCCAAGGCTTTGAACCAGACAAAGCGAAACAGTTTGTTGCATGCAATCACGACGGGCATGTGATCGGCGATGTCATTTTGTTTTACCTTGAAAAGGACCTGTTCAACTTGGTTGGCCGCCCGTCGGTTCACAATTGGGTTCAGTATCACGCCGAGATCGGCCACTATGATGTGAAACTCGAAAGGGATGAGAGATCCGTCGCCAGGCCGGGGCCAATCACCCGCAAGGCTTACCGGTATCAGGTGCAGGGCCCTCATGCGATGAAGCTCATCGAAGAAGTGACGGGCAAGCCTGCGCCCGCGCTCAAATTCTTCCATATGACCACGGTGGTGATCGCCGGGCACAAGGTTCGCGCCTTGCGTCATGGAATGGCGGGACAGCCTGGGCTGGAGTTGTTCGGCCCGTGGAACGAAGGGAAAGCCGTCAAAGCAGCAATCGTTGAAGCGGGGAAGGAATTTGGGCTTCGGCAGGTCGGGGCGAGAGCATACTCATCCAATACCCTCGAGTCCGGCTGGATCCCTTCACCCATGCCCGCGATCTATTCTGGGGAAAAGATGAAATCGTATCGGCAGTGGCTGCCGGCAAATAGTTACGAGGCGCTGGCCTCGCTTGGCGGCAGCTTCTATTCTGACAAGATCGAGGACTATTACCTCACGCCCTACGATCTTGGATATGGACCCATCATCAAGTTTGATCATGATTTCATCGGACGAGAAGCCCTGGAAAAAATTGCGCACCAGCCCCATCGAAAAAAAGTAACGCTGGCGCTCGACAGCATCGACGTCACGCACGCCATCAGCACAATGTTTGACAAGAGAAACCGGGCAAAGTATTTCGACTTCCCCTCGGCTGTCTATTGCAGCCTGCCTTACGACAAGGTGATGCGAGATGGAGAGCTTGTTGGGATCTCGACCTGGTGCGGCTACAGCGCCAACGAAGTCAAGATGCTCACGTTAGCAATGGTGGACAAAGAACACAGCAATCCTGGCACCGAGGTTACGTTTGTCTGGGGAGAGGAAGAAGGAGGTTCGTTGAAGCCTACGGTCGAGCGCCACGTGCAGACGGAGATTCGTGCCATCGTAAGTCCTGCACCTTATTCCGAAGTTGCCCGCACCACCTACGCTGAAGGCTGGCGTACCGCTCAGAAGTGAACTGCCTCCTCGAGTGACAGATTATGGGCGGGGCGGAAGAGGGGTTCCGATCAACAACAGATCTGTTCGGGAGGTCATCGATGTCGAACTATGTCTTGGTCCACGGCGCGTGGCGAGGCAGTTGGATCTGGAAGCATGTCCGAAAGGAGCTTCAGGCGCGTGGACATGAGGTCTTCGCACCCACTTTGACCGGTATTGGCGAGCGCTGCCATCTCCTGTCTCCGCAAGTCAACCTTGAGACTCACATCGCCGATGTGATCAACCTCATCCGCTGGGAGGAACTGACCGGTGTTGTCTTGTGCGGCCATTCGTACGGGGGATGCGTAGTAACCAGTGTAGCCGACCGCATTCCGGCCAAGGTCAGTGCGCTGTTCTTTGTCGATGCGTTTGTTCCGGAGAACGGTCAGAGTCTGCACGACACGCTTCCGCCGGACGCCAGGAACGAACAACTGGAAGCAGCGAAAAACGTTGGGGAAGGCTGGAAAACTCCCCCGATTCCGGCTGAGGCGTTCAACGTTAATCCCCGGGATCGCGACTGGGTGGACCAGCAGTCCACACCGCATCCCCTGGCATGCTTCCAACAGCCCGCCCGACTCACGGGCGCAATCAACCGCATCGAAGATATTACTTATCTTCTGGCGACCGGCTGGGGCCCTTCACCCTTTCCGCAGTTTTACGACAAGGCGAAAGCCAGGGGATGGAGGACGCTCACCTTGGCATGCGGTCACGATGTGATGTTGGATCAGCCCGAAGAACTCACTCGGGAACTGCTGGCAATTTCGTCGCGGACCACCCGCTAAGGGCAGTAGTGGCGGCGGATTGGCCTTGGAAACTCACACACACCGATAGCCAACGACTCACGCTTCCAGCCCAAACAAGCGCATCGCATTTTGCTTCAGGATCAGCGGGCGTACTTCATCGCGAATCGGGATCTTCTGGAAATCGTCCAGCCACCGATCCGGCGAGATCAACGGATAGTCGGATCCGAACAAAACCTTATGCTTCAGCAGCGTATTCGCGTATTGAATGAGCGTCGGCGGGAAATACTTGGGCGACCAGCCTGACAGATCAATGTATACCTGCGGCTTGTGCAGGCATATCGAGATAGCCTCGTCCTGCCAGGGAAATGAGGGGTGCGCCATGATGATCGGCATGTCGGGAAAGTCGACAGCCACGTCATCAATGTCCATCGGGTTGCCGTACTTCAATCGAACGCCCCCGCCTCCGGGCAACCCCGCGCCGATGCCGCTGTGGCCAGTGTGAAAGATCACGGGCAGTCTGGCTTCGTTAACGACCTCATAAAAGGGATACGCCAGTTTGTCATTGGCACGGAACTGCTGCACCGGAGGATGGAGTTTGAAACCGCGAATGCTACCGCCTGCAATTAAGCGTTTCGCTTCATCAACCGCCGCCTTTCCCCGCGTTGGATCTACGCTGGCAAAGGCAAACATGATGTCGGAGTTTTGGGCGGCGAAGGCCGCGACCTCGTCGTTAGGAATGGGTGCGCGTCCAGTAAGTCGTTCGTCCACGCTGAAAATCACACAGCCGATCTTGCGTGAGCGGTAGTATTCGGCCAGCGCGTAGCGGTCACGGTCCACACCGGAATTGCCAAAATATTTCCTGGCGGCTTCGTTAGCCACATTATTGCCGTCTGCATTTTCCAGGTGAACGTGCACGTCAATGGCGGTCAAGCCGCGAGCGTTCATTTCTTTGGCCCTCTTGCTGATTGCAACTCTCCGCCTTCTAACACCCTCTGCGCGATTTGAAAACCTGTGTTGGCGGCAGGCACCCCGGCATAAATGGCAGTCTGAAGCAGCATCTCTTTCAGATCGCACGGCTCCAATTCGTGCGCGAATCCCGCGCGAACATGCATTGCAAACTCTTCCCATCGCCCCAACGCGGCCATGGTTGCAAGCGCAAGGAGTCGTCGCGTCCGTACATCCAATTCCGGACGCGTCCAGATGGTTCCCCACGCGTAGCGCGTGATCAGTTCCTGAAACTCGCGATTGAAATCGTTGGTTGCGGCAATGGCTCGATCAACGTGGTCATCGCCCAGCGTTGCACGCCGGACGGCAAATCCTGCTTCGGAACGCCGAGTTTCATCCAGTTCGGGCAGCAGAAATTCGAGCAGCGCCGCAAGAAATGACCTGGGCCGCTCCAGGTTGGACAGGTGGGCTGCTAGCAATTGCAGCGAACGCGCGTTCGGGATTTCTCGAGCTAAGACTTCGCCGTTACCTGGCCAGGGAGTCGAAATATCGTGATCTCCTGAAATTACCAGTGTCGGAACCCGAATGTTCCTCAGGCTCTGCCGTGAATCGAAATCGCGCAGCGCGGCACAACATCCAACATATCCGGCTGGATCCGTTCCGAGTAAGACCGATTTCATTGCACTGACGTACGCAGTGTAATGCTCCAGAGTCTGCTGTGAGAAAAACCGCTGCATCGCCATATCCACGATTGCAGCCATTCCACCCTTACGCACCATTTCGATTCGCGTTTCCCAGTTGCTGCGCTCTCCAAATTTTGGAGAGGTGTTGGCGAGAACCAGGCTTGTGAGGCGGTCCGCGGCATTCACCCCAAGCCACTGGCCAATCGCGCCTCCTAATGAGAGGCCGCAAAAGGCAAACTTGCGAATACCCAGCGAATCGGCCAGGCCGAGCACATCGCGTCCGAGCAGTTCGATCGAGTATTCGCCCTTGGTTACTTCTGACGCGCCGTGGCCGCGCGTGTCGTATCGCAACACCTGGAAATGTGCAAGCAGATCCGGAACTTGCGGCGCCCACATTGCATGATCAAGGCCGATCGAATGGGAAAGGACCAGCACAGCCTTTTCAGGCAATCCCTCGAGCCTGTAGAACAGCCGGGCATTGTTGCAATTGGCGAATGGCAAGTTTTATTGCTCCCCCTTCTTGGAGGTAGTGCTATTCAGCAGAGCCTCACGGAAGGCCTCCGCCGATCCGAGGTACTGTTCTGGAATCTCGAGTTGGTCGAGCGCAGAACGACTCAGGCGCGAGCTGACTTCCGGCAATTCCGCCAACAGCGTCGAGAGATGTTTGTTTTGTGCAATGCTCTTTCGCATCGTGTCTTCCAAGAGCTTGTGAGCGACGTCTCGCCCCAGCTCGGGGGCCAGGAGCATCATTACACGCTCGGCAAAGATCAGGCCGTTGGTGTTGGCAATGTTTTGCCGCATGCGCGCCGGGTCTACCGAAAGTCCTTCCGCAACCTCTGCCAGCGATGAGGCGGCATATCCGGTCGACTGAACGATGGACGCTACCGTCGGCCACTCAGATTGCCAGCCACCAACCGCCCGTTCGTGCTCCTGCACCATGGCTGAAAGAAAACTCGCTACTAACCCGGGAACGCGCTGCGCCGCAGCCAGGGTCAGCGCGCAAGCAATCGGATTTCTCTTGTGCGGCATGGTGGAAGACCCACCTCTGCCTTCACCCCCTGGTTCGGCCACTTCGGCCACTTCGCTCTGCATCAGCAAGCTGATGTCCCGCGCGATCTTTCCCAAGGAACCAGTCAGTACTCCACAGCAGCAGACCAGATTGGCCAAACGGTCTCGATGCGTATGCCAAGGCGCTTCGGGGCAACTCAATCCAAGTTCTTCCGCGAGCGCACGAGCGACAGCGGTTCCTTTGTCTGCCAACGACGCTAACGTCCCGGATGCGCCGCCGAATTGAAGAACCAGAGCCTCATCGAACGCGGACACAAGACGCTTTCGACCTCGACTCACCGCTCCCAGCCAGCCCGCGACCTTCAAACCGAATGTCACTGGCGTAGCTGCCTGCATCAGGGTTCGGCCCAGCATGACCGTGGCTCTGTGCTGGCGGGAAAGCGTAGTCAAAGCCTTTTCCAGCCGCTGCAGATCGCCGGTAAGGATTCTTTGTGTGCGCTTCAGTAAAAGAACCAGAGCCGTGTCAGCGACATCCTGACTGGTAGCACCCCAGTGCACCCATCCCGCCGCTTCTGGATCGCGGGCCCTTACTTTTTCAGTCAAAGCCTTGACCACAGGAATTCCCGGGGTGCCTGCGCGAAACATGCTCAGAGACAGAGCGGCAATATCGAATTCCTTTGCATGGCCTGCAGCTGCAATGCGATCGGCTGCGGATTTTGGTACGACGCCGACGCGTGCCTCCGCGCGGGCCAGCGCGATTTCAAAATCCAGCATCGCTTGCAGGATGGAGATGTCCGAGAACACTTCCGCGAGTATTTCGGTAGTGGCTAGACTCTCGATGAGACGTGCTGCCAAAGCTGTTTCCTCAGTCCGGCATTATACGTGCGCCGGCTCCCGGAACAACTTCAACTTTGCGAACGCGCAGGAGCGGGGCGAAGTGAATCGTCCGCAAAGATGAGCTGACATTGCCTGACGAATCGATTGGGACTAAATTATGGCAGTCGTGATTATGGCAGTCGTAGCCAGGAGACTCTATGCCGGTTCTCGATACCAAGAGCAGGATTGATGCAGTCGTGCGCGAGTATGCTTTCCCTGATATCCACATCGGTGCTGCAGAGGATGAATCCCCCTGGGTTCCTTTTCGGCCCAATGTGTTTATCCGCCATCTCGCATTCGACGTGAGAACCAATATGTATGCGAATGTTCTCTGGGTGAAGTCGGGAGGCATGTTGGGTCGGCATCGCCATCGTGGACGAGTGTTTGGTTATACGCTGGAAGGTAGTTGGCGTTACCTCGAATACGACTGGGTCGCTCGAGCGGACAGCTACGTGCAGGAAAGTCCCGGCGCCATTCATACCTTGGTGTCGGACGAGGGCATGAAGACGGTTTTTTGGCTCAACGGATCGCTGGAATTCTTCGACGAAAACGATGGCCTACTCGAAACCCTCGATGTCTTCTGGTTTATGGATCACTACCTCAGCTACTGCCGCGAGAACGGCATCCAAATAAACAAGAAGCTATTCGTGTGAATTGCGACGTTTGGCCTGCGCGCTGACATGTTTGCTATGATGCGGCGGCATGGGCCGCTCCCGCCGCTACGAAAATAGTCTGGTCGCGATTCTGTTTTTCACCTGGGGTACGATCTTCTTGGGCCGGATGTCGGCGTTGTATCTCGCGCCTTACTTCGCGCCAGAATTTCATCTCAGCCATGGACAAGTGGGCACCGTGGCCTCAGTGCTTGCTATCACCTGGGCGGCATCGACTTTCGCTTTCGGCGCCTTGTCCGATCGGGTCGGGCGCAAGCCAGTTCTGGTTCCTGCCGTGTTTGCCTTCTCCATCCTCTCCTGGGCATCGGGCCTGGCGCACGGCTTTCATCAACTGCTGCTGGTGCGGGCACTGATGGGAACGGCAGGGGGACCGGCCTGGTCCACGATGACGGCACTGATCGAAGAGTCCTCGCCGTCCGATCGCCGGGGACGAAACATAGGTCTGGTGGTCAGTGCGGCCGCACTTGTCGGCCTGGCGGCAGCCCCAGTGCTGACAACCCAAGTGGCGGTGCGTTGGGGCTGGCGCCCGGCATTCTTCGTGGCCGGCATTCCGGGATTGGTGATAAGTGTTCTGCTTTGGAGGTTCGTAGAAGAACCAGCCGAGAGGAGCGGCATCCACGAGAAACCGTCGTTGTCTGAGTATCTTTCGATCCTCCGCTATCGCAACATCTGGTTGTGTTGCTTGGGGGCGACCGGATTCATGTCGTGGTTGTTTGCGGTGAATGTGTTCGCGCCGCTTTATATTACGGAGGTTGTTCACGAGTCCGCAACGACAGCCGGGTTCCTCCTCGGCGCAAGCGGACTGGGCAGCTTCTTCCTGGGCTTTCTGCTTCCGTCACTGTCAGACCGCTGGGGCCGCAAACCGACTTTGCTGCTGATGGCGGCGATGTCCGCGGTGGTGCCGCTCGCTTTCCTCGCGCCACCGCTGTATGTTTATCCGGCAGTGTTGGCGTCTATCGTTTTTGTCGCCAATTCTGGACAGGGTATTGCCAGTGTCGTCCTGGTTTTGGTGCCCACCGAAAGTGTGCCGGCTCAATTCCGAGCCACGTCCATCGGCCTTGCAACGCTAGCCGGAGAGGTCATGGGTGCGACCGCAGCGCCTATTCTGGCGGGCACATTGGCACAGAAACATGGTTTAGCCGTGACAATGTGGTTGGCGGCGGCTGGCAGCGGGTTGCTATTTCTGGTCGCACTTTTTCTTCAGGAAACACGACCCGCTCGGGCTGCGACGTTGGCGATCAAACCACTGATTGGACCGAACCTACCGAAACAGCCGGACGTCGCGGATTAGGCAGAAACCATGGTAACCGTCAAATTAATCGGAACTCCCCTCTTCACCGGGAGCAGACAGCGCACCTGCTGTCTTTTGCAACTCACGTAACTTGAACCGCTGCAGTTTGCCGGTTACCGTCTTAGGAAGCTCCGGCAAGTACTCAATCCATTGCGGTTTCTTATAACCGCTCAGTCTCTGCCCAACCCAATCTTGCAGTTCTCTTCGCAAGCTATCAGTCGGAATGAAATTGTCGTGCAACACCACGTAGGCAGCTGGTTTGAGAAGGCCTGCCGCGTCTTCGCGAGCTACCACGCCCGCTTCTCGTACTGCGGGATGAGCAATCAAGGCGCTCTCGACCTGAGCAGGACTGAGCCAGCGCCCATTCACCTTGAACAAGTCGTCGGCCCGGCCCGCGTACCAGAAATATCCATCCAGATCCTGGTAATACTCATCTCCCGTACGAAACCAGGCGCCTTCAAACGTAGCTTTGGTTTTTTCGTGCTGGTTCCAGTAGCTGGTACAGGTTGAATCCGCTTTCACCAGCAAGTGTCCAATTTCACCTTTTGTAACAGGTATTCCTTCTTCGTTCACGATCTTCGCCTCATAGCCGGGGATGACTTTTCCACTCGATCCCGGCCGAACCTGCCCGGGAGAATTTGCGAGGACCATTTGCAGAGTCTCAGTCGATCCCCAGGCATCGAGAATTTCAATGCCAAACCGCTGCTTGAATCGCTCAAACAGCGGAGCTGGCAATGATTCTCCGGCCGAAATCGCGTGTCGAATACTGGAAAGATCAGACTCTCTTCCATCCTCACGCTGAAACGCTAACAGCGCAGCGTAGTTTGTCGGCACCGAGAAGAACAGCGTCGGACGATAGCGCTCGATGTCCGCGAAAATGCTCACCGGAGTGGGGCGGGCCGGGGAAAGAATCGTTGTAGCACCGCAGTAGAGCGGAAAATATCCGGCATTACCGAGTCCATACGCAAAGAACAAACGCGCCACGCTATAGCAACGGTCGGATTCATTCATCCGCAGGATGCCCTTCGCGTATGCCTCCGAACAAACCACCATGTCGTGGTGAAGATGAACACATCCTTTTGGAACTCCAGTGCTTCCTGATGAATAAAGCCAAAATGCCATGTCATCTTTGCTGGTGGGCTCCATCTGAAGTTCTGGAGACGCCACTTCCATCAATTCACTTAAATTGGCGAACTGCGTGTTCGTCTTTCCGACCACAACAACCTCTTTCAAATAGGGCAGCTCATCACGCGAAAGCTGCTGAATTTCCGGCAGGGTAGCCTCGCTAACGACCGCAACCAGCGCCCGTGTGTCATTGAGCAGGTATTCATAGTCCTGCGCCCGCAGCCAGGGATTGACCGGCACAGCCACGGCGCCGATCTTGATTGCTCCAAAAAAGCAGTAGAGGAACTCAGGGCTATCCAGAAGTGCCAGCAAAACGCGTTGCTCCTGGTCGACACCGAGCCGACGCAGAACGTTACCCACCCGGTTTGTACTCTCCAGCAGATCGCGATAGGACACTCTTTGATTGCCGCATTCGATCGCGATCCGCGCGCCCTGACCTTCGATGACATGGCGGTCCACCATGACACTGACGACGTTGAAGGTCTCGGGCAGTTTGATCAAGGCGCTGCAGTCCTCTGGGAATGGCTTGGGGCCAGGTGCCGGTAAACTCCGACGGCGGCGGAGTATAGCACGTCGAGAACTGCCTTTGCCTTGCAGGAAACGAAGCTCGTGGCGGAGGGAGTGGGATTGAAACCCGGCACGATTTAACAAATCAAGAAATTAGTAGGCGCGAATGCCACATCAAACCTTTAAAGGGCTGCGAAAACGTACAACTCCACGTTCTATTGGACGCTTAATCGACGCTTGTTCTTGCGCTCACACTTTTTCTTTGCCATCTCACTTCGGCTTGGTGGAGGAAGTTGTCGTCCTTTTTCCGTGCATCGCACCAACGGGTTATGACGACAGTAGCAGCGTGACCTCGGTCCGACTCCTCAATTTTTGGACCAATCCTCCTCAGCCGTTCGGCAAGTCCCTCGTGAAGGCCATTCTGGAGAAAGTTTCCAATATCGCGTTCACTTTCATCGCAGCCCGTGCCAGAATGAAGCCCGGCAATTCGAAAATTATCCGGTTTAAAGTCGGATTTTTTCGAGTGCATCCCATCCGGCAGCGAGGGGAAGATCACTCGGTAAGTTAGGATATAGCGACTGTTAGCAACCTATCTCCCCGCGAGGCCACTATAAAGGATGGAAATGAGAGAGCAAGAATCACTCTTATTACAGAAAGAGACTCGTCGTGTCCCATCCTACCGATGATCTTCGCATAAGATGGACGAAGGTTGTCCTGCCTCCGGTTTTTCTGGAAGAAGAGCTGCCAGCCACCGAGACGGCCACATCAACTGTACACCGGGCTCGCAACTCGATTTGCGATCTTCTGACCGGCAAGGATGATCGTGCCCTGGTGGTGGTCGGGCCCTGTTCAATTCACGACACCAAAGCTGCGCGCGAATATGCCGGCTTGCTCAAGAAACAGATAGATAGACTTTCGGGCGAGCTTTGCATTGTGATGCGCGTGTATTTCGAGAAACCTCGCACCACGATCGGTTGGAAGGGACTGATTAACGATCCCCCAGGACGATTAATGGTTTTGCAGGCACTCGAGCTACGTTAAGGCGGAAGAACAGCCAGCACCGCGCTCAAACTCATCTCCGGTTCCAGCAGGCGATGGCCCATTAATGGACGTCAGTGGACGTCAGCCCATCGCGTAAGTCTATTGGCACCAACAGAAATCTGACGGAGCACGCAGTCTAGCGCTAACCATTCTTAGCGAAAATTCCCTGCTGACAGGGAAAAATACAAGGAACTTGCGAAATCAGGAAGCAGTACGCTCAAGCAAGCACTTGACACCGCCGGCATTGTCAGAGACGCCTGATTACAACAATTGACTCCCGTAGTTTCCCATAAGCCGACTTCTGGCCCTGCCGGTGGCCGTGGTCAATTTCCGGATTACCCGTTATTCACGGACTCTTCTTGAGTGCGACTGTTGCACGTCAGGAATGATCCTGCCAACTATAACAGTGATCACCTCGGTTTGGTTGCAAATCGCTGTTGGGACAGCAGATGAACATCCCTTGACATATGCAAGCAAGCGGGGCCGACCTAGAATCAACCCAACTCGAAGACAAGAAGGTGTTTACACATGAGAAAAGCGTCGGCCTTTTTTCTTGCGACAATTTCCGTCTTGGGTTGGCTGTTGTTTACGGCTCTCAATCCGCCCAAGGTGATGGGAGTTCCAAGTTATGCGCGGCAGACGGGGCTGGCCTGTAGCGGGTGTCACTACAATCCTCCGGAGCTGAACCCGGCTGGACGCCGGTTCAAGCTGACGGGTTATGTCGATCGCGGCGACGAAACGAAAGTCGTTAAGGCCGATGGCAGTAAGAAGAGCGCCCCGCTCGAACTGCTGGCCTCGCTGCCGCTGTCGGTTGCGATGGAGGTTTCGTTCACGTCCCTCAAATCGCCGGAGCCCACAACGCAGAACGGCAACTTTGAGTTCCCACAGGACTTCTCTTTATTCCTGGCGGGCGCATGGACCAGCCATGTGGGCAGCTTCTTTCAGGCGACCTACGACACGCAAGCCAATAACTTCAGCATGGACAACACTGATATCCGTTACGCCAACAAGACGAAGTGGGGCGGCAAAGAACTGATTTATGGCCTGGATCTGAACAACAACCCGACCGTAGAGGACCTGTGGAACAGCACACCAGCGTGGGGTTTCCCATGGATCGAGAGCGATGTAGCGCCACTGCCAGACGCCGCAGCGGTGATTAACGGGCCGCTGGCGCAGGATGTCGGCGGAGTGGGCGCTTTCGCCATGTGGGACAACCATTTGTACTTCGATGCCTCGATGTACCGCTCGGAACATGTGGGTGGTGCGCAGCCAAATCCGGGAACGGGCGCGAGCTACAACATTCGCGGCCTGGCTCCGTACTGGCGGGTAGCCTGGCAGCAGTTGACGGCAAAAACGCAATATGAGTTCGGCACGTATGGCATGCACATGCGGTCGACGCCCAACCAGATCACGAATCCTGATGGATCGAGCATTCCGACCGATTCGTTCACCGACTGGGGCGTGGATACGCAGATCGACCGGACGCTGTTTCGCAAGGATGTGCTCTCGTTCCGGGCGACCTACATCCGGGAGAATAACGACCTGCTCAGCGCCGTTTACCAGGGGCTGGCCACGCAGGGATCGCACCGGCTGAATACGGTGATGGCGAATGCGGAGTATCACTTCGGCAACAAGTACTCGACGACGTGGGGATGGTTCACGACGACGGGGACTTCAGACCCGCTGCTATTCCCGCAGGCGCCGGTGACCGGAAACCTGAACGGCGATCCGCACAGCACAGGCTATATCGGGAACTTGTCCTATTGGCCATGGCAAAACCTGCAACTGGCGGCCCAGTACACCGGATACACACGCTTCAACGGCGGCAGCACGAATTATGACGGTGCCAACCGCAACGCGAGCGCAAACAACACGGTCTATCTCGACATCAAGTTTCTTTTCTGAGGTGGATGTGGGCAGCGACATTTCTAAAGGAGACGATTTATGAAGCGCTCGAAAGCATTGGTCGTGGGGTTCGTCGCATTGGCATTGTGCAGCCCGGCTTGGGCAGGCGATATTGAAGGCAAAGTCAGCGGAATGAAGGGCCATTCCGTGGTTTACGTCGATACTATCCAGGGCAAGACTTTCCCCGCTCCCACCAATCACCCGGTGATGGATCAGAAAGGCCTGGTTTTCAATCCGCACATTATGGCCGTGCAGCAAGGCACAACCGTTGACTTCCTGAACAGCGACACCGTGGCGCACAACGTCTTCTGGACTGCCGTCGGTGCCGACAAAAAAGCCGGGCATAATCTGGGAACGTGGCCCAAGGGGGAAAAGCGTTCTTATACCTTCGACAAGACGGGAGCGGTACCTCTGCTTTGCAATGTCCACCCTGATATGGGCGCGTTTATCGTCGTCAGTCCGACTCCTTATTTTGCTGAGACCGACGACAGCGGCAATTACAAGATCAAAGATGTTCCTGACGGCAGCTATACACTCACCGTGTGGCATGAAGGCGCGAAGGCTCAGTCCAAGCCAATGGCCGTGTCGGGTAACACCAAAGCAGATTTTACGGTGAGCAAATAAAGAGCTATGGGAGAACCAGACTCTCGATCCTCCTTCCATCGCTATTTTCAGCTAGACTAGCGGGCGAAGACTCCGACTCCCCCGATGCTGAAGCGATTCAAGAACAAGAAAGTCGATGCGGACTGGCTGCACTCAAACTTTCCCTGCATGATGGCCTGTCCGGCGCACACCAATGCCGGACGCTACGTGGGCCTGATCGCTGAGGGCCGGTTCGAAGAGGCATATCGGCTGGCTCGGGATCCCAATCCCCTGGCTAGTATCTGCGGGCGCGTGTGCGCCCATCCTTGTGAGACAGCCTGCCGGCGCGGAGAAATTGACCGCCCGATTTCAATCCGCGCTCTGAAGCGTTTTCTGACCGAGCAGTACGGGCCCGAGTCGAAGCACCCGATCAACATCAATGACGGGCGCGCGCAGAAAAAACTCCCCTACAAGGTCGCGGTGGTTGGCGGCGGCCCCGTGGGGCTTTCCGCCGCTCACGATCTGGCGCTGATGGGATATGCGGTCACGATCTTCGAAGCCGCGCCGGTCGCGGGCGGAATGCTCTATCTCGGCATCCCCGAATACCGGCTGCCGCGCGACGTGGTCGAGGCGCAGGTCCGCGAGATTCTTGAGACCGGCGACATCACGCTAAAACTGAACCATGCTGCGGGGCGGGACTTCAGCATTTCTGAGTTGCGACGCCAAGGCTTCGACGCTGTGCTGATCGCGGTGGGCGCGCACCGCAGCCGCGATCTCAGCATCCCGGGCGTTGATTTCGATGGCGTCCACAAAGGCATAGACTTTCTCCTCAACGTTAATCTCGGATACAAGTTCACCATCGGAAAGAAAGTCATCGTGATCGGCGGCGGCAACGTCGCCATGGACGTGGCCCGCTCAGCGGCGCGCGAAGTCGTGAAGCAGCATGCAGGCGGCGTGGAAGACGTGGAGCCCTCCGTGGAGAATGTCTCCGCAGTCGCGACCAAAGAGATGGTGGACATCTCTCTTTCCGCTTTGCGAATGGGAGCGCGGGAAGTGAATCTGGTCTGCCTGGAGCGCCGCAATGAAATGCCGGCAGCGCTCGAGGAAATTGAGGAAGCGGAAGAAGAAGGGATCATTATTCATCCTGGGTTTGGACCGAAGCGGATCATCGGCAAAGAAGGAAAAGTCACTGCTCTGGAGACACTCAAAACGAAATGGGTCTTTGACGGGAACCGGCGCTTCAATCCTGCCTTCTATGAAAACAGCGAGAGCCAGATCGAGTGCGACACCATCATCATGGCGATCGGTCAGGCACCGCGACTCGACTTCTTCAAGCCGGAAGACAAAGTCGAGCTTTCGCCGCGCGGGCTGATCGCGGTGAATCCGCAGACGTTGATGACTTCGGCTCCTGGAATTTTCGCCGGCGGCGACTGTGTCTTCGGGCCGCGCCTGATCATTGACAGCGTGGGCGACGGCAAGAGAGCGGCGGTCGGCATTGATGAATATCTGCGCGGCGGAAAGCATCCCGAGCCGGTCATAGAAGTCGAAGTCCTCAAGCGGCACGCCATGACGCTCGGTTATCTCGATATCAACCGCCAGGCGGTGCCCATGCTCCCGCTCGAACGGCGCACCGGCGTCACCGAGGTCGAGATTGGCTACGATGCATCGTCTGCGATGGCCGAAGCCCAGCGCTGCCTGCATTGCTGGGTCAACACGATTTTCGAAGGCACGCCGGAAGACGGCAGCATGTGCATCCTGTGCGGCGGCTGCGTGGATGTGTGCCCGGAAAAATGTCTGGAGTTGGTGTCGCTGGACCGGATCGCCTTCGAACCGGAAACCGTTCAGCACATTCGTGACAATCAGGAATGCTTCGGCGTGGAATTCGACGAAGTCAAGGCGGACGAACTGGGCGTGGTCACCGGGGCCGCCATGCTGAAAGACGAGACCCGCTGCATTCGCTGCGGTTTGTGCGCGATGCGCTGCCCGGTGGGCACGATCACGATGGAGTCGTACAACCTGCTGCCCGCGGAACCAACCGGCCTGATTTCAGTCGCGGCGATCGGCGCGGGGTTACAGAAGTAGGTAGATAGAATCATGGCAGACGAAAAAACGACAGCGAGCGACGAACAACTGAACGATCCGAGCCGGCGCGAGTTCTTCATGAAGCTGGGGCTCGGCTCTCTGGGCATCGCGGCGGCGGGCACAGCGGCTTTCTCATATCAGTATCTCGAGCCCAACGTGCTCTACGAGCCCTCACCCGTGATCAACGCGGGGAAGCCCGATCGCTATCCACTGGACTCGGTCACGCTGGACGTGAACAACGGAATTTTCATCGTTCATTCGCAGGAAGGATATTTCTCGCTGAGCGCGGTATGCACACATCTCGGGTGCCTGACGGCGTGGAAGCAGGAGTTGGGCATCATTGCCTGCCCCTGCCACGGCAGCAAGTTCGAAGAGAACGGAAAGAAGATCGAAGGTCCGGCGCCCAGACCGTTGCCCTGGAAACGCATCTGGCTCAACGACGATGGCGACCTCCTGGTCGATCGCTCAACCGACGTCCCGCCGCTGGCGCGCGACTCCTTCGTGAGGGTATGACATGGCGAAAACCGATTCTTCCAAAACAATGGACCAATACTTCGAGGATCTGCAGCAGACGCGTGTCTGGCGTTCGATTTTTCGCAGCGGCCCCGGATCGAGCACGCTAAAGCGCGCCCTGGCGATCCAGCAGAACGTATTTCTGCACCTGTTCTCCACCAAGGTGCGGGTACGGGTGCTGAGTTTCAGCGCAACGTGGTACTTGGGGACGCTCACGCTAGGCACGTTTCTGGTCCTGGTTGCGACCGGTATCCCTCTGATGCTCTATTACCATCCGTCGGTGCCGCAGGCCTATGCGGACACCAAAGACCTGCAGTTCGTCGTCTCCTCCGGAATGTTTCTTCGCAACCTGCACCGCTGGTCGGCGCATGCCATGGTCTTTCTGGTATTCGCGCACATGTTCAAGGTGTTCTATCGCGGAGCGTATCGCACGCCACGGGAATTCAACTGGGTCATCGGCGTAATTCTTCTTCTCATCACTCTGTTGCTGAGCTACACCGGTTATTTGCTCCCCTGGGATCAACTGGCTTATTGGGCGATCACGGTCGGTTCGAACATTGCATCCGCAGTGCCGCTGATCGGAAACAAGATTCACTTTCTCCTGCTGGGCGGCAACGCTGTGAACGCCAATGCTCTGCTCCGCTTTTACGTGCTGCACTGCATGATTCTGCCGCTGACTGCGATGTTCTTTGTCGCAATTCATTTCTGGCGGATTCGCAAGGATGGCGGCCTCTATTCCCACGGGAGTGAACCGGCGACGATGAAGGCCGCGACCGCAAACGTCGCTGCCGCTGCGAAGGAGGCGCGTTAATGGCTGATTCCAAGGATTTCGTCGCCGGCGTCGATTCCAACGCAAAAAAATCTCCGCGGCGCATTGTGTTTATAACGCGGCGCACCTCCGCCCAGGTGAAAGCTGAAACGGAAGATCAGATACAGACTTTCCCTGAAGTGTTGTTCCGCGCCGCCGTCGCCATCGAAGTACTGGCGGTCGTGCTGGTGTGGATTTCGCTGATGTTCAACGCTCCGCTCGAAGGTCTGGCCGATCCTTCGCATACACCCAATCCTGCGAAGGCCCCGTGGTACTTCCTCGGGCTACAAGAGATGCTGCACTATTTTCCGCCGGTGGTGGCGGGCGTTCTCGTGCCGGGACTCGTGGTGATGGCGCTGATCGTGATTCCCTACTTTAAGGTCAACATCGAAGCGGACGGGCTGTTCTTGAAGGATCGTGAGAAGCGGCAGCGCATTTTCTATGTGGTTGCGGCGACGCTTTCAATTTTCCTGCTCGTGTTTAAGGTCTATGTCGCGCTGGCGCCGACGCTGATCATGGCCGGGGTCATGCTTGTCGCGGCGTACAGTTGTCCCCAATCCACTTCGGCCTTCCGCCGTTATTTGGCGGCGCGTCCGCTCTCTTATTGGGTGATGACGTGGTTCCTGTTTGAGTTGGTGCTGCTGACCGCCATTGGCACATTTTTCCGCGGGCCGGGCTGGTCCTGGATATGGCCATGGCAAGGTTCATAAGGATTGTGATGAGGATGCGGCGGTCATGAAAGAGAAACTCACGTCGCTCTGGCAGAAACTGTTCGGCGACCCGGTTCGCGCTTTTGGCGTGGTCAGCCTGGTTTTTCTGCTGTCGCTGGCGATCGCGCCGGCCAAGAACTACTTCAGCGAGTGGCGCCACTACCAGCACAGCTACCTGCGGATGATTCGCAACCGCAGCGACGCCAATACGCTGCAGCGCCACTTTCAGGGCGGCATCCACCAGATTTGGCTGCCCGAACTCGGGGTAGTGGATCGGTGCACCAGTTGCCATGTCGGCCTAAAGGAAGCCAGCCTGACGGACGTTGCCACGCAGCCTTTCCGCAAACATCCTGTCGTCCCACACAAACTCGACGAATTCGGATGTGTGGTTTGTCATCGCGGGCAGGGTGCGGCAACAACGGTCGCAGAGGCGCACAACAGCACGCTGGCGTGGGAGCAGCCGATTCTCCCGGCGAAATACATCGAATCTTCATGCGGCCAGTGCCATCGCGGCCCAATGCTCGGCACTCCCCAGCTGAATCAGGGACGCGCTCTGCTGAAGCGCGAAGGCTGCGTGCACTGCCACACCATCAAACTGCCGGATGGCAGCCCGATTCAGCCGAATGACGATCCACCGTCGCTCGAGCATATTGCGGACAAGACGACCCGCGAGTGGATTTACGCGTGGCTGAGAGATCCGCAATCTTATGCTGCCTCGGCGACCATGCCGAACTTCAAGCTTAGCGACGACGACGCCCGCGACGTTTCGGCCTTTTTGATGGCGAACAGCGCGCCGCTCGCCGGTGACAGGGCAAAGATCACGGCGAAGCCCGCTTCCGATCCGAGCGCGGGGCCAAGTCTCTACGGAGAATCGTTCTGCGCCTCGTGCCACTCCGTGCAGAACGCTGCCGGCAATCTGGTTGGAGGCGACGTCGGCCCGGAACTGACCCGCATCGGCAGCAAAGTCAAGCCTGAATGGCTGCAGGCCTGGCTGCGGAACCCGCGCAGCTACGATCCGGGCACCGCCATGCCGCACTACCGCCTTAACGACGGTCAGGTTGCGACCCTCTCGGGATTTCTTCTGGCCAAAACCGATTCTGACCTGCTGGCCAACGTTCATCTTGATCCGGCAACGCCTGAGCAGATTGCCCATGGAAAACGTCTGGTTTCCGATTACGGCTGCGCTTCCTGCCACGAAATCGCGGGGATCAAGAAACCGGAGAACTTCGCGCCCGAGCTCACCCGCATCGGCAGCAAGCCGATCACGCAGCTGATCTTTTTGCCGGGGATGCAGCATACTCTGCCTGAATACATCGCGGGCAAGATCAAGCAGCCGCGGGCGTTCTCGCCGGGCCTGAAGATGCCGCAGTACACGCTGGCGCCGGCGCAGATCGACGCTCTGACAACGGCGCTGCTCTCCTTCAACGAGCGCTCATTCACTCTGCCGCCGTCGCTAGCGGTTCCCGGCGTGCCCGAGTCGGACTATCAACCCGCCGGCAAAGCCGGCAAATTGATGAGCGATCTGGCCTGCTTCAGCTGCCATCGCATCAGCGGCCACGGCGGCGACATGGCTCCTGACCTGACCTGGGAAGGCAGTTCTGTGCAGCGCGAGTGGCTGGTTCAGTTTTTCAAGAATCCCGGAACGCTGCGCCCAGCGTTGATCCGCCGCATGCCGCGATTCAACCTGACCGACGGTGAGATCACGGAACTCACCGACTACATCATGACCGTCTATCAGAATCCAGCCGTTGACCGCGACTCCATGCCGCTAAGCGGCTATCCGCAAGGTCAGGTGGAACTCGGCAGGCAACTTTTCTATGGAAAGTACTCGTGCCAGGGCTGCCACATTGTTGACACAAAAACCGACAAGGGATATATCGGGCCGACTCTGACTCACGTCGGTTCGCGGCTCACCGCGGCCTGGATGTACCAATGGATGAAGAATCCGCAGGCGCTGCGCCCGGGCACGATCGAGCCCAATCGCGCCATGAGCGACGAAGACGCCCGCGCGCTTACTGCCTTCCTGATGTCGCAGAAGGGCGGAGCAAAACAGGAGATCGCAAAGAAATGATCCGCTATGGTTCCGCCGTCTCTGCCTTCGTGCTGACAGTGCTGGCCGCCTCTTGCTCGCACAAAGGCGAATCGGCGATTCTGCCCAAGCCGACCGCGTTCGGAGCTGCGGTTGTGGAATCGAGCGGCGGCAAGCAGCTCGCCCAGACCGGCAGCCTGTTGCCGCAACCCGTGGTTGTTCAAGTAAACGACGAACAGGGAGCCGCAGTCACGGGCGCGCTGGTCGAATTTGCCGCGGCTCCTGGCGTCGGATTCGATCCGCCCGACGGCCTCACAGACTCGAGTGGGCAGGTTACGACCAACGTTTCGCTGGCTGGGATGGCGGGCCGCTACCAGATCACTGCTTTCACTTTCGACAAGTCGCACAAGCGGCTCGAACTCAAGCTCGAAGAGATTGCCCTCGGCTATCAAGAGACGCTCGGGCGCCGCCTCAACGACCAATACTGCGATCGCTGCCATAATTCCGAGTCAACCGTCGAACGGGTTTCGAACTACGACAATCTCGAGGTCAAGCCGCATCCGTTCACGGAAGGCGACACGCTCAACAAGATCAGCAATACCGATCTCACAGCGATCATTACGAATGGAGGACCGGCTCTGCAGAAGTCGGCGCTCATGCCGGCCTGGGGCAACACCCTCAGCAAGACGGACATTCAGGCGCTGATCGCTTACATCCGCGCCGTTTCTGATCCGCCATCGCGGAGCGCCGGGCCAACCTATGCGCGGAGGTAGGCCACTTCCCTCCAGTCGTAACGACAAACGCACCTGTCGCGATTGACTCCCGAATCGTCAGCACGGAAGCTATCCAGAAACGGGGTTTGTAGGAAGTTGGGAGGATGCCCGCGTACAGTCAATTGGTGAAAAACCCCCATTACGCTCATTGAGCCCTGAGAACTAACTGCAAGGTCAATGAGTACCGTCGCCTTGGCAACAGCTATCACTGAACTTCACGAAATAACGTTAGTGGTCTCTCCTTTACTTGGTTTGCAGAGTGGACGAGAGGCTGAATCAGTTCGATTCGCTCTTGAATGCTTTTCTCTGCTTCGATTGCATCCGGCATCTGCTGGCTGAGGACCAGAAACGTCCGAAGCAGGCTTACCATACCATTGGGCGAATAACCGGCTGCAATCGCCAGCCTAGCCCCTTCAAAATCCGCGGCGCGCTCGTTGTCATGCCCGTACCCTGCCGTAAAATCACCCACCTTTAGCTGATCGAATTGCGAACGCGTCAAATGCTTGTCTGCCAAAATCTTCACCAGCCGTTCATGGCACTGACCCAGGTCAATGTGTTCGACCTCATGGCCGAGCACAGCGGCAAGTTGGTCTTCGGTGTCCATGTAAGCGAGAATTCCTCCTCCCACGAACACTTCTCCACCGGGCAGGCCAACCGCGCTTCGGAACATTGGATCCGGGTCCAAGTGGAAGCGGTAGGGCAATTTGCGTTTCGAGTGCGCCGTCACCTTGTCGCCGACCATTTGCAGATATTGTTCAATCTCTTTCGTCTGCGGAGTGTCCGCTAGGCCGTGCTCCTTGATAAATTGGGCAGCAAGAATCTGTCCCACCTGAATCTCGTCCGAATCGGAGATACCGGGTGCCGTGGCAGGCCCTGATTGGCAGAAGCTCCCGAACGGCAAGGTGCAAACGGCGATGAAAAGAAGCCAGCGTGAGATACTCCGAAATCGAATCATAGTGTTTTGATTCTATGCCCTCGCGGCCAGCTGGTAATAAATGGTGCTTACACTCAAAACCCTTCCGGCACCTCTCTGGCGGTGTCAATGAGTGTAATCTGATTACAACAATTGACTCCCGTAGTTTCCCAATCCATGCAAAACGCTTGCGTTGACCAGAGTGGCGTTGAGGATTAACATTCGCGCGAATGGCTCCGGAGGCTCCAATCATCGGGCAGGTGCTGGGTCATTACTGCGTGATCGAGCAGATCGGAGCTGGCGGGATGGGTTTGGTCTTCCGCGCTTCCGATCAGCAACTCGAACGGGACGTAGCCATCAAGGTGCTCCCGCCGGGAATGCTGGCCGACGAAGCGGCCCGCAGGCGCTTCCGCCACGAGGCCCTGGCTCTTGCCAAGTTGAATCATCCCAATATCGGAACGGTTTTCGAATTCGGCAGCCAGGAAGGGTTGGACTTCCTGGTCATGGAATATGTCGACGGCATTTCCGTGGACACCAGGCTGGGTGCTGGAGCCTTACCGCAGAAAGAGATCCTGCGCCTGGGATTTCAATTGGCGGACGGATTGGCCAGCGCTCATGAGCACGGAGTCATTCATCGCGATCTAAAGCCGGCGAACCTGCGTTTAACCCATGACAATCGGCTCAAGATTCTCGATTTCGGCCTCGCGCAATTTGTCCGTCAGGTAAACGACCTAGGGGCGACGGCGAGTATTTCCGAAGGTCGGCCAGTCGCAGGCACTCTTCCCTACATGTCTCCGGAACAATTGCGCGGTGAGGTGACTGATCAGCGCACGGACATCTGGTCAGCAGGTGCGGTTCTCTACGAACTCGCCACCGGACGTCGTCCGTTTACGTCTTCGCAGGTTCCTCTTTTGATCGATGCCATCCTTAACAAAGCCCCGGAAATGCCCAGCACCCTGAATCCAAAGATCTCTCCCGGGCTGGAAATGGCAATCATCAAGTGCCTCGACAAGGATCCGGAGCGACGCTACCAATCGGCCCGGGAGTTGCGGGTCGACCTCGAACGACTGACTATGCCTGTTTCCGGGATATCCGCGCCGACTCCAGCAGTACCACCGATTCCAGCGCCGGCAGGGACACTGGGCAAGATGGGATTGGCAATGGCGGTTGCAGGCGTGATCGTAGTGCTGATTGTTGGGGCGTTGTCGTATGTGTATTTCAGCCGAAGGCCAACAGAAAACATGACGGCCAAGCCGCTGAACCGGCGTCGCGCAGTGGCAGTCCTGGCGTTCAAGAATTCCACCTCCCGGTCCGAGTCGGCATGGCTCGCCACCGCTCTTCCCGATATGTTGACCACGGAACTTGCGGCGGGCGAGAAATTGCGCACCATCACCGGCGACCAGATTGCGGAAATGAAGCGGACTCTTTCGCTGCCAGACTCAGACTCCCTGGCGCAGCAGACCCTGTCTCAGATAGGAAAGAGCCTGGGGGCGGATCTGGTGGTGCTCGGCTCTTATGTGGCGTTGCCCAGTGGCCAGCTGCGCGTTGATCTGCATCTGCAAAATGTGGCAGACGGTGAAACCCTGATCTCGGTCAAAGAGACCGGGGATGAAAGCAATCTCTTTGACCTGGTCAGCCGTGCTGGAGCCCAGTTGCGGGAGAAGTGCGGCGCCGGGCAGGTGAACCCGCAAGATCAGGCCGGCGTCCGCGCTGCCTTTCCATCTACTCCCGAAGCCTCCAAACTCTACGCGGAAGGCTTGGCCAAGCTGCGGGTGAGTGACGCTATCGCAGCTCGGGATCTTCTCGAAAAGGCTGTGGCGGCGGACCCGAACTATGCCCTGGCTCACTCGGCCCTGGCGGCTGCCTGGACGCTTCTCGGATATGACGAGAAGGCGCGTTTGTCGGCGAAGAGTGCATACGAACTGTCCACCTCGCTCTCCCGCGAGGACCACCTGCTCACGGAAGCGAGGTACCGCGAAGCCTCGAAGGAGTGGGACAACGCGGCCGCAAACTATCGCACTCTTTTCGGATTTTTTCCCGACAACCTGGAATACGGACTGCTCCTTGCGAGGGCGCAAATGCGGGGAGGGAAAGGGAAAGATAGTCTGGCGACTGTTGACTCTCTGCGCCGGTTGCCTCCGCCGGATGGAGAAGATCCCCGCATCGATCTGGCCGCTTCCGAAGCGTGGCAGTCCTTGGGAGACTTCAAGCAGGGCCAGGCTTTTGCTTTTCAGGCGGCGCAGAAGGCCAGAGCCCGGAACGCAAATCTGATTTTGGCGCGAGCCTTGTATGAACAGAGCTCCGCCTGGGAGAGCCTGAGCGATACGCAGGATGCCTTGACTTCGGCGGACGAGGCGAACCGCGTCTACGAGAAAGCCGGGGACCGTTATGGGCTGGCGAGTACGCTTGAGGTGACTGGCCAGGTTCTCTTCGATCGTGGCGATTATCCCGGGGCGCTGACCAAATATAAAGATGAGCTTGCTATTGCGCGCGAGGTAGGAAATCGCAAGGCGGAATCCTCTGCTCTAAACAACATTGCTCTCGTTCTCAACCAGCAGGGAGACGCGGAGGGAGCTCGGAAGATGTTCGAACAGGCCCTCTCTGTTTTTCGCGAGGTGAGCGACAAGAAGAACTATGCGATAGCTCTGATTAACATCGCGGGCATCATGAAAGACGAGGGAGACTTGGCCGGAGCCAAGAAGAATTACGACCAGACTCTGGCTCTCAGCCGTGAAATCAACGACCAGGATGGTATCGCGCTATCGCTTACGGGCATCGGTACCGTACTGGATGGCTATGGCGATTCCGCGGGGGCAAAGAATATGCTGGAGCAGGCCGTTGCCCTCGATCTTGCGAGCGGGCAGGCAAACGCGTCCGTGGACAAGCTGATTGACCTTGGCGATGCGCTGCAACACCTGGGGGATCTTCCGGGGGCCCGCAAGAACTATCAGGATGCACTCACGCTGGCCCGCACGGCGGGCGATAAGAGTAATGCGGCGTTCGCTCTTATGGGACTGGGAAGCCTGGAACTGAAAGGGGCAGATTTCACCGCAGCGCACAAGGATTATGACGATGCCCTCTCCGTCCGTCAGGAGCTGGGCGAGAAAGACAATGTGGCGGCCACTCAGGTTGCAATCGCTGGCCTCACCCTCGAGGAAGGCCATCCCGACGCGGCTGAGAAACTGGCATGGGAGGGTCGCGACGAGTTTCAGAGGGTGCAGAAGCGAGACGACCAGGTTACCGCCACCGCTGCACTGGTGAATGCTCTGGTAGCGGAGAACAAGCAGGAAGAGGCTTTCCGGGAGTTGGCGAAAACTTCTCCGCTCGCTGCCAAAAGCCAGAATCTGAGCGTGCAACTGGCGTTCGCTATCGCAAAAGCACGCGCCGAAGCTGCCTCGGGCAAGGCTTCGGCAGCCACTACCCTGAATCTAATGCTTACGAAGGCCGCGAAGGCAGGTTATGTAGGGGACGAGCTTGAGATGCGTCTCGCAGTTGAACAGATCATGCTGAAGCTTCACAAGTCCCCTGCCTCCCATGCCGGTGCTGAGCAGATCGAAAAAGATGCCAAGAGCAAAGGATTCAATCTGATTGCCCGCAAGGCGGCTGCCCTGCAACCGTAGGGTTGTGCCAACAGTATGCAGACTCCTGCATCTTGACATCCCAATCGGGGCGGCCAATACTTGTCCGCTAATTTCTGCGAGTCCCTCTCGGCTCGCCTGATGATCTTTTTGTGTGCTCGACTGTTTTTCGACAAACAGCAGCAGTTCCGTAATCCAATGGCTCGACCGTGAGGGAGCGCAACCGCATTCGCACCGCGACGGAGAATTTCCAAAGACGAAACTCCGAAAGTAGGTTTTTACTTTTCGCAACGGCGGGCAGCCGGAAAGGGGGCAGCGTGGAGAAACTCAGGTTATTGAAGGCTGTTTGCATCGTTGCGTTTTCTGTTGCCACAACGATTGCCTCGACTGCACAAACCCTCACCACGCAGCTGGATTTCACCGGCAGCGCCAATGGCGCTACCCCCTTATATGGGTATCCGGTAGTCAGCGGCAAATACGGTTATGGGACGACTTCTGGTGGAGGGGCCTACGACCAGGGCACGGTGTTCCAGGCAACCCAAATGGGCACCATACTGACGACGCTATATACATTCTGCTCCCAGCTCAATTGCACGGACGGAGCCGAGCCTTTATCAGGGCCCATAGTTTTCGGCGGGAACATCTATGGAACAACCGAATATGGAGGGGCTAACGGCGCAGGCACGGTCTTCGAGGTCACGCCCGCGGGCCAGTTGACCACGCTTTACAGTTTTTGCTCCCAACCAAGCTGCACCGATGGCGCGTATCCAATCGCAGGGCTGGTGCAGGTCGGTGGTAACTTCTATGGAACAGCTTTTCTTGGCGGCGCCCACGGACTCGGCACCGTCTTTGAAATCACGCCCGCGGGCCAGTTAACCACGCTGTACAGTTTCTGCTCCCAGACCGACTGTGCTGACGGTTTGGAACCTTGGGCCGGTCTGGTACAGGGCGGAAACGGGAACCTCTTCGGAACGACGCTCGCCGGAGGGGCTTTCGGCGCTGGCACAGTTTTCCAAATCACGCCCGGAGGGACGCTGACCAGGCTGTACAGTTTTTGCTCCCTGAGCAACTGTGCTGACGGTGCCGATCCGTATTCCGGTCTTGTGCTGGCCGATGGGAATCTCTACGGAACGACTTACTCGGGAGGGGCCAACGGCGTAGGCACAGTCTTCGAGATTACTCTAGCGGGCCAGCTAACCACGCTCTACAGCTTTTGCTCGCTATCAGGGTGCACCGATGGTCTTTACCCTTACGCCGGACTGATACTGGCCACGGATGGAAACCTTTACGGAACGACCGGGGGTGGCACCGGCCCTAACTTCGCCCAGAGCGGTGGCACGGTTTTCGGAATGACGCCCGCTGGTCAGTTAACCACGCTTTACAACTTTTGCTCCCAAGTCGACTGCGCGGACGGCGCTTTCCCTTTCGAGGGTCTTGTCGAAGGCGAAGACGACACGACCTTGTACGGAGCGACATCCTACGGAGGCAGCCGAGAGGACGGAACAATTTTCAGCCTGCCGGTGGGGTTGGACCAGTTACCGAAAACGCAGCCGGTCTCCGGTAGAAAAACGCGAAACCCCAGTATTCGCGGAACCGATCTGGCGGCTGCGCCCGGCGTCAGGCTTAAGGGTAAAGAGGCAGCGTTCGCGGGTGAATCCAGCGCCAAGGTCTGGACCGCTGTTGCTGGCCGGGCAGCCTCTTCCATGATCGGGGCAAAGGCCTCGGGCGGGGCGGTAAAGTCGAAGGAGACGCCGGCTTTCACCAATGTCTTTAATTTCGACGGAGCCAACGGCGCTGCCGCCTTAACTCTGATTCAAGGCAATGACGGAAACTTCTACGGGACGACTGAGAGTGGTGAGACGTACGATGAGGGCACAGTCTTCCAACTCACACCCGCTGGAACTCTGGCAAATCTATATACGTTTTGTTCGCAAACCTTGTGCACCGACGGCGATGGTCCTGTCTTCGGTCTTGTTCAAGGCGCCAACGGGAATTTCTACGGAACGACGGTTGGAGGAGGGGCTAACGACGTGGGAACGGTCTTTGAACTCACGTCAGCGGGCCAGCTAACCACGCTGTACAGTTTCTGCTCTCAACCAGGCTGCGCCGATGGCGTGGATCCAATCGCAGGGCTGATGCAAGCCAACAACGGGAACTTTTACGGAACAACAGCCGAAAATGGGGCCAACGGCGAGGGGGGCACGGTCTTCGAAATCACGCCCGCGGGCCAGTTGACCACGCTTTACAGCTTTTGCTCCCAACCGGGCTGCACCGACGGCCAAAGCCCTCGGAGACCGCTGTTACAAGCCAGCAACGGGAACCTCTACGGAACGACCCTCGAGGGAGGGGCTTTCGGCGCTGGCACAGTTTTCCAAATGACGCCCGGGGGAACGCTGACCAGGCTTTACAGCTTTTGCTCCCAAGAGGGTTGCACGGATGGTACCGAACCTCGCTCAGAGTTGGTGCAAGCGACCAACGGAAACCTCTACGGAACAACGTCGTTTGGCGGCGCCAACGGCGCGGGCACGGTCTTCCAACTCACTCCCGGAGGAGTACTGACCACGCTCTACAGTTTTTGCTCCCAACCGGGCTGTACTGACGGTGCCAACCCTTACCACGGGCTGGTGCTGGCTTACGGAAACTTCTATGGGACGACCCTCGACGGAGGATCCAACGGATGGGGAACGGTCTTTGAAATCACACCCGCAGGGCAGCTGACGACTCTGCACGAATTTGGCCTCACTGACGGCGCCAACTCCGACGGCCAACTGCTTCTAGCCAATGGAACTTTGTACGGCACGACGTTGTTTGGCGGCAACCGCCTGGATGGCGTGGTCTTCAGCCTGCCACCTTTGATCGCGCTATCAGGCCCAACCGGAACGGCGACGGTGGGCGTTGCTTACAGCTCGGCGCTGACCGCTACAGGCGGAGATGCGCCATACACGTTCTCGATCACCAGCGGATCCCTGCCTCCCAGCCTCACGCTCAATGCATCAACCGGCGCCATCACGGGTATGCCGACCACCGCCGGGATATTTAGCTTTATCGCCCAAGTAGTGGACTCGGTGGGTAACCAAGCCACGGCGAGTTGCAGCATCACGGTCGCCAGTACCGGGACCACCCCTTCCAGCACCAGTCTCAGTCTGGCGCCGTCGAGCATCCCCGTGGGTTCTGCCGGGCCGGTAGTGATGACGGCAACGGTCGCCCCAACTTCGGGCAGCGGCACGCCCACCGGAACCGTCGCATACTTTAACGGGTCGACCCAGGTGGGAACAGGTACGTTGAGCGGCGGAGTCGCTACGTTTAATTACAACCCCAGCAGCCTGGGCGTGGGCATCTACTCGATCACTGCCACCTATAGTGGCGACAACACGTTCGCCGCTTCCACTTCCCCGGTACAGACACTCGCGATTACACAGCCCGGACCATTTGCCTATGTGGCCAACATAGACAGTGACACCGTGTCGGTGATCAACATTCCTACCTCGGCGGTGGCGAACACTATTCCCACGGGAGAAGAATCTGGACCTTGGGGAGTCGCTGTCTCTCCCGACCAAACACAGGTTTACGTCAGCAACAATCACGGAAATAGTGTGTCTGTGATTAACACGGCCAGCAACACCGTTGTGGCCACAATTCAAGTGCAGTCGTCTCCCTTTGGCGTGGCTTTCACCCCCGATGGAACGGCAGCGTACGTGGTGAACGGATCCTCCAACAGCGTTTCGGTGATCAACACGGCCACACAAACGGTGATCGCCACAGTTCCAGTCCAGAGCAGCCCCGTTGGCATAGCGATGGCGCTCACATCGAATGGGACGTTCGCGTATGTCGCCAATTCCGCGTCCAATACAGTTTCCGTAATCGCTGTGGCAACCAATACGGTGGTTCAAACCATCAACGTTGGCTCTGGTCCTCGGTGGGTAGCGGTGACTCCGAACAGCAGCCTGGCCTACGTGGAAAATGCGGGAAGTAATAATGTGTCGGTGATTTCCGTCGCCAGCAACACGGTGACGGCGACCATCCCGGTGGGCACGAGTCCATTCGGCGCCGCCTTCACTCCAGACAGCAGCACGGCTTATGTGGCGAATAGCGCTTCCAATACCGTCTCCGTGATCAACACCGCATCCAGCAGCGTGGTGGACACGGTTCCGGGTTTCAACGATCCGGTTCAGGTTGCCCTGACGGCAGACGGATCATCTGCGTTCGTGACCAACATAAATGGAAACAACGTTTCGGTGATTACCACATCCAGCAACACGATCACGGCAACGGTGCCGGTCGGCACGGCGCCGGTCGGTGTCGCCATTGCCTCCGCTCCTCCCACCACGCTACAGATTACTCAGCCCTTGAACCCGACCCAGCCGAATATGTTTTCCTTCGGAACCAACAGCTTTGTCGTGCAATACCCTCCAGGCACCAGTTTTAGTGGCGTGAACATGACGGTAACGGACGTCGAGATAACGCAGGCTCAGTTCGCGCAGCGGGTAGCCGGCACTCAGTTTGCCGGTGCTGCCTGCATCGTCTATGAAGGCAAGGGCGGCAACTGCGTGGATGAAGAGGTGACCTGCTCCGACAACAGCGGCAACCCGATCACCTGCCCCAGCGAAGTCCAGCCCACCATCGCGGTGCAGACTAACTTCACTACGCTGCAAGGCATCGTCAACCCAGGCTATCTCACCACTCCCATCGGGCTGAATCAGTGGACGAACATCTTTTCCGGATTTAGTGATCCCACGGTGCACGGAAAAACCAAGGGCTTCTCGGAATTTGTGGCGGTTGAGCTGGGAGCTGCCGACCCTCAGGGTGTGGCCAACTTTAAGCTTCTCTCCCCGAAGTTGCCAGCCACGTATTGCAATCCACCGACTATCCCCTTGGGAATCAAATTGACCTCGGTGGCGAACGGAAGCCCGATCACCGACGCGGAGGCCAGTGTCTCCGTGGTCAAGACTGCCAATGGCAAGGGAAAACCGACCGACGAGGTCGTCTTCTCAGGAACGAATGTTTTTAAGCAAACCGCACCCGGTGATTACAAGTATGTACTGCAGTCGGTTGACTATGCGGCGGGTACGTACGCGCTCACGATTTACGGGAATGCGTTCCCGGCGTATCAAGGGCAATTCGTGGTTGTTCTCAGGAACGAATGTTTTTAAGCAAACCGCACCTGGTGATTACAAGTATGTACTGCAGTCGGTTGAGTATGCGGCGGGTACGTACGCGAGTTGCAGAGGATGTTGCACCCATTCTGGAAGATTGTCGGCAATAGGAATGTCGGCGATAAACGGGCTTGGAGTCCCCGAAGCCGACTTCGCGGGAGTCAGAGCGACAAATTCTTGGACGAGGGTGATCTCAAGGCAGCGGGAGTTCACGAACCCGACGGCTGAAGGCCAGTATCCTTGAGAAGTTTCAACCCCGGGTCAGCACGCTTTCGGTTGCGGCTAGCATTCCCAAAATGCAGCACGAGACCGAAGATAGAATACGCAGAGTTCGTACGGGAAGACGGTCGCGGATCTGTAACCCAAGGGTGATGGCAAAGCCGCCTTTCAGCATGAGAGCCAGCGTGGCGCCAAGCCAAGGCGCAAGAGTCAAATGGAACCTAAGTACCAAAGCCGCCGCCGCAATTTGGCCGGGGTCTCCCCACTCAGTCAGAAAGAACGAGCAAAAGCACACCAAAGCTGCCTTGGACCGTGTTGCGAGCTTTTCTCCGGCATGTTCCATCTCCTGTGATTCATCCTGCCAAATCAGAATGGCTGAGATAAAGAACGCCGCCGCGCTAACGAGATAGCTCCAATGGGACTCGAAACGATTGACCACATGCGCCAGCAAAACAGCGACCGCCATCTTGCCTGCGTTGGCGATCGTGAATGCAGCGAAGACGATCGCCCAATGGAAACGTAGAGAGAGGGAAGCCAAGGCATACATCGCCCGATCGCCAACTAGCTCCGCGACTAATACCGCCCAGAAGGCGAGCAGCACCACCTCTGCGAAAGATACACTAGAGCCCGTCACGCGGAATCCGAACTCATAGCCCAATCTAAGGTGCTCAGCTAGCGATATGTGATGCTGTACCATTCCGACGCCGCTGACCGCAAGCCGTCGGGGAGGACCGCCCACACCCGCCACTTGCCGTTTCCCATTCTAGGGAGCTGGATTTCCGGAGTCGTGGAAGTAATACCAGAGTGAGAGCCATCGGCGGCCACGAATTCGAGCTGGTATCCCAGCGCGCCGGGGCAAGGCGGCAGTGTTACGGGCGTTTGCGGGCTAGTGGTATCGACGACCATGCCATCCGGCGGCGTGAGTGGAACGGGCGCTGCGATGCGCGGATCCACGCGCAGCCCGACGGCCATGGCGATTCGCTCCGGAGCCAGACCGGCGACAACCGCCCGCGTAACCAGACTTCCCGGCCGCATTTGCCAGACCCCTCTTCCATAGGTCGCGGCAGTCAGTGTACGGTCCTTGTTGTGGTAGACCAGATCGGAGACAACCACAGTCGGCAGATTCCCGCTGATGTTCGACCACTTACCTTCTGTCTCCGCCCAGACGCCTGTATCGCCCGCAACAAAGAGCCGATACGGGGCGTGCGTTTCGTAAGCGGCTGCGTAGAAAACGACATTAGGCAGCGCGCCGCCGTCGATGTCCTCCCACTTATTGCCCATATCCTGGGAACGGAAGACG
>JASHNU010000045.1 GCA_030041475.1 Candidatus Sulfotelmatobacter sp.
CGGTTCGGTTGATCGGATCAAACGCCAATACAGCTTTCTCGACCGTAGCCAGCAGTCTGCAGTAACCTGGGCTGAATTTCAGCAGTTCCAGTCCCATTTCGTCGGTCCACATTCCGGTCGATCCGGCATTGAAAGGCAGTTGTTGATGACACGATTTACCCCAAACACGGCGTTTACCGCTTACTGCTGGTTTCCAGAGCGAGCGGCCGCGGCCGGCTTGGGGTGACGATGAATGTGTAAGGGCACCCGAGAACAAGCTTCAGTCGCCGGCCGCGATCCAACGATCGCGGTTTTCGTTTTTGGGGGGACGAGCGAGTTCTTTGAAGAACATTTCTTGAGGAAGCGCGGACAAAGGAGAACCAGCCCCATGATTGTCAACATGTCGGAAAAAGCCACTGAGCAGGAGATCAATCACGTCATCGAACGCATCCGCGAAGCGGGATACCAGCCGCATGTTACGCGCGGTACTGAGCGCACCATTGTCGCCGCGGTTGGCAGCGGCCGCCGTCACGAAATCGAAGCTCTACAGGTGGCTCCGGGCGTGGATAACGTGGTTCCCATTGCTCAGCCGTTCAAGCTGGTCAGTCGCCAGGTTAAGCCGGAGCGCTCGATCGTAAGGATTAACGGCGTCGAGATTGGCGGACCGCAGGTGGTCGTGATTGCCGGACCCTGCTCGGTTGAGTCGCGCGAGCAGTTGCTCGACACAGCTCACGCCGTCAAGCGCGCCGGGGCTGCTATGTTGCGCGGGGGCGCTTACAAGCCACGCACTTCGCCGTACGATTTCCAGGGACTCGGCCTGGAAGCGCTGAAAATTCTCAGCGAAGCGCGCGATGTGACCGGCCTTCCAGTGGTCACCGAAGTAATGAGCACCGAGGACATCGACATCATTTGTGAACATGCCGACATGCTGCAGGTGGGCGCACGCAATATGCAGAATTTTGCACTGCTGCGCCGCCTGTCCACGGTGAACAAACCGATTCTGCTGAAACGCGGACCGTCCGCCACGGTCAAGGAATGGCTGCTCGCGGCTGAGTACCTGCTTTCCGGCGGAAACTCCCAGGTGGTGCTGTGCGAGCGCGGCATCAAGACCTTCGAGACCGAAATGCGCAACACCATTGATCTGGCTGCGATTGCTCTGGCCCGCGATCTCTCTCACCTGCCGGTGATTGCGGATCCTTCGCATGGAACCGGCAAGCAGAGCCTGATTGCGGCGGTCTCGCGCGCTGCCGTCGCGGTGGGTGCCGACGGCTTGATCATCGAAGTGCATCCCTGCCCGGAGCGCGCACTTTCCGATGGTCCGCAGTCTCTAGACTTCGCGGGCTTCGGCAGGGTCATGCGGGCCTTGACGGAGCCTTTGCGGCGAATCGCTAGCCTGCCCGCAACCGTGCCGGCGGCCTCTTGATTTCCCCGTAGTAGAATTTCGTCGTTACTCAGCAGTGTTTTCTAAGCGAGGAAAGCTCGGCAAGAAAAAATTATGCTGCGCATCCTGATTCTGTTCATCCGACGCCTGTGGACGCCGCTGGCTGTGCTGGCGGCATTTCTGGGAATCTGCGTCATTGTGTACATGCGGCTGGAAGGACTTCGCCCGCTGGATGCGCTCTTTTGGGTCATTCATACTCACTCCATCGACTACCGCGTGGTACACAGATCTACCAAGATATTTGCCCTGTTTGTTTATGTGGGCGTCTTTGCCTTCCAGATCTGGATCGCGGAACGCATCCTGCTCACTATATTCAGCCATCAAGGTGCGGAGGCTTGGAAATCCATGGTCAACCAAGTGAATATCGATCGTCTGAAAGACCATTTCATTATTTGCGGATACGGACAGGTCGGGCGCACCGTGGTGGATCAACTGGAACGCCTGGAGATTCCCTTTGTTCTGCTCGAGACCAACGAGGGACTCTACCGCGAATTGCTGAATGAGGGGACGCCGGTGATTCACGGCGACGCCAAGCGTCACGATGTGCTGCTGCAGGCCGGCCTAGAGCGTGCTCGCGGCATTTGCATCGTCATCGACAACGACGCCGACAATCTATACATCACGGTGACTGCTCGTTCGCTCAATCCCAAGCTCAAAATCATTACGCGGGCGGGGCATCAGCGCTACGCTGCAGCCATGCGCAACTCCGGCGCAGATGAGGTCATCATCCCGGAATACGAAGGCGGGCTGATGACGGGAAGAATGATCCAGAAGTATTACCCGGCGCAGATGGCCATCGAATAATTGAATAATCCTGCGAGCAGCTCACTGGCCGACGCCCGAGGCCGACTGCTTCACGACCATCGCTGGATCACCGAACAGGACGTACGTCTTGCGCACGTCTGGCGCGTCAACGCTCGATTTCGCGCGCAGAATCGACTCGCCCAGCGTCGGCCGCTGGGACCTGAGAGCATTCTGGACGATCAACTTGTCGAGGGCCACCTGCGGCGCAGGAGGGTTGAGTCCGCTGGACGCCAGCACAGCAACCGCGCCGCCGTTCGGCGCGAGCAGCAGCGTGACTCCGAGCGGCTGCGCATAGACATCCTGGAAGAACCCGTTCAGGCAATCCATGATCAGAAACACCGGAAGCTGCGAGATGTTGTTCAGCGAGGTCACCGAGTTCTCATCAAAGATGTCCGAACCTGACCACTGCTCTTCCGATCCGTGTCCTATATAGTTCACGAGCAACTGGCCGGAATTGATGTCGTTGATAATGTCCTCGCGGGCCGCAGTCGTTCCCACCAGGCTGGTAAAAACATCGGTCGCCTGCATCGATTTTGGCAGTTGTGCCTGGACGGTCTGTGTGTCTTGTGTGAAGCTCTCGGTGTCGTCCTTGTCGGCAACCATCAGTGCCTGATCGGTCCAAGGCGCATTCGTGGACTGTGTTTCATAGGCAACGATTTTCTCAACTACCGTGTTGTCCTCGTCCCGTGTGCTCACAGGCAGGCGGCCCGTCGCAATCGTAGGTTTGCCGCTGTCGTCGAAATCTGAGAACCAGTCGTCGGAGGCCGTCATCAGGCTGCTGGTCGGCACAATGCGTGTGGGCACAAAATCAAGGAATCCGAAGCCCAGATAGTTCCGCGGATCGAGCGACGCCCTCCCGTTCAGCAACAGGTAGGTTGGCGGCCTCTTCCAGTTTTTCTTCGCCGTAGCCAGGAACCAGCGGATGGCGAACGGGCTGTGCTCGCCGAAGGTAAACTCGTCATACAAATCAGTCACTGGTACCACGGTGGCTGATTTTCCTTCTGCCTGATGCGCACGCGCCAGCGGCTCAAGTGCACCAGCAAAAGCCTCAGCCGTCACCATGGCGATATCCGCACCTGGCAGCGCGTTGTACCAGTGCGAGGGATGATTCGCGTTGAGGCCAGGCACAGAAGATACTCGGTCGTTGCCTACCGCGAGCAATGTATGCCGCGACGGCTTCGCGCCCGTAGCGGTCGTCCAGGGCACCTGCACCGCGATCTGATAGCCGCCGTTGTTCGAGTTGACTCGCGCCGTGAGCTGCACCGGAGAGTTCACATCGGTAATATCGATGACCTGCGGCGCACTGGTGAAGCCGCTGACATTCACCTCGTCACCCGCCCGCGCCGTAAAGTTCAACGCGTCGGAGTCCGCTACGTAACGATGCGGATAAGTGATGCGAATGAACTCAACCAGACTGGTGTCGTAATCTCCGTTCTGCGCTGTCAATGTGACCGTGTTGCTTCCGTTCAGCAGCAAGCCGGCGGGGAGAGTTACAGTGAGCCGTCCTTTTCCCTGACCGGTGAACTCAACGTTGCCCACCGTTGTGCCGTTGAGAGTGACAGCCACATTGTGGGGGAAGCCGGTGATCACGCCCTGCAGTACAACTTCAAGCTGCGACTCCAGGCTTGAACGGGAGTCGAGGTTCAGAGTGTTCAGCACTTGTTCCACTGGAGTCGGCGAGACCAGGGCGCCGAAGAAGTTCTGCCCGTTCGACGTGATCAGCGCCGCAAAATAAATCGTGTGCTGCTGCAGTTCCACCGTCTCCGGATAACTGCCCGGCGGCACGTTCGACCCGGAGGAAGCCGGCAGTACCGGAATTCTCGCTCCCGGTGCGTCCCCGACCGCAAGCCAGTACACCCGCGTACCCGAGAACGGCGTGTCAATTCCCGTGCCATAGAAACGAATGGCCGCCTGTGGGCCGAACCCGCCGCGACCAGAGGCCGCACCCACAATCTCCATCGGCTGCTCGACCGCTTCGGCGAACAAATGCAGCAGTGCCGGATCCACGCTCGGATCAAGACCCGCTGCAACCAGAGCCGGTTGCGCCACCTGATACCAACCCTCGTGCTGCACGTAGATTTTGATGGCCGGATGCGAAGCCAGCGCAAACTGTGTCTGCATCTGAATCGGGCTCGGCTCGAATTGTGTCGGGGTCGCTTCGAGCGCGTGGCTCTCCTGCGCCGCCGCCGGCTCAGCCTGATTCAACTGGCTCAACAGCTGCGCCTGCGGCAGGGAGGTATCGTTCTCCGACTGCGCGTCAGCCTCGACCGTAATCGGCCCGTGCATGGTTCGCGTCCCATTCACGTCAATGTCTTCCAGCCAGTAAGAAGCCCCCTCAACTTCCGCGGACGGGTCGAGCCACGCATACCTTCTACCCGAGTGCTTGGGCAGGGCCCCACTCATAAGCAGCGCAGAACCCGCGATCATGGACGGATTTACCCTCACCCGGTTTCCGTTCTGTTCGCGGTAGAGGTTGAATCCAAGGTTGTGCGCCTCTCCGCCGGTCTTCCACGTAAGCACGATGCGGTTTAAACCGCTCTTACCAGTAGCCAGGTGAGCGGAGAACGATTGCAGCGTAATCCGCGTCGGAGACGTAACTGTCTCGGTCTGCGTCGACGTGTTGTTCGTCAGATTCGGGTCGTTCTGCGATGCCGTGACCGTGGCCGTATTCGAGTAGATGCCCGGACTATCTGGGATCACCAGGATCGTAATCGTGGCTGTGCCCGCGTTCGCCATTGTTCCCAGCAGGCAGGTCACGGTTCCACCGGCCTCAGAGCATGATCCCTGTGTGGTGGTCGACGACAAATAGACCATCACCGAGGGCAGCGTGTCGGTGACAGTCACATTGGTCGCGGTCGCAGGGCCATTGTTCGTCACTGCCAGCGAATATGTGAGAGGCGTCCCCTCCGTCACCGGATTCGGAGTCGCGGACTTCACAATCGCCATATCCGCGCTGGTTGCGCTCGCAACCACCACTGTAGCGCTCGCCGTGTTGCTCGTAATGCTGGGGACAATGTTGCCGGCGCTGGCTGTCACGGTGTCTGTAATGTTCGTGCCCGACGGCGCGCCCGAGATCACTTGCAGCACGAGCGAGAAGCTCGCCGAAGCATTCGAACCCAGACTGCCGCTGTCAGTACAGGTAATGGTTCCGGTCCCGCCGACTGATGGCGTCACACAGCTCCATCCCGCAGGCGTGGTAATCGACTGGAAGGTCGTATTCGGCGGCGTCGTCTCGGTGAGCGTCATGCCCGTATTCGTCGCTGCCGGGCCGTTATTGGTCACACCCTGTGTGTAGGTGACATTGCTGCCCGGTGCAACCGAAGTCGGCGACGCCGAATTCGTCGCCACCAGATCGGACTGCGTAGCCGTGGCTACTACATCGGCCGCAGTAACGCTGTTGTTCGCCGTATTCGGATCGCTGACAGCGGAACTCACGCTCGCTGTTTCGTTGATCGCGGTTCCTGCCGCGGTACCGGCTGTTACGGTCACCACGTACGTGATGGTCGCCGGTGTGCTCGCTGCCAGACTCGGGTTCGTGCAAGTCAGCGTTGCGGGGGTACAGGTCCATCCCGCAGGCCCGGTCAGAGAAACGAAGGTCGTATTCGCGGGCGCGGTCTCGGTCAAAGTCACGCTGCTCGCGGTACTCGGCCCGGCGTTGTTTACGACCTGCGTGTATGTGATGTTGTTGCCCGCCTGCACGGGAACCGGGCTCGGAGTGTTGGTAACCGAAAGATCGGCGGAGTTGGTCACCAGCACGTTCACCGTGACGCTGTTGTTGGCGCTGTTCGGATCCTGGGTCGACGAAGAGACTGTATCTGTTTGCGAGATAGGCCCCGCGGCCGTGGTCGGATTCACCGTTACTACAAAGGTGAAGTTCGCCGCAGTGGTGTTAGCCGCCATTGCAGCCGTAGCCGTGCAGCTAAGGCTGGCGACCGTGCACGTCCACCCTGCGGGTCCGGTCAGCGTTGTAGCCGTCGTCCCCGCCGGCACGGTTTCGCTGAGCGTCGGAGCATTGGCTGAGCCGGGTCCGTTGTTGGTCACGCTCTGCGTGTACGTGATGGTGTTCCCTGCGCTGACCGGGTTCGGAGTGGCCGCGTTCGTCACGCTCAAGTCAGCCTGCGCGTTCGAGGCAACCGCAATATTGACGGTGGCCGAGTTGTTCGCCGGATTCGTATCTCTCGTGGTCGTGGCAACGGTGGCAGTATCGCTGATGATCGTGCCGGCTGCAGCGCCCGCCGCGACCGTATATTTTGCGGTAATCGTTCCTGTCGAACTAGGCGGCACACTCGGACTCGTACACGCCACCGGAGCCGCGTCCGGGCACGTCCACGTAACGCCGCCACTGTTCACGACCGCAACCGAGACGAATGTCGTGTTCGCCGGCGTGGCTTCATTGAACGTTCCCGTGCTGCAGCTGCTCGGACCTGTGTTGGTCACGACCTGCGTGTAGGTGATAGTCCCGCCCGCAGCCACCGGGCTTGGCGTGCCGCTATTGGTCACGGCCAGATCGCAAGCATCAGAGACGGGTGTCGTGACTGTCGTGCTGTTGTTAGCCGTGTTCGGGTCCGTCGTGGTCGCCGTAACCGAAGAGTTCGCCGTGATCGTACCCGCCGCCACTGTGGAGGGAACGTTCACCACTACGATGATGTCGCCGGACGTCCCGGACGCCAAGGTCGTGTCCGTGCAATTCACATTTCCCGTCGCGCCGACCGCCGGGGAAGTGCACGTCCAACCTGCCGGGGCGAGCACCGATTCAAAGGTCGTATTCGTCGGCGTTGCCTCTGCGAAGCTCACTCCTGACGCCGACGCGGGGCCGTTGTTCGTGACGGTCTGCGTGTAAGTGATGTTATTGCCCGCAAGCACGCTTTCCGGAGAGCCCGCCGTGGCAAGGGCAAGATCGGCTTGAGTTGCCCCGCCCACAACGTCAGTTGCTGTGGCAGAATTCGCGCCAAAGGCCTGGTTCGTCGCATTCACTGTGGCTGTATCAGTAATCGTTGTTCCGTTGGCCGTCCCGGATGCGACCGTATAGACCACGGTAAACGTTCCCGATGTACCGGCCGCGACGCTCGGGTTCGAACAGGGAGTACCAGGAAATCCGGCACAGCTCCAACCAGCCGGTGGAGTGATCGAGACCAATGTTGTATTCGCAGGCGTGCTTTCCGAGAACGTCGCTCCCGTTGCCGCGCCAGACCCCGTATTCGTCACCGTCTGCGTGTAAGTGATGTTATTGCCCGCCTGCACGGGATTCGGCGACGCGCTGTTGCTGACCGTCAACTCTCCTTTTGCGGTGCTCCCTACAACCGTATTGACACTGGCGGTATTGTTCGCCGGATTCGGATCGCTCACCGACGAACTCACCGACACCGTGTCCGTAATGACGGTTCCGTTGGCAGTTCCGGCATTCACCTGAACGACCATGGTGAACGTTGCCGACGCCAAAGCGGCGAGGTTGACGTCGGTGCACACGACGTTGCCGGTGCCACCGCCTCCCGGCGTTAGACAACTCCAGCCCGAAGGCGGCGTAAACAAAACCAGGGTTGTATTTGCCGGAACCGGCGCAACCAGCGTGGCATTGTCGGCCGCGCTGGGCCCGTTGTTGGTGATGATTTGGGTGTAAGTGATGTTGTTGCCGGCAGCGACCGGATTGGGCGCGGCAGCATCCGTCACGGCCAGGTCTGCCACTGAACCGACGCTGGCCACGTCGGTCGCGGTGTCGTTAAGAAGATTGGCCTCGCCTCCGCCGCCAACGATTGCAGTATTGGTCAGCGTCGCAGGCGCCGACTGCGAAACTAAGGCCGTCACCGTGATCGACGGATAGCTGCTGTCCGCCGCCAGCACATCGGAACGCGTGCAACTGATGGTTTGCCCGGAAACCGAGCAGGTCCATCCGGTGCCAGTCGCGCTGATCGGGGTGATGCCAGTGGGCAACGTATCGTTGACGGTTACAAGGCCGTTCGTGGCGCCGTAAGGACTGACGTTCTCTACGGGGATGGTGTACGTTCCGGTTTGCCCGCGCGTGAGCGTCCCAGGAGCGTGGCTCTTCTGCAGCGTCAAATCGGGAGTGCACAGCGCCGTCGACTGAAGTCCGGTGAGTTGAGCGAGCGCCACATTGGTCATGCTGACGCCGGCTGCGCCAGAGGTTGCGCCGTAGGGGACCGGCGTGGAGGTTGTGTCCATCGTCAAGCCGTTCGCACCGCCAGTCAAACCAATCGCCGGCGAGCCGCTCACGCTGCTCGTATACACCGCTCCACCGCCGCCGCCCGCGCCGGGGCCAATTCGGTTGTCCAAGAACGAAGCTCCCGGTGGCTGCAATCCCTCGTTGCCTCCGCCAGCGCCGCCATTGGCTTGCAACGTCAGCCCGGTCTCCCCGCCGTTAGCCGTGACCACAACGATGGTTCCACCTGCACCACCGCCGCCGCCCGCATTCGTCGAAGTTCCGGTGTATGCCGTCATCCCATTGGCTGTGAGCGTCGCGCTTCCAGTCATGGAGTCGGCGCGAATAAAAATCATTCCTCCGCCGGCCCCGCCGCTGGAGTCCTGGGCGCTGACGAAGACGTTATTGCTTCCGCCGCCGCCGCCGCCACCCATGGCAAAGCGGTTCACTGTGACCGGAAAGGCTACGCCGCCCTCACCACCGGTACTGAGGTTGTTGCCATAGGAATTTCCGCCAAAACCTCCCCCGCCGCCGTTGCCACCCCCGCCGCCGCCGGCATTATCGTTGTTCTCACCGGCTGCGCTCGGCGCCCCATCGGTCGCTCCGCCTCCCGCATTTCCCGGCGCGCCGCGCGCCATGCTTCCATCTTTTCCAGCTGTTCCGCTGGGATAGCCCGAACCCGTATTCAAAACCGACGTGCCGTTCTGCACCCACAACGGCGTCCCCGCAATTCCTTCTCCCTTGGAGCCATCCGCTCCGGTGGTAATGGCCAGATTGCCTGAGGCAGGTGTGGAATAGGTTGCTGGTGCCGCAAATTCGTAGTCCGTATCTAATGCGCCATTCTCTCCCACGAGCGACAGGCCTGCCGCCCCGCGAAATCCCATCCCATCCATGACCACGGTAGCGTTGCCAAGCGTCAGAACTCCCGCCACGTCCATGGCCAGGATGCCGCCGGTCGAGCCATTCCACGCCAGCGCAGTCAGTCCCGAGCTGAGCATCGCGGAGCTGTATTGCGGCACCACCACCACCTGATACGTACTGGCACCAGCGGTCGCGCTCCATGCCGCGCTGGTGTAGGTAAAAATCAACCCGCCGCCCGGCCCTCCTCCATGAATTGGAATGGATCCGCCACCGACCGGCCCGGTCGCCGTCACGAACTCGTAGTTGCCGGCGGTGTTCACCGCCGTGAATCCCTGCCCAGTGAACCCATTGCCGTAGGCACTGTTGTTGGAGTCGTTGATGCTGGCGTCTTGCATCTGAATCACCAGGAGCTCGGTTCCGCTGGCAATGGTTGCGCCAGCCCCCGTGGCCGTGCCGACAGGAATCGATGTCGCGCCTTCGGCCACAGTCGCCGAGCCTGGATAATATGTGTTGATCACGCCGGTTAACGTTCCGCCCACAGTCAAATTGGGCGTGGCACACACCACGGTCTGCACCGGCGCCACCGCAACATAGGTATTGTTGCCCTGGTTGTAATCCGGCGGGGTTCCGGAATCCGACACCACCGCAGTGTTGGGATAAAATCCCGCCGCCGTGGTGCTCACCGTGAGCGCGACCGTCGCCGTGGCATTCGGAGCCAATGCGCCAACCGTGCAGGTCAGCGTTGCCCCGGCGTCCGTGCACGACACACCGGCGCTTGCCGTGTAGGAAACATACGTAGTCCCGGTTCCCAGGGTGTCCACCAGCTTGACGGCTGCCGCCGCGGACGGCCCGTTATTGTAGACCGTGATGTTATAGACCGAGTTTGTGCCCGGCGCCACCGGCGTGACGGTTGTGCTCACGCCAATATCAGCCTGGCTGGGATTGAGCGAGATTGCGCTCTCCGACCAGTTAGGGATCTCGCCGCCGTTAATCGTAAAGGTTTCCGCCATGGGCACGCTCGGCGCACCGGCTTCATAAGCCGCCGCCCCATAGACGTTCGTTGCTGAAGTCTGGTTATTGGATTGTTGCGTGTAGACTTTGTTCTCCGGAGCCGGAATCACGATGGTCTGCCCGCCGGTCGCCAGCGCATCCACTGCCATGCCTTGCACCACGCTCGGTACGTCGAGCATGGAGTAACCGGTGTTGGCGTTGTTGCCTCCATCGCTGGAAACATACCGGCCCACTGGCACCGTCTGGTCCACTCCGGAAAACGACGCAGAGCCGGCCATCACGCCAATCGTGGCTGCCGCCGGATTATTAACGACCATCACAACATTGTCGTTGGCCCCTGTCGGCGGCGCCAGCAGGGTCCAAATCTCCGTCCGCATAATGGTCTGGGCATCGTTGTGGGCCCCCTGGAACGTTAAAGCGATGCCGTTATAAGTGATGCCGCTCACGGACGAAGACGGAGAATTCTTGATATTCAGCGAAGCGGTGACTACAAGAATGTAATTGCTCGACGTATTGCCCACCTGGTGTTGCCAGGTGAATGAACATGTCCCATTGCCAGTACAGTATTGATTTCCGGCCAGGTTTGCGTTGCGGTCGAAGGCAACCTGCGCGTTCAGCAAAGCCGCAGCAGATAGCAATAACACCAGAATGCCGAGCGACATTCCGGCTTTGGCGGCCGAAGCGGACCGCACGACGCCCTTCAGCAGTTTGCCGACCGCGTACTGCGCCCGCGCCGCGCAACGCAGCATCCAACCGCCTACGCCTCTGAACCTAGCCTGCATGATTCTTCGTCCTACCCGCACTTCCTTGGCCCGAGCCAGGCCTAGAATCTGAGCACCTTCCAGCGCGGGATCGTCCTCGCCGCCGCAATCACCCCGGGTGATGAATGCATCACTCGCGTGGTCGGCCAGGACAATCCGGTGAAGCCGGAAGCCACAATTAGACTTTGCTAAGACGATATCGTCCTTTCGTAATTTGCTCACGATTACGGGAGTAACTTCGACCACCTCTCCGTCACGTATCGCAGGAGACATGCTCGCGCCCTGCGCCTGAAAGCGCACACCCAGGCCCTGCTTGAACAACTCGCGGATCATCTCTTCGAAGACAATCGAATCCGCTATGCGGCTAGTCATGCAGATTGAGAATCGCGTCTACGGCGCGATGGTCGGGTTCAAAGGCAAAGCGGTAGACGGGAACGCTGTCGACTACCTCTTCAAGAAACGTCAGCGCCGACTCGACATACTCATGCCGGTGAAACGGGACGAAACTTCGGGCGAACAGTTCTGCGACCGCCTGGCTAGGAGAGAGCGGCGTCAGGACGGCGCCCAGCCCATGCTCCAGAATAACGATGCGCGTCAGGGGAGCGCTGTTCGGCGACACATACCGCGCCTCACCATGCCAAGGGGTTCCATACATCCGAATCTTGTGTTTCGCGTTGTCATACCGACCCTCGGCCACGCAACTGTGTATGATTCTCTCATTCCGAGCGAAGCGAGGAATCTGCTTCTCTCCGACCTCATCTCTTCGCACGATAATCCGGTCATCACTCAAAACTTCCACATCTTCCAGCGCCGTCCACAACCGGGTGGTCGTGCTCTTCCCCGCTCCGGAATGCCCTACGAAGAGATTGGCGTCGCCATTTGTGCGAACGATGCCCGCGCCATGCAACTCAATGGCTTTCTCTTGAGTGAGGCGGTGCATGATCAGCAATTCGTCCAAGGGATACTCAAGCGGGGCGACTTCGCAGCCGGAGCTGGCGAAAAAATCTGCGCTCATATCGAGCCGCGCAGTGCGAAAATCACGATCGACCGTCAAGCGTTTGTAAGGGTGAGGGCTTAGCGTCTCTGCGGCGAAGTCAAAACAAAATCCCTCGTGGCAGTCGTAGAGGCGCCAGATCGAACCGGAATCGAAGAGGCGGGAATCCTCGGAGCCGCGAAGCTCCTTAACCCAACGGACTTGCACCCGGATGTCGGGGTTTGGGGAATCGGCCCGAAATGCTCTGAGGGCGGGGACTAGCGCGATATCTGCAGAGTTTTCACCGGCGACCTGGATTGATACATCGCCGATGCAAACCTGACTGAAATGTCTGGGGGCTGCACTCACGAGGTGATGTAAATCCTCCACAGTTCCCAATCCCAGCCGGAAGCTTCGAGAACTACGAACCGAGGCTGCTGCAGAACAATACGGCACAATTGCCGGTCCCGGGACCGCCGGCGGCAGCTGACTTGCAATGTCCCAGCACCGCCTCTTCCGGCCGCAAGCTGATGGTGACTAATTTTGGAGACGAGTACTCTTTTTTCTTGTTCTCGACCGGACTAGGCTGTTGATTCATTTCCGTTTCACTCCTCGCCGTACGGTCAAATTCCACAACGCCCACACGCCGAAATTGTGGGGGCTTGATTCAAAATCGGCAGCAGCGCCGAAGGGCTCGCCCAATGTTCAACGTCCACTTCTTTGTCGGCGATGCGACGGGCCGAGGCCATCAACTCTTCGTGGCGGGCGCCGCCCCTGCAAAACTCACATTCGCCATGCCCAGGAATCGCAAACCCCAGGGAGGCAGCCCGCAAGTGTGCCAGCTGGCACAGAAACTCGACGGGCGACTCCCGGTCGCCGTTCTCCATCTCCCCGTTCGCGGGACACATGCCGCACAGTGACTGAATACGGCACTCCACGCACTTCGTCACGCGGGTACGCTTACGCTTGCGCAACTCCAGCAGAGCTCCTTCCCAGACATTTTTCACACCTGCTTCGCGCACGCTGAACGTCTCCTGCTGCGAGGTGACGCAGATTCCCATCTCACCATAGGCGTTGATTGCGAATCCGTTGTGACCACCGCCGCAAAAGTACAACGTATCGAGCTGCGCCAGGCTGGCGGGACGCTGCAGGTCGCGCTCGGCGAGTTTGAAGTATTCGTTTCTTGTCTTTGGTGACGCCATATCCAGCGCCACAACTTCCTCCGGCGTCAGCCGCACCGCCAGCGGGCTCTGCGAGCAGTCAATCCGCGGATTGATCTGCCCGTCCATCTTGAATTCCACGCCCAGCTCTTCCTCGGCGAACCGCCGCATCGCCATCACTTCATGCTTATTGATGCTGGTCGCGACCGTCTTTAGCTTCAGCGGCAGATTCCGTTCCTTCAGCAGCCGGATTCCCCGCAGGCAACGGTCATACGATCCCGGAACCGCCGTCAGCGCTTCATAGGTCTCGCGCGTGCGCCCGTACAGCGTGATCTCAATGGAAAACGGCGGCCATTCCGCCAGGTGATCCGCGATCTGTTCGTTGATGATCGTGCCGTTGGTAAACAGCGTGATCAGGAAGCCTTTTTTCTTGGCGTAGGTGTAGACTTCGAGAAAATCCTTGCGCGCGAAAATCTCCCCGCCGGTGTAGAGAATCCAGAAGCAGCCCATCTCGACTAGTTCGTCAAGGACGCGGAAATGCTCTTCCTTGCTCAACTCCCGCCGCCGGGCCTCCACATCGCCCATGGGCAGGTTGTTGTAGCAGTGCAGGCATTCGAGCGGGCAGCGCCGGGTAACTTCAATCGAAACTTGCAGCGGGACACGCTCGCCTGACTGGCGCTCATGCAAGTCCGCGCTGAACTCGCCGTAACTGCGATACTCCAAAAACCCTCCAGTCTGAACGCAGCGGACGCCGTCTTTTCACTTCTAGATCTGCGCGCCCGCTGCCCCAGTCCTTCCCGCCCCACTGGTCGCTGCTAGTCGCCGGCCGCCGCCACAGCTGCCGCCGGAACCTCGACCAGACCAACTGCCTTCATCTCACTGAGAAACTCCGATACATCGTGCTCGGCCTGAGGCAGTTCAACTTCGTACTCTTCCGAAACTGCCATCGCCAGCTCAGCAACCGTTCTGGGCGCATCGAGCAACTTCCAGATCAGCGACCCGGTGCCATTGAAGCTGTAGATCGACGCCAAGTCTCCCACCTTGGCGCGCACCGGCACGATGAGCGTCTCGCCCGCGACCACGCGCGCCACTACCGACTGCGATCGAACGAAACTCTGTTCTTTCCACGTGGTTGCCAATTTGCCATCCCCCGGTTTCGGATTTCGTAACAGACACTCGCACTCGAAAGTCGTGCGCTTTCGTCCCAGCTTGAGATTACGGCAAACTTAGCGTTGTGAATCAATCGCGAGTACGGGTAGGTATCCGGTTGGTTATCATCGCGGAAGGTTCTCAACCCCGTGTCAAAACAGGGGTTAACAGGTTCGCTGCGCTTCGGCCTTGCGCCCTGCCAAGCTCTCGGTCAGGGTTGACCGGCAGTCTCGCCGGTTTCGGCCATGCCGCATCTTTCCTGTGGACAAACGAAAGAGAACGCTATAAAAAGAAATGCAGCATTTCGATTCTCCGCTTCCGCGCGGATTCGCCAAAACGGATTCGCAGCAAGTAAGTCCGTGCTCAACGAAGAACGCCGTCGCGCCATCCTCGATCTGCTCACGCACCAGGGCAGGGTTCTGGTCACCGAACTTGCCCGCCAATTCGAAACCTCGCAGGTTACGATCCGCAAGGATCTGGAGATTCTGCATTCGCAAGGCCTCGTGCATCGCACACACGGCGGAGCTCTTCCCGCTCGAGAGGGAGCGCTCGAAGATCCCACTCTGCGCGAAAAGGAGAAGCTGCACCGGCAGGAAAAGCTGCGCATCGCGGAAAACGCCGCCGCAAAAGTGAAAGAAGGCCAGGTTCTGATTCTCGACTCGGGCACGACGACGACGGCCATTGCCCGCGCCCTGCGGAAGTTTCAAAACCTCACCATCATCACTAACGCGGTGAATATCGCCGCCGAACTGGCGGGCACTGCAGTGGAAGTCATTCTTACCGGCGGCACGTTGCGCAAGAATTCGTTCTCGCTGGTCGGCCCGATCGCCGAGGAAACCCTGCGCCGTCTCAGCGCCGATCTTCTGTTTCTGGGAGTCGACGGCTTTGACGTCCATTACGGATTGAGCACGCCCAATCTGCTGGAAGCGAAAGTTAACCGCGTGATGGTCGAGGTCGCCAAGAAAACGGTCGCCGTCTGCGACTCCAGCAAGTTTGGCCGCCGCAGCCTGTCGCTTATCGCGTCACCGTCGGCGCTGCAGGAGGTCATCACTGACCGGGGCGTCCCGAAATCCGATCAGCGTGCGCTGAAGCAGGCCGGCATTGAAGTCACGCTGGTGTAGATATTGTCGTTTGTCGTTGGTCGTTCGCAAGGTACGTCAACTGCGAATTTTAGATTGCTGATTTCAGACTTACCGTGCCGCTGGTTTTCAATCTGCAATCTGAAATCTACATTCTGAAATCCAACTTTGCATTCTGACTTCATCCTTTTGACTTCCCTATGCCCCGTTTTGACGTCACCATCGCCGGCGAATTGAATCTCGACCTCATCCTCTACGGCCTGCCCGAGCAACTTCTGCCCGAGCGCGAATTGCTCGCCGATCGCATGATGCTGACGCTCGGCTCATCTTCTGCTATCGTGGCCCACAATCTGGCTGCACTCGGCAGCCGCGTTGGATTTCAATCCCGCATTGGCGACGACCCGCTCGGCCAGATCGCCCTCGATCGCCTCAAAGAGGGTAGTGTCGAGGTATCGAAAGTCCGCATCGTTTCCGGCTCAACGACAACGGGCCTGACGGTCATCCTGCACCACGGTGCGTGGCGGAATATGCTCACGTACGCCGGAACCATCGCAGAACTTTCATGGAACGACCTCGATCTTGAGTATCTCGGCGACTCGCGCCACTTTCATTTTTCTTCTTACTATTTGCAGCGAGGGCTGCGGCCTCGAGTGGGCGAGTTGCTGCAGACCATGAAGTCCAGGGGGCTCACGATTTCTCTGGATACCAACGACGATCCGGATGACCGCTGGGGCGGGGATTTGCACGAGGTTTTGCGCTACGTCGACGTGTTCCTGCCCAACGAACGCGAAGCTTGCAAAGCGGCAGGAACCGACGACCTGGAAGCCGCGATTCAAAAGCTATCGGAGCTCGTGCCGCTTATAGTCGTGAAGCTCGGCCGCAAAGGAGCGCTGGCGCAACGCGGCAAGGAACGCTTTACAGCACCATCACGAGAAGTCACGCCCGTAGACACGGTCGGCGCCGGCGACAGCTTCGACGCCGGCTTCCTGCATGAGTACATTCGTGGCTCAGATCTGCCCACGTGCCTTGCCAGCGGCAATCGTGCCGGCGCACTCTCCACGACACGCCCGGGGGGCACCGAAGCTTTTCGTGGCGTGGCACATCGCGAGGCATTCCTGAGGAAAATAAGATAAATCGCCTACTTCCCGCTCACCTCCAGTAACAAATGCTCTTTGAACTCTGCCTTCAGCTTCGGCGCCGCACCTGCCGTCGCCTGCACCATGCCGAAATCTTTGCCGTCCACGTAATCGACCACGTGATACGACCCCGGCTTCAACCCGCGCAACTCAATCTCGCCCGCAAACGGCTTGCCCGCATCCGCGAAAAACGCATAGTACATCTTTCCATCTTTCTCAATGGCATAACCCTCCGGCACGTCGTAACCATAGACGTAAAGATCGAGGAACTCTCCCTTCGACAGCATCTTCTCGTTGTAAAGGCCAATCCATTTCTTCCACATGTCTTCTTTCTCGCTGGTGAGCGCCACCGGCTTGTAATGCGGCCCCGGATCCGGCCATACAAATTTCGTCCCTGGCACGCCGCCTAATCCCAGCGTTGACGCGAAGTCGCTTCCGTGCTCGCTCCAATTGCCGTGGCCCAGCGGAGTCATTGCTGAAAGCTCAACATGATCGCCGTACACCGCGGCCTCCGGTCCCAGCAGCGCCTTGTACATTTTGAGTCTCCGGCGCACCTGCACCGCGCCGACCGGATCGGCCGTTACGGCCTGATCGATAAACGGCAGCCACGCCAGCGATGGCGGCGTCCCGCACGGACACGCCTGGGTCACGCTCTCCGGCTTGATCGCGCGCGTAGTTTCGAAAATCGTTTTGTACACTTCGCCCATCGCATTCACCGACTCCTGCGGCGACTTGTGATGATGCGCCGGGTTGTAGCACGCGGGCACGCTGTAAATGTTGTCGAGTTTCGATCCATCGAATCCCCAGTCGCGAATGAATTTCTCCGTGAGCTGCTTGAAGTACGCCTGCACCTCGGGCAGCGACGGATCGAGCGCCGCCAAATCGCGCGTCATGCGAGCATGTTTGCCGTCCTTGTCCAGAATCAGCCACTCCGGATGCTCCTTCACAATTTTCGACACAATGTACTTGTGCGACTCCCATCTGCCCTGCCCGTCTTCCACTCCGAGCGGCAGCCACCACAACTGGACCAGGAGTCCCTGCTTGTGGAAGTCGTCCGCCATTTTCTTGATCGAATCGCCGGGAAACGTCTCCGCCCGCGGATTCCAGTCGCCGTACGTGTCGAACCAGCGGTCATCCAGCGTCGCCCACTTGATGCCGAACTCTTTCAGCTTCGGCACCGTTCCCAGCATCTGCGCCGGGGTCACGTTGAACTCGTAGCCCCACCCGCACCAGCTCACGTTGTAGGCTTCATTCGACGGCTTGGGAATGTCCCATCCTTCTTTTTGCAGCATGCTCGACCACATGCGCAGCGGTTCGTAGAAATCACCGCTGTACACCGCCAGAAAAGTCCGCGGCGCGGAATAAGTTTCGCCGGGCCTCAGAACTGTGTTGACCGGAATGGTCACGCCGGTTTTGACGCGGCCGTCCGCTTCCACCTTCACGGGAATCGACAATGTCCAAGGCAGCGTTTCAAGGTGGCCGATCGCCTCGCCCATTGAACCTGTCCAGAATGCAACCACCGGAATCCCGCCACCGTATCCGCCTTTGACGGCTTCGCCCATCAGGTTGGGTTGCGCTGATGTGCGCGTCAGCTTCTGCACGTCATCCTTGCCCCAGTCGTAGCTCGATCCCTGAAATGACCACATGTCGTAGGGTTGTGCCTTCGCATCCGCTTGCTTCGCGCTGAACCGATGCTGCTGCAGCGCCGCCTGGTCAATCTTGAAATCCGTCGTTCCCGTATTCTTGTAAGCAACGCTTACCAGCGCGATGTTTGGAAAATCGTCGTAGACCTCGATCACAGACGTGCGCTCAATCGCAACTCCGGACGGCGCTACAGGGTGCCAGGGAAGCTCCAAGCGTTTGCCACGCCCCATTTTTCCCGTCGCCTCGAGAACCTTCGCCTGCCCGAAGTCCGGAACGAACTCCAGCTCTTTCCCGTCATGCAAAATGGAATCGCCGCTCGCAGACGACAATTCGCCTGGATCGTCCAGAGTGAGCCGTTTGCCATCTCCGAGCAGGAGCCCCTCCAGCGCACCTGCAGGAGTGATCTGGAACTCCGCCGTGCTCGTGGTCACGACAATCGGTCCTCCATCCCGGACCTCAACCTTGATGTCGGACGGCCGCGACCGCTCCGCCTTCGGTTGCGCCGGAGGCTTTACGCAACTCAACATCAGCACCGCACTGGAGACAAGAACCGCGGCACAAATATAAAGGAAGAAGTGAGGAAAGCTCGACCCGATGCGCTTCATAGTTCCCCCTGGCCACCGCAGCATAGTGAAAGGAAACACAATATTTCGTAACTATACATCACAACCCGCGAATTTGGCATCTCTCAGCGAATTCCCGCCAGGCACTCCCTCAGCAATCGGCCCCGAAGCGGGGGCATTGCCCCGACCTCGCTGGCCACCCACGCGCCCACACGATTCGCCATCTCATTCATCCGATCGAGTGGCGCACGGCTCAGGTACTCATGCACCAGTCCTGCGGTAAACGCGTCTCCGGCTCCAACCGTATCTGCGACCTGCACCTTGAATCCGGGATGGCCGCTCACTTGATATGCGGTAGCCTCGTGTTCGCTCGCCTCGCCACCGCACACCAGCAAACTTCCACTTTGCCCCCGCGTGATCGACACGAGTTGCAGATCGTAAGCCCGCATCAGACGTTTCGCTGACGATAGCTCATCTTCGTACGGAAGACCGCACAAGGTCATGATCTTCGGCAGCTCCTCATCGTTCAGCTTGACGATCTCCGCCAGTTTCATTGATTCCGAGATCGTTGCTGCGGAGTAATACGACTGGCGCAGATTGACATCGAAAATTCTGACGGCGTGCGAAGAAGCAGACCGCGAAAACTGCCGAATCGTCCTCCGACTCTGCTCGCTCCTCTGCGCCAACGATCCAAAGCAAATCGCGTCGGCATCGGCAGCCAGGTTCTCCCAATCACGAGTCCACTCCAGAAAGTCCCATGCTGCCGGATTCGCGATCTCATAACTTGGTATTCCTTCACCATCGATCTTCACATTGACGGTGCCCGTGGCGTGTTTTCCGTCCTTCTGCACGTGATCGACGGTCAGACCTAACTCCCGCATGCACTGCAAGGCCTCGTGCCCACGTGCATCCTTGCCAACACGGCTCGCGACAATGCCCTCATCGCCTAACAAATTGGCGATGTAGGCGAAGTTCGCCGGTGCTCCGCCCAGGCGAGCCCCGCCAGGAAAGATGTCCCAAAGGACTTCTCCCAGACCGACGATCTTTTTCTTTCGCGTCAATAGATTTCGTTCCCGGGCAGCGTGCTCTTGACATTTCCTCGCTCGACAGAAAGCGAATAGTCAGTCCCTCGGTCACCCGTCCAGGAATTCAGATCGAAATGCCCACCAGCTGGAACCCGATAAACGCTGATCCCGCGAAAGGTCAGCGGAACACCCTTCTCGCACATGTCGGGCGAGCGTGTCGGACGCAGAAAATACGCGCCCTTTCCGGTGCCGATCACCAATGCTCTCCCATCGGCCTCCACCAGCACTGCCGACTTTTCATCAATCGCAACCCCCCGAGGCGCCGAACTCCAGCCATCCTTCATGATTCGCGCCAGGAATCCCAGGGTTCTCCCCATGCGATCGCGCTTGGCGAAATGCGAGTCGGTGATCAGATGCTCGAGATGTGGAACCTTCAGAAAATCTCGCACCAGAGTTAGGCGGTCCAAATAGGGATCGAGCAACACATCCGGCGACGCCAGATTTTTGTCACCCGGCTTATCACCGAGCGCGCCGTATGCGAACTCGCCTTCGACGGCCAATCCGGCGCTGGTTCCTCCAATCGGCTTGCCTGCGGCAAGATCATCGTTGATCGCCTGTTCGACTGGCGTTCCCTTCCAACCATGAATGTACCGCGCCTGATCGCCTCCGGCGATAAACAGCACCTCGGCCCTGCGGATAATCTCGGCGACTGCCGCATCTTCCGCTGCGGCGCGATCGGGGATGATCAGCGTCGCCACCGAGTTCGCCTGGCAAAGTCCGTTCACATATGCGTTGTAGTCGTCGTCTCCACGCGCGCGCAGGATGAGGAAATCGCCGCCGTTTCCTTTTCCGCAAAGCCAGCGAAACGCCTCATCCAGGTCGCTGCCGCCGCCCATCATCGCAATGCCCGCGGTCGGCCGGGTCTGAATGTCTTCCTTGTTTCCGAGACGAAAATACTGGTAGGACTGCGCGTGGGCGACACTAGCCGCGCACACCATCAACAGCAGAAACCGCCAAATATTTGTCTTAATCACGGCTGAAAATATACCGCAGGTGCGGATGGGCAAGCCGCCGACGCTACGTCGGCAGAGCCCGTGGTTGTCGGGAGAGGAGTCAAATGGCAGAAACTGGCAGCATTCACAAATACCTGTCTTCAGGGTTCAATCGGAATGAGCGCCGTTGATCCTGTCTTTTTCATGTGCTTGCCAGGGAGTGTGTCTGAAATCACACTCATAAGTGACCACGATCACGGACACGCATCTTCATTAAGAAGCAACATCTGCCAGCCTTGGGTACACGGCTTCTCCCAAAATCGGAATACAAAGCTAGCGGAGGGAAGGATTTGTCATGAAGACTCATCAGAGAGTCGCGGCCACGTCATTCGCGCTGCTGTTGCTTGCGGCGGGATTGTTGCGATTGACCCCAGGTGTGGGCGCCGCCGTGACAGGACAGGTTGGAGGAACGGTCAAGTTGGACGGACCAGTTCCACATCAAAAACCGATCGACATGTCAAAGGATCCGGCATGTGCCCAAACACGTGGCGGAGCGCCCGCCAGCGGCGAGAACGTGGTCGTGGGCGCCAATGGCGGATTGGCTAATGTGGTCGTTTACATTTCGCAGGGTCTGAGCGGCGAGATCCCAGTAGCGTCTAAGCCGGTGACCTTCGAACAGAAGGGCTGCCAGTATGTTCCGCACGTCGTGGCGGTCAATCCGGGCCAGCACCTGACCATCCTGAATGACGACAAGACGATGCACAACATCCACCCCGACCCCAAACCGGGTGGCGGCAATACCGCCTTTAACAAGTCGCAACTGGGCGGCGGCCCAGCACTCGATGTTGCATGGACCACTGAAGAAGTTGCCATTCCGGTGAAATGCAACGTTCATCCCTGGATGCATGCATTCATCGTGGTGGTGAAGGGGCCGAATGGGGTCAGTGACGGCAATGGCTCTTTCAAGCTGGAGAACGTTCCTCCCGGCACTTACACGTTGACCGCCTGGCATGAAACCTACGGGACGCAAACCCAGAAAGTAACGGTGGCGCAGGGGAAACCGGTCACTGCGGACTTCACCTTTAAAGCGAAGTAACAGGAAATAGCAGCAGAAGCGAAGTATTTAAGAAAGAAGGCTTGGTTGGGGCCGCACAGCCTAGTTTGCGGCTCCAGAAATCTGGCTGGCGCAGGGGCGCGCCGGCGAGCGGGGTAAAAAACCATGGTGGGGAAAGTCTTTGCCGTCGTTGTTGTGCTCGTGACTCTGGTGACCGCTTATTGCGTGGTTACCCACGTGTGGTGGATGCCGGTGGACATCTCTGTCCACGGACCGAAGATCGATCACCAAATCGAGGAAACCATCCTAGTGGCCGGCCTGTTGTTCATCGCCGGGCAGATTGTACTTGCCAGCTTTGTGTTTCTTTATGGCGGCGCGACGGGCAAGCCGAAGCAGATCCCCGGAGGGGCAAAGCCGCTGGTCATTTTCGCTTTTGTTCTCGTCGGCACCGAGGTTCTGGCTCTCTCCTTTATCGGTTCCAAGGCCTGGGGCGCGGTCTATTTTG
>JASHNU010000002.1 GCA_030041475.1 Candidatus Sulfotelmatobacter sp.
CCGGACGTGCTGTCACACCCGGGGTGGCTCTTAGGCTACATGCGCGACGGAGGGCTGCCCGGGCTGCCTAACGTGATTATTCCGGGTAAAGGCCCGATGCCGCTCGTGGATATTGTGGCAGCTCTGGCCGCGTCGACGGCGACGTGGGCAGATCTGAAATGGATTCGCGAGTTGTGGCGCGGACCGATCGTGATCAAAGGCGTGCTCACCGCCGAGGACGGACGCCGCGCTGTCGATGAGGGCGCGGCCGCCATTTCGGTTTCCAATCATGGAGGGCGGCAACTCGATTGCGTTTCTTCGTCGCTGCGCGCCTTGCCGGAAGTAGTGAAAGCGGTCGGAGACAAAACAGAAATTTTGATGGATGGCGGCGCTCGCCGCGGCACCGACGTGATCAAAGCGCTGTGCCTGGGTGCGCGTGCTGTGATTTGCGGTCGCGCTTATGCTTACGGGCTAGCCGCCGCAGGCGAGGCTGGGGTTAATCGCGCCATCGAAATTCTGCGCACCGATGTCGAACGAACGCTGCGACTGCTCGGCTGCCCGTCAGTCGCACAACTGGACCGCTCGTATGTGAATGTGCCCAAGAGCTGGGATGAGAACTGATCTGAGCCCACCGCCTGAAAGCGCAGTCCGGCCGCGCGGAAGTCGGCACCCGAAGGCGTGCTGATACGAACCGATCCCTAAAACGCATTTCGGAACGCCCAGAACAAGAATCCCGCCAGCACCATCGAGGCTGGCAAGGTCAGAACCCAGGCCATGCCCAAATTGCGGACTGTGGACCACTGCAATCCCGAATGATTCGCGGCCATGGTGCCGGCGACTCCGGAGGAAAGCACGTGGGTGGTGCTGACAGGTAACCCGAATCCGTCGGCCGCGCCGATGGTGGCCATGGCTATGATTTCGGCGGCCGCTCCCTGACCGTAGGTGAGATGTTCTTTGCCGATTTTCTCTCCAACCGTAATCACGATCCGCTTCCAGCCAACCATAGTGCCCAGCCCTAGCGCCATAGCTACGGCCACTTTCACCCAAGTGGGGATGAAGCGCGTGGCGTGGTCCACGTGTTTCTTGTAGTTATCCAGCACTGTCCAGTCGGCGGCAGTGATCGAGGGCTGGTGGGTTTTCTTCATCAGGCGCAGCGCTTCGCTTACCAGGTACATATCGTTGCGGAAGTTGCGTACCTGGTCCTGCGGGACTTTCGCCATTTCTCCGAACACCGCGGTTTCGTTGCCGATATCGTTGACCAGCTGGCGCAGAGCCAGCATGGTGTTGGGCGTGAATTCCTTGGTGCGAATGTAGGTGGTGACCTCGTCGCGATCATCGCCCACGACCGCATTCGCATTCACGTAGTTGGAAAGTGTATTCGCGGCCTGCTGCGATACGGCGATGAAGTCCTCGGAGTCTTTGTGAGAGATTGCATGATTCAGGGCGTAGGCCGTGGGCACAGTACCGACCAGGATGAGCATGATCAGTCCCATGCCCTTCTGCCCGTCGTTCGAGCCGTGAAAGAAACTGACGCCGGTGCAGGTGAGGACCAGCAAGCAGCGAATCCAGAACGGTGGCGGCTGAGTGCCTTCCGGGGCCGTGTACAGCTGCTTGTTCTTGATGATGGCTTTCATGACCAGGAGTAGCATGTAGGCGAGAACGAAACCGAAGATCGGGGAAAGAAACAGCGACTTGCCCACATTGGCGGCCTGGCTCCAGTCCACGCCGCTGGTGCCGGTCTTTGCGGCCATGAGCTGGTTGGCAATGCCGACGCCGATGATGGAGCCAATCATGGTGTGGGAGCTGGAGGCGGGCAGGCCGAAATACCACGTGCCGAGGTTCCACAGGATGGCTGCAACCAGCAGGGCGAAGACCATGGCAAATCCGGCCTTGCTGCCGACCTGCAGAATCAGTTCGACCGGCAGCAGCGAGATGATGCCGAATGCCACCAGGCCGCTGGACGTCATGACGCCAAGGAAGTTCCAGAAGCCCGACCAGACCACGGCAATGTGTGGCTCCAGAGAGTGCGTATAAATGACGGTCGCGACAGCGTTGGCCGTGTCGTGGAAACCGTTGACGAATTCGAAACCCAGGGCCACCAACAGGGCAACGCCGAGCAGGACGTAAGGGGTGATGGAGGCGGAGTGGACCGTGGAAAGGTCGCTGAGAAGGTGAAACGCGGCATAGGAGACGCCGATCACAAAGATGACGCCGAATCCGACGACGCCGATCATCCCCGGGCGTCTGCTGAGCTTTTCCTGAATTGCTGGTGCCGCTGTGGCCATACTTATGCCCCCTGTTCTGTGTGGGATATCAATGTCAGATCGGAGGCAGCCCCGCCTCCGGTAAAGCCGCGACTATACCGGAGAATTGTTACGGGATTGTGAACACGGGGCGGGGGTAGTGGCTGAAAAGTGCGGGTGAGGCTACGGAAAGGGAGACATCGCACTTTTCAGGCACTACCGCGCGAAGCTAGTGGATCGAACCAGGACCAGCGGCTTTCTGCCGCCAGAGAACCGCCACAGCCTTCCTGCGTTCAGCGTTGACCGGGCCCAGCCTCGCTGGCAGGTTTCTCGAACAGCTTCGCGTCCACCGTGGGGTTGATCTCAACTTTCTTGTATTCCACCACGCTAGTCTCGTGGCCGTTCTGTTTGTTTTTGTGCATATGGGGCTGGGTCAAGCCGTCGGCTGCGCGCCAGTCGGAGAGATCCGTCTCGCCGTCAAACGGCCCTGCCGGGGCCGCGCCCTTGTATTTCTCGCGCAGGATGTAGCCAGTTTTTGGATCGACGTACCAGCGCACCCAGGGGATAGCACCGCCAATGTCGAGGATCGCTGCGTCGACGTCACCGATTTTCTCCGTCCCGGCGGCGGTGAAGGTAAAGGCAGGATCGTCGGCGTGCGCGGCGATGTAGATGAGGTCGTGATGAAGCTGGGCGAGCATTTCGCTTTTCTGCGCCGGCGGCATGCTCTGCGATCCCATGTTGGCCATGGTCATGAAACCGGCGTTCGGAGCCGCGACGAGCGTCAGTAAGCCCTGCGGCGTTTGCACGTCCACGCGCATGCTGTCAGGAAAGGCGAGAGTCACGTCGATGGGAATCGGCGGCTCGCCGCCTTCGCTCTCAGTGAAGTTGACTTGCAGTGTTTTGACCGATTGCAGCTTGGGCAGGCCCCCCATGGCGGCGGCGACTTTGGCTACGAGGGCTTTGCCTTCTGCGTTCGACGCCGCGGGTTTGGCTTCCTCTTTCTCGCCGGGCGGCGGAGGAATCGTGATGTCAATTTCCTTCACCGCACCGAGCGTTGACAGCGGCTTGTCGAAGTCCTTCGTGTTGCCGACGACCAGCACAGCCAGCTGGTCTTTGTGCATATATTTGGCGGCGACCCGGTTCACATCGGCGGCGGTGACCTTCTTGATCTCGGCCTGGTACTTGTCGAGCCAGTCGGGAGGATATCCGTAATATTCGTACACCATGCGCTCGCTGAGAATCTTGTCGGGCGAGTCGAGACGAAAGACGAAGGCGTTGAGGATGGCATCTTTGGCATGCTGGATCTCGTCATCGGTGATGGGACGACGGGCGAGGTCGTCAATGTCCTCGTATGCGGCCTGGATGGCTTCGATCGTGCTTTGGCTCTTGGTGCCGATCGCGATCTGCAGAATACCAGGATGGCCGAAATTAGTGCCAACACCGCCCCCAACGCCGTAGGCGAGACCGCGCTTGGTGCGAATGTCGTTGAACAGGCGCGAGGAGAATCCACCACCGAAGGCCTGGTTGAATACGCTGATGGCGTAATAGTCGGGATTGTCTCGCGTGGTGCCGAGTGTGACCATGTGGATACTCGACTGATTCACGTCGTCTTTGGGAATGAGATAGTAGCCGGGTTTGGCGGGAGAGTATTGGATTTCGTTCTTGGGCAGTGACGGGCCTTTGGGCCACGAGTCGAAGGCGGCTCGCAGGCGCGCCTCCATGGCGGCGGAATCGAAGTCGCCGCTGATGCCGAGAATGATGTTGTTGGGGTGTACATACTTGGCGTGCCAGTCGAGCAAGTCCAGGCGTGTGAGGGCGGCGACGGTCGCGTATTCGGGGACGCGGGCGTAGGGGTTCTCGGCGCCATACGCGAGCTTCACGGACTCGCGCTGTGCGATTCCGCGCTCGTCATCATTGCGACGGGAGATGGCGTCGTAGGCGCCCTTTTGCGCGATATCGATTTTGTCAGCGCGGAATTCCGGATTCTGAAGCACGTCGACGAATACTTTGAAAACGTCATCGAGATCGCCCTTCAGGCAAGAAAAGCTGATGGTAGTGGAGTCCGGGCCGGGGCCCGTTTCAACTTTGGCGGCCCGCACTTCGAGAAAGTCGTCGAGTTCGTCTCCAGTTTGTGACTTCGTGCCGCCCGTGCGCCACACTTCGCCGTAAATATCGACCAGGCCGATCTTGGCAGCGGGCTCATTGACGGAGCCGCCGCGAATGCGCGCTACGGCGTCAATCAGCGGCAGTTCATGATCTTCCTGCAGGAAGATCACCATGCCGTTGGAAAGTTCGACGCGCCTGGGCTGCTGCGGCTTGAAGGCAGGCAGCTGCGGAATCGGGATCTGCTTCCAGGTTTTTTCCCCGGATCCGGCGCTCGACGTGGTTTGCGCGGAAGCTGGCGGAAAACTGATGCACGCAATGCCCAGGAAAATGGCAAGAGTGCGGATAACGACGGCAATGCCGCCGAGCTTCGCTCGGCCCGACAGCCGAGGGCGGCTGTCCCTACACGCGCATTGCGGGAGGCGAATGTCGCGGCGTGGGTTAAGGAGCATCACTGCGCACCTCCCTGACCGCCTGAGTTGTCTGGAGATTGTTCTCCTGGAGATGCACCTCCGCCGGCTTTTTCGATCACCCCGACGGTGCGGTTGGTATCGACAAAAACTTCGTTGGCGATGCGCCGGATGTCCGCCTTCGACACCTGATCGATGCGATCGACCGAGCGGAACAATTCGCGCCAGTCGCCATACCGCGTCTGATAAGTCGCGAGTTGCGTGGCCAGGCCTTCGTTGTCGGCCAGGCCGCGAATCAGGTTCGCCTTCGCTCGCGTCTTGATCATTTTGAGTTCGTCGTCGGTAATGTCTTCTTTCTTAAGGTGGTCGATTTCCGCGTGGATCGCGTCGCCCATTTCCGCGGGCGTATGTCCGGGCAAGGGCACGGCGATAAAAGCGAACAGATGCGGATACTTCACGCCGGGGTATCCTGTGAACCCTTCGGCGTCGGAAGCAATCTTCTTGTCGCGCACCAACGCACGGTAGAGACGCGACGTGCGCCCCTCCGACAGCAGGTCACTGATGGCATCGAACACGGCGTCATCTTTGCTGCGGTAATCGGGGCGGTGATAGCCCTCGATGTAGAGCGGCTGCGTCCGTTCTTTCAGCACAACTTTGCGCTCGGAGTTCTGCGGCGGCTCGGTGGTAGTGGTCTCGTCGGGCTGCGGACGCGCGGGCAGGCGGCCAAAATATTTTTCGAGCATCGGCATGGCCTGCGCCACCTTTAGATCGCCGACAACCGCGACCACCATGTTCGCGGGCACGTAATACTTGTCGAAGAATTTCTGTGCTTCGGTGGCTGAGAACGTGTTGAGATCGGACATCCAGCCCACCGTCGGCCTATGGTAGGGATGTGCCGCAAACGCCTCCTCTGTGAACTGCTCGAGCAGGCGTCCGAACGGATTGCTGTCGGTGCGCATGCGGCGCTCTTCAATCACCACGTTGCGTTCTTTGTAGAACTCCCGCAGCACGGGATGCAGGAAGCGCTCCGATTCGAGATAGGCCCATAGCTCCAGGCGGTTTTCCGGGAACGAATAGTGATACGCGGTTTCGTCGTAGTTGGTGAAGGCGTTCATGCCCTCGCCGCCGTTCTGCTCGACGATTTTGCCGAATTCATTGCTCACGACATATTTGTCGGCTTCGGCGATGGCATCCTTCCACGCCTTTTCGAGTTGCTGAAGCTTGGCTTGATCGGCCGCCACTCCCTTGTCGCGTTCGGCGATGTAGACGGCGTAAGCGGTCTCGACCTTGGCGAGTGCGGGCTTTTCAGCGGCGTAGTCCTTGGTGCCGATCTGGTCGGTGCCTTTGAAAGCCATGTGCTCGAACATGTGGGCGAGTCCGGTTGCGCGCATGGGATCCTGCGCGGAGCCGGCGTCGACGAGCGTGAAGAAAGAGAAGACCGGGGCTTCTGGACGCTCACAGATGATCAGCGTCAAGCCGTTCGCGAGTTTCTTCACACTGATGCGCTTCTCAAAAGATGCGACGTCCTGGGCGAAGGCGAGGGAGGAAAGCGCGAGCAAGAGTGCTATGAGAGAACGATGTATGAAACGGGGACTCATGGGACTAATGACCTCCGCGGCTGGCTTCGCTCGCCTCCGGCTGAAGCCGGGAGACCTGCGGAGCCTGCGCTTTGCTTGTTGGACGGACTCACAGGGCAGAAGCTTGAAAGTACGTGGGAAGAAGTGGCGTTGTCAAACGAAGAGTCTGTCTTCATCCGCCCGCAATTGCGCCCAGCACGATGAATGGCTCCTTGCCGGATGCGACGGCATCGGGGAGCGGGGCATCTGGTGGATCGTGGGTAAGGTCCTGCTCGCAGGCAAAAAAGCGCAAAAACGGGCGCCGCTGGAGCGTCGCGTGATCGCGAATGGCGCCGCGTAGCATGGGATAGCGCGCTTCGAGCGCGTCAAGGACCGAGCGCCGCGTGACGGGCGCAGCGACTTCGAGTTCAACCTCGCCCTGAACGACAGCCAGCGTGCGCAAATGAGGCGGGAGGATGATACGGATCATGGGATCAAGAGGTGTTTGCGTCTCAAGGGGACAGACTGTTTCCCCTAGCTTAGATTCTCGACGTGTGCAGCGGCAACTACGCTGTCACGGCTGTCGCGGCCTTGCGCACCGTCAACGACAGCATCACTCGCGTTATGCCGCTGACGATCATGCTCGCTCCGACCAGGGTGCCGATCGCCCAGGCCGCGCTCGACGGCCATTGCATGTAAATCATGACGCCGAGCACTAGGGTGATGATGCCATCGACCAGAAACATGCTCGATCCCGGCAGGGACCGCAGATTGAAAAATAGAACAATATCGAAGACGCCTTCCAGCAGGAACAGCGACGCCAGCAGCAGAGTGAGCGACACCACTCCCAGCACCGGATGGGTGAACAGGTACACGCTGAAGACGAGATAAGCGAGTCCGACCAGCACCTTCCAGATCAGGCTGCCGGCGCCATGTGCGCGGAACCCGAGGATCAGGTGAACCACACCGGCAAGGAAGATGAGCCAGGCGACAAGAATGTTCACTGCGACCGCGGCAACGAAAGGCATTGCCACCGCCACCAGGCCGAAGATCATCAGTAACACTCCCCAGATGATGGATGCGGTTGAGGCTTGACGCACAAGATCAGTCGGGGTCTGCGCCATAGGGACCTCCTCGATGGCACGGAGTCTAACGCAGAAAATGCAAGAAAGCCAATCGGCCAGCTCTCACGCCAGCGTTTGCACTTCTACCGAAAGCACTGCGGGCAAATCGCGGACAATCGCATTCCACGAATCGCCGGCGTCCGCCGAGCAGTAGACTTGGCCTCCGGTTGTGCCGAAGTAGACGCCGCACTTGTCGAGCTGGTCGACGGCCATGGCGTCGCGCAGAATGTTGACGTAGCAGTCTTTTTGAGGTAAACCGCGGCTGAGTGGTTCCCATTCGTTTCCGCCGGTGCGGCTGCGATAGACGCGCAGCTTGCCTTCGTGCACGTAGTGTTCGCCGTCGCTCTTGATGGGGACCACGTAGATCGTCTCCGGCTCGTGCGTGTGTACGTCAATCACGAATCCGAAATCGGTGGGCAGGTTGCCGCTGACTTTGTTCCACTGCTCGCCGGCGTCGTCGGAGCGCATCACGTGCCAGTGCTTCTGCATAAAGAGCACACCGGGGCGCGACGGATTCATGGCGATGTGGTGCACGCAGTGTCCAACCTCGGCGGTGGGATTGGGAATGTACTGCGAGTACAGGCCTTTGTTGATGGGCTTCCAGGTGTTGCCGCCATCGTCCGTGCGGAAAGCTCCCGCGGCCGAAATAGCAATGTACATACGCTTGGGATCGCTGGGATCGAGAAGGATGGTGTGCAGGCACATGCCTCCGGCGCCCGGCTGCCACTTGGGGCCGGTGCCGTGGCCGCGCAGGCCGGGCAGTTCGTGCCAGTTCTCGCCGCCGTCGGTCGAGCGGAACATAGCTGCGTCTTCGACTCCGGCGTATACCGTGTCGGGATCCGTAAGAGAGGGCTCGAGGTGCCAGACGCGCTTGAATTCCCAAGGATGCTGCGTGCCGTCATACCACTGGTGCGTGGTCAGCGGTTTGCCGGTCGCGGGCGAAATATCGTAAACGAATTTGTTGCTCGCGGCCTTGGGTGGGCCGGGAGCGGGATTTTCGCCGGGAGGCGTGCCGGGCTGGTGCCAGGTTGTGCCGCCGTCATCGGAACGCTGAATGATCTGGCCGAACCATCCGCTGGTTTGCGAGGCGTAGATGCGGTTCGGGTCGGCGGGCGATCCCTTGAGGTGGTAAAGCTCCCATCCGGCAAAGTGCGGCCCGCTGATCTCCCACTGTTCGCGCTTACCGTCGGAAGTGAGAATGAATGCGCCTTTGCGCGTGCCCACCAGAACTCGAACTTTGCTCATGCTGTGCCTCGTGTTCGAAAGGAACTTTCGATAAGGATGCACTCAGCGGCGGCTTCGATGCCTGCAACTCTTACTTCAGCGAGTCGCTGTGATAGAGCTGGCCGAGCTGGGTGCCGTAGACGTATGCGATCCAACGGCCGTCGGGAGTAATCGACGGCGGGCTGCCTGCCGGCTTCAGTCCGATCTGCTCCTTCGGCTTTATGACTTGCCAGAGCTCTCTTTGGCCGGAATCGAGGTCGATTCTGTTAATAGTAATGCCGTCGTCGGTGAATATCTCTGTGAAGATGTGCTTTGAATCGGCGCCCCAACCAATGGAGACCTCGCCGGTCTGGAGGCCGGGGGCCGGCTTATCGGTGTTCTCCTGGATTGAATGAACTAACAACTTATCCTTATAAGCCAGAAACGATCGCCCATCAGGAGAGACATAGCGCAGTGCCGCCACCGTTAACAGTTTTGGCGCCGTGCCGTTGATGTCGGTCAGGTAGGTCCCGAAGCCTGGCTCGGCAGGGTTGGTCATCAGCAGAATGTGTTCTCCGTCGGGAGACCAGAACGCCCAATAGGGAAGAATTCCGTTCCAGTGCAGCACCCGCGTCTGTCCTGCGCCCGTGGGCACGATTTGCACCCGCGCTGCCGGATCACCGGGAAGCACGACCAGCGCCCATTTACCGTCTGGAGAAAGATCGGAGCTGAAGCCGCCGCTTCCAATGCGAACCGCCGGAGAACCATCCGTCTTGCGCACATACACCGAATAGACGCTTCCCGCTTGTTCAGACTGGTCGGTGAAAAGCAACGTACTTCCATCCTGGGAGAGCCTGGGCCAGACCGGATTATCCAGCCAGTTCAGATCGCGTTCTTCATTCGAGCCGTGTTCAACGATCGCCATGGAAACACGGTGTTCTTGAGCGGAAACAAGGACGCGGCCGGACGGCGCGATATCGTGAATCAGCGTAGGCGACATGCCGCAATAGACGGTGCGCACTTTGCCGGCAAGCGTGACCGCACGAATGCAGTATTGCTCGCCGGTTTCGGCGGCGGAGAACCAGACCTCTTTCCCGGACGGCGCCCATGCCAGCCCCTCGAGCGATTCCCATCCTTTGGAAAGTTCGCGCACGTTTCCGGAGCGATCGAGCAGGATCACATCGCCACGATCGTCACTGTTCGGCGGATGCCGGAAGACAGCGATATGTTCGCCGTCCGGCGAGACGCGCAAATCGCTGAGCCAGTTCTTGCTCTCCAGAAGAACCTTCCCGATGGGATATTCGACCTGATATTGATGCTGAGCGTTGTCCCAGCGAAGCGCAGCGAGTTCATTTCCATCGGGTGAAAAGTCAGCCTCGTTGACATCTTCAAGCAATTCGCGAGGCGCGCCTCCGCCCATCGGGGCCGTAGCTAGTGTGCCCCACCATACGCGGTGTGCCCAGTACTTGGGGTGCGTGATCGCCGCGATCTGTCCCTGGCTGGAGACGGCGAGCAGAGCCGCGCCGTGCAATCCAACAGGCACGGGCTCGGGGTAGTCCTCGCGAATGATGTACGTGTCGATCGGCGTGGCGTTGAGTTTGGCGCTGTAGACCACAGTTTTGCCGTCCGGCGCAAAGCGGGCTTGTATGACTTCGCCGCGGTGATAGGAAATGCGCGTGAAGGTGGGTGGCGGAGCGGGAGCGGGGCGCTGGAGCCAGACGATGGCCGCTCCGATGGCAAGACCCAGCAGGGAAGCGGAAGCAATGCGAATCCAGGGGCGACTTTTCGGCGCGGCGGCGATCGCAGCCTGCGCGCCGGTTCTGGACGAGGTGAGAGCTTCCAGGGCAAAGGCAAGATCCTTCGCCGACTGGAAACGCTGCTCCGGCTGCTTCTCCAGGCAGCGCCGCACAATGCGCTCCAAACCGGGAGAGACGGGATGCGGAAGTTCCGTCAGATCGGGCGGGTCCTCCTTCAGAATCGCTGTCATGGTCTCGGCGGGCGTATCGCGGCGGAAGGCGCGTTGACCGGAGAGCATCTCGTAGAAGACTGCGCCGAAGGCAAAAATGTCGGTGCGGGTATCGAGCGTGCCGCCGCGCACCTGCTCCGGGGCCATGTAGCCCGCCGTGCCCATCACGACGCCGGCCTCGGTCGGAGAGCTGGTCATAGTCTCGCCCGCGGATTCCGCGGGAGCGTTCGGATCGAGCTTGGCCAGACCGAAATCCAGAATCTTGGCGCGTCCCTCCCTGGTGATGAAAATGTTCTCTGGTTTCAAGTCGCGGTGGATGATGTTGCGGGCGTGAGCGCCGGCCAGTCCCTGCGCGATCTGCGCAGCATAATCGACGGCTTTGCGCGGGGTCAGTGCGCCGTGCTCGAGCTCGGTGCGCAGACTGACGCCCTCTAACAGCTCGGAGACGATGAACGGCGTGCCGCCCTGCTGGCCAACGTCGTGAATGGCGAGAATGTTGGGATGGTTCAGAGCGGCGACGGCGCGAGCCTCCTGCTCAAAGCGGCGCAGCCGTTCGGCATCCTGCGAGAAGGATTGGGGCAAGATTTTCAGAGCGACGTCGCGCCCCAGCCGCGTGTCGCGGGCACGATAGACTTCGCCCATGCCGCCTGCACCCAGTAGCGCTTGAATCTCATAGGGCCCAAGCTTCGTCCCGGAGGCGAGGGTCATAGTGCGCACGATTATACCTGTGCTTCGGCAAGACGGCAGACTGGTTTTGTTGCACAATGTCACCGCAGAGATTCTGCTACGGAGGCCCTGTGACCGATTCGGCAGTCGATATTCAAGGCAGGCACCTGAAGCTTTCGAATCTGGAGAAAGTTCTGTACCCGGCCGTCGGCTTCACTAAGAAAGATGTGATCGACTACTACGTGCGCATTGCGCCTGCGATCATCCCCCATCTGCGAGGGCGGGCGCTGACGCGAAAGCGCTATCCCGACGGAGTAGAGGGCGAGCCGTTTTTCGAAAAGAATGCCCCCATGCACCGCCCCGACTGGGTGAAGACGGCGCCGATCTGGAGCGGCCGCAACCGGCGCACGATTCACTACGTTCTGGCCGATGACCTGTCAACGCTAGTCTGGCTGGCGAATCTGGCCGCGCTCGAATTACATCCAGCGCTGTCGCTGGCTAGCGACATTACCTGCCCCACGGAGATGGTGTTCGATCTTGATCCCGGGCCGCCGGCGGATATCGTGGAGTGCTGCGAAGTGGGACTGAAGCTGCGCGAAATTTTTGAGCATTTCGGATTGCAGGGTTTCCCCAAGACTTCGGGGTCGAAGGGAATGCAGATTTACGTTCCGCTGAATACTCCGACGAACTACGACAAGACGAAGCTGTTTTCCCACGCGCTTGCGCAACTGCTGGAGCACGAACATCCGGAGCTGGTGCTTTCGGAAATGAGCAAGCAGGCCCGCACCGGCAAAGTGTTCGTGGATTGGAGCCAGAATGACGAACATAAAACTACAATTGCGGTTTACTCTTTGCGGGCGCGGGAGCATCCGACGGTTTCGACTCCAGTGACCTGGGACGAAGTGGAACGGGCTTTCAAGAAGAAGGACTCCAAACTACTGGTATTCGAGGCGAAGCAAACCATCGCCCGCTTCGAAAAAATCGGAGACTTATTCGAGCCGGTGCTGCGATTGCGGCAGCAGCTGCCGGATTTGAAGAAGTCGGCGGCGGGCAAGACGCCCCAGGCTATTGAGGACGCGATCGAGATCGCGGCGCAAGCCGACAAGCCGGCGAGTCGCACGCGCACAAAAGCGGGAAGGGCAAAAGGGAAGTGAGGACGCTCCACTAACGCGGAGCCACGGAGAAAGCCAATGGCACAATTCTTCGCGGGAACCTCTGGATGGGCGTATCCGAGTTGGAAGCCCGATTTCTATCCCGCCAAGCTGGCGCAGAAGAAATTTCTCAGCTATTACGCTACACGGCTCAACACCGTCGAGGTGAATTTCACATTCCGACAACTGATGAAAGAGACCACGATCCGGAACTGGCTGCAGGATACACCCGACCATTTTGGTTTCGGCGTGAAGGCGCATCAGGTCATCACGCACATCAAGCGGTTGAAGGGAGCCGAAGATTTTGTGCCACGATTTCTGGCGACGATTGAGCCTCTGGCAGCCGCCGGAAAACTGACTGCGGTTCTTTTTCAGTTGCCGCCGAACCTCAAGGCAGACTCGGCTTTGCTCAAGGATTTTCTGGCCGCATTGCCGCGCAGCGTCCCGGCTGCATTTGAGTTCCGCCATGAATCGTGGTTCGCCGATTCGACTTGGGACTTGCTAAAGGCGAACAACGCAGCCGTCTGTGTGGCTGAGACCGAGACGCGGACGACGCCTGACGTGGTGACCGCGGAATTCGCTTACTACCGCTTTCGCAAGCCCACCTACACCGGAGAAGAGCGTCACGCCATGCTCGACCGTATCGAGCAGCATGTCGCCGCAGGACGCAACGTTTACGCCTACTTCAAGCATGAGGAAACGCCCGAGGGCGTGCTCTATGCCGCGGATTTGCTGAGGAGCGTGGCGGGGAGATAAGCACCGCTGCGGACAATGTGCAGTCGCGGGAATTTTTCGCCAACTCGCCCTAATTTCCGTTAGGGCACTTGCAGGGAGTCGGTGGCGGCGGTGGGGGCGGTGGCTGTAGTAGGAACGTATTCAACCGCGCAATTGGAAGCTCGTAGACGACCCCCACCCTCAACCAGCAATACAACGCGAGTGCAGCCACCGGAATGCCGATCAGCAAGGAGACCGCAAGTCTCCTCGAAGGCAGATGAACCGCCTCGTTTGCCTTCCTGGCTATAAAGAACCTTCCCATCGGCAGCGCCAGTCCGGCCACCATCAGCAAGAAAATCAGGATCGTCCTCGCCACGCTCTGGGTCCATCCCGGTCCCGAGATCGCGTCGTAGAGCAACTCGAAAAACGTAAACTCTTTCGCACGCATTAGCCCCACAACGACGGGAAGCATGAAAACCGGAAACGCCCAAAACCACACGATGACAAACATCACGAACCACGCCGGGCGAGAGCGTTTCGTATAGCCCGTCCATACAACAATCAGCCCGATGAGAATAATTACCAGGCACGCAACCCCGAAGCGGTGGTCCGCAAAGGCTTTTCCCTGAAAACCTGGATCCAATCGCGCCACCGCAGCGCGGTCACTCGCGACTCGGTAATACCACAGCGCCGGTCGGACGAAGAAAAGAAGAGCAATCGTATGAAGGATGCTGGAGACAAAAACCGAATCGGGGCGTACTCTCATGGCAGTCGTCCCTGAAGAAGGTGCCTATGAAACCACTTTCTACTCCAAGATGCGACGATTTGCTAGTCGGGCTGATGTAATCAGGTGATTTACGCTCATTGACCTTGCTGTGCATCTTTTTTGTCACTTTGACCCCTGTCCGATAACGCGCATACTACATTCTTCCCCCACCTATGGCTTCTGGAACGGATGGCCGCGTGCTCTCCGATTTTCTCGATTATCTGCGCATCGAGAAAGGGCTGGCGCCGCTTTCGATCAGTGCCTACTCGAGCGACATTCTTCAATTCGCCGAATTTCTCGAGAAGCGAAAGCACGCGCTGCTCACGGCGCGGCGCGACGACTTGCGCGAGTTTCTGCAGCAGCTTTTTTCGCATCAGGTGGATGGACGCAGCGTGGGGCGGAAACTTTCGGCCTTGCGGCACCTCTATCGTTATTTGTTACTCGACGAACGAATCGAGCACGATCCGACCTTGAATATTGAGTCGCCGCGACAGTGGAAAGTGCTCCCCAAGGCCCTGGCCAGCGACGAAATGGAAAAGACCCTCGCTGCTCCGACGGTTCGGGGCGCGCGGCCTGGGCGAACGAAATCAGCCGCGGTGCTGGCCGTTCGCGATCGCGCCATGCTGGAAGTGCTCTATGCGGGTGCATTGCGCGTATCGGAACTCGTCAACGCCAAGCTGGAGGATTTGAAGCTTGAGGCAGGATACATGCTGGTCCGCGGCAAGGGCGACAAGGAGCGCGTGGTGCCATTAGGAAAGTCGGCGCAGGATGCGCTGGCGGATTATCTGAGGGAGGCGCGGCAGGTGCTCGCGATGGGAAGAAATTCCCACGTTGTCGCCAAGAACGCGAGAAGAGTGGAGCAACCGACGTCAGGTAGTTCGCCGCTCTTGTTTCTTGCACGCGGGGCTCGCAAGCTGACACGCCAGAGGATCTGGCAGATGGTGCGAGCGGCATCGGCAGCATCGGGACGTCAGGCGTCGCCGCACATGCTACGGCATTCCTGCGCTACGCACATGGTGGAAAACGGCGCCGACCTTCGGACGGTGCAGACCATCCTCGGCCACGCTGATATTTCGACGACGCAGGTGTACACGCACATGGCGCTGGATCGGCTGAGGAGCGTGTATCAGAAGCATCATCCCAGGGCGAAGGCGAGATAGTTTGATTGCAGATTGTAGATTCCAGATTGCAGATTGAATACCGCCGCGCAGAGAAATCTGCAATCTGAAATCCGCAATCTGAAATCTCAGGACATGTCGCGAGCAACAACAACCGTCGAACGTGCCGTTGCCGATTTCCTGCGTCACCTGCGCGAGCGCAACGCCTCGCCTCACACGATCAAGGCTTACACAGGGGACCTGGCGGAATTTTCCGCCTATGCGGGGTCGCGCGGATGGAGGCAGATCGATCACATCGTCATTCGCGGATTTCTGTCGCAGCTTTATACCAAGGGACTGAGCAAGACTTCGGTGGCGCGGTCGCTGGCGGCGGTGCGTTCGCTGTATCGCTGGCTGGCGCAGGAAGGCGTGGTCGAGCAAAATCCGGCTAAGCTGGTAGCGACGCCGAAGTTGCCCAAGAAACTTCCGCGCGTGCCTACGATCGAAGAGATGAACTCTGTCCTCGACGGCCAACTGCCAGAAGCGGCGGCCTTTCCCCAACGCGACCGGCTCATGCTCGAGCTGCTGTATGGCTGCGGCATTCGCAACTCGGAACTTACCGGAATCAATCTCGATGACATCCGATTGAGCGCCGAGGCCATCCTGATTCGCGGGAAAGGCAAGAAAGAGCGCTACGTTCCATTTGGCGAGTCGGCGAAGAGCGCACTGACTTCTTACCTTCCCGTTCGGCAAGCGTTTTTAGCCGAAGTGCACAAGAACACCCCGGCTCTGCTGATTAATCGCCGCGGCGGCCGGCTGACCACCCGCAGCGTGGGGCGCATCATCAAGAAAATTGCAGTCGCCAAGGGGCTCTCGCCGGATGTGCATCCGCACACCCTACGCCACGCATTTGGAACGCACATGCTCGAGGAGGGCGCCGACCTGCGCGCTATTCAAGAATTGCTGGGCCACGAGCGCCTTGCCACCACGCAGCGGTATACACAACTGTCCATGAAGCATGTGCTGCAGGTGTACGATCAGACCCACCCGCGCGCGAAGTAGAAACACCTCCCCTATTACCTCAGTAATTTGGGCGGCTTCAGCGGCAGTCTCAAAATGTACATAACGGGAAAGCTTGGGACCCAAAGCGTGGAATCGTCCGCTGCGGGTTGAGACCTCCGCCCCCGGGTGAGGCTACTTTGCGCAAGATCAATCCGGAACTCTGGCTGCTCTTATTCCTCGTAGTAATCGCTGCGATGCTGAATTTTCTGGTCGCGTCGCAACGCATGGCCCTGGTGTTCTACTTTTTGCCGACGCTGTATTCGGCCTACCACTTCGGCCGTCGTCACGCCACGCTGACCGCGGTTGCCAGTGTGGTGCTGGTGGTGCTGCTCACGCTTCTCAATCCGACTATGTTTGCGCGGCATGAGGACCTGCGCTTTGCCCGCTGGTTTGACCTGACGGTATGGGGAGGCGTGCTAATGGTGGCGGGCTATACCACCGGAACGCTCTACGAGCGCAATCAGAAAACGCTGCGCGAGATGGAAGACGGCTATGAGGGAATGCTGGTCATCCTGCAAAATTTCCTGGCCAACCAGAAATACAGTGAGGCGCATGCCTATCGGATCGCCATGTGCGCAACGAAAATCGGCGAAGCGGTCGGGCTTGATGCAGCCAGCGTGGAAGACATCCGTACTGCGGCGCTCCTGTTTAACATGAAGGAACTGGGGATTACGAATGAAGTGCTATGCAAGGCGGCGCAAGTCTCGGGCGACGATTTGACGCGAGTCGGCAAGAAAGGCCGGCGGCCGGCGCCGGGCGCCAGCGCGATGGGGAACTCTCTGCGGCGCGCGATCCCGATTTTCATGAGCGAGCGGCAATTGCGGCAGACGGGCGGCAAAATTGACGAAGCTGCGTTCGAGGTGCAGATACTCTCGCTGGCGGAAGAGTACGAAAGCCTGATCGGCGGCAAGACCGGGACCAAAGTCTCGCCCGCACAAGCCTTGCAGGAAGTGACGCGGCGCGCTACCGGCCGCTACGATTCACTCATTGTCGACGCCTTCTCCAGAGCCTTTGGAGGGCAAGCTGCGGGTGCGGGAGCGTGATCCTAGGGCAGCGGGAACGCCCAGCGGGGAAGGAAGTCATTCCTTCCGCAGTTCTTCCCACATTTCGACCACGCGGGCCTTCACCTCGGCCGTGAGCTTGTCATAACCGGCTTCTGACGCCTCTGATTCCGGCGGGGGAGAAATCGGCTTGCCAAAGGTCATCTTCAGCGGTATGAGCTTCTGAAAGAACTTTTTGCCGCGCGGCCACGCATCGTAAAAGCCATCGATGGCAATGGGGACGATCGGCACCTGCATGTGAATCGACAAAATTGCCGCGCCTTTGCGGAAGATTCGTGGCGTGCCGTCAATGGACCGTTCGCCTTCGGGATAGAGAATGAGCACGCGGCCCTGTTTCAGACCGTAGGCGCCGGCGCGCATGGCCGGCACGAGATTGGCGTCGGGATCGAGCACGATCACGCGCAGCCAGCGCGCCAGGCGGCGCATGAATCCCTCGCCGAAAATTTCGCTGGTGCCGAGCGCGAAGGCGTTTCCCATGATTTCGCGCGGCAAGACACTCGTAAGGATGATCGGATCAAAATAGCTCTGATGATTCGAAGAAAGAATGTATGGGCCCCGGCTGGGCAAGTTCTCCAGGCCGAACACGCGCAGATGAAACAAATCGCGCGCAACCATCTGGATGATCCGAGACAAGGGATACCAAACTGGGTCAAATCCCGGCTGCGGATGCTTCAGCGCAAGAACTTCGGGATCGGTCGGCTGTTCAGCCAGAATGGCCTTCCAGCCGGCGAAGGCAGGGCGGGCCGCAGTCGCGCCACTGCCGGCACTCTTCAGAACCGCATCGAGCAGGTCGCGGATCGTATAAATTTCAACTAGCTGCGATTCCTCCACGTTGCCGCCAAGCTCTTCTTCGAGCCGACTGAGCAGTTCAACGCGCTGCATGGAGTCGAGACCGAGATCAAGTTCCAGATTGTCCGTGGGGCGAAGATTCGCCGGCGCACTCCGCGAAGCCTCGCGCACGATGGCGAGACCGCGCTGCACGTCGGGGTGCGCCAGCCATGCGGTTTCTTCCTCGGTCAAAGGCTTTTCCGTGGGCAACTCGGCGTGGTCGTCGACTTTCTTTGCCTGATTGGCTTTGACCCGCTTCTCGACTTCGAAGCGCTTGATCTTGCGCGTGGTCGTGCGTGGCAGATCTTCCTGCCAGATTTCGTAGCTGCCGATTCGCTTTGTGGACGCGATCCGCGGTGACAAGCCTTCAATATCGAAGCGAATGACCTCCCTGGCGTTCACGATTTTCTTTTGTCGCAACACGTCGAAGTTGGGAACGATAACGGCATGCAGGCGATCGCCGCCCTCGCCGGGCTTGCCTTCGAGACCCATGACCGCGATTTCCTTGATGAACGACGACTTCAGGTAGTGAGCTTCGATTTCTTCCGGGTAAACGTTTTTGCCATTGCTGAGAACGATCACTTCTTTCTTGCGGCCCGTAAGAAACAGGTTGCCGCGCGCGTCGAAGTAGCCGAGGTCGCCGGTGTAGAACCACCCTTCGCGAATTGCGGCAGCGGTCGCGTCGGGACGATTCCAGTAACCCTTCATGACAACGGCGCCGCGCAAGGCGACCTCGCCCACCGCCGGCGCACTGTCTTCTTGCGGCTGCGGATCAACGATTCTGCCCTCGACGCCCTTCAGCGCCTGCCCCACCGATCCGATGACGTTGTTTTTGGGCGGGTTCGCATAGACGGCAGCTGTGGTTTCGGTGAGGCCATACGCCTGCAGAACGTCGACGCCCAGATCGCGGAAATCGCTGGCGATTTCCGGATCAAAGCGCGATCCGCCGGTGACGAGATAGCGCATCTTCGGCCCGAGCGTTTTGTGGATCTTGCCGAACAGGATCGGTCCGGCATCGATGCCGACCTTGCGCAGCGTACGGTTGAGCGCGACCATGCCCTTGAAAATCTTCTGAGTTGCGGCGCCGCGCTTCTTGACCTCTTCGAAAATTCGGTCATGAATCAAGTAGAAAAACTGCGGCACGACTGCGAAAGCAGTGATGTTGCGTTCGCTCAAAGCGCGCAGCAGTTCCGTGCTATTGAGCGTCTCCAGATAGACGACACGCGATCCCTTCACCAGCGGAAGGAGAAGATTGGCCATCTGCGCCAGGACGTGAAACAGCGGCAACACACCCAGCAGCGCGTCATTCGGTCCGAGGTCGACCCAGTTGAAAACGGCTTCGACTTCGCCCAGAAAGTTGGCGTGCGTCAGCATCACACCTTTGGGATCGGCGGTGGTGCCGGAGGTGTAGAGCAGGGAAGCCAGGTCTTCGTTATTCGTCGGAGCAGGCTTGAATTTTCCGGGGCCACTGTCGAAGATCGCGGGAAGATTTCCCAGCCATCGTTCCTGGATGGCATGGTTGGCCATGCGTTCTGGGTCGAGGAGGATCAGGCCTAGATTCAACTCCGTTGCCGCTGGCTTTATCACAGGCGCATGCTTGGCATCGACGAAAATTGCGGTGGCGCCGCTGTCCTTCAGCAGCTTGGAGATTTGGTCCGTGTGCAGCGCGGTATCGAGCGGGACGACGGTGCAGCCGGATGCAATCGTTCCCAGGTAAGCGGCGACCCAGCGCGGGTGATTATCAGCGAGAATGGCGAGGCGCGCGCCGCGAGTGAAGCCGTTTTCCGTGATCCATCGGCCGACAGATTCGGCCATGCGCCGTAGCTCGCGATAAGTACAGCTCTCCAGTTGGTCGTGGCGCTGGAGTTCAAGGGCCACATTGTCGGGCCAGTGCTCGGCGCACTGCACAAACCGGTCGTAGAAGGTCGGCATGGGTCGTGGCGAATATACACGAAAAAAGTCTGCGGTCGCAGTAAGAGCGGGCGTTCCCGCGTCATTCCCGCGGGGCATCTCTTGGGTCGCCGGCGTAGATCGGATCGTCCCTTGTCGCGCATCTAGTATGCTAGGCTTTTAAGGATAGAGTGGGGCTCTTGCCCTCTGAAGGATTTCCGGATTGATTAACACACTGCTAGGCAAGGTTTTCGGCACGAAGAACGAGCGTGTCATCAAAGCGCTGATGCCGAACGTTGAGGCCATCAACGCGCTTGAGCCTCAGATCGCAAAGCTCAGCGATGCCGAACTCCGCGCCAAAACCGACGAATTCCGCCAGCGGATTCAGGAGCGGATGAGCAAGCTGCAGCGCAGTCCGCAGCCCGAGTCAGCCGAAGCTGAAGAGGAAGAGGAAGGTGATCTCGATCGGCAGAAGCGGCTGGAAAAAGAAGAACACGACGCGCTGCAGGAAGTGCTCGACGAAATTCTGGTCGAGGCCTTTGCCGTGGTGCGCGAGGCCGGACGCCGCGTGCTGAACATGCGGCACTTCGATGTGCAGCTGATCGGCGGCATGGTGCTGCACTCGGGCAAGATCTCCGAGATGAAGACCGGCGAAGGCAAAACACTGGTCGCAACCCTACCCGTTTATCTCAACGCGCTCAGTGGGCGTGGCGTGCACGTGGTCACGGTTAACGACTACCTGGCCAAACGCGACTCGGAGTGGATGGGCAAGCTCTACCGCTTTCTCGGCCTCACCGTCGGTGTGATTGTGCACGATCTCGACGACGAAGAGCGCCGCGCTGCCTACGCTGCCGATGTCACCTACGGCACCAACAACGAATTCGGCTTCGATTACCTGCGCGACAACATGAAGTTCGACATCAAGGATTGTGTGCAGCGCGGGCACCACTACGCCATCGTCGATGAAGTCGATTCCATCCTGATTGACGAGGCCCGCACCCCGCTGATCATTTCCGGCGCCAGCGAGGAATCGACCGATAAGTATTACAAGGTAAATCGCATCATTCCGAAGCTCGAGAAGGGCGAGGAGTTGTCGCCGAACGAACTGCGGCAACTGCTCGAGAACGACAAAGTCGCGGTGGGAAAGCGGGATGCACTGATTCAGGAGCTCAGGGAAGCCGGGGATGACCCGCAGAGGAAAATTCTCACCGGCGATTACGTTGTCGATGAAAAGCATCGCAACATCACCGTTAGCGACGAAGGCTGGGAGAAAGTTGAGGGACTCCTCGGCATTGGCAATATTGCCGATCCGGAAAACTGGCCGCTCAAGCATCATGTCGAGACGGCGATCAAGGCGCACGCCCTCTATCGCAAGGATGTCGAGTACGTCATTAAAGATGGCGAAGTCGTGATCGTCGACGAATTTACCGGCCGCATGATGCCGGGACGACGCTGGTCCGACGGCCTGCACCAGGCGATCGAGGCGAAAGAGAACGTCAAGATTGAGCGCGAAAATCAGACGCTGGCCACGATCACTTTCCAGAATTATTTCCGCATGTTCAAAAAGCTGGCAGGAATGACCGGCACGGCGGAAACGGAAGCCGAAGAGTTCGAGAAGATCTACAAGCTCGAAGTCGTCGTTATTCCGACGAACAAAGCGCTTCTGCGCATCGAGAATCCCGACGTCGTCTACCGCACTGAGAAAGAGAAATACTTTGCCGCGGCGGATGAAATTCAGCAGCTGGCAGAAAAAGGTCAGCCTGTGCTGGTGGGTACAACGTCGGTGGAAAAATCGGAGCGCCTCTCCGACCTGCTCAAGAAAAAGGGCCTCAAGCACGTCGTGCTCAACGCGAAATTTCACGAGCGCGAGGCCGAAATCGTGGCCCAGGCCGGGCGCAAGGGCGCAGTCACCATTGCGACCAACATGGCCGGCCGCGGCACCGACATTCTGCTGGGCGGAAATCCAGAGTTCATGGCCAAGCAGGAAATGGTGAAGAAGGGGATCGCGCAACAGTTACGCGTTGCCCAGGGCAAGATCGAAGGCCCGCAGGAAGACGGGCAGACTTCCGTCTTTTACTACAACGGCAATGAATTCACCGTTCCGACCGACAAGTGGATCGAAGCTCTAAGTCGCTACAAGGGTCAAACGGATAAAGAACACGACGAAGTCACCGCCGTAGGCGGCTTGCATATCCTTGGCACCGAGCGCCATGAGTCGCGTCGCATCGATAACCAGCTTCGTGGCCGCGCCGGACGTCAGGGCGATCCTGGGTCGTCGCGTTTTTATCTGGCGCTCGAAGATGACCTGATGCGCATCTTCGCCAAGGAGTGGGTTTCGACTCTGCTGCAGAAGCTCGGCATGGAAGAAGGCGTGCCGATCGAGTCGAAGATGATTACCCGCCGCATCGAGACGGCACAGAAGGCGGTCGAGGCGCAACACTTCGAGTCGCGCAAACATCTGCTCGAGTACGACGACGTGATGAACAAGCAGCGCGAGGCCGTCTACGGCCTGCGGCGACGGCTGCTCGAAGGCATGGATCAGAAGGATCTGATCCTCGAAGATTACGTCTCCGCGATCTTGGGCGATTTGCTGGAGCAGTGCGTTCCCGCAAAAGCGCACGCTAACGATTGGGACATCAAAGGCTTGAAAGATGCCGTCTTCACTCGTTTCGGCGTGGATTTTCTCGCCGAGGGCGTCAAGCCCGACACGCTCAATCGGCAGGAACTGGGCGATGCCGTTTTTGACAAGCTCAAACAACGCTACGAGGCGAAAGAGAAGCTCATCGGCCCCGACGCCATGCGCCATCACGAGCGCATGATCATGCTGAGCGTGATCGATCAGCAGTGGAAAGACCATCTGCTCAGCATGGACCACCTGAAAGAAGGCATCGGATTGCGCGGCTACGGGCAACATGATCCGCTGGTCGAGTACAAGAGAGAATCGTTCGAGATGTTCGAAGCGATGATGCAGCGCTTCCAGGAAGATACGGTCCGCTACTTGTATCTCATGCAGATCCTGGAGCGGCCACCGGATGCCGGGGCGGGCGGTCCGCCGCCGAGCGCTCCTTCGGGGCAAGGCCCGGACACCGGAGTCCCAGTTCAGCGTGGGGGCGACGGCAATGGAAAGCGTCCTCCACGCCTGGTTTCCACTTCTGCGGACGAATTGGAAGAGGCTTTCCTGCGCCGCAAGAAGCGCGAGCTCGAGCAGGCTCGCATGGCCGGCGGAGGCGAAGCGGCGCCGGTTCAGCAGGTCGTGCGCTCGCAGGAAAAAGTCGGCCGCAACGATCCTTGCCCCTGCGGTTCGGGAAAGAAATATAAAAAGTGCCATGGGGCGTGATGGTCGATCAATTCATCCAGAACTTCCACCAAGCCGACCTTTTTCCTGGAGGCTCCAATCGCTCGGGATACCACCAGCCGCTAAACTGGGCGTGGTAATCCTTTCCGCGGTCGTCGGTGATGTGAACATCGCAGACATAAGGACTCTCGTAAGCGAGCCCGCGTCCCCTGGGAGGCCGTTGCGTCGTGGTGTCGTACTGAAGAGTTAGCGTCGCGGCTTTCACGAAGGACTTTTCCGATCCGTGTCGCCGGACCAGATCCCAGAAAAACTGTGAATAGCGTGCCGGCAGATCCGAAATCGGATCTGACAGTAGTTCAGGTGGGCGGCCTTTGCCAGTCGCAAAGTCGATCGTAAGGGTATTGCATCCCGAGCTTCTCGCAAATCGCAAGATGTGCCCCATCACGTAATCGTCCTCAGCGTTGTTCATCAGGTTAGTAAAAGAGTGCCCGATGTTGTGCGCTACGCTCTTTAGAACTTTATATTGAGACATCTAGGTTAGTCTCCGCTTAGGACGAGTTAGTCTTGACGGATCTGAACGTCATTTCCTGCGCTGGACTTCTTGTTTCCTTCTTCCACTCCGCAAACAGCGTCGCATAATTCTTCGTGATGTAATCCTCCGCCTTCACGCCCAGCTTCCTTGCCGTTCCGTCGATCCAACGAGGCGGGCCTTCGATCTCGCAGAAATTGCCGATCGGAGTTTCGTCCACGACAACGTGGCCATAGCCGCCCGGGGCTTTCTTGCCAGTCTTTTCTTCGTCAATCCATTCAGCGCGGAATTTTTCGTAGCGAAACGACGGCGCATAACCCAGAGCGCGCAGAATCGCATCCATTTTCTTCCCATCGCTGACGTTCGTCTCCAGCTCCACACGACTGCTATGACGGCCCCGCGTGGTGCCACTCTTATGGGTCAAGGTCCATACGGAACCGTACTTACGGATGCGCAGCAGTTCGTTTCGCTTGCGCAACACCGCCCCAGGCAGGTCATAGAGTGTATTCACTTCGTGCATGCGGCCTGTCAACAGTTGAAAGCCGGCTGCACGCAGCTTGGCGGTCAGAGCACGAACATCGCCGACGCGGAACTTAATTTCAACTTCCTTCGCCATGCCAGCAGTGTATTACGGAACGACGATGGAGTTTCAGGGCTTGGCAGCAGTGGCAGTCTGCTGGGCGCGAGCTTGTTCCACGACATTGCGCACAGCTTCAGTCACCGCGTTTGGCTGATCGAGCTGGATGTAGTGCCCGCTATTTTTCACGAGCATGTGCGTCGAGCGCCTGGAAAGCTGCGCCAATTCCTCCTGCATCTTCTCCCACGTATCGGCGAACTGTTTCTCCAGATCGGGGGAGAGGTCGTGCAAGAGCCTGTCCGGGTCGCGAGACAACACAATCAAGGGCATGTCGCCCAAAGCACCAGCTGCTGCGGTTTGAGAAGCACTTTCAGAGAAGGCGCGCAATTCCTCCACTCCTGTCCGCGCGCTGTGCCAGTTGCAGACCGCCGCATGCGTAATCGCATCTCCGCCACATAATCCTAGTAGCCTACGCGCACCAAAGGGGGCAGTGAACTCCAGCAGTTCGGCTACGCGCAGTGCGCTCCTGTCCAGTTGCCCGACTTCTGGTGAAACGCGATTCTCCTGCTCGGGATGCGAAGAATCCACAAGCACCATGCCTGCGACCTCGCTGCGGTAGAGGCTGGCGAAAAGCCGAACGTCGAATCCGCCCATGGAATGTCCCACGAGAACGTAGGGCGGTGCAATGCCGCCGGAATGCAACAACGCGTGAAGTTCTTCGGCGATGTTTCTGCTGGTGCGCGGCCGCGAACTCGGATCGCTGTAGCCGAGACCGGCGCGGTCGTAGGAACAGACACGCGCAAATTTTGCGATCAGTGGCTGCGCCTTCCGCCAGGAGATGTATGTGTCGCCGAGCCCCGAGTCAAGGACGACTGTCGCCGAGCCCTCGCCTGTGCAGTCAATGTGCATCTTGAGACCACCCACATCGACCATGCGACCGGGCATGGAATTAAAGCGGCGGTCTCGTGCCTCGCAAATATTTTCATAGAGAGCCCCGGCCACTGCGGCAAGAATCCCAACCATCAATAGAACGACAACTATGCCGCGAAGCCATCGTGGCGGCGTGGGTGAACGCACAGCGTCAGGCATGACGAGACCGGATTGCGCGGCCCAAGCTCCGCGTCCGTTCCTCGCATTCTACATGACCGGCGGCACGCTGATGCCCATGACCGCGAGAGCGCGAAGCAATTCGCGCCGCACCACGCCAACCGTCGCCAGCAGGAACCGTTTTCGGGTCTCTTCCGGTTCGCTCAGGATGGGATGCCCGTGGTAAAACGTGTTGAAGAGCTGCGCCAGCTGAAAAACATGCTTGGCCAGGTAGGCCGGTTCCCTCGTCGCGATGCACTGATCAATGATGTACGACGTTTTCGAAGCCCCCAGCCAGAGCTCCCAGATTTCATTTGCGCCGTCTTCGGTCAGATATTTCGCGAGGTCGGCAACAGTGACGTTGCCGCTAAGATTTTGAGCAAAAGTCTCCGGATCGATTTCCGCCTTGCGGAAGATACTGGTTGCGCGTACGACGGCATATTGCGCGTAGGGTCCGGTCTCGCCTTCAAAGCTGAGGGCGTCTTTAAAGTCGAAGGCAATCACCGACGGCTTCGTGTACTTCAGCATGAAATAACGCAGTGCGCCGATGGCGATCTGCGTGGCAATCTGCCGTCGGTCATCGTCGGGGAGCTGCGGGTGGCGTGAGTCCACTTCGTTCTTGGCGGAGGCGATGAGCTGGTCGAGCAGGTCATCAGCCTTCACGCCAAAGCCCTTGCGGCCGCTGACTTCAATGTAAGAACGGGTCTTATCCTCCTCACTCAGGGTGTAACCGAGTTCGGCTGCGCAGCGCGGCGTGAGCGCGACCATTTCATAGGAAAAATGGGTGTAATGATCGGCGGCTTCGTCGTGGCCGAGTCCGCGCAGCGCTTCGATGACCGTGCTTTGCGCTTCCGACTGGCGTGCATCAATCACGTTGTAAATCTCGGCGACATCGCCGAAGTGAGGATGCGTTGGCTCGGCGTTCTTGTCGTCGGGGGAAGTCGAAATCCAGCAATCATGCTGGTTGGGATAGCGGTAAGACTTGCGATATCCAAAGTCTCGGCCGAGCAGGCCGAACTTCCACATGTGGTAGGCGATGTCCTTGCCTACGTACCCCACCGTGCCGTTGGAACGGACGATGACTTTTTGGTTTTCCTCCGCGATTTCGGAAGCGCGAATGTCAACGCCAGGCCTAATCGGAATCGCTACGATCCGGTCGTCGAGTTGATCGCCTGAGTCGTCCGGGACTTCCCTGCCATTTGCCTTCCCGCTTCCGGCTTTCGCGGGCGAGAGCGGTCGCGCCACATCAGCCGTTCCCGCCCGTCGCATCACCCAGCAGCCTTTGTTCTTGCCTTCGTTCTCGAAGGTCAGTACGCCGGCCTCTTTCAGCTTGGTGAACGCAGCGTCCCAGAAGTGAAGGTGGAGAATTTCGCTCTCGCGAGGCAGGAAATCGTATTCAATGTCGAGCCGGTCCATGGTCTCCAGATGCCGGCGCAGCACCGCAGTCGAAATCAGCTCGGCAATCGCGGCAGTCTCGTTCCCTCCCTCTTCGAGAGCATGCAAAGTGCTGAGGCGCGTGCCGAGATTCTGCTTGTCCTCCGCATACCATTGCGACACGCGGGCGTAGAGGTCCCAGCAGTAGTAATCGAAGCGCGGCTGGCGCGCGAGAGCCTCAATCTCGGCGCGGGATTTCTTTTCGAGATGCGTGAATCCTACGACCACGTCCGCGACCTGAACGCCGGTGTTGTCGATGTAGTTCTGAACGTCGACCTCTCGACCGGCATAGCGCTCCATGCGGACGAATGTATCGCCGAGGATCGCATTGCGCAGGTGCCCGATGTGCGCCGCCTTATTCGGATTGATGCTTGAGTGCTCCACCAGAATCTTGCCGTGAGAAAGATCTGGCGCCGCTTTGCGGTCAGCGGCGAGTGCGGCCGCCAACCATGCCCGATCGATTCGCACGTTCAGATAGCCCGGAGGCGCGACCTGCATTTCCGCGATGCCTTCGATCGAACCGATCTCCGCCCGGATCGTTTCGGCGATTTTCAGCGGGGCCGAGCGCAGTGGCTTGGCAAACGGAAAAAGCGGGATCGCGAAGTCGCCGAGTTCCACTTTTGGCGGCTGTTCAACAACCACTTTGGGCAAAGCGACGCCGAGGTAACGCCGCTCCAGACACTGCCGCAGACGCTCGGCTAAACGATGCTCGAGATGACGATACAAGGATTCCCTCTAAGATGTTGAAGAAACAGCGATTTTACCAGAGCGCGCCGGCCGCCGAGGTTTGACGGGCGATGCACGCTTCCCTATGATGAAAAATCGACGAAGAAGCGGATCTATCACGGAGACACTGAGGCGCAGAGAAGAAAAATCGTTAGAGTTCTTCTCCGTGGATCCGTGCCTCTGTGGTGAATTGGTTCTCACATGCGCATCGCTTATCTTGAGTGTTTTTCCGGTATCAGCGGCGACATGTTCCTGGGCGCGCTGGTCGATGCCGGAGTTCCGCCGCGCGTGCTCGAAAACGCTGTGGCGGCGCTCAAAGTTGGCGCTTGGCTGGAGATTTCGCGCGTGGTGCGCAGTGGAATTTCTGCCACTAAGATCGACGTGTGGGTCGACGGCGAAAAGGATCTGCCGCGGGAGAAGTTCTGGGCGAAAGAAAGTGTGGCGCGGACGGTCCCGTCCGCGCACTCGCGCCGCGAGCACAGACATCAGCCCCACCATGAACTTGACCATCATCACGACCACGGGCATTCTGCCGGCGGCATTGCGCTGACAGGGTCGTCCGCACCACATCGGCATGGGCGCGCGCTGACCGGAATTCGCGAGATCATTAGTAAGGCTGGAATCAGCGACGCGGCCAAAAAGACTGCAGTCGCGATCTTTGAGGCGCTCGGCGCGGCGGAAGCGAAAATCCACAACGTGTCCGTGAAAGACGTTCACTTCCACGAAGTCGGCGCCGTGGATGCGATGGTGGACATCGTGTGTGCCGCGGTCGGCGTAGAAGCGCTCAGCATCGGCGAAATCATTTGCTCGCCGCTGAACGTCGGAAGAGGAACCGTACAGTGCGCACACGGCACGTTCCCCGTGCCCGCCCCGGCAACCGTCGAACTGCTGAAGGATGCTCCGGTTTATTCCTCCGGATTGCAGGCTGAGTTGGTCACACCGACGGGAGCCGCCATCGTGAAGACGCTGGCGCGCCGTTTTTCCACGTTTCCAGAAATGACGATCGAGAAGTCGGGATATGGCGCCGGTTCTCGCGACTTTCCCGGGCATCCTAATGTCGCGCGCCTGACTATCGGTCAAGCGGCCTCGACCATCGCTGCGAAAACGGCTTCCGATACTGTGACCGTGCTCGAGGCGAATCTCGACGACCTGAATCCGCAGGTGTTCGGCTACGTCGTGGATCGCTTGCTCGAAGAAGGTGCACTCGATGCATTCGCCGTGCCAGTCCAGATGAAGAAGAATCGTCCGGGCGCATTGTTGACCGTGCTGTCGAAGCGCGAGGATGCGCAGCGTCTGGCGCAGTTGATTTTCAGCGAGACCACCACGCTGGGTATACGGCAACGCGACGAAGTTCGGCGGACGCTCACCCGCCGATGGGAAAGCGTGCACACACCCTGGGGCGATGTGCGAATCAAGATCGCGAGCATGAACGGAACCGTCACCAACTGCGCTCCGGAATTCGAGGATTGCCGGCGCATCGCGGTCGAGCATCACGTGCCGCTTAAAACGGTTATGCAGGAGGCCGCGCGAGCTTATCTTCGGACCACGGAAAAAACAGATTCCTCACTAGCTCCGACTGGTTCGGAATGACAACGCTTTGCAGGATAGAACAACGAAGATAGAAAATGACGCAGAAGTTTTACATCACGACCCCGATCTACTACGTGAACGCGCGGCCGCATATCGGCCACGCGTATACGACCATCGCGTGCGACACAATTGCGCGCCGTCATCGACTGCTGGGCGATGACACCTTCTTCCTGACTGGTACCGACGAGCACGGTCAGAAGATCGAGCGCGCGGCCCAGGCCGCCGGCAAAACTCCGCAGCAGTACGCCGACGAAATTTCTGCCGAGTTCCGCAACCTCTGGAAGCGGATGGGAATTTCGAATGACGACTTCATCCGCACGACGGAAGACCGCCACAAGAAGCGGGTGCAGGTCCTCTTCCGCCAGATTCGCGATAACGGCTACATCTACAAAGGCACGTACACCGGGCAGTATTGCGTGTCTGACGAACTCTACGTTGACGGCGCGCAGCCCGGCGATCCCTGCCCCACCTGCGGCCGTGTCACAGAGACCGTCCACGAGGACAATTACTTCTTCAGACTCTCAGCGTTTCAGGACAAGCTGCTCGGGTTATATGCGAATCCGGACTTCATTCGCCCCGAGACGCGGCGGAACGAAGTGATTTCGTTTGTGCGCTCCGGACTGCGCGATCTCTCCATCAGCCGTTCGACATTTTCCTGGGGCATACCCGTGCCCGACGATCCCAAGCACGTGATCTATGTCTGGCTCGACGCGCTGGCGAATTACATCACCGCCATCGGCTACGGATCGTCGCACGCCGGGGCGCAGGAAGCGTTCAAGAAATATTGGCCCGCCGACGTGCACATGATCGGCAAAGAGATCGTCCGCTTCCACTGCGTGTACTGGCCGGCGTTTTTGATGGCGGCAGGACTGGAGCTGCCGAAAGCCATCGTTGCGCACGGCTGGCTGCTCTTTGAAGAGAACAAGATGTCGAAGTCGCGCGGCAACATCGTTCGCACTGAGACCATCCTCGATGTGCTCGGCGCGGACGCGCTGCGATATTTTCTGCTGCGCGAAGTTGTCTTCGGGCAGGACGGCTCGTTCTCATTCGACGCGCTGGTGCAGCGTTACAACTCCGATCTGGCGAACGGACTCGGCAATCTGGCTAGCCGCACCCTGGCCATGATCAACCGTTACTTTAAGGGTGAAGTGCCAAATCCTTCGCATATAAAGGCCAAGAAGCCAACGGATGATGCCATTGCCAGCGCGGCGCGCAAGACCATTCAGGAATTCGGAGACCTGTTCGATCAGTTCCAGTTTTCCCGCGCGCTCGAATCGGCGTGGGGACTGGTTGCCGCAGTGGACAAGTACATTGTCGACAACGAGCCCTGGGCTTTAGGTGAGAAGCTCGGCGAGAGCCAGGATGAAGAAAGCCGCTCGCGGCTAGCGACCGTGCTCTACACCTCGGCGGAAGCGCTCCGCATCGCGACGGCGTTAGCGCATCCCGTCATGCCGGACGCCACGGCGAAAATTTGGGTGCAGATGGGACTGGGCGATATTAGAAAAGTCGCGCTTCAGGATCTGGCGTGGGGACAATTGAGCGCGGGCACAAAGCTCGGCGATGTAAGCCCGGTGTTTCCGCGCGCCGACAAGAGCGCGATTGAAAGGATGCAGCAGATGGAAAATCAGGAGCGCAGCGCGGCGGTGGAAGAAGAGAAGACGCCTGCGGTGCAGCCGGCCACGCCCGCCGATGCTACGCCGCCGGCTGTGACGGATGACGGCAAGATTTCGATCGACGACTTCGCCAAAGTCGAGATGCGGGTGGGCGTGATCAAGGTCGCCGAGCGTGTGCCGAAATCCGACAAGCTGCTGCGTCTTGAAATCGACATTGGCGCCGAGGTCCGGCAGGTCGTCGCCGGAATCGCCGAAGCCTACGCGCCCGAGCCGTTGATCGGCCGCAAGGTGGTGATCGTGGCGAACCTGGCCCCGCGCAAGCTGCGCGGCCTGGAATCGAACGGGATGATCGTCGCGGCATCACTGGAAGGCGGGAGACCCGTTCTGGCGGGCTTTCTGGAGGATGTGCCGGTAGGAGCGCGACTGAAATAACCTGCCGACCTTCGCTCGGCCGGACAGCCGAGGGCGGCTGTCCCTACATAACATATCCATGTCGAACCGCTGAGTTACTCGACTCAGGACTCGACGACTCGGGACTGACCATGTTTGTTGACTCTCATGCTCATCTTGATGGCGAGCAGTTCGCGAGCGATCGCGAGCAGGTCATTGCCCGCGCCCGCGAAGCCGGAGTGGGCACCATGGTCGCGATCGGCAACGGCGACGGTCCGCCGAAATTCGACGCCGGCATTCACCTCGCCGAACAATATCCCTTCATGTTCGCAACCATCGGAATTCATCCGCACGAAGCTCGCCTGGCCGACGAGGCCTCCTATCACGAAATGGAGCGACTGGCGCGGCATCCCAAGGTTATCGCATGGGGCGAGATCGGTCTCGACTACTATTACGACCACTCGCCGCGCGAGAGGCAGAAAGAAGTATTCATTCGCCAGATGGAATTGGCTGCGGCGGCGAAGCTGCCCATCGTGATCCACTGCCGTCCGTCCGACGGAAGCGACGATGCCTGGGACGACTGCCTCGCATTAATTGGGGATCAATGGGCGCGAAAGGGTCTCGGAGGCATTCTGCATTGTTTTACCGGGAATTGGCCGCAAGCCAGCCGCGCCCTCGACATGGGATTCATCATCTCTTTCGCCGGCAACGTCACGTTTCCGAAAGCGCAACAGATTCGCGACGCGGCCATGGAAGTTCCGCTCGACCGCATGCTGATCGAAACCGATTGTCCCTATCTGGCGCCGGCGCCGCATCGGGGCAAACGCAACGAACCGGCGTTTGTCAGGGAGACTGCCCGCTGCCTGGGAGACTTGCGCGGGCTATCGATGGAAGAGATCGGCGAGAGTACCTCCCGCAATTTCTACAATTTTTTCAAAATTGCTGAAATTGTTGAAAGCAAAGTTTCCCCGCGCTAGCCAACGGTTTCTGTTAATCTCCTGTTAAGATTCCATTGTTTCAGAAAGATTAGAAATGTATGCCCGATAACACGTTCGATGTAGTCAGCAAGATCGACCTGCAGGAGGTCTCCAACGCCATTCAGCAGGCGTTTAAGGAGATTCACACCCGCTTCGACCTGAAAGACTCGAAGTCGAACATCGAACTGGAAAAAGATGCCATTGTGCTGCACTCGGCCGACGAGTACAAGCTGAAAGCTGTCAATGACGTTCTGCAGCAGAAGCTGGTGAAGCGGGGAGTTCCGCTCAAAGGCCTGACGTACGGTGCGGTAGAACCTGCCGCCGGCGGCACGGCCAAACGGCGCATCACCATGCAGCAAGGCATCCCGATTGAAAAAGCACGCGAGATCGTGAAAACGATCAAGGATTCCAAGAAGAAAGCGCAGGCTTCCATCCAGGGGGACCTGGTGCGCGTGAGCAGCAAAGATCGCGACACTTTGCAGGAGATCATCGCCCTGCTGCGCGCTAAAGATTTTGGCATCGATATGCAGTTCACGAATTACAGGACGAACTAAATCACTCACCTCCGAGTACGCCGAGTTCGCCGGGAGGCACATGAAATTAGTTTGTGAGGGCGAAGAGCACATGTTTGTCGCTTCGGTATTTTGTGCTTTTCGTTTTTCTCTGCGTCCTATGCGAATCTCGGCGGTGAAAGGGATTTGACCTTACCAGAATGAGCGCGCCTGCCACCATTAACGGAAAAGAAATCTTCGATCTCCTGCGGGACGACCTCGTCGCCCTGGAGAGCGAGTTTGGCCAGGATACCGTCTCCCCGGTTCGGGCTATTACAGAGATCGGCGATTATCTGCGCAATGGCGGAGGCAAGAGAATCCGCCCCGCACTGCTGTTTCTTTCCGCCAAATTGTTCGACTATCCGGGCCGCGGCGCAGTTCGGCTGGGTGCGGTGGTCGAGATCATCCACACCGCAACTCTGGTGCACGACGACATTATCGACGAGGCCAGCACCCGGCGCGGCCGCCCTGCGGCCAACACCCAGTGGGGCAACTCCAAGTGTGTGCTGGCGGGCGACTGGCTCTACATGCAGGCCTTCAAGATTGCTGTCGAGGAGCGCAACTTCCGCATTCTCGACACATTGATCGAGCTCACGCAGGAGATGGTCGAGGGCGAACTGCTGCAGATGGAGAAACTCGGCAAGCTCATCACACTTGACGAGTATTTCGACCTCATCTACCGCAAGACGGCCTGCCTCTTCTCAGTGTGCATGCGTCTCGGCGCGATTCTGGGTGGCGCCTCCGCCGAGCAGGAAGCCGCTCTCGGGAAGTATGGACACGACCTCGGCATGGCTTTTCAAATCGTCGACGATGTGCTCGATCTGACCGCGTCCGAAGATGTGCTGGGCAAGCCCGTGGCCAGCGACCTGCGGGAAGGGAAGGCGACGATGGCGGTGATCCATGCGCTCGAACGCTGCACCGCGCAAGAGCAGGCCAAAATTGAGGCCGTGTTGCGTGATCGCGCTTTCAATGGCACGACCCATACGGATATTCTCGAGATCCTCCGGCGGTACGCGTCACTCGAAGCCGCCAGCACCCGCGCTGCGGAGTATGCCGAGTCAGCACGCCGCGCCATTTGCACATTCCCCGATTCGGACATCAAGAGGGCGCTCTTGTGGGCCCCGGAATTTGTGGTGGCCAGAGAGAAGTAGCCGTTGCTACCACCGCAAATATCCTCAAATTCCGCCAAACAGCTGCCTATGGAGGCCATTGCCTGCCTGTGCGCCGAAGCACAGAAACAGCCTAGAGGATCCTTTGACCGGCGTCACTGCGCTCCGTGACCTGCGCCACAGACTTTCTCTTGCCGGCTTCCGACAATACACGCAGTTGCTGGGACTATCTACCGGGGGGAAGGCTAACGAGACGCACTGGCATGCGACGGGGCGCGTCATACACAAACCCCGAAAATCTCACCGCGGCACCTGAGAAAGGCAGGTCGCCGAGGAACCTATTCGCGGTGGACGGGCTCACCAACGAAAGACGGCGGCTTCAGTCGAAGCTTTGGACGAAAGGCGCCTTGCTTTTTCGACGCGCCGGCCTGAACTAGGTCGGAGAGACTCCGAGTGTACGCCGCCGTCTTGCTCACCTTGAACGGGGATGGTCCTCCTGAGAGACGCACTCCCCGTGCACCAAAGCCGGGCATAGTCCCTCGGACGTGCCCGACTTTGTTTATATACTGAACCCTTTCTGGATCTCTCAGAATCAAATTCCCGCACCACAAGCTCTGGGGCACTCAAACTTTCATCATCTATGACGGACATGCTCTTGTTGATGGCTCGCCACGGCTATGCGCTCACTTTCTGCATTCTCCTGGCCGAGGCGGTTGGATTTCCCGTGCCCGCTGCGATTGCCCTCGTAGTTGCGGGATCGGCCACCGCGGCGCACGTGGTGTCGCCACCGGCGGTAATCCTGGCTGCCACGCTGGCACTTCTGGTCGGCGATGGCGCCATGTTCTGGCTGGGCCGCTACACGGGGTGGGCCCTGCTCGGCTTCCTTTGCCGTCTTTCCATGAACCCGGAAACCTGCATTTTGCGTTCTGCCGAGTCTTTCTACAAACGCGGGAAAATAACCCTGGTCATCGCGAAGTTCATCCCGGGTGTCAACAGCATGGCCGCGCCGCTCGCCGGCAGCATGAGAATGCGATTTAGTCAATTTCTTGGCCTGGATTTCATTGGGGCCCTGCTGTATTCGACGGCATATCTTCTCGTGGGATATCTGTCGCGCGATTTCCTTACCGCGATGTTGCGTGGTTTCCATGCCGCCGGCCGCGCCATGGAAGTAATCGTCATCGTTGCACTCGCCGGGTTCGTGGTGTATCGCATCGTTCAGGTGACAAAGTATCGGAAATACGACGTTGTGCCGCGCGTGCAGGTCGGGGAGTTAAGCGCACGCCTCGCCGCCGGAGATTCGGTCCACATACAGATTGCCGACGTGCGCAGCCACGGCTATTACGACAAGGGCGCCGAGCGCATCCAAGGTTCCATACGCATCGAGCCGAACAATCTGGAGGAGGAAGTCAAAAACCTCCCCAAGGATAAGGACATTTATCTCTACTGTACTTGAGCCCGCGAGGCGACCAGCGCCCGGGTGGCGCATCTGCTGCGCGAAAAAGGGTTCAACACGTTCGTGATCGTGGGCGGACTCACAGCCTGGCGCAAGGCCGGGCAGCCACTCGAGTCGGTGCCCAAGGACGACTTGGTGAAACTGCCGACATTTTCGTAGCGTTGCGGCACAAGCTTGTTCGGCACGACGTGCCGCTCTCGATCCTGCCCGCCTTATCTCGTCTTAATCTCTGCTGCAAACCTGCTAACCTTGATTTTTTTCTTCCCTTTCTCAGTTTCCCCCCGGCGCCATCGGGCTGAGCATGAAAGTTTTTTTCCGAACTTAGGAGCATACGATGATGTTCTCTCATCGGCTTGCCGCCATCCCCATCGCACTTGTTTCCTGCTTAATCGCGCTTTCCCACATTTCCCGTGCGCAAGATGCACAGTCCGCGCCGCTCACCGTTACAACCGCTGCCCCGGTTCCCGCCCGCCGTCCGGTGATCGGGCTGGCGCTCAGTGGTGGCGGCGCGCTGGGCCTTGCCGAAATTGGCGTGATCCAGTGGATGGAGGAGCATCACATTCCGGTCGATCGCATCGCCGGAACCAGCATGGGAGCGATCATCGCGTCGATGTATGCAAGCGGGATGTCGCCCACGGAAATTCAAGACTTTGCGCTGAAAATCGACTGGGATCAGGCTTTTCTTCCCGAGCCTACGTATGCCCAGCTTTCTTACCGCCGCAAACAGGACCGGCGCGACTTTCTCATCCAGGCTCCGCTCGGGCTGAAACACGGGCTGAATGGCCCTAACGGCTTCAATCCGGGTCACGGCGTGGGGCTATTACTCGATCAGATCGCTTTCCCGGAGTCCGGTGTCGCCAGCTTCGATGATTTGCCCATTCCGTTTCGTTGCGTCGCCACTGACATGTTCAGCGGAGAAGGCGTCGTTCTCGGTTCAGGCTCGCTGGCGCAGGCTGTCCGGGCCTCCATGGCGATTCCAGGCGTGTTTACTCCAGTGGAGATGGATGGACGTGTGCTCGCCGACGGCGGCATGGTCGAGAACATTCCCGTCGAGACCGTGCGCGCCATGAATGCCGACGCCGTCATTGCAGTCGAATTGCGCCTGCCCGCCGGCGACCGCGCTCAACTGGAAACTATCACTGGTGTTCTTTCACGGGCTGTAGACGTGATGATCACCCAGAATGAACATCGCTCCCTGGCTCTCGCGCAAGCCAAAGTCACGGTCGACATGCGCGGTTTTTCCATCAGCGACTACTCGCGTGCCAGCGAACTCATTCAGCTCGGCTACAACACTGCCGCCGGCGAATCCTCCTTGTTGTTGCCCTATGCCATTCAGGATCCTGAAGAATGGCACCAGTACCTGGCAGCCCGCGCCGCGCGCAAGCGTCCTGCGCCGAAACAAGTGGCTGCCATCGAAGTGACGGGCGCAGATCGAGATACGGATCGCAGAATCGAGCACCACCTCAGCAAGAAGGATGTCCACACGCCACTCAACCTTCCCAAACTCGATCAACAGCTCACACAAATTGCGGGCGAGGGGCAATTCGACCGCCTCGGCTACGAAGGATTTACGCAGAATGGAGTCCCTGCCCTGCGCGTGACAGCGCACGAGAAATCCTACGGGCCGCCGTTTGTGGATCTCGCGGTCAATGTCGATGGTTCTGGAGTTGCGGCATTCGATTTCTCCGCGGGTGCGCGAATCACGTTCATGGATTTCGCCGACCGCGGCGGGGAGTGGCGAAGCGATCTGTTATTCGGCTCGAGTAATCTGGCGGCGACCGAGTTTTACCAGCCAATCGCCGGGTCCCGATTCTTTGTCGCGCCCTACGCCTTTGCCTCGAAGCTCGCCCGCAATTCTTTTAACGGTCAGACCCGCGTTGCTATCTTCGGCGACGAGCGCGCCGGCGGTGGCTTTGACATTGGCTACGATTCCGGACGCCGCAGCGAATTCCGCGTCGGCTACGAAATCTTCGAGGGAAAGCTCGACCCGCTCGTCGGCAGCGCCGGCCTGCCGATTGTCAGCGGCAGCACCGGGGAACTGCGGGCGCGTTTCGTTTGGGACGGTCAGGATAGCCCTTCGGTTCCCAGCAACGGCACGCGCTTTCTTGCCCAGCTGTCGCGCGTTCTGCAGAGCCCGGACCTGGCTCATCCCATCGGGCAATTGGATGTAAATACATCCACCTTCTTCCCGGTGAGCTCGTCGACGTCGCTGTTCCTTCTCACCGCGGGTGGAACGACTTTTCGCGGCGCTGCCGGTCCATTCCAGATCTTTGCCCTCGGCGGACCATTCCGTCTGGGCGCTTATTTGCCGCAGGAATTTCTGGGCAATCACTACGCCTATTCTGCGCTGGGTTTTCGTCGCGAGCTTTATCGTCTGCCACAACTCGTCGGCAACCGGATCTACTGGGGCGGCTGGTACGAAGCCGGCACAGCTTTTGGCACGAGCGCCCAGAACGTCGGACCTGTGGTGGTGCGAGGCACGTTCAACCTCGGCGTCATCGCGGACACGATTGTCGGCCCCATTACGCTGGCCGGCAGCGTCAGCCCGACGGGCGAGAGCCGCGTAAATTTTTCAATCGGCCGCGTGTTCTAGCCTGTTTCGTCAGACGAAAGGCCAGCGATGGTGGTTCAGTTTGAACTCTGGCAATTTCCTTTATCCCTTCGATGCGTCATCCCGAGCGAAGCCGTTTCTGAGGCGGAGCGAGGGATCTCGCGAGGAGCGCGACACTGATGCCCGCGAGATCCCTCGGCGCGCTGATGAAAACACGCGCCTTCGGGATGACGCATCGCTTTAACAAAGCAAAGTGAACCACTACACGGCCAGTAGAAGATTTCCTTCCAGCCAAGCGCGTTGATATACTGCGCCCTCGGCCTTCACCACTTCTTCGGGGGAAATTTTCCTTGCTGCGAGCGACCACTCTTTGTCGTCTTCTGCTCTCCTTTTCTGCAATTTCCACAATGTTCATTAGGGCAACCTCCACGCTGGCGCAGGAAACGCCGCAGCCTGAATCCAAGCCACTGGCTAAGCTCCAGGAAGTCATGATTCCCGTCCGCGACGGAGTGCACCTGCAGACCGTGATCATAACGCCGCTGGACCAGAAAGAGCCGCTGCCCATTCTGTTTCGTCGCACGCCGTACGGAGTTCCCGACAAGCCGCCCGAGCAGATGCCCGCTTCCACCAAGGAATTGGCGCAGGATGGCTACATCTTCGTCATCCAGAACTTGCGCGGGCGTTTCAAGTCCGAAGGCGTTTTCAATCTTTCCTCTCAGGTGGATTTGAAAGATCCCAAGGCCACCAACGAAACTACCGACGCCTACGACTCCATCGACTGGCTGGTAAAAAATGTTCCCAACAACAACGGCAAGGTCGGGATGATGGGCGTTTCCTACGACGGTCTCACCACGGCCATGACCTTGCTGCATCCCCACCCTGCGCTGAAAGCTATCAGCGAACAAGCCTCGCCCGTCGATCAATGGATGAACGACGACGACCACCGCTACGGCGCGCTGCGTGAAAGCTATGACTTTGAATATGCGGTGATGGAACAGTCGGACAAAAACAAGAACACGCATTTCGAATTCGAAACCTACGACACGTACGAGTGGTATCTCAACCTTGGGCCGCTGTCGAACATCAATGCGAAATACCTGCACGGTTCGATTCCTTACTGGAATTCGACCATTGACCATCCCGATTACGACGACTTCTGGAAGAAGGAAGCCTGGGTGAACCAGCTTCACGCCTCAACCGTGCCCAACTTGAATGTAGCCGGATTCTGGGATCAGGAAGACCCCTGGGGTCCGTGGCAAATTTTCCGTCACGCCGAAGAAAGCGATCCGGATCACACCAACTTCATTGTGGCCGGCCCCTGGTTCCACGGTGAATGGCGAACGCCGAAAGCCGACAGCATCGGCCCGATTCCATTCGGCGGGCATGAGACTGCGCGCGAGTTCCGCGAAAATATCGAAGCGCCGTTTTTCCGTTACTACCTTCACGGTGTCGGCCAGAAGCCAACCTGGCAAGCCAGCACATTCCAGACTGGATCGAACACCTGGCGCACTTACGCCATATGGCCGCCGAAAGAAGCCAAGCTGACAAAGCTCTACCTGCACGCCGATGGCACGCTCTCGTTCAGTGCGCCAAACGCGACGGGGAAGGCCTATCGCGAGTACGTCTCCGATCCGGCCAATCCCGTTCCGTATCGCCAGCGCCCAATTTCACCCACCTATCCCGCCGGCGACTGGCGCACGTGGGAGGTCGCTGACCAGCGCTTCGTGGATCACCGGCCCGACGTGCTCACCTTCGTGAGCGAACCTTTCGATCACGATCTGACCGTAACCGGACCGCTCGCCGCGACTCTCTTCGCCTCGACTTCCGGGACGGACAGTGACTTTGTGGTGAAACTGATCGACGTGTATCCACAGGACACGCAGAAGAACGCCTGGAATCCCGAAGAAGGCCCGAAGCCCGGGCAGTATGCGCAGTCGCTAAACAGCTACGAGTTGCCGATTGCCATGGAAGTGCGCCGCGGTCGCTATCTCGAAAGCTTTGAGAACCCGCATGCGCTCACGCCGAACCAGCCGATCGAGTGGAATGTCCCCCTCCGCAATCACGATCACGTCTTTCTCAAGGGCCATCGCATCATGGTCCAGATTCAATCGACCTGGTTCCCTTTGATTGACCGCAACCCGCAGAAGTTTGTGCCCAGCATTTACAAGGCTGTCGCTTCAGATCTTGTGCCCGCCACGCAGCGGATTTATTGTTCGGCGGAAATGCCCTCGCATCTGGTGTTGCCGGTGATGCCGTAGCAATTAAGAACTAGGTTTCGCTTCCGCAATCGTTCCGTTCAGGACCGTCATCTCGCACCGATTCGTCCCAAACCAGTACGGAATCTCGCGGTAGTCGTTCACCGCAAACACCGCGAGATCGGCGTCCTTCCCCCGCTCGATGCTGCCTTTGCGCTCGGCCAGGCGCAGCGCCCACGCTCCATTAATGGTTGCTGCCGTGATCGCTTCCGCCGGCGACATTTTCATGTGCGTGCACGCCAGCGACATCGCCATCGGTATGCTGATCGTCGGCGATGTTCCCGGGTTGTAATCCGTGGCCAGCGCGACCGGAACGCCTTCGTCAATCAGCCGCCGCGCATTGGGATATTCCTTCATCCCCAGAAAATAATTTGCGCCCGGAACGAGTGTTGCTGTGGTGTCGCTTTGGGCCAACCGCGTAATGTCGGCTTCGTTTACGTGATCCATGTGATCGAGCGATGCCGGATTGAAACGCAGAAACGGCGTAATCCGGGTCTCCGAGAGTTGACCCACGTGCGCTCGCACGTTCAAACCGTGCTGCTCAGCTGCTTCAAAGATCTGCTCTGTCTCCTCCGCCGTGAATGCGCCCTTGTCGCAGAACACGTCGACGAACTGAGCAAGCTTCCTTCGTGCGGCCTGCGGGATCATCTTCTTCGTGACAAGCTCGACATAGGCCTGCGAGCGGCCCTGAAATTCCTTCGGCACCACGTGCGCCCCGAGGAGGGTAGCAACCACCGTTCCCGGCCAGCGCGCGGCTGCATCGCGGACCGCCTCCAGCGACTTCAATTCGGATTCGACCGTTAATCCGTAGCCCGACTTAGCCTCGGCGGTTGTGGTTCCGTATGCAGCCATTTCTTGCAGTGCGGCCAGTGCTTTTGCCGACAGCTCGTGCTTTGTGGCCTTCCGCACGCCTTCCAGGCTCGCCCGGATGCCTCCGCCCGCTTCCGCAATCTGTTCGTACGAAGCCCCTTCGATGCGTTTTTCAAAATCCACCAGCCGCGGGCCGACGAACACCGGGTGCGTGTGCGAATCGACAAAGCCGGGCATGACAACTTTGCCGGAGCAGTCAATTTCGGTAGCGTTCTTGCGATTTTTCCGAAGCCACGAATCACGCAGCGCGTCCTTGGTCGTTCCAACGGAGACGATTTTGCCGCCAAGGCACAGAACGGCGCCGTCTTTGATGATGCCGAGTTCTGTCAGGTCCGATGCGCGGCGGGGGCCGGACTTGGCGAAATCGGAACGCAGGGTGAGCAACTGGCCGATGTTGGCCAGGAGAAGAGAACTTCCTGAATTGTGTTTCTTGTTGGCTTTCACGCGCGCTCTAGTCTAACAGCACGCATTCGTCGGAGAACTACTCGCCCATCGGCACCCTCACGCCGGACTTCTTCGCGAAGTCCTTAGCTTCCTTGTATCCCGCGTCGGCGTGCCGAATGATGCCCATCCCCGGATCGGTGGTCAGCACGCGCTCAATGCGTTTGGCCATCATCTCGGTTCCATCCGCGACCGTGACCTGGCCCGCGTGCAGTGAGTAGCCGATGCCCACCCCGCCGCCGTTGTGAATCGACACCCACGACGCTCCCGCAGCAGTATTCACCAGCGCGTTGAGCAGCGGCCAGTCGGCAACGGCGTCTGTCCCGTCTTTCATGCCCTCGGTTTCGCGGAACGGAGACGCGACCGAGCCGCAGTCGAGATGATCGCGGCCGATCACAATCGGCGCCTTGATCTTGCCTTTCTTCACCAGATCGTTCATGGCGAGGCCGAACTGCGCGCGCTCGCCGTATCCCAGCCAGCAGATGCGCGCCGGCAGCCCTTGGAACTTGATGCGCTTGCGCGCCAGCTCAATCCAGCGGCGCAAAATCCGATTGTCGGGGAAGAGCTCGAGCACGAGATCGTCGGTGACGTGAATGTCCGACGCCTCTCCAGACAGTGCCACCCAGCGGAAAGGCCCGCGGCCTTCGCAAAACAGCGGACGAATGTACGCTGGCACAAATCCCGGGAAGTCGTAGGCATTCTTCACACCGCGCTGAAACGCAAACGTCCGAATGTTGTTTCCATAGTCGAACGTGACCGCGCCCATTTTCTGCAGGCGCAGCATGCCTTCCACATGCCGCGCCATCGCATCGAGCGATTTCTCCTGGTACGCCTGCGGATCGCGCTTGCGCAGTCCCAGTGCTTCTTCGAACGTCATGCCGTTGGGCACATATCCGTTCAGCGGATCGTGCGCAGAAGTTTGATCGGTCAAAATGTCAGGAACGACGCCGCGTTCGGCCAGCTCTGGAATGATGTCGGCACAATTTCCGACCAGTCCCACCGAGATATTTTCCTTCTTGCGCACCGCGTTTTTCAGGATGCGCAGCGCCTCATCGAGCGTGGTGACCAGGAAGTCGCAATATCCGGTTTTCAGCCGCTTCTTGATGCGTTCCGGGTCGACGTCAATGCCCAGAAACGCCGCGCCCGTCATCGTCGCGGCCAGCGGCTGAGCTCCACCCATACCACCCATGCCGCCCGATACGATCAGCTTGCCCGCAAGATCGCCGGCGAAATGCTTCTCGCCCGCAGCGGAGAACGTTTCGAATGTTCCCTCAATGATTCCTTGTGAGCCAATGTAAATCCAGCTTCCGGCCGTCATCTGGCCGTACATCATCAGGCCAGCGCGCTCCAGTTCGTTGAATTTTTCCCAGTTCGACCAGTGCCCCACGAGATTCGAGTTCGCAATTAGCACACGCGGCGCGTGCTCGTGCGTTTTGAACACGCCCACGGGCTTGCCCGACTGCACGAGCAAGGTCTCGTCGTTCTCCAGATTCGTCAGCGTCTCGACGATGGCGCGGTAAGCTTCCCAACTCCTCGCGGCTCGCCCCGTTCCGCCATAGACGACAAGATCCTTGGGACGCTCGGCGACTTCCTCGTCGAGATTGTTCATCAGCATGCGCATAGCAGCTTCTTGCTGCCAGCTTTTGCACGTGATCTGGTTGCCGCGCGGAGCACGGATGGAAACGGGGGCCAGGGTCACTTCAGCTTCAACGGGCATAACTTAATGGTACTTCTCAGGGAAGCGAAGTACAAACCCTCCGGCGCCTCGGCTGGATCTCGACAGGATGGGACGGGGATGCGGTTTTGCGTTGCCGACGTCACCACGTACTGTAGGCCGTGCCGTCGGTGGCGGTCCCGCCCGAGTGAGAGTGCACCTTGATGATGCCCGGTTGCTGCGGATCGGCAGCGCTGGTGGGATCTTCCATTTCGGTGTCCCAATCGGCCGCCCCGGTCATGGGGTCGAGCGGGAGGTCGTGCATGTAACCCGCGGTCTTCAGGTCGTCGAGCGACTGCGGGGCTTGGCCCTTGTCGAGCGTGTACTGCTGGATCACTTTATCCAGCGTCTGCAAATTCGATTTCAGAACCGTCTCCTTGGTTCGGATAATGTGCTGCTGATAGGCCGGCACCGCTATCGCGATCAGAATCATCATGACCGTGATGACGATCATCAATTCGAGTAGCGTGAAACCGCCCCAGCCCAGCCGCTGTCGCAGAGCGGCCTCGCGTCGAGATAAGCGGCTGGCTTGCGTCCCGTCGGTTTTGTTCATACCACAACCCATCTGTCACTGCTACTTGATCCGGCGAACCAACCCACTATCATCGCGACTCGCCAATCGTCGCTGCTCACCAGGTGCTGTACGCTTGCCCGTTGCTCCCGATCGCGTTCGAAGCAGAGTGCACCCCGGTAATGCCCGGTTCCTGCTGGTTGAAGCTGATGATGTAGTCATCCTGCTCGACCTCCCAGTTCGTCTCCCGGGTCATAGGGTCCACTGGAATCTGCTCCAAGTAGCCTGCATTCTTCAGGTCATCGAGCGCCTGCGGCGCTTTCTGCTTGTCGAGCGTGTACTGCACAATCGCCTTATTCAGAATACTCAGATCGTCTCGCAGCGCCCGCTCCCGCGCCCGTTGAATGGACAGGTTGTAGGTCGGAATGGCTATGGACAGCAGAATGATGATGATGCTCACCACCACCAGCATCTCAATCAATGTAAAGCCCCGCATACGCCGCGCGTTTTCCGGGTGGGAATGGCTGATTGCGCGCTGCAGGTCCAGGGTTAGAACAGCGTTCTTTGGCCCTCCCCACAAACGCATCTGGATTCTCCCGGGCATTACCAGTCCTTGTATTTCGTGCCATCCAGGGCGGTACCATCCGACTTCGTAAAGACGTCGAAGACATTCTGTCCGCCCCAGGAATCGGAATCAGCATCGTCTTGCATCGAACGCATGCCCCACTCTTTGCTGTGGGTCATGGGGTCCATGGGAATCTGCCGGAGAAAGCGTATTTTCTTGCCGCCCTGCGCTTCTACACCTTTGACCAGCGTGTCCAAATCCGGGGGATAGTTCATGCTGTCCACCTTGGTCTGGAACATGTTTCGGTCGGCGGCGTCTTTATAGCGGTCAATCGCATCGCGCATCTGCCACAGCGCTTCGCGCAGTTCCTTCTCCTTTTCGCGCTGAATGGTCACGCGAGCCAGCGGCAGGGCCATCATGGTCAGGATCGCCAGGATGGTCGCGGCGACGACCAGCTCGAGCAGGGTGAAGCCGCGCTCGGCCTTGACCTCTCGCCGGTGATGAAATGCGCGTACCGTCATTGCTAGGTTTCTGCTTCTGCCACCGTTCTCAGCCGGCAGCTTGCTGGCAAACTCGTCCCGGACGGCCTACTGGACAGTGACTGATGCCTGCGCCCCGTTGACAGTAATTGCCTGCATTCCAGGATCGCGGGCGCCTCCCCGGGTAATCGTCAGCGGGGTCTGACCACTCGCCTTCGCCTGGAACGTCATGGTGACCACCGTTCCTTGCCCGGAAACCCCGCCGGCTCCTTGCGGCCGGCTGGCTGTAATCGTCAATTGCCCCGCGCTTTCGTCCTCGCGGTGAACCAGCGCTACAGTCTGGCCGTCCTGCGAGAGGAAACCGCCGTTCGACACATTCACCAGTTGCAGCAGCTTGGGGTCGTAGTACAACTGCACCGGCACGGAGTAGACGTTCTGTGCGCCGGAGATGACCAGGTTCACCATAAACGTGCTGCCCTTTTCCGCCTGGACAGTCGGCGGATCAAACAGGAAGCTCGGATTCCCATTTGCGGCAGCGGAGGTTGGTGCCACCCCTCCCGCAGGAGCCGCATTCCCCTGCGGCGGATTCGCGGGCGGCGCGGCCGGCGGCGCAGGCGCTGCTAGCGCGGGCGCGGCAGGATGGATCACACGGCGCAATGCGATCGTCGTCGAAGTGCCAATATCAATCGCGCGCTGGTTGAACTCATTTACATCTGTCGTACGGATGATGTGCGGCGTAATGGCGAAAACCGTTTCATCCTGCTCGTGGTCCTGCTGAACTTGCCCGAAGAGATATCTTAAGATCGGAATCTGCGCCAGCCCGGGAATTCCACTTAGCGACCGCGTCTGGGAATCGTCCAGAATGCCGCCAATCAGACTCGTTTCACCATCGCGCAGCCGGATTTCGCCAAGCTCGACTTTCTTCTGTCCGATGATGGGCTGGGTGATGCCGCCAATGCTGGTCTGCCCGATCTCGGACGAGATTTCCATCGTGATCTTCAGCGTGACGTCGCGGTCGGCATGGATGTGCGGCGTGACGTCGATGTTCACGCCCACGTCAATGTATTGAAACTGGGTATTGACCAGTGGGTTAATGCCAACGCCGCCGATACCGGGCTGAAACGATCCCGTCGCAACGGGCAGGCGCTCGCCGATTTTCAGCGATGCCTTCTGGTTATCGAGGGCACGAACCTGCGGGCTCTGAATCAGCTTGGTGTCGGTGTCACCCATGACCGCCGTCAGGTTGGCGGACGGAATGGTGACTTGGAAGTTGGTCGCATTGAGGTTCGCCAGGCTGTTCAGATTGATGCCGCTAGTCCCGGTTGTACTTGAGCTTGACGAAGAAGAGGACGAACTCGATGAACTTGTCGTGGTATTGATGTTTTCCTGCAGGGCCACCGTCGCGCTGGTGGGTGGGCTCAGTCCCAGCGTGCGCGATTTGTCTTTGCTGATCTGCATCACGTCGATGTCGACAACGACTTCCGGCCGCGCCTTGTCTAGGTCTTCGACCAGCTTTTCCGCCAGCGCGATCTGATCCGGAGTCCCACGCACCACCAGCGCGTTTTGCGAAAGAAGTTGCTGCACACGCTGCACGTCGAGCACGGCGCGGATGGCATTGACCACGTCCTGCAGCTCGGTCGGCTGGGAAAGATTGGTCAGATAAAAAGTCTTCAGGACACTCTGTTCGAGCTCCTTGCGTTTGGAGGGATTGTCCTGTGCTACGAAAATGGTGTTGGGAGTGACCGGCCGCCAGAAGGTTTTCGATTCCAGCGCGGTGATTTCCAGGGCCTCTTCCAGTGTGACCCCGTTCAACTCGACTTTCACCACCCGTCCGGTAACCTGCGCCGAGTCAGGATCAAACAGAACGTTGATGCCGGCGAGCTGGCCGATTGTACGGTAGACCGTCTCCGCTTTGTCCGTCAGCTTGACCGTGATCGGAATGCTGGAAATCGGAGCCAGTTCCACCGGCCCCGCTGCCTCGTGCACCTTGCGCTCCAGCCCGGCCGGAGGCCCGGCCGCCTGCGGCGGTGGATTCTTCTGGTCGCTGATCATTTTTAGAGTGCGTTCCAGCTCCTGTTTCGCGATGAACAGCGACGGATCCATCACCAGGGCCTTCTGGAATTGCACCGCTGCGTCTTCCAGCTTGCCGTCTTCCCGCAGTCTTTGTCCGCGATGGACGATCGACGCCGCCGCCTTGAAGCGAATGCGTTCGAACGACGTGCGATAGCGCAGATCCTTGGGTTTCAGGTCGTAGGCCTGCTTGAAGAAGTCGTAGGCGGCTTCATAGTTCTGGCGGGCCTCCGCATCCTGACCCTTTTCATACATCTGCTTGGCTTTGTCGGCGAGGGCAGGGAGGGAAGCAACCGCGACCAGCCACAGCAGCAGTGCCGGGCGCATCAGGCGTCTCATTCGATGATCCTCACGAGAAATGATCCTTCGATATTGATTTTGGCGGGCGAGCAACGTGCAGTCACAACCCCCCGCGCTACCGGGCGGCTTTGTCGCAAAAAAACCCGGGCTTCGCACGCGAAAAAACTCAGATGTCGCGATTATAGCATCGCGATTTCCAGCCCCCGAAGTGCTTGTGCCCAAGCCATTTACACTCTTTGGTCGTAGGACTTAAGAGCGGGCTCCGGGCCTCGGGTTTCAGACCTCAGATGCGGAGGCTTCACCATTGCGGGCTTCATCGGCCAAGGTCCGCGCTCTGAGGTCTGCCGCCACCTCTCCCTGCTAAGATTTAGACTTCAACCGAAAATGCCCCGCCACTCCACCCACCAGACCAAGCCCAGCCCGGAGAAATCCCCTCGACGCGAGCCGACGGCCTCCGGCCAGAGAGACGCTGCCGTTAATAGGATCGCTTCCCATAACTATTTCTTGCTGGAAAAATTTGAGGCGGGAGTGGCGCTAACCGGTACGGAAGTAAAGTCCATTCGCGGCGGTCGCGCCAACCTGAAAGACTCCTACGGTCTGGTCAAGGACGGAGAACTGTGGCTGCTCAACTGCCACATCAGCCCCTACGAGCATGGCAGTTACTCGAATCACGCCGCCCTGCGCACCCGCAAACTGCTCATGCACCGCGACGAAATCCGCAAGCTCATGGGAAAAACGCAGCAGAAGGGTCTGACCCTGATCCCGACCCGGATGTATTTCAAGAACGGCCGGGTAAAAGTCGAACTGGCCCTGGCCAAGGGCAAGCAGCTCTGGGACAAGCGCGAAACCGAGCGCCGACGCACCGCGGACAAGGAAGCCAGAGAGGCGATTACGCGGGGAAGAAACAGGAAATAGATAAACACATCTAGGGACAGCCGCCTCCTTTGAGCCTGCCCTGAGCAAGCGAAGCGCGTCGAAGGGCTGTCCCGTCTAGCCAGGCTCGACGGCCAACGCTCCTGCGGTGAGGCAGCCATCAAGACCGTAAACCTCAAGTCCGACCGGCCTTCGGTTCACGAGGCACTGCAGCGTCTGGAAAAGGAACTGTCCAGCGCACGTCAGGAACTGGCCCGCCGCGAACTCGCCCGGCAGGGAAGTATCCGCCTTCTCAAAATCATTCACGGATATGGATCGACCGGGGCCGGCGGCGACATCCGGATCGCCGTGCAGCGCCGCTTGCAGGAATTGGCAGAAGCCGGTCAGATTCGCGCTTGCATCTTCGGCGAAAACTGGTCGCGGTCGGATGAGACGACGTGGCGCCTGCTGCAGGATCACAACGAACTCAAGAATGATCCCCACTTGGGACATCGCAATCAGGGCATCACGATCGTCGTCTTGTAGGAGCAGGCAGGCGTACAATGCGGGCGACATGTACAGCTGTCTAGGCCCGTGACTCTGTGCGCATGTATTCCCCATAAACAGCAGGGAGCAAGATTATGCAGCGCGTTCAGCAGGGAGACCTCAGTCTTCTCCAGCATCCAGCGTCGCAGGAACTTCTGCATTCGAAAATTCCTGCGCGTCTCGCCTATGTTGCGACCGACGGGACCCCTCGCGTAGTTCCCGTCTGGTTTCACTGGAATGGGCGCGACATCGTCATGGCTACTCCGCCCAAAGCGCCAAAATTGAAAGCCCTGGCGAAGAATCCCAAGGTAGCGTTGACCATTGACGACAACACTTTTCCCCACAAAGTGCTGCTCATTCGCGGCACGGCGCGGCTCGAACCTGTGAATGGAGTCGTCCCTGAATATGAGGCGTCTGCCGCGCGCTACTTCGATCCTCAACTCGCACAAACCTGGCTGAGCCAGCTGCGCACGGTGATTTCCTCGATGGTGCGCATTACCGTCACACCCGAGTGGGTTGGCCTGCTCGACTTCGAAACCCGCTTCCCCAGCGCGCTGGCGAGTTGAAGGCATCGGGCCCACTACCGATCCCGCCCATGCCTTGCGCAATTCCTGTCCCACCGTGGATACTGGATGTTTGCAATCCAACGCAGAATCCACTTATGAAGACGACAATCTCTTTGTCTGCCCCCGCCGACGTTCTAACCGAATCGCTAGTCGCTGTGGTGCTCGACCACGCCGAACCTGTGCAAAACGGACAGCCTCAAAAAGACAAGAAGCCACTGCTGAAGGTCGCAACCGCAGACGCAGCCGTCCAGTCCGTCACCGCCGACCTTCTGGCCAGCGGAGAGCTCACGGGCAAGCCGTTTGAGACTAACCTGCTGCACAAACCCGCCGGATTAAAGGCGAAGCGCCTGCTGCTGATCAGCGGGGGCCCGGCGAGAAAGTTCTCCGCTTACGAACTGCGCCGTATCGCCGGAACCGCGGTGCGCACCCTGAAATCGCGGGGAATTCGCAGCTTCGGTTTCGTCGCTCCGCCGCTGAAGCTGGAACTCGATCCGCCCTCGCCGGTGGGTCTGGTTTCAGAGATTGCGACGCGCGCCATCGTCGAAGGCGCACACGTCGGAAATTTCGATCCCGACTATTACCGCAGCGATCGCAAGGACCAGAAGATCGACGAGCTGACGGTCGTGACCGGCGGCGATCAGGTTGCGCTCGAAAAAGCTGCGGCTGAAGCCCAGATCATTGGCGAATCGCAGAACTTCACCCGCGATCTGGTAAATGAACCCTCGAACCGGATGACGCCGACCATTCTCGCCGACCGCGCCAGGAAAATGTGCGCCGACGTCGGTTTGAAATGCGAAGTCTACGGCGCCGACAAAATCAAAGAACTGAAGATGGGTGCGTTCTGGAGCGTGGCACAAGGTTCCGACGAACCGCCCGCGCTGATTGTTATGACCTATGAGCCGGCAGGCGCTCCCGCGAAACCTGTGCTGGGCCTCGTGGGGAAGGGAATTACCTTCGATACCGGTGGCATTTCGATCAAGCCCGCCGACGGCATGGAAAAAATGAAATACGACATGGCCGGCGGAGCCACGATGATCGGCGCCATGCGCGCCATCGCGCTGTTGAAGCCGAACGTCAAGGTCATCGGCATCGTCTGCGCCACCGAGAATATGCCGTCCGGCCACGCGCAGAAACCGGGCGACGTGCAGATCGCCATGTCGGGCAAGTCCATCGAAATCATCAATACCGATGCCGAAGGCCGCCTCGTGCTCGCCGATGGCCTCTACTACGCGCGCCAGCTCGGCTGCACGCATCTCGTGGACGCGGCCACGCTCACTGGCGCAGTGGTGGTTGCGTTGGGTTACTCGAACGCGGGGGTTTTCGCCAACGACGATGCCATGTACGAACGCTTTCACGCTGCGAACGTGAAGGAGGGCGAGAAGATGTGGCGCATGCCTCTCGACGATGAATATAAAGAGCAGATTCGTTCGTCCATCGCTGACATCATGAATACCGGCGGACGCTGGGGCGGCGCCATCACCGCTGCGATGTTTCTCAAAGAATTTGCCGAAGAGACGCCCTGGATTCATCTCGACATCGCCGGCACCGCCTGGATGGAAGAGCAGAAACCTTGGATTGCGAAGGGACCATCCGGCATCGCGCTGCGCAGCCTGGTGGAGTTCGTTAAGAGTTTTGCTCAGTAGCAACCTCGAGCCAAAAATAAACGGCATCAGCCGCGAATCTCGACGGATCGCAGTTTCTGGCGCGTGGCGGTTTGGAGGTGCTGAGTTTTATCCTGTAGAGGATAAAGAGGTCAGTCACCGATTCGTCCGCGAAAATTCGTGGTGAAGTTTTTTCGGCTGATTGCTTCCGGTAGTGGTGCAGTTTGGTTGTCATTCCGAACAAGCGTTCTTTGCGCTGGAAGGAATCTGGGCGAGCCGCGCGAAACGGGGTCCCCAGCACGCCCGGGTTTGGCGTGATGGGGTGGGCGACGCGTCGCGCAGCTTTTATAGGAAAAGTTGCGACGCACTCATCGCGCGTTTGGCTCGCTTCTTTATCAAACTGCACGACTACCCTGCTTCCATCAGCGTTGAGGGAAACCAACGCGGTTGCTATAATCGAGGGCGTTCCCCACGCTTCCGCGTCGGATCAGCTTCGTTCGCTCGGCGCTCCCGCCCACAGAGATCCAAGCGAATCGTCCTTGCAGGCGCGCACTGCGGATCTGGAAACGTGGCCAGGTAGCTCAGGTGGTAGAGCGCAGCCCTGAAAAGGCTGGCGTCGGCGGTTCAACTCCGTCCCTGGCCACCATCATTCCAAAGGACTTAGCTAGTCCCGGCTAGTCAGAGGTCGGCAACATCACCCACGGTCGATCAGCCATGCCTACTGAATGAAGCGTTGAACTGTCCGCCCGTTGAAGCCCATTGACTATCTTCGCCTGAGACTCCATCGGTTTGTCCATCGTCCGTCAGTAAGCATACGGGCGCAGCAGGATCGATGCGTCTGCACATCGCTGAGGCCATCTCATTATCACATCGAT
>JASHNU010000046.1 GCA_030041475.1 Candidatus Sulfotelmatobacter sp.
AAATTGCGGCAACCGCTCGGCGCGACCGCCCGATCTCGAGAGTGCGATCGCGCGCAGTCGATTGTCTGGAACAATGCGCGAGGCAGCGAGGACGCCCTCTTGACCACATTCGCAGTAACGGACTCGCAACTGTCCATCAAAAGCCCATAGCTGTGATCGTGGTCGTGGAAAACCCGCCCCAAGGCCTGCCCCGTCGCCAGGGTCCAGTTCCGCTGCAGCTCGGCCCCAACCGTAGTGCAGTTGATGGGTGTGATCCCCTGATCTCGCATTCTGGCAACAGCATTCTCTGCGATTGTAACCTCAGATCTCCTGATCTCTTAGGGATTTCAAGGAGTTTGCGCTGAGACCAATTCGTAGATTAGGCGCAGATCAGTGCCGGGAAAAAGGGTTTCCGTGGCGTTGATCTCAGCACAGAGATGCCGGACCGCAGCGTCGGAAGACGGATTGGCAAGCGGGTGAAGACGGATGGTGAGCGTTTTGGCCTGCGGATCGGGGTCGATATCAACCTCGGTACTGTAGATGGAGCGCAGCAGGCTTCGGGCATCGTCGTGACGCGTCATCTTTTGACGGATGATCTGTGCCATGGCTGTTTCAGCCCGATAGGCGACCATCTTGATGGTGTCGACGAGGTGTTTGCTTTGGGTGCTTAGGCGATCGAAGCGCGCCTCCTTGGGCAAGTCCTTGAACGGAATGTGCCGTGGGGTAGCCTTGCGTTGAGCCTTGAGTTCATCCACTTCTTTTTGCAGTTGCGTGATGCTTTCTTGCAGATCGGATTTGCGCTGCGTAAAGGCCTCGACCTTGCGAGGCTCGATCTCGCCTTCCAGGTTCATGGCGCCGAACTCGGCGATCTTCCGGCTGAGAACGCCGAGCTTTTTTCGCACTTGTCCGTCGAGCGTGCGGTGGGCCGGGTTAACCACCATGGTGGTCTCGGGAACGCAGTCGGTGCCGTAGTCGATGAGGCCGTCCAAATTGTAGCTTTGGCGCATGTATCGGAAGAAGTTTTCCTGCGACCATCGGCTGAACATGGCTGGCGCCAAAACGGCCCCGACCCCGCGATAATCCGTGGAGAGGAAAGCCGTCTGGTGACCACTGGCAGTCAGCTTGCGGAACTCGCGCACCCACAGCCGGTTGCTCAGCCGGGTCCCCCGTTCGGCGAGCTGGATGGTGGCGCGCTCGCCCGAGGCCAGGCGGACTTCGGTGGGGAAAAATTCTTCCTTAGGCCAATCCTCACCCGGATATTTGCGATAGGTCAGACAAGCGATGCGCTTGTTCTTCATCTTGGCCAGGAAGGCGGGGCTGTAGCCTTCGCGATCGAACACCACCGTAAAGCGATGCAGCAGCGGATCGGCGTCGAGTTGTTCGGCGCTAGGTTGGTTCGGCACATCCTGCTCGAGACGGGGAATGAGGTCGCGTTCGAGCACCTGCAGCAGTCCCGGATCGACGGGCTGATTCACCACAAAGAATGGCCTGCCGTCCATGGCGTTGACCCAATAATCGGCGGTGGCGCTCAGGCACAGGCGTTCGCGCGCGACATAGTGCTTCGGCAGTTGTTTGGTCCTGCCATGGTAAACGCGAACATGGCCATCAACATAGAGGACGACGGCCTCGTCAGGCCGCTCCATCATCCATTCTTTGCAAAGCTCGGCGCTCCAGAAAAAGGCTTGCTTCTGGTCAGCCAGATGCTTGAGTTTGACACGCAAGGTGCGCACTTTCGGCGCACGGTCGACGCCAAGCGATTTGCCCCATTCGCCCGGCGCATAATAGCGCAGCGCTTCCACCGATTTGAGGCGGGCGAGTGCCATGAAGGCGAGCAGCAGAAAAATGGTCTTGAGACCATAAAACCCTTTAGGCAGATGAAAGTATTTGCTGGAATGACGCAGCAGCCCGCAGACCAATAGCGCGGGCAAAGCCAGCAACACGCCGCCTTTGGGAATATCCAGCGCTGGGACGAATCGCGGGGTCACCTCGTTGAGCAGGCCGAGGCTTGCCGCCAGCCGTTCCATAATGGCCGTCGCCCCGCGTCCCATCGGGGCGGCGCAGTCCGCCTCGGCCCGCTCGCTTTTGGTGCTGGGCGCCGCCGGTTCCCTCGTCGCGCTCGCCTCAATCGAGGCGATACAGTCCGCGTTGGCTTGCTCGATCTTCGGGTTCGCGACTATCGCGCTGGCGACTATCGCGTCGTCGGACTGTTTTTTTTGACCGGCCTGCGGACTCTTCCCGCCCGGATCGCCTTCTGAAGCGTGTTCACCTTCAACCCGAGCTTCTCGGCAACCTCCGCGTCGCTGGCGCCGCCTGCCAGAAGTTCTTCAGCCTCGGCCACTACGGCATCGACCAGCACCGCCGCACCGCGCGTGACGCGCGGGGCGTAAAATCTTCGCGGGCCCTTCTCCCGATAAGTCTTCACCGACCGCTTCACGCTGATCGACGTCACCCCAAAAGTCTTGATGATATCCGCTTGCTTCACGTAGCCACTGACACAGAACTGACTGGTGATCATGCGAAACGTGGCAACGTCGCTCTCGGCATGGCAGAACACCGGCATGTGGCCGTTGAAATACGTGACCTGACCCTCCTTCTTCATGAAGGCCAAT
>JASHNU010000047.1 GCA_030041475.1 Candidatus Sulfotelmatobacter sp.
TCAGGCTGGCAGATTAATCAGCTTCGCGATCTTCGGCCAACGGTGGCTGGCGCGCAGGCCTTTGCAAACGACGAAGCGGAGATAGACCATCATGGACGCGTCGCGCTGCTCGATCGCTTTTTCCGCCCAATCGGCTCCGTGGTCGATTTCACCACAGAGCAGGTGATACAGCGCACGGGCGCGGGCGTCGCCGGGCGCTTCGCCGGAGCCAAGTGCTTTCATCAGAGACGAATCGACTTCTTCTCCATTGCGGCGTGTGAGTCCGGCGAGCACGCCAATGGGGTCGGGAGACCAAGGTCCAATCGCATAGGCCCGGCGCGCAATCTTCAACGCCTCTGCCAGGTCGCCCTTATCGGCATGAATCATCGCCATCGATACCTGGGCCAACACCAGGTTTTCGTCCAGTTCCAACACTTTCTTCAATTGCTCGAGGGCTTCATCGTCCCGGTCTGCAGCTTGCAGGTAGGCATGCAGATTCATGCGGGTCCACACTTCGAGCGGGTCTTCTTCAATCGCGTGCTCGGCCAATTTGATCGCTGGCTCCACTTTGCCTCGCCAGAACTGAACCCAGGCGTAGAGAGGACGGAGGAGCCCAAAACCGACTTCTTTCGCCCCAGGAGAATCAAAATGTCTTTCGGCGGCGGCCCAATCCAGGTCATACATGGCCGCAATGTAACCCAAGAACGCATGCGCCTCGGGAAGAGACGGATCGATCTGCAAGGCCTGCTGGGCTTCCGCTCGCGCAGGGGACACGCAGTCACCAGCAAAGTGCCGAGCGAAATGCGCCAGGCAATGCCAATAAAAAGCCAACCCGATATGGGGCATGGCGAAGCCGGGATCGAGTGCGCTCGCCTGTTCATAGAATCGCCGGGCCAATTCCATCGACTCCGGCGTAACTTTTGCTTGGTGATACCTGCCCTTCAAATACGCCTCGTAAGCTTCAAGCTTCGGCGTGTAGCGCTGCGGCGCGGCTTCTCGTGAAAGCTTGACTCGCAAAGCCTTGGCAATTGCTGTTGAAATTTCATCCTGCACGGCAAAGATGTCGCTGAGTTCCCGGTCGTATCGCTCCGACCACAGATGCGATCCGTCGGCCGCGTTGATCAGCTGCGCCGTGACGCGAATGCGGCTGCCGGATCGGCGCACGCTTCCTTCAAGAACCGTGCTGACGCCAAGCGTTTCGGCGATATCGCGGATATCCTGCTCTTTGCCGCGGAAGGCGAATGCCGAAGTGCGGGCAATCACTTTGAGTCCGGGCACCTGCGCCAGCAGGTTGATGATCTCCTCGGCGAGTCCGTCGCTGAAGTAATCCTGCTCCTTGTCCTCGCTCATGTTGGCGAAAGGCAACACGGCGATCGACTGAGAAACAGGAACAGAGCCGCTCGAAGTCTGCTTCTGATCGTCTTTCTGAACCCCTTTCTGAACGTCTTTCGGAACTCCCGGAATCTCAAGCCCGGCCTTGCGCAGGCCTTCGATGAAATGCTCCACAAGTTCCGGCTGAAACCATTTTCCAAGGTTCTCGCGTGCAATGACAGCGAAGTCGGGCTTCAAGGCGAGAAGGTCGCGCAGAGCCCTATCGGCAATGTCTTTCTCCCCCAGTTGTCCGGCCGCTGCTGCGACATTAAATGGCGTGTAGAACACACCAGGCATATTGATTCTTAGGGCTTCGTTCAATGCACCCCGGTAGTCGCCCTTGCGGTATGCATTGGCCACAGTTGGATAGCGATACTTCCCCGGGAAGTTCGGGTTGAGCTGCATCGCGCGATCGACTAACGCACAACCTCGCTCCCAATCTCCCATATAAGCGATCAGCAAGCCCACGAACCAGACATTGTTGCTGTCCATGGGGTTAAGTGTCAGGGAACGCTCCGCGGCGTTTCTGCATGCCCCGAATTCCCGCCGCAGGAAATGGGCGTAGGCCAGGTTGCCGAATGCGAGATGATTGGAAGGGCCGGCTTTGACGGCTCGCTGCGCGGCCTCCAACGCACGCTCAAGCAGCGAGGATTCCGGTTTGAACCCAAGCGTATATTCGTCACAAAAGAGCATCGCCAGCATGGACCACGCATCGGAGTAGCCTGGCGTTTGTGCGACCGTCCGTTGTAAGCAGGCCTTCGCCGCGATGTGCTCGTCCGAGACGAGGCTCTCGGCGTAACTGAAGCTGAGCAGTACGGCCTCATATGGCGTTAACTGGTCGGGGTTCTTGGCTCGAACCAGCTCGCTCATGCTGTGCGACAGAACGCCATGTTTGTCGGCGACGGTGGAGACAATCCGGGGGACCAGTTCGTCCTGCAGCTCGAATACTGCGTCCGCATTGAAACTGCGGTCGTAGGTCTCCGCCCACAGATGCGAACCGCTCGTCGCCTCGACCAGTTGAACAGCGAGGCGCAACTTGCCACCAGCCTGTCGCAGGCTGCCTTCCATCACGTAGCGTGCGCCGAGTTCCGTGCCGATGGTACGAACGTCTCCCGATTCGCTTGAATATTTTGCGGTTGATCCGCGCGCGATGACACGCAGATACGAGAAGCGCGATAAGCCGGTGATGATTTCTTCGGTCAGGCCTTCAACTAACGCTTTGAGATCGCGGTTTTCGCCGCTGTATTTGAACGGCAGGATGGCGACCCAGAAGCCTTCGTCAGTGCGCGATGCGCCGGAGGTGGGGCGCACGCCGGTCGCTCCAGGCAAGAGCGCCGGCTTGGGGTCATCCTTCGGAATCTCCAGCCCGGCCTTGCGGAGGCCTTCGATGAGATGTTCGATATCCTTGGGCTCATACCACTTGGCGTACTCATGACGCACCACGGCGGCAAAATCTGGACGGAGAGCGAGCAAGTCCTGCACAGCTTTGTGGGCGGCCTCGCGCCGCCCGAGTTGTCCGAGCGCGGCAGCCAACGAGGCCTGAGCATAGAAAAAGCCGGGCATGTTGATGCGAACCGCGGCTTCCAATGCCTCTGTGTATTTACCCTGGCAATAGGCTTGGGTAAAGGCCGTGAAACGCAGAACTCCGGGATAGTTGGGATTCAGTTGCATGGCCCTTTCGACCATCTGACCACCTCGCTCCAACTCACCGGCGTGATGCAGGAGCAATCCAAGGAGGCCGATGACGGAACCATCCATGGGATTGAGCCCGACTGCGTGCTCTACAGCCGCGTGGAGAGAAGCTTTCTCCCTGCGAAAGAAGTAGACCCAGGCCAGCGCATAATGGCCGAGGGCGTGAGAGGGCGCAAGATCGACGGCGCGCTGCGCCGCGGCCAAAGCACGCTCGAGAGGATTCGGCAGGGCGTTGTAGCTGTCGGAGTACTCGACGATATACATCATGGCCAGCATCGCCCAACTGTCGGGCTGGTCCGGGGTTTGGCGTACAACGCGTTCCAGAATCCGCCGCACCGTGGCGTGCTCCTCGGCAGTGAGGCGCGCAAAGTAGCTGAAAGCGCGGAGCACGGCCTCATGTGGAGTCAAGCTGTCTTCATTTTTGCTGCGTAGTCTTTCGCTCATGTTCCGGGGCAGGATGCCGTATTGATCGGCCACAGTGGAAACGATTCGCGGAACAAGATCATCCTGAACTTCGAACATAGATTCGGCTGTAAAGGCGCGTTCATAGGTCTCTGCCCAGAGATGAGCCCCGGATTCCGTATCAGCGAGTTGTACAGCAAGACGCAGCTTGCTGCCTGCCTGGCGCAGGCTGCCTTCCATCACGTAACGCGCGCCCAGTTCCTTGCCGATGGCGCGAACGTCGCCCGATTCGCTCGAATATTTCGCGGTCGATCCACGGGCGATCACGCGCAGGTAGGAGAAGCGCGACAGGCCGGTGACGATTTCCTCTGTCAGTCCTTCGGCAAGGGACTTCAGATCAGCGTTGCTGCCCGTGTACTTGAACGGCAGCACGGCCACCCAGAAGCCTTCGTCGGCTCGCGCAGCTCCTGAGGTCGTGGCGTGGGCTGCTGCGCCTGACGAAGAAGCTGTTACAACGGCTACGTTCGCGGTTTCCAGGCCCGCCTTGCGCAGGCCGTCCATGAAGTGCTCGACCAGTTCCGGATCGAGCCACTTCTCAATTTCTTGGCGTGCCGTCGAAGGGAAGTTGGGCTTCAACACAAGCAATTCACGCAGCGATTTCTGGGCCGGTTCCCGCTCGTCGAGCTGGCCGTAAGCTGCGGTTAGTACCACAGAGGTCCAGAAGTAGCCGGGCATCTGGATGCGCAAGGCGGCATCGATGGCGCCGCGGTAGTCGCGCGTGCGGTAAGCGTTGAAGACCTTAGCCAGCCAATACCAGCCCGGGAAGTTTGGGTGGAGCTTCATGGCAGAATCGGCCACCGCACACCCCCGCTCCCAGTCGCCGGAACAGGCCAGCAGGATTCCCATGATCGCTACCGTTGCGCCCTCCATGGGATTGAGCGCGATAGTGCGCTCCGCCACGGGCCGGAACGCTTGCCACTCGTGCCGCATAAACAGGCTCTGCGCCACTGCCTGACTGGCGAGCAAGCTGGCCGGAGCCAGTTCCGCTGCCCGTTGTGCAGCCGCGGCCGCTCGGCCCAAAGGATCGGGCCGAAGGTTGAATCCAAACCAGTCTTCGTCGGAGTACAACGTGGCCAACATGGCCCAGCAATCGGCGGCGTCCGGAGCATCCCGCACCACCCGCTCCAGAAGATCCCTGCACGCTGCGTGTTCATGCGGCGTCATCGTTTCATGCAGGCTGAAGACGCGGAACACGGCTTCGTACGGACTGATTTGTTCATCTCTTTTTTTCCGGATGGCCGCGCTGATGCTGCGCGGCAGAACCCCGTGCTGGTCGGCCACCGTGGAGACGATGCGCGGGACAAGCTGATCCTGCAAAACGAAAATCTGATCCGGGTGGAAAGGTCGCTCGAAGGTTTCCGCCCAAAGGTGAGTTCCCGTTGTGGCATCGACCAGCTGAACGGTCAGGCGAATCGCTTGGCCCGCCTGACGCAGGCTGCCTTCCATCACGTAGCGCGCACCCAGTTCCTTGCCGATAGCGCGGACATCACCGGATTCGCTCGAATATTTCGCGGTCGATCCGCGTGCAATCACGCGCAGATAGGAGAAGCGCGATAGGCCGGTGATGATCTCTTCCGACAGTCCTTCGGCAAAAGCCTTCAGATCTGTGCTGGCTCCGGTGTACTTGAACGTCAGCACCGCGACCCAAAAGCCTTCATCTTCGCGAATGGCAGCCCGCGTGGCGCCGGAATCAGAGACGGCAACACGCGGTGCAGAAGAGGACGAGATCTCCTGGCGCGGGGTTCCAATTTCCGGGATCTCCATCCCCGCCTTACGGAAGCCTTCCACGACGTGCGCTGCATGCTCGGCGTCGAACCACTTATCACAGTCTTCCCGCAGCCTGGAAACGGCGTCTGGCCGCAATTTGAGCAACTCCCGTGTTGCTTTTGCAGCTCCGTCGCGATCGCCGAGCTGGCCGCAGGCCGCAGCGGTCAGGGCCCATGCCCCCCAATTGCTGGTCTGATTCATCTTGCTCGCGATTTCGAGAGCAGCGCGATAGTCACGCTTCCGGTAGGCATGGTTGAAATCGGAGTGCCAGTACCAGCCGGGGTGATGCGGGTTCAGCTGGCGGGCGCGCGCCGCCAGAGAGACACCGCGTTCCCACTCGCCCGACAAAGCCAGCATCTCGCCATTCAGCGCGAGCGAGTTGCTGTCCATGGGGTTCAACGCCAGCGCCCGTTCCGCCGCGTTGCGGAAGGTTTGGAATTCTTTCTGAAAGAACAACACCTGCGAGAGGCTGAACCACGCGAGATGGTTGGCGGGCGCTGCCTCAACTGCTTTCCGGGCCGCTGCCGCTCCTGCAGCGAGCGAATCCTCCACCGGGCCGAATCCTTGGGCGTATCGCTGCGCCAACAACAGGGCCAGCATCGCCCATGCGTCCGCATAGGTGGGAGTTTTCTGCAATGCAGACTCGATCCCAGCGATCGCCGCGGTCATTTCTTCCGGGGTGACGCGCTCGAAGTATCCGAAACTGCGCAGGACGGCTTCGTAAGGAGTCAACTGCTCAGGGGCGCGCGGGCGCACGGCCTCACTCATGTTCCGAGACAGTACTCCGTTGATGTCGGCCACGGTCGACACGATGCGGGGCACAAGGTCATCCTGCAATTCGAAGACAGCGTCAGGATTCAAGCTGCGCTCGAAATTTTCGGCCCAAAGATGTGCGCCCGACTTTGCGTCCACCAACTGCACGGCCAGACGCAGCTTGCCTGCCGCCAGGCGCAGGGTCGCCTCCATCACGTAGCGGGCACCGAGTTCCTTGCCAATTGCTCGCACATCCCCGGATTCGCCAGAGAACTTCGCCGTCGAGCCGCGAGCAATCACGCGCAGATAGGAGAATCGGGAGAGACCGGTGATCACTTCCTCCGACAGCCCCTCGGCCAGGGCTTTGACATCCTGATTCGTACCCGGGTACCGGAAGGGCAGAACCGCAATCCAAAAGCCTTCATCGGTTCTCGCTTTCTCAGACGCGGTGCGAGCGGTGACGATGACGGAAGAAGGTTGCGGTGCAGCGGAAGCATCGGGTATATCCAGCCCAGCGTTGCGCAGGCCCTCGAGGAAGCGCTCGCCGTACTCTGGATTCCAGACCTTGGCGACTTGCTTGCGCATCAATGCGGGAAGTTCGGGGCGGAATTTCAGCAAATCAGCGGCGGCTTTTGCGCCGCCTTCAACATCCCCCAGCTGGCCACAGGCAGTCGCGACAAACATGGGCGCCAGCGGATTACCCCGCAGCTTGGCTTTGAGCGCGAAAGCGAGCGCAGTGCGATAGTCGCCTTGAGAAAAGGCGTGGTAGAAATCCGCGTACCAGTACCATCCCGGATGATTCGGGTTGAGCTGCTTGGCCCGCTCGGCCAGCTGCATGCCACGCTCGACGCTGCCGGTGTAGGTCAACAACTCACCCATATACGCAACCGAGTTCCCGTCCATCGGGTTGAGCGCGACTGCGCGCTCGGCAGCATCCCGGAACGAATCGTACTCTTTCTGGTACCAGAGCACTGAGGCCAGACTGAAGTAGGCCAGATGATTCGATGGGCCGAGTTCAACCGCGCGCCGCGCGGCCGAAGCTGCAATCTCTAACGCATTGGCCTGAAGCTCGTAGCCATGCACATAGTCCTGGCCGCAGAGGAACGAGAGCATAGCCCAGGCATCCGAGTTGGTCGGAGCCTTGCGCACTGCCTCTTCCAGTCCGCAACGCGCCGCAGTGAGTTCCTCGGGCGTAGCGCTGTAGGGATAGGCGAAACTGCGCAACACAGCCTCGTAGGGACTTAGCTGATCGGGAGCGCGATTCCGCAGGCCCTGGCTCATGCTCAGGGGCAGAACGCCGTTCATGTCGGCAACGGTCGAGACAATGCGGGGAACAAGGTCGTCCTGGAGCTCAAACACCGCCTCAGGACTAAAAGCCCGCTCAAAGTTCTCCGCCCAGAGGTGCGCTCCGGAAGACGTATCCACCAACTGGACGGCAAGCCGCAGTCGGCTGCCGGCCTGCCGCAGCGTCCCCTCCATCACGTAGCGGGCGTTCAACTCCTTGCCGGCGCTGCGCACATCCACCGATTGACCTGCATAACGTGCGGTGGAGCTGCGGGCAATCACTCTGAGATAGGAAAAACGCGAAAGCCCGGTGATGACCTCTTCTGACAATCCTTCGGCGAGCGCAATCAGATCGGCGTTAGCGCCGCCGTACTTGAACGGCAGCACAGCCACCCAGAAACCTTCGTCTTCCCGGAGAGCGGGGCGAGTCGCACCGGAGTCGGCGGCTGTAGTCCGAGGTGTCGAGGTAGAAACCCGCGCCGGCCGCGTGGCGATTCGAACTAGATCGCGGAATTCGTTGCTGACATCGCGCGCCGTCTGCAGGCGATGGCGGGGATTTTTCTCCAAGCAGCGGCGGACGATGCGTGCCAGGTCGCTAGGCAAATCGGACCGCAAATCTGTGACCGATGGTGGGGTATCGCGCAGAATCGCGGAGACCAGCTCGGCAGAAGAAGTTCCTTCGAACGGGCGCCGACCCGTCGCCATCTCGTGCAACAGTACCCCGAACGAAAAAATATCCGTGCGATGGTCGAGCGGGCGGCCGGAAGTCTGCTCGGGGGACATGTAAGCCGGCGTCCCCATGACTACTCCCACTTGCGTCTGGCTGCTGGCCGAGGTCATGGTGGCGTCACCGAGGCTGGAGCCACGAACATCTTTCGCCAGCCCGAAGTCCAGTACCTTAACCCGGCCCTCGTTGCTGACCATGACATTGGCGGGCTTCAGATCACGATGGACGATGCCTTTCTCATGAGCCGCAGCGAGCGCGTCAGACAGTGCGCTGCCGATCTCGACGATTCGCTCGATGGGCAAGCCGTCTTGCGGGATGAGGCGGTCGAGCGGCTGGCCGTCGACCAGCTGCATGGTAAGGAAGTGAACGCCGTCGCACTCTTCAACCGAGTAGATGGTGACGATGTTTGGGTGGTCGAGTTGCGCAAGGACCTTTGCCTCGCGACGAAAACGTGCCAGCCGCTCGGCGTCGTGCGCCATCTCGGCGGGCAACACCTTGAGCGCTACGTCGCGGCCGAGTTTCGTGTCGGTGGCGCGATACACTTCGCCCATACCGCCAGCGCCCAGCGGCGATCGGATTTCGTACGCCCCGAGTCTTGAGCCAGAGGTGAGCCCCACGCGCCGGCCATTATAACCCCACCCAGGCGGGCCGCTCTGGTGGTTTCTAGGAGAACAGTACGCGCAACCTCGTTGTGGTTGGGGTTTCTGCTGTCATTCTTTTCCGTCAGAGACAAACGGGGCGAGAGCTTATGTTGTGGAGTTCTCCGAAGTCACGGAGTCAGCGGTTTCGTCCTCGCCGGCAGGCACGAGGTCGAACTTCTTCAGCTTGTAGCGCAGCGCGTCGCGGCTGATGTCGAGCAGCCGGGCGGCGTGGGTTTGATTGTTGTTAGCCTGGCGCATGGCCAGTTCGACCATGGCGCGTTCGACTTCCTCAAGCGAGGTTCCTTCCTCTGGAATGTAAAGCCGCGGCAGAACGCGGCCATTGGCCAGCTGCTTGCCACCGCCGTCCGAAGATGCGCTGCTGTGCTCGAATGCCGTTAAGCCGCTGCGCGCGGCTTCTCCAACCGCAAAGGGCAGGTAGAGGGGCCTCAGGATCGGTTCATCCTCCAGAATCATGGCGCGCTCGATGGAATTCTTCAGTTCGCGCACGTTGCCCGGCCAGTTATGCGCGGTTAGCAGACGCCGCGTCTCCGGGCTGATGCCCCGCACCGATTTCTTGAATCTGCGGTTGTACAGGCCAATGAAGAACTCCACCAGCGGAAGAACGTCATCCGGACGCTCGCGCAGCGGCGGAATGAAAATGGCGATGATAGCCAGCCGGTAGTAGAGGTCCTGACGAAAATGCCCTTCACGCACGGCTTTTTCCAGATCGCGATTGGAGGCCGCCACCACGCGCACATCCACCTGCAGGTCGCGTACGCCGCCCACGCGCCGGATCATCTGATCTTCCAGCACGCGCAGCAGCTTGGCCTGCAATAAAGGCGAAAGCTCCCCGATTTCGTCGAGAAACAGTGTGCCGCCGTTCGCTGTTTCGAACAGCCCCTTCTTCATCTGCTTCGCATCGGTGAACGCTCCTTTTTCATGGCCGAAGAGTTCGGCCTCCATCAACGTTTCCGGAATAGCCGAGCAGTTGATGGCGACAAATGGGCCGTTCTGGCGCGAACTCTCGTAGTGGATGGTCTTGGCCACCAGGTCTTTGCCCGTGCCGCTCTCGCCCTGGATCAGAATCGTGGTGGCCTCGCTCGAGGCAACCTTCTGCACGAAGTTCATCAGCTCCGTCATCTTTGGCGAGACAGCAACAACATCGTGATAGCCGGTGTGCCGGCGTACTTCGCCCCGAAGAGATTGAACCTCGGTGCGCAGACGGCTGGCTTCGAGCGCATTCTGAATGGTGACGTGCAGCTCTTCGAAGTCCAGAGGCTTGCCGATGAAATCGTAAGCGCCGAGCTTGAGCGCGTTCTTGATGTCGTCCAGTTGCGGGTCGGCGGTGATCATGATGACGGCAGGTGCGTCGGGACTCTTTTTCAGCTGCTCCAGGACCTGGAGGCCGGTAATGTCGGGCATGCGCACATCGAGCAGCACCAGATTGGGAGACTCGTGCTGAGCCAGCTGCAGTCCGGGCTCGCCGGCGGCCGCTTCGACCACCTCGTAACCCCATTCTTCGCACTTCTGGCGCAGCGACCAGCGCACCAGGCGCTCGTCATCCACCACCAGGATTTTCTCCGCAGGCATGCCCTTTTAGATTACTACGGAAGGGAGGGATATTGGGCCATTGAGCGGTGACACGCCAACGGCCCCAAACGGGTACCCCAAATAGGTTGACTCTTGCGCCCGATTGATGTCACCAAACCCTGGTTTCACTCAAAACGCCCCCGGCAGGGGTCTTGAGCCTAAACGCCTTCCATGAGAAGGCCGGTCGGAGTCAAGTCCATTAGTTCGCATGTTTGTGGAACAAGGCTATTTTCCTCTGCCGAGTCGCTCGCAGTTAGGGCAGGCGATTAAGGCACTCACCGGAACTCGCCGTTTTGCTCTTTCATTTCTTCCCGAAGAATGTTCTTAGGGTACGACCGAGCAGAGGAGGTCTGCTCAGTGCCATACGCGCTAGTTCCTCACCTTTTCTTTCTCCGCCGCATTCACCACCGGGCTCGCTTCGAGTGGTTTGCCGCGGTCCACCAGCGCCGTGTAGTCGGACGAATTGAAGGGATACAGGCGCGCCGACTCTTGCCCGGTTGTGCTCAGCTTGATATCCACGCGGCGGTTGTTGGCCAGAACGATCGTCTGAATCCTGGCCAAGGCCTTCTGCCGCTCCTCGGCACTCAAATTGGGATTCTGCTCGAGCAACTGTTTCACCTGGTCCACGGTCAGGTTTTGTTCTTTGCCGTAGGCCTGGGTGTCGAGGCTGGCTTCCGGAACTCCCTGCTCAACCAGAAAACGCTTGGCGAGCTCAGATCGTCTCTCCGAGAGCTTCTGGTTGTAACTGGCAGGACCGCGCTTATCGGCATGACCGCCGAGCACAAGATGAGCATTGGGAACATCGGCGAGGTAAGCCTTGAACGCCTCCGCCAGCGTCGTCAAAGTGTCCATCTCGCTGGGCAGCAAGGCAGCATCTGTTTTCAGGCTGCGCGGCCGGTTGGTCGGGAAATACACACTGCGCGACAATGCCAGCTCCGGCTGTTTGATTTCTCCGACAATGTGGAGAGCAGCGGTGCGCGTTTCCGTGCCGCCGCAAGCATTCGTTGCGGTCAGCGTGTAGCTGACGGTTTCGTCGACCGTACCCGGAGTGGTCTTCTTGGGAACAATTTGCAGGGGGCGATTGCCGTTGGCATCGACCGCTCCGAATTGATCTATGGAGACGGACGAAGCATTGGAAGCCGACCAACTTAAAGCCGAACCGTCGTTCTGCACGACCTTGTCGCCAATCCGGCGGTAGTGAATTTCCGCAGGAGAGAATTGCAAATTTGCGGAAATAGCAGTGTTGACGTTCACCGTCGCGTTGGCCGTGGCTGTGCCGCCTGGACCTGTGGCGGTGAGATCATAGGTGGTGTTTTGCTTGGGTTGAATGGCCTGGTCGCCACTGGGCGCAACCGCGCCGACATTGCTGATCTGAACGCTGGGTGCGTCGGTAGAGGTCCACTTGAGCTGCGAGGAATCTCCGCAGTTCAATTGGGCGACGGTGGCGGAAAGTTGTGCCGTGGGCTTGGCTACGGCGACGGTGGCGCTGGCTGTGCCTACGGTAAAGCGCGGGATCGAAGTGAGTTTTTCTCCGCGGGACCAATCAACGGTCTTCCGGATGCCCTTGGGGACATCAATCACCACGCGCTTGTTGGCGGTAACTGCCACCGGACCTGACCAGGCTTCTTTGTCTCCACTCTGTACCGTAACCTGATAAGTTCCCGGAGGAACGACAAGTTCCTGCTTCCATATGAAGCTGTTATTGAATTCGTCGCCGTGGCCCACGAAGAAGCCGGGAGTCTTTCCGTTGAGCAGAACTGCGTCGCGGTCGGCGTGTTCGATCGTCATCGCTCCGAATGGTCCCGCGACGTTCCCGGAAACAGGTTGCAGGGTTACGTCGAGATCTGTGGTCTTGCCAGCGGTGATGGTGATGTTGCGCGTTTCCGGAGTGTATCCGTAATTTGCCAATTCGATCTTGTGGTCGCCGACACTCAAATTCAATGCGTGGTGCTTGCTGGCTTCGCTGATTGCGCGTCCGTCCACCCACACATAGGCTTGCTTGGGAGTAACGTGGAGGGCGACCTTGCCGTCCCCAGTTTGTGCTATCCCCTGCGTGACCACAGCCAACGCAACAGCGGAGATGGCCATCGGAACCAATGCGAAACGTGACTTCATGAGTCCTCCTTGCGGAAAGTCGGAGAGAAGACAGCACACGGCTTCCGCCGAATCTAGATCATGAGAATTGTACCTCTGAGAAGGCGAGGAATCAGCGCAGTCAGCAGTAATGTTCGACCTTCCGCCATAGCTGAACATCTGTCACACGAATATTCAGTGGGGTGGCTGAATATATTTTCAGTGGCGCGAGGGAGAAGGGAGGTTCGGAGAATGCGGCTACCCAGTGGGCGAGGCGCTGGCACGCTGTAGCGGCAAGACCACAGAGAAGGTCGTCCCTTTGCCAACGGTGCTGGTGACGTGAATGCGGCCTTGGTGGTCTTCCACGATGCGCCGGGCCAGCGACAGGCCCAGGCCGGTGCCCTCACCCTTGGTGGTGTAAAACGGGCGGAAGATGTTGGGTAGATGCTCGGGCGCAATGCCGCGGCCATTGTCGGCTACGTCCACGACGGCCATTGCTCCTTGCCGCCTGAGCGCAACGTTGACCTTTCCGTTGGTGTCGATCGCCTGCAGCGCGTTGAGCAGCAGGTTCAGCAACACCTGGTGCAGCTGGTCGCTGTCGTGCTCCACTTCGGGCAGAGAGGGATCCTTATGCAGCGTGATCTCGACCGATTTCGCCAGCGCCTGCTGGCGACCAAGCATTACTGCATGTTCCACGGTGGTATTCAGATCGCTTTTGCGCACGCGAGGCGGATGCGGCCGCGCCGTGTGCAAAAGATCGGTGACGATCTGATTAATGCGGGCGATCTCCTGGCGAACATCCTTGACGACGGCGCGAGCGGGACTGGTCGCGGGCAAGTCGCGAGAAGTGATCTCGATCACGCCGGC
>JASHNU010000048.1 GCA_030041475.1 Candidatus Sulfotelmatobacter sp.
ATGGACTTCAGCGAGAAATACAACATTCTTCAGTCCGCGATGGCCGCCAGCGAACGCATCTTCAAATTGCTGGATACTCCGGCGGAGATTGTCACGCCTCGGGTGACCGTGAAGCCCGACGGCCCGGGCCGCATCGAGTTCGACCACGTCTGGTTCGCCTACCGGGACATGCCGGCTGAAGGAGAAGGAGCAGGAAGCGCCCCGGCACATGTAGGGACGGCCCCCCTCGGAAGCCTGCCCCGAGCGGAGTCGAGGGGTCCGGACCGACCCGAAGGGTCGGCAACTGCTTCCCCAACGAACGGAGCAACCACGGCAACTCCCGACTGGGTCCTCCGCGACGTCACCTTCAGCGTTGAGCCCGGAGAGACTATCGCGATCGTCGGCCACACTGGCGCCGGCAAGACTACGCTTATCTCTCTGCTGCTGCGGTTTTATGATGTGAAGAAGGGCGCGGTTCGTATCGACGGAGTCGACGTCAAAGATATGGACCTTGCCGACCTGCGCAGCCGCTTTGGCGCGGTGCTGCAGGATCCGTTTCTCTTCAGCGGCACAATCGGCGGCAACATCCGCCTTGGCACTGAGCGCATTCAGGACGAGGATGTGGCTCAGGCCGCCGAAGATGTGAACCTGGGCGACTTCATTCGCTCGCAGACGGGTGGATTCAACGAAGCTGTGCGCGAGCGCGGCTCGACGCTCTCGACCGGCCAGAAACAGCTCATTTCGTTCGCCCGCGCACTGGCCCACGATCCCAGCATTCTCATCCTCGACGAAGCGACGTCGAGTGTTGACACCGAGACCGAATTCCGCGTGCGTGACGCGCTCGCCCGCATGGTCGAAGGACGCACCTCGCTCATCATCGCCCACCGCCTTTCAACCATCCAGCGCGCCGATAAAATCATCGTCATGCACAAGGGGCAGCTCCGCGAAATGGGTACGCACCAGGAACTGCTAGCGCACCGTGGCATTTATTACAAGCTCTATCAGCTGCAGTACAAGGATCAGGAGATTGATGTGGCGCGAGCGCCATCCGCTGCGGCTGCGGGAGAATCAACCGTCAGCGCGGATGATTAGAGTCTCTGGCGAGGGCCGCGGCAGAGCCCTGCTCCCTTACAATGTCCTGTGCTCATCCTGATCTCCGCTGGCGAAGCCTCCGGTGAAATGTACGGCGCGCAGCTGATTGAGGCGCTGCGAAGAGCTGCGGAGCTTCGCTCCGCCGGACAGCTGGAGGCGGCTGTCCCTAAGCGAGCAGATCAACTCTCTTTTTTCGGCGTGGGCGGCGAGCGGATGCGCGCGGCCGGATGCGACACCGTCGTCGACACCAAAGATTTGGCCGTCGTCGGCATCACCGAAATTGTGAGCCACCTGCCGAAAATCCTCGGCCTCTACAAGCAGCTGATCCGCGAAGCCGACCGCCGCAAGCCCGATGTCGCCATTGTGATCGATTCGCCGGCGTTCAACTGGCGCGTCGCCCGGCAGATGAAGAAGCGCAGCATCCCGACGGTGTATTACGTCGCGCCGCAATTCTGGGCCTGGCGGCAGGGACGCGTCCGCCTCATCCGCGACTACATCGACAAGGCGCTCGTCATCTTCCCGTTCGAGGAAAAGTTCTACCGCGACCGTGGCGTGGACGCGAGGTTCGTCGGCCATCCGCTGGCAGACTTGCCCCAGCCTTCAATCTCGCGCGAAGACTACGCGAAGCAATTCAATCTCGATCCGGGGAAGCGCTGGATCACCCTCATGCCCGGCAGCCGCGTCAAAGAAGTTCGCATGAACCTGCCGGCGATTCTCGAAGCCACGGTACTGATGGGAAACCAGTACCAATATCTCTGGCCCGTTGCCCCAACGCTAAGCCGTGATTTCCTCGAAAACGAAATTCATCGTAGCCTGCTGAAGATCAAGAAAATGATAATTCGGGAGGACAAATTCGGCTTCTTCCGATTTCCGTTCGTCCCCGACTCCCTTCCCGCCCTCTACCACTCGCGCGCGGGCATCATTGCCAGCGGCACAGCCACTGTCGAGGCTGCCATGATGAATCTTCCCTTCGTCATGGTCTATCGCGTCTCGCCGTTGACCTATCGTCTAGGCAAGCCGCGCCTGAAGGTTCCCCGGTTCGCGATGGTTAACCTGATCGCAGGAGAGGAGGTCATCCCGGAGTTGGTGCAACACGATTTCACCGCCCAGAACATCCTCACCAAGCTCAACGAGATCCTCCCCGAGGGCCCCGCCCGCAACCGCATGCTGCAAGGTCTGGCGAAAGTGCGAACCTGCCTGCAGGCTCCCGCAGGCGCGACTGGGCTCACCCAGCACCCAGCCGACCGTGCGGCAGAGATCATCCTGAAACTCGCGCCGAGATAGGCCTCGCCCATTTGGTTGTCATTCCGACCCGGCGCGAAGCGGCGGTGAGGAACCCGCTCTTCCCCTGACGAACAGCAGGATTCTCGCTCCGCTCGAAATGACAAGCGTCTTGGATGACATAAATAGCGCCCCATAAGCTTGTGCTCCGAGCAGCTTTTGCGTCAGAATCTTCATCATAGGAAATGGGTTACTCATTCCTTGGAGATTCCTCTGAATGGCCATTGACCTGCGGCGCCCTCCGCGCGTCCTGAGCAATTTTCTGACCCTGCTGGCCGTCTTTGCGCTTGCCGCCCCGTCTTGGGCCGCGGAAAAAACCCGCCTGCGCGTGGATGACTACCAGATTCAGGCCGAACTCACCCCGCATTTGCACGCCATCACCGCCCGCGCCAAGGTCAAGTTCACCGCGTTGCAGGACCTCAGCGTTGCCGTCTTCGAATTGCACAATGACCTGCGCGTCACCAAAGTTCTCGACGAAAAGGGTCAGCCGCTTTCGGCTGAGCGCGTCAC